>JAURJT010000029.1 GCA_030832095.1 Gammaproteobacteria bacterium | reverse complement strand
CCGACCTAAAAACTATTCTGATTATTGGCGCTGGCCCCATTGTGATTGGGCAAGCGTGCGAGTTTGATTACTCAGGCGCACAAGCCTGCAAAGCCCTCAAAGCAGAGGGTTATCGCACAGTGCTGGTCAACAGCAATCCTGCCACTATCATGACCGACCCAGAAACGGCCGATGTCACCTACATCGAGCCCATTACCTGGCAAGTCGTCGAAAAAATCATTGAAAAAGAACGCCCCGATGCTGTGCTGCCTACGATGGGTGGTCAAACGGCCTTGAATTGTGCGCTTGATCTCGACAAGCATGGCGTCCTTAAAAAGTACAACGTTGAGTTGATCGGCGCTAACGCGCACGCGATCGAAAAAGCCGAAGACCGTCAAAAATTTAAAGTCGCTATGACTGCGATCGGTCTTGAGTCTGCCAAGTCGGGTGTTGCGCACTCGCTCGAAGAGGCCTGGGAAGTACAACGTCGCATCGGCATTGAACTCGGCACCTCAGGGTTTCCGGCGGTGATTCGCCCCAGCTTTACGCTCGGTGGTAGCGGCGGCGGTATCGCGTATAACGCTGAAGAGTTTGAAACGATTTGTCGTCGCGGCCTTGAAGCCTCGCCGACTAGCGAGCTCTTAATCGAAGAGTCATTGCTAGGCTGGAAAGAATTTGAAATGGAAGTCGTGCGCGATAGCGCCGACAACTGCATTATCGTTTGTTCGATCGAAAACTTAGATCCAATGGGTGTGCATACCGGTGACTCGATCACGGTGGCGCCGGCTCAAACGCTGACTGATAAAGAATATCAAATCATGCGTAACGCTTCGATCGCGGTCTTACGCGAGATCGGCGTCGATACTGGTGGTTCAAACGTGCAGTTCGCCGTCAATCCGCTCAATGGTCGGATGATTGTCATTGAGATGAATCCGCGTGTGTCGCGCTCATCTGCCTTGGCATCAAAAGCCACTGGCTTTCCGATCGCGAAGGTTGCCGCACGCTTGGCCGTGGGGTACACCTTAGACGAACTTAAAAATGAGATCACGGGTGGAGCAACGCCTGCCTCGTTTGAACCAACCATCGATTACGTCGTCACCAAGGTGCCACGTTTTGCCTTCGAAAAATTTCCGACAGCAGACGCACGCTTGACGACACAAATGAAGTCGGTCGGCGAAGTCATGGCCATTGGCCGCACCTTTCAAGAGTCGTTTCAAAAAGCTCTACGCGGTTTAGAAGTCGGTGTAGATGGCCTGAATCAAAAAACCACCGATCGCGAAAAAATTCAAATCGAATTGGGCGAACCTGGCCCTGAGCGGATCTGGTACGTGGGCGATGCCTTTGCTCAAGGTTTCACGATGGATGAAGTGCATCAACTCACCAAGATTGATCCTTGGTTTTTGGCGCAGATTAAAGAAATTGTTGATATTGAGTTGGCGCTTGAGCAACGTACCCTCGCTGACCTCGATTACGAAACGCTCTGGCAATTGAAGCGCCGCGGTTTCTCTGACCGTCGCTTAGCCTTTTTATTGGATACTGTTGAAGGCGAGGTGCGCAAGCTGCGCCAACAACTGAATGTGCGCCCAGTGTTTAAAAGAGTGGATACCTGCGCGGCAGAGTTTGCGACCAATACGGCTTATTTGTATTCAACCTACGAGCAAGAGTGCGAAGCTAAACCCACTGATCGTAAAAAGATTATTGTGCTGGGCGGGGGGCCTAACCGCATCGGCCAAGGGATTGAGTTTGATTATTGCTGCGTGCACGCTGCGTTGGCGTTAAGCGAAGATGGCTTTGAAACCATCATGATCAATTGCAATCCTGAAACCGTTTCAACCGATTACGACACCTCAGATCGCTTGTACTTTGAGCCAGTCACTCTCGAAGATGTACTTGAAATCGTACATATTGAAAAGCCTGTGGGTGTGATTGTGCAGTATGGTGGTCAAACGCCGCTCAAGCTTGCACGTGCGCTTGAAGCCAACGGCGTGCCGATCATTGGCACAAGCCCCGAGTCAATCGACGTGGCTGAAGACCGGGAGCGCTTTCAAAAGTTATTAACCAAGCTCAATCTTCGCCAACCGCCTAACCGCACTGCGCGTACTGAAAGTGAGGCCTTGGCGCACGCTCAAGAAATCGGTTATCCCCTGGTGGTGCGCCCAAGTTATGTGCTGGGTGGCCGGGCCATGGAAATCGTACATGAGCAAGGTGACCTCGAACGCTACATGCGCGAGGCTGTGAAAGTTAGCAATGATTCGCCAGTGTTGCTCGATCGCTTTTTGAATGACGCCATTGAGATTGATGTCGATTGCTTGTGCGATGGGCAACAGGTGTTTATTGGTGGTGTGATGGAACACATCGAGCAAGCGGGTGTGCATTCGGGCGACTCGGCTTGCAGCTTGCCACCGTTTTCGTTGTCAACCGAAATGACCACCGAAATCAAACGCCAAACCGCGCTGATGGCACGTGCATTAAATGTGTCAGGTCTGATGAACGTGCAGTTTGCCGTGCAAAAAGGTGACGTCTACGTACTTGAGGTCAATCCTCGTGCGTCGCGTACTGTGCCATTTGTGTCTAAAGCGACAGGCCTTCAGTTGGCAAAAATTGCCGCACGTGCAATGGCTGGCAAAAGCTTGGCTGCGCAAGGCATCACCAAAGAGGTTGTGCCCCATTACTTTTCAGTCAAAGAGGCTGTGTTTCCGTTTGTGAAGTTTCCAGGCGTCGACACCATTCTTGGCCCTGAGATGAAGTCAACCGGCGAAGTCATGGGCGTGGGTGTGACCTTTGGCGAAGCCTTTGTGAAGTCGCAAATGGCTGCTAGCGTGAATTTGCCTGAATCTGGCACAGTGTTCATCAGCGTCAAAAATCAAGATAAGCCTAAAGCGGTTGAAGTCGCGCGCGGCTTGCATGGTTTGGGCTTTAAGGTGGTGGCAACGCGCGGTACGGCTGCTGCGATCAAAGAAGCTGGTATACCCGTCATGGTGGTGAATAAAGTCGCCGAGGGCCGTCCGCATATCGTGGATATGCTCAAAAACGGCGAAGTTTCGCTGGTGATCAACACTGTCGAAGAGCGCCGCAACGCCATCACTGATTCGCGTGCGATTCGCACACAAGCCTTGGCAGCCAGGGTCACCTACTACACGACCATCGCAGGCGCACGTGCCGCTGTTGAAGGCATGCAGTATTTGCGCGAAGGGCTTGGGATTAAGGTGTATTCGTTGCAAGAACTACATCAGTCGTTGGCGCTATGACACCAAATCCGCTCCCTTATTCTGGCCTGCGAGTACTCGACATCAGCCAGGGCATCGCTGGCCCTTATTGTGCCCACATACTCTGGCAGCAGGGCGCTCACGTCTTAAAGGTCGAGCCCCCCGCAGGCGACTGGATTCGTTTTGTTGGTGTCGCCAAGGGTGATTTGAGTGCACTGGCGATCCAGTTCAATGCGGGTAAGCAAGCGTTGGCGCTAGATGCGCGCACCGAGGCAGGTAAAAAGATTCTGTTTGACCTCGCCATGCAAGCCGATGTCATCGTGCAAAATTTTCGACCAGGTGTTGCAGATCGTTTAGGCGTTGGCTATTCAGCACTGTCAAAAATCAAACCTGAGCTGGTTTATGTATCGGTCAGTGGCTATGGGCAAACGGGCCCGTATGCCGATGCACCCGCAACCGATTCTGTGATGCAAGCTGACAGTGGCTTAATGTTCTCAAATCAAGATGAGCATGGCACGCCCAGACGTGTCGGGCTGTTGGCCGCCGACGTGATGACAGGCTTGTATGCCTCGCAGGGCGCTGCAACAGCGCTGTATCAGCGTCTGGCGCATAAGTTGGGTACGCACGTGCAAGTGAGCCTGTTTGAGGCCTGTGCGGCGTTTCAGGGGGCTTGTTTTATCGAGCAGGCAATCGCTGGCAAGCGACCCTTTGGCGCAGTGAGTGCGCCCAATGCGGTCTTTGCAACCTCAGACGGTACAGTCTCTGTTGTCACCGTGAATACCGAGCATTTTCATCGTGTTTGTAAGGCACTCAGCCGCGAAGAGTGGATCACCGATCCTCGCTATCTTGAAAACGCGATTCGTTTTGAAAATCGTGCAATCTTGCATGCCGACATGGCTCAAATCCTCAAACAAAACACGACCGCGCATTGGGTGGCCTTGCTACAAAAACATGATGTGTTGCATGCACAAGTGCGCAATTACACTGAGGTGCTTGAGCACCCCCAGGCCTTGCACTTAAACTTGGCGCAACAACTCGAGCAGGCAGGGGTTGGCAAGCTGCCCTATATTGGTCTGCCCTCGCATCCGCTGCATCGCCCGGTGTCCAGCGCCCCGCGTATTGGTGAACACTCAATTCAAGCGCTGACTGAGGCCGGCCTAAGTGCCGAGTCGATTCAACAACTGCTTAAAGCGGGTGTCGTGACTCAGGCACCGGCGCTAGCTTCTTAACCATCAACCATTTGAAAAGCAGCGTCTCTATGTTCAGTTTAAAGTTTGTCTTGCGACTACTTTGTGTCGCTAGTATCGCTAGTATCGCCGGCGCACCAGTCGCGTTCGCGCAAGCCAATACTTATCCAAACAAAGCAATTCGTATGGTCGTGCCATACCCACCTGGTGGCCCAACGGATTTGACGGCCCGTGTAGTCGCTGCCGAAATGAGCAAAATACTAGGCCAGTCGATCATTGTTGATAACAAGCCGGGCGCAAGCGGCATGATCGGTGCTGAGTTGGTGGCGCGCGCTGAACCTGATGGTTACACCTTTTTAGCAAATGCGTCGTTGCACGTGATCAATCCGCATTTGTATCCAGACATGCGATTTGATGCATTGAAAGATTTTGTGCCAATCACGCAATTGGCTGCTGTGCCTTTGGTGCTGGTGGTGCCCAATAGCTTGCCCGTGCATTCGCTTAAAGACTTAGTTGAGTACGGCAAAAAAAATCCGGGCAAACTTAATTTTGCGTCATCGGGTAATGCCTCGGCGCAACACCTGGCAGGCGAATCGTTCAAGGTCGCGGCAGGTATTGAGATGCAGCACATCCCTTACAAAGGTAGTTCACCCGCCTTAGCTGATTTGGTGGGCGGGCAAGTACAGCTGATGTTTGACTCAATGCCTTCTGCTATGCCATTCATCAAAGCAGGTAAGTTGCGAGCGATCGCTGTGACGACGCTTAAGCGTGCGCAAGCGCTACCTGAACTCCCTACCGTTGCCGAGTCAGGGTACGCGGGTTTTGATATCGCAACGTGGTACGGATACTGGGCTCCCAAGGGCACGCCAATGGCGATCGTCAATCAGTTATCCCAAGCGGCGAGTCAAGCCCTAAAGTTGCAATCGGTGCAAGACCAGTATGCCGGCATGGGCGCTGAACCGGTGGGGTCAAGCTCAGCCGAGTTTGCCAAGTACAACGAAACTGAGCTCGCCAAGTGGGAGAAAATTGTCCGCGCTTCAGGTGCAAAGGCCAATTAAGTGGCGGTCTTTATTACGGGTGCGAGCAGCGGCTTAGGCGCGGCGCTCGCCCAGCAATATGCAGCGCAAGGCCATACACTTGGCTTACTGGCGCGCCGGCGCGATCGTTTGCATGAACTCGGTTCGAGTTTGCCGGGTCGCCACTACTTGTATGTGGTCGATGTGCAAGATCGCGACGAACTTCACGCCGCTGCACATAACTTTATCGAACAAGTGGGTGAGGTGGATGTGGTGATCGCCTGTGCGGGTATCAGCGCAGGCACGCTGACTGAAGAAGCCGATGATTTCGGTGTCTTCAAAGCGATCTTTGAAACTAACGTGATGGCCACTGTTTCGACGTTTGAGCCCTTTGTGTCGCAAATGATCAAGCGTCAAGCCGGTACGCTTGTGGGGATTGCGAGTGTCGCAGGTGTCAGGGGCTTGCCGGGTGCTGGGGCTTACAGCGCTTCAAAGTCGGCCGTGACCACCTATTGCGAAAGCTTGCGCTTAGAGCTCAAGCCGCACAATGTTGGAGTCGTGACGATTGCGCCTGGCTTTATTCGTACAGAGATGACTGCAAAGAATCCTTATCATATGCCGTTCTTGATGGATGCTCAGGTGTTTGCAGTGAAGGCGCTCAAGGCGATACAACAAAAAAAATCTTACGTTGTGATCCCGTGGCAGATGGGGGTGGTGGGTAAGCTGATGCGCCTGCTACCGAATTGGTTTTACGACAGACTGGCTGTGAATGGGCCGCGCAAACCTAGGCGAGCAGGCTGATTATCAGTAGCCAATTTGCCACGAGAGTCATGTAAATATCATGATAACGATAAGGCTCAAAAAAGCGAAAGCGCAGTAGGTGAGCGAAACGACGCACATTGTTGTTCTTGCTTTTTCTGCGTCACTGAATCGGTATGTGATGTACTTCAACATAGAAATCCCTCTGATAAAAAACTTAAGTAACAAAATGCAGAATGCATGCCAATATGGCGGTTAAGAAACTGATGCCGATCGAAGTGACCAAGGTTTTGTAGTGGCTGAGCCACTGTTTGAGAGAGTATGGTTTTGCTAGGTAGGGGGTGTTGAACACGGCACCCCCAGCGGCCAAACCGACTGATAAAAACGTTGTCAAACCAAGTAAAAATAAAAATAAACTATCGCGAGAAAAAGATGAGGAGCTGAGGCGCTGTGTGTTTAAGTATTCAAACACCGTTGATACGCTCAACGCAATGGCAGTCCAGCACCACTGCCCATCTTTTATTAACGCGATAAATCTAACCTCAATTGCAGAAGGAAGTGGCAAGATTTTAAACGACAACAGACCGAGTATGGGTAAGAAAAATGGTAACAAAATGTTAACGATTAGCCACCCTAGATGCTCGAATGTCATGACGAACCTTTAGCAAAATTTTCATTCAGCCAAGATTTTTATCATGCGTTTAATCGCGATTCAAAGAGAATGAGACAAGAGTGTCACGCACTTACAGTTACCACTAAAAGATGCCACTCATGCCGAGTGAATCAAACACGCGTGTTGAGCACGGCAATATCAAGACGACGTAATGTCATCACTCGCGCCGCGTTCTAGGTGACGTACATCGCCCCAATTGATAAGCTTCCAACCGTCTTTTGAAACGCTTAAGCGATTCAAGCTAGCGTTCAATAACGGCGCTTCGCGCGGCACGCGCAGACTGACTTGGGTGGCATGGCGCCAAATGATATCCATGGCACCACCGTGACTGACTACCATCACACGTTGACCAAGATGTTTTGCTGCGATGTCATCAATCGCTTGCACGACGCGTCGATGAAAAAATCCTAACGATTCACCACCGGGCAGTTCAGCATCTGGATCACGACTGCGCCAAACTTTTGCAGCCTCAGGCGCGTGTTGATCCATCTCGCCATAGATCAACCCTTGCAGTACGCCAAAGTGACGCTCGCGTACACCGGGTTCGATATTGAGAGGCAAGCCTAATGAGTCGGCCAAGATGCTAGCGGTATGGTGCGCGCGCTTGAGGTCGCTGGTATAGATGGCGTCAACGCCATCACCCGTTGCCCTGAGTGTTGCAAGGTGCTTGCCCAAGGCTTGTGCCTGTTCGACGCCTTTTTCGTTTAAGGGGATATCTTCCCAGCCTTGCACACGGCGTACAACATTCCAGGGCGTCTCGCCATGTCTCACTACCCAAATTTCGGTCATGCTATGTATCCAGAATTTTAATGTTTGAAGTGGGGATATCGATCAAGACTTGCGCACCGATTGCATGCGTGGGGTCTCCCACTTGATTGACTTGATCGATCATGAGTGATTGCAAGCCGGTACTGACAACATACCGCGTTTGCTGACCCATAAATTCTTTTGAAAGGATCGACCCTGTTAAGGTGAGCCCTGCGGATCGAGTCATGGTTTGCTCAGTCAAGGTTGGCTTTAAAGATAGTTGATGCGGCCTTGTGCAGACCGAGACAGCCAGGCCAATGCGTAACGTGCTCAGTACATCCGAGGCAACAGCGCTTTTAGAGACGGCGCATTGCATGCCATCTTCAAGTGCGAGGACAAGAGTCTTATCCAGTATGTCGCGTACAGTTGCAGGTAGCCGATTCATCGTGCCGACAAATTCTGCCACAAAACGATTGGCAGGCGAATCAAAGAGCTCAGCTGGGCTGCCAACCTGTTGCACCACACCTTGATGTAAAACAGCCATGCGATCTGCGGTGGTCATTGCCTCTTCTTGATCGTGCGTGACAAAAATTGTCGTGATGCCTAGCCTGCGTTGCAAAGACAACAACTCTTGGCGCATTTGCACGCGTAGATTTTTATCCAAATTAGAAAGAGGTTCATCAAGCAAAAGTACTTTTGGTTCGATGACGATGGTGCGGGCAAGCGCCACGCGTTGTTGTTGCCCGCCGGATAGTTGTCCGGGATAGCGCTTGGCGTACGCGGTCAAACCGACTAGTTCTAAAACGGCCTGCACGCGCTGCGTGAGTTCTGAGCGTGCCACCTTTCGTTCAACCAGACCAAAGGCTACGTTATCCCAAACGGTCATGTGGGGCCATAGCGCATAGTTTTGAAACACCATGCCAATGTCGCGTTGCCAGGGTGGGACTTGACTGATGTCCATGCCGTCAACCAGTAGCTCACCCGAGTTTTGTTGATTGAAGCCGGCGATTAAACGCAGTAAGGTCGACTTGCCAGAGCCCGAGGGCCCGAGCAGTGCAAAAAATTCACCTGGCTCAATGGTGAGATTGATGTCTTTCAAGACTTGAGTCGCCCCATAAGACAGGCTGATATTGCGGCAATCGACGCTGACTTTTTTCATGATGCGTTTAGGCCTCGCGTCGGTGAAGTTGGGTCAGCCGCTGATGGCGCGAGACCAGCCAGTGAGAAGCAAAGGTGCCAAGGGCAACTGCAAGGATGGCAAGCACGCCCAGAGCAGCACCGGGGCCGCGACCCGAGGTGCTTTGCATATATAAATAGATACCGTAGCTCATAGGTGCCTGACTTTCTTTGGTCACTAGCATCATTGTGGCAGACAGTTCAACCGCAGCGGTAATGAAACTTGTGACAAACCCCGCCAGCATGCCGCCCGCCATTAACGGAATCACCACACGACGAATCGTGCGCAAGCGTGTTGCCCCCATCGATTCGGCAGCCTCTTCGAGCGATTGATGCAGTTGTTGCAAGGCGGCCATACAAGAACGTAGTGCATAGGGTAGACGGCGAATCGCGTAGGCGATCATGATCAAAAACCAAGTTGCGGTGAACAAGATGTCGGTGCCAGGCACCAAGACGCCGCGAAACGTTCTGAGATATCCAATCGCAAGCACTAACCCTGGAATCGCCAGCGCAGCCGAGGCCATCCAATCGAGCCACTGGCGTCCAACGACTTTCGTGCGCAGAATTAAATAGGCAATGCCGGTGCCTAGCACCACATCAATCCCCGCCGCCAAGCCGCAATATAGAAGCGTATTGCTAATCATGCCCGGTGATTGTTCGAATACTGTGGCGTAGTGCGCGAAAGTGTAGCCATCGGGTAGCGGGGCAAAACTCCAGATGCTGGCAAACGAAAGTAATAAGACTCCGATGTGAGGTGACAAGACCAGCAGCATGATCAGACCAATCCATCCATAGGCCAGGATGCTTTCGCCTTTGCTTAAAGCGCGCTGTTGCAAGGCACTGCCGCCTTTTTGCAAGGTTGAATAATCACGGCCTTTGAGAACGCGCGCCGATAACCACATCGCAAAGATTGAAAACACAATCATCATGACGCTAATCACATAGCCCATCGGATCGTCGGTGCCGACTTGCGTCATACGCAAGTAGGCTTGCGGTGCCAGCATATTGGTTGCTCCTAGCACCAAGGGCGTACCCAGATCGTCAAACACTTTGACAAAGACAAGGGCAACGCCAGCAACAAAGCCCGGCAAGGCAAGTGGAAATATGATTCGGCTAAACAAGCGCCAGCCACGGGCACCCAAATTTAATGCGGCTTCTTCCATGGCTCCGTCGATATTGCGCAGCGATATCGTCAGATTCATCAGAATAAAAGGAAAGTAGTGCAAGGCTTCGACAAAGATGACTCCGTTTAGTCCCTCCATCAAGGGGATCGTTACACCAAACCAGTCGTCAAGCAACAAATTCACACTGCCCGAGCGACCGAAGATTAGTTGTAAGGCAACCGCGCCCACGAAGGGGGGCATGATTAAGGGTAGAACGCCAAGCGTTTGAATCAGCAGGGCGCCGCGAAATTGAAAGCGCACGGTGAGATAGGCAAGGGGGACTGCAATCAGCGCGGCGGCCAGCGAGGAACTGAGTGCGACGTAGAGGCTGTTATAGAACGACTCGAGCATCAGCGGTTGCTGAAAAAATACCGCGAAATGTCCAAGTGTGGCATGCCCTTGCGCATCGCTAAAGGCAGTGAAAAACACCATCGCGATGGGCACAAGCAGAAATAATCCGAGAAACCCCAGGATCGCCAAAGCGGCAAGCGCTGGCCCGCCAAGGCGTTGCATTACTGTGCGGCCTTTTTCGCGAGGTCAAGCGCGCGCTCATAGCGTTCTTTTGAGCGCGCGTTCCAGTCACTTTCAAATTGACTGATGGCTTTGCTCACTTCAGGATCTTTTTTATTGCCAGAAAAAATCTTTAAAAAGGCGACATCACTAATTTGCTTGTCATCTACCAGAGGAGTGTAGGCAAGTGTTCGTGCCTGAGCCAGTAGTTCTTCTTGAGACCCAGTCGTGGCGCCTTTGAGTTTGCGCTCGGCTTCAAAGATCGCTTTGGTGGCGGCTTGCAGTTCTTTGAGTCTAAATGTGATGGTCTGATCAAAAAGCTTGAGCACGACTTCGTAACGCGCTGCTGAAAGTTCGGTGTCAAATTTGACGGTACTGCGGGCGGCAATCGCGTTGGGATCGGGATAATTTGCGGGGACTTTACTCGTGAGTTCGCGATAAGGAAGTACGGGTAGGCGCGATACCTTGGGTTGCAATAGAATTTCTTGCCCCGCTTGACTTAGGGTAAAGGTAATAAACTTTTTGCCAGCCTCAGGGTTTTTTGCACCTGCTACCAGTGCAATATTGGCAGGCACAATGGCAGTCTCAGCCGGGTATACAAACTCAACCGGAAAGCCCGAGTACTTTGCAGACAAACCAAAAAAATCAATCACAGGCCCAGCGCCAAACTGGCCGTTACTGACGCCATCAGGTACGCCAAACGAGCGTTCGGTGACGGCCGCGCTATTGCCTGACATTCGCAGTAGTGTGTTCCAGCCTGCGTTCCAGCCATTGCTTTGCAGGATCGTTTCGACTGTCAGGTGCATGGTGCCCGAGCGCGACGGAGCGGTAATGCCCACATGGTTAAACCATGCGGGGGCGAGTAGATCTTGCCATTCGCTCGGAGCACTCAGCTTGTTAGCCTTGAGGTAGCGCGTGTTGAACATGATGCCGTAACCGGCGAGGGCTTGCCCCAGATAGAGTCCCTGCGGATCATTAATCGGAAAAGAGCCGATCTTTTCAGGCACCTGAGGATTTTTCAGATCGACGACTGAGGCGAGTAGTTTTTCGCGCGCGAGTACTTCAAAGGCATCGGGGGCGCTGACCCAGAAGACTTCAGGTCGCTGGCCGACGGGTAGTTCGCGTAGGTAAGCCATACCCGCGACTGTATTTTTATTTAGGATCTCAAGAGTGATCCCTGGGTGCGTTTTTTCGAAGGCGATTTTGTACGCCGCAGTGAGCTCTTTAGGAAACGAGGTGATGACCGTCACGGTTTGCGCCGAGGCATTGAAAGTGATTGTCGCCAGCGCGGCAATTAGAACGGCACAGAAACGAGAGGCAAGGTGCATCGATTTCCCTTTTTTATAAATCAAGGCGACCTTGCTTATACGCAAGCGTCGGTGGTCAGCTCAGTGATGAACCACACTCGGGATCATGGTTGCAGGGGGCGTGTTACGACTGCGCCCGCAACGCACTAGCCCATCAATCATCACCATGCCAATGCCAGGTATATCACCAAGCTTGACGCTATCGAGCAAGTCACGCCCAGCAGTGTGTTGCGCGCGATCCATAAAGACTAAATCGGCCGCACGACCGGGCTCAATCAGACCGCAGTTCAAGTCACGCATGCGCGCGGTATTGCCGGTAGCAAAACAGAATACTAATTCAGGGGGGATGTTGCCCAGACTTGAAAGCAGGGCGATCATGCGCAAGATACCCAGAGGTTGGACCCCCGAGCCTGCGGGCCCATCGGTACCCAGAATCACGCGGTGCGGGCACTTCAGTTGCATGGCTGCTTGCGCTGCAGCGATGGCGATTTTTTCGTTACCGTTATGCACAATCTCGATGCCGCGTGAAGATTTTTCGCATAGTTCGCAGACGTGGGCTTCAGACAGCGACGTGTGGCCCCCGTTAATGTGACCGATGATATCGGCGTCTGCCTCGAGCACCACGTCTTTATCGATGAGCCCCGAGCCCGGGATCGAGGGCCCGCCAGTGTGAATGGTGCTTTGAATGCCGTATTTGCGCGCCCACGCCACCATTTTTTGAGCCTCTTCGCCCGCTTTGACTGAACCCAGGCCGACTTCGCCTAACAGTTTGACGCCAGCCTCAGCCAGCTCTTTGAAGTCTTGTTCGACCATGCCTTGTTCGATGACTGGTGCACCCGCTAAGACTTTGACGCCACCTGGGCGAAAGTTGTCAAAGGCGCGTTGAGCCGTAATGGCGAGCGCTTTGAGCCCGACGATATCCTTAGGCCGGCCGGGCAAGTGCACTTCGCCAGCCGAAATCATTGTTGTGACACCGCCGTTGAGGGTCGACTCGATCCAGCCGATTTGATTTTGGCGCGGCGTCCAATCGCCAAACACAGGATGCACATGGCTATCAATCAAGCCGGGTGCCACGCACGTATTGTGGGCGTCGATGATTGTTTTAGCGTGCGCGATGTCGCAGTCTTTTTCTTTACCGACTGCAACGATCAGCCCATCGTTGATCACAATCGTATCGGCAGACAGAATCGGCTGGTCTAGATCGCCTGACAACAGTAGACCAATGTTTTTGATGACGACTTTGCCTGATTTTTCGTTTGCAACGACTTCTGCCATGTTGTTCTCCTGACCGCTTCGTTTAATTTGTGATTTAGAAGCCGTGCGTTGAGCTCGCTTCTACCTAAATTCGTGATCCTCGCGACGATTCAATTGCCCGCTCTGCGCTCTAACTGGTATGGGACGCTTACTATATTACCTGCGCCTAATGACGCCCATACCCGTCGAGGTTACAGCACGACGGTTCGTTGTACCGCATCCACAACAAACGCTTCCCACTGTTTGAAGGTGGCCGGCGCTTCTAGATTTTCGCCTAAAAAGGCAGACAATGTGAAACGATTGGATTGATAAAAATAACCGAGAGCAGCGATCATCATGTACAGATCGCGTGACGAGAGGTCTTTTCGAAATACGCCTTGTTCGACACCGCACACTAAGACCTGATCCACAACCCCAATGGCGGGTGACGAATATTCGCGGGCTTTGCTGGATTTTGCGATATGTTTACCGCCGTGCAGATTTTCGCTATTTAATAGCGTCACAAATTCTGGATTTTTTTTGTAGTACTGCAAAATGAATTGCACGACTTGCTTGAGGGCCACGAGTGGTTGGGCAGTGTCAAGCTTAAGTGCAGCTTCGGCATCGTTAAAACGTCGATAGATCTCTTCAAGCGCCGCGACAAACAAGCCCTCTTTATTGCCGAAGTAGTAATAAATCATGCGGTCGTGCGAATTGGCCGCCTTAGAAATCTGATCGATGCTGCCACCATCGAGGCCATGTTTGGCAAAAATTTTGATCGCCGCGCGCAGGATATTCTCGCGGGTGGTTTCAGCCGCACGCTCTCGTACCCCGGTTTTACGCGGCGCTTTGAGAGGGGCTGAAATGCGGGTGCTCATTGTTCGACAAAGGCCCTTTCGATCACGTAGTCGCCTGGTTTGGTGGTGTTGCCTTCATTAAAGCCGCGCTGCTCAAGCATGGTTTTTAAATCGCGTAACAAGCCTGGGCTACCACAAATCATAATGCGATCTTGCGTACGATCAAGCGCAGGAACACCCAAATCTTTGAACAGCTTTTCGTTTTCGATCAGAGTCGTGATGCGGCCCATCTGCTTGTATTGTTCGCGCGTGACAGTCGGGTAATAGCGCAACTGTTTACTCACCATTTCACCTAAGAACTCGTGCTTGGGTAGTTCTTGTGTGAGGTAATCGTGATAGGCGAGTTCGGCAACGTCGCGCACTGAATGTACCAAAATCACCTCTGCAAATTTTTCGTAGGTTTCTGGGTCGCGGATTACGCTCAAAAACGGCGCTAAGCCCGTGCCAGACGAGAACATATACAAACGTTTGGCAGGCAACAAGTAATCGATTAGCAACGTGCCAGTTGGTTTGCGCCCGACCACAATTGAATCACCCACCTTGATGTGTTGCAGCCTTGAGGTCAGGGGCCCGTCTTCGACTTTGATGCTTAAAAACTCAAGGTGCTCTTCATAGTTGGCGCTGACGATGCTGTAGGCTCGCAGCAAGGGCTTGTCGTTGACGCGCAACCCGATCATTGTGAAGTGGCCGTTACTAAAGCGTAACGAAGGATCTCGTGTGGTGGTGAAGCTAAACAGGCGGTCAGTCCAGTGGTGTACGGACAAAACGGTTTCTTCGTTGAAGGCGCTCATGGTTGGTTTGGGTATCAAAATCTTTTTAAGTCGGGGGCAGGCCCAATAAATACATTGCGAGCTTGCGATGGATGCATTAAATTAACCAGTAAATGTAGTGAATGCAACACTAAATTGTAGCAAATGCTACATTTATGTTAACCCCTGTGGTGTAATTTAGGCAACGACTAAAAAACAATACGCTTTTCACCCAACCCCACATGACTGAACACACGAAAACCGACGGACTTTCAGAGCAGGCGGTAGTGGCCGAGGAGGGCACGCCGGTCACGCAAACGCGCCCAGTGGGCTCAACCAAAATCGAGTGTAACGCGTGCCCAGTCTTGTGCCAGATCAGTGTGGGTCGTAGCGGTGCCTGCGATCGCTATGCCAACCAAGAGGGCGTGCTCATTCGAGTCGATCCAGTGCTGGTGCTAAATCGAGCCTTGAAAACTGAAGAGCCGGCGTTGGTACCCTTTGCGCCTGGCGCGTCTGAGGGTGAATGGACAGGCGATCTGATACATGCCAACGATATTTTCATTACTGGCGTCGGGTCATCGACCACATACCCAGATTACAAGCCCGCGCCGTTTATCGTGGGTTCGCAGATTGACGGTGTCGACATGGTGACGGTTGTCACCGAGGGCATCTTTAGTTACTGCAGCTTAAAAATAAAAATTGATACTGATCGTTATCTAGGGCCTGAGCAGGCCAATGTGCTGTGCCGGGGCGAGGTAGTGGGTCACGTGACTACCGCTGAGTACGGTTCGCAAATGCTTTCTTTGGGTGGTGTGCACCACCTAACAGGAGGCAGCAAAAAAGAGGGTCGCGTCACCATGGAGATGATGCAGGCCCTGGGCAACAAAGAGGCGGCTGAGTTGAATATCGAGGGCGGGGCGAATCTCGTGATTCAGGCTGGGCGCGCGCCGATTGTCAATGGCGTGGTCGAGCGACGTATGCGGGTCGGTTGCGGGTCTGCTGCGATTGGTATCTTCGCGCAACAATTTTTCGAGTTGGCCGACGAGGTGGTGGTGGTCGACGATCACATCACCGGCGTTTTGACCGAGCATCAGGCAGGCTGCTGTTTGAATATGCGCTCGTCAGGGATTTCGATTCGGGGTCGCCGTTCAACCCCCGGTCGCTATTTTCAAGTGGCAAACCCTGGCACTGGTTGGGGCGGCACTGATATTGCCGATCCCTTAAGCATCATTGAAAAGTGGGATCCTAAACGCGCCTGGCCCGGTTTGCGATTATTGATGACGTCGACGACGGGTGAGCACGCTGCTTGGTTCGTACTCGACGAGGATTTGATCCCCAGACAGCAAGAGATTCCGGCTGCGGTCCAGACGGTGATCGACCGTATCGGCGAAAACTGCGAGCCCTCACTGACCACGGTACTGTTCTTGGGTGGGGCGGGTGGTAGTTTGCGTGCCGGCGTCACAGACAACCCCGTGTTACTGACTCGAGCGATTAAACAAGCCTTGGTCAATGTGACCTGTGGTGGGGCGCCCGCGTATGTGTGGCCCGGTGGGGGGATTACGGTGATGGTTGACGTGTTGCGTATGCCAGATCGCAGCTTCGGGACTGTGCCCACCCCAGCGATCGTCGCCCCTTTCGAATTCAGTATGCGCGCAGAGGATTTCAAAAAGCTAGGCGGCCATATGGAGTATGTGCGAACGCTTGACGCAGTGCTGCGCGATGGCGCCTGGCACTCAGATGGTGCGCCGACTGCGCGCAAGTGGGTGATGCAGCCCACTCAAAATCCTTGGCCTTTGGGTCAGCCACCACAGCTAGGGTAAAGAACATGGGGCCGACCTCGCACGAGCTGTCGCACGGACGCCGCCATTTTCAACATGGGCCGATCGATATCATTGCCTATGCCGAAGGCGATCCCGCAAGTGTGGCGTTGGCGCATAAGGCTGCCTGGCAGCGCTTTGGACAAATTCTGCCCGAATTGGTGAATGAGTTGGCTGAGTTGCGTCAACCCGTGCTCGGCGCGGGTGGGTTCAAAGGGCCGATTGCTCAGTCGATGTGGCAAGCGTGCAAGGCCTGTTTGATCGACTCAGATGCACAGGCGTTTTTAACGCCTATGGCCGCGGTCGCCGGTTCGGTTGCACAAGACTTAAGTGCCTGTTACCAAGTTTCGGGGATCAGGCGCGCGTGGGTCAATAACGGAGGCGACATTGCGCTGCATCTCACTGAAGACACCGCGGTGTCGATAGGGCTATTTGCTGACTTGGCGCGCTTAGATGAGCAACAGTTGATTGCCGGTGTGCAGACCGATGCTGTATTCGAAGTGAAGTATGGGATGGGCATCTCGGGTGTGGCCACCAGTGGTTGGCGCGGACGCAGCTTTTCTTTGGGTATCGCCGATAGTGTGACGGTGTTTGCGGCCAGTGCGTCGCAGGCAGATGCCGCGGCAACGATGATTGCCAACGCCGTGAATGTCGAAGATGCGCGTATTGTGCGCGAGCCCGCCAACGCCCTGAAAGACGATTCAGATTTGGGTCAGCAGTTGGTCACGGTGTCCGTGCCCGAGTTGAGTGAACACGAAATCCACGAAGCACTCGAAGCAGGCTTAAAAAAAGCGCGCACGCTTAAGCAGAACGGTTTAATCTGTGCAAGTGTTTTAAGTTGTCAGGGCTGGTTTGCCAGTACTGAAACGGCTCGAGTTCAACGCATAACCTGAGGTCATGATGCAAGCAAACATTCGCAGGATCGTGGTGCAAGTCGATGAAGTGTTGACTGAGAATGGTCAGGCTGTATCGCCTCCAACCCGTCGGGCACTGGCGATGGCCGTGATTGAAAATCCTTTCGCAGGACGTTACGTTCAGGATCTTGAAAAATTGATTGCCATCGGTGAAGAGCTTGGTGGTTTGTTGGGTGAGCGCTGTGTGCAAGCGCTCGGCATCAAGCCCAGCGAGGCTCAAAGCTATGGCAAAGCCGCCATCGTGGGTGAAGCGGGTGAACTCGAACACGCGGCCGCAATCTTGCATCCCAAATTAGGTGCGCCTTTGCGTGTGGCGGTTGAAAAAGGTGCTGCACTGGTACCCTCCAGTAAAAAAATGGGGGTGATGGGTACCGCCATCGACGTGCCGCTTGGGCACAAAGATGCGGCCTATGTGCGAACGCATTTTGATGCGATTGAAGCGCGGGTGACCGATGCGCCGCGCGCAAACGAAATTGTTGTGTGCGTCGCAGTGACCGATAGCGGACGCCCCAACCCCCGCGTGGGCGGTCTGCAGCATCATGAAATGATTGGTAAAGATGGTTTGCGCTAAGTGTGTTTTGTAGTCAAAGAATCAGACCTTTAAACCGGAGAAAAAAGTGAAACAGTATCGACTCAGTACTCTTGCAAAACTCAGCGTCGCGACAGTGGCGCTGTTAACCGCCTCAACGAGTTTGCTGGCGCAAGGCGTCATCAAAATCGGTGAAATCAATAGCTACAAAGCGCAGCCTGCTTTCCTTGAACCCTACAAAAAAGGCATGGAACTCGCGATCGAGCAGATCAATGCGGGCGGCGGTTTAAATGGTAAAAAAGTTGAGCTCATCACGCGCGATGACAATGCCAACCCAGGGGATGCCGTGCGGGTGGCCGAAGAGTTGGTGTCGCGCGATCAGGTCGATGTGTTGACTGGGTCGTTCTTGTCGCATATCGGTCTTGCGCTGACTGACTTTGCAAAGCAAAAGAAAGTCTTCTTTTTAGCTAGCGAACCCTTGACGGATAAGATCGTCTGGCAAAACGGCAATCGCTACACGTTCCGTTTGCGCACCTCAACCTATATGCAGGTGGCGATGCTCGTGCCAGACGCCGTTGCGATGAAGAAAAAGCGTTGGGCGATCGTTTATCCCAATTATGAATACGGCCAATCCGCAGTTGCAAGTTTCAAAGCGCTGCTCAAGGCTGCGCAACCTGATGTTGAATTTGTAGCCGAGCAAGCCCCGCCCTTGGGCAAGCTAGACGCTGGTAGTGTCGTGCAAGCGTTGGCCGACGCCAAGCCTGATGCGATTTTTAACGTGTTGTTTGGTGCAGACTTGTCTAAGTTTGTACGCGAAGGTAATACCCGTGGCTTGTTCAAAGGCCGTGAGGTGGTGAGCCTGTTGACGGGTGAGCCTGAGTACCTTGATCCACTGAAAGACGAAACGCCCAATGGCTGGTTAGTGACTGGTTACCCTTGGTATGGCATCAAGACGCCAGAACATGCAGCGTTTTTGAAGGCGTATCAAGATAAGTTCAAAGACTATCCGCGTCTGGGCTCTGTGGTGGGCTATAGCTCCATCATGTCGCTTGCCGCCGGCATTAAAAAAGCCCAAAGCACAGAGACAGAAAAGCTGATCGCTGCGTTTACCGGACTGAACCTGATGACCCCCTTTGGCGCCATCACCTACCGACCTGAAGATCATCAGTCTACGATGGGTAGTTTTGTTGGCCGCACAAAGAACGAGGGTGGCAAAGGCGTGATGGTTGATTTTCGTTTCTTGGACGGTGCGAAATTCTTACCTTCTGCCGAAGAGGTTAAAAAATTGCGACCTGCACAATAGTGTCTTGATTTAAGTGGGCGATTGATGGATTTATCTGGTTTTGTTGTTCAGTTGCTCAACGGTCTGGCTGGGGCCTCGTCGCTCTTTTTAGTTTCAGCTGGACTGTCACTTATTTTTGGTGTCACACGAATCGTGAACTTTGCTCACGGTTCGTTTTTTATGGTGGGGATTTATCTCGCCTACACCTTGGTGACCCGTTTTGCTGACACACTCGGTTTTTGGCCGGCCTTGCTGTGTGCAGCAGTGCTGGTGGGTGTGCTTGGAGCGGTGGTCGAACTCACACTGATGCGCCGTATTTATCGTGCGCCAGAATTGTTTCAATTGTTAGCCACCTTCGCTCTGGTCTTGGTGTTTAAGGATGCGGTGTTGTGGCTGTGGGGCCCAGAAGAGCTCCTCGGACCACGGGCCCCAGGTTTGAAAGGAGCCGTGCAAATTTTGGGACGCAGTTTTCCCACCTACGATTTGTTTTTAATTGTGGTGGGCCCCGTCTTGCTGGGCTTGTTATGGCTGCTGCTGACGCGAACTCGTTGGGGCACCTTTATTCGCGCTGCAACCCAAGACCGTGACATGGTGGCCGCACTCGGTGTAAATCAGGCATGGTTGTTTACCAGTGTGTTTGCGCTGGGTGCTCTGTTGGCAGGTTTGGGTGGTGCCTTGCAACTTCCACGCGAACCCGCAAACCTTGAAATGGATCTCAACACGATTGGCGCTGCGTTTGTCGTCGTGGTGGTGGGTGGCATGGGCTCTATCCCTGGCGCTTTCGTCGCTGCACTGTTGATCGCTGAGCTAAAAGCCATTTGCATTTGGTTAGGCGTGGTCAATATTTTTGGTACCGCGATATCTTTTTCAAAGCTCACCCTGGTTGTTGAATTTTTGGTGATGGCTGTGGTGTTGGTGTTACGTCCTTGGGGTCTGCTGGGTAGACCACAACCGCTCTCGCGCCATGCCGGTCATACTGAGGCGCCGTTAGGTGCACCGACGCGCGTGACGACCGCCTTGCAACTAGCGGCCGTGGCCCTGTTGGTGTTGCTGCCGTGGCTGACCTCTGCGTCACCTTATTTCACAGTGCTGAGTATCGATTTGTTGGTGGCGGTGCTGTTTGCGACTAGCCTGCACTTCATCATGGGGCCTGCCGGCATGCATTCATTTGGTCATGCGGCGTATTTTGGTTTAGGAGCGTACGGTGCTGCGCTTTTATTTAAAGCCCTTGGGTTACCAATGGAGGTTGCGCTACTGCTGGCACCTCTTGTGGCTGGCGTGGGAGCGTTGTTGTTTGGCTGGTTTAGTGTGCGTTTATCGGGCGTCTATCTGGCGATGCTGACCTTGGCCTTTGCGCAAATCACTTGGGCCGTAGTGTTTCAGTGGGATGCACTGACAGGTGGCAGTAATGGGTTGACGGGTGTATGGCCAGCCGCTTGGCTGACCGACAAAAAGAATTATTATTTTTTGACGCTCTCATGCGTGGTCGTAAGTGTTTGGGTGTTGCGTCGGATGTTGCACGCGCCCTTGGGTTACGCCATGCGCGCTGGGCGAGATTCGCCGATGCGTGCCGATGCAATTGGCATTCACGTTAAGCGGGTGCAGTGGGTTGCTTTCGTGATCGCTGGCGTCTTTGCGGGTGTGGCCGGCGCACTTTTTGCTTTTTCGAAAGGCAGCATCTCGCCCGAGACGTTACACGTGAGTCGTTCGGTGGATGGCTTAGTGATGGTATTGCTCGGTGGCATACAGACTTTGGCGGGCCCCATTGTGGGCGCCGTGAGCTTCACGTGGTTGCATGATGTGATCGCGCGCAATACAGAGTATTGGCGCGCGATGCTGGGGGGCATTATCCTGCTCTTGGTGTTGTTGTTTCCCGAAGGGATTGCAGGCTTTACACGCCGCCTTAGTTTGCGTTTTGCAGGCAGGGGGCAAGCATGAGTCTGTTGACAGTGAAAGACTTGGGTAAATCCTTTGGCGGAGTGAAGGCAGTTGATGGGATTTCGTTTGAGCTCGAGGCGGGAGAGTTATTGGCCCTGATTGGCCCAAATGGAGCCGGCAAATCAACCACCTTCAACATGGTCAACGGTCAATTGCAGGCAGATCGCGGGTCGATTCAGTTCGCTGGAAAAGAGTTAGTTGGCCTTGCGCCACGAGACATTTGGCGCTTAGGGGTGGGCCGTACGTTTCAAATCGCCGAAACGTTCTCGTCGTTGACAGTCATTGAAAACGTGCAAATGGCTTTGCTTTCGCATGCAGGGCAGGTATTTTCGTTTTTTAAGATGGCGCGCACACACGAACGTACCCGAGCACTTGAGTTGCTTGAGCAGGTTGGGATGGCGTCGCAAGCCGACCGCCCGTGCAGTGCGTTAGCCTACAGCGATGTCAAACGTGTTGAGTTGGCAATCGCTTTGGCGAATCGTCCTCGACTGTTACTGATGGATGAACCCACGGCAGGCATGGCACCGAAAGAGCGTAACGCATTGATGGTGTTGACGAAAAAATTGGTGCTTGAACAACAAATCGCCGTGCTGTTTACTGAGCACAGCATGGATGTGGTGTTTGCTCACGCCGATCGCATGATTGTCTTGGCTCGCGGAAGGTTGATTGCGCAGGGCAAGGCTGACGACATTCGCAAAGATGCCAAGGTACAAGAGGTGTACTTTGGCACTGGCGCGACGTTTGAAGGTGAGGCGAGCGGCTCGGGTCTGACAGCTAAAGCTCAGAGTGCTGAAGACTTAAATAAAGAGTTGCCCAAGGCTCAGTTAGCGCCCGACGCACACAACGGGTTGTCCGCCGCCCAGATCGTTGAAGACGTTCATCAAGACTCGAATTCGCACGGTGAGATTAAACCGCTTTTGTCCGTGCAGAACTTGAAAGCTTGGTATGGCGCGGCTCAAATTTTGTACGACGTGAGTTTTCAGGTGAAACGCGGTGAAGTCGTGGCGTTGATGGGGCGCAACGGGGCGGGCAAGTCGACCACCATGAAAGCGTTGATGGGTTTGCTCGAAAAGCGTACCGGCGACGTGCAATTTATGGGGCGTGATATTTCAAAAGATGCGGCGCATCGTATCGCGGCAAGTGGGCTAGGATATGTGCCTGAGGATCGCCGAATTTTCACCGATCTAACCGTCTTAGAGAATCTTGAAGTCGGCCGGCAAAAGGCTCGCAGGTGGCCCGACGGCTCAGCGGCCCCGACCTGGACCGTGCAGCAGTTGTTTACGTTGTTTCCAAACCTCGGAGAGATGCCCAGGCGCCCAGGTGGGCAAATGAGTGGCGGCGAACAACAGATGCTGACCGTGGCGCGCAGTCTAATGGGTAACCCTTATTTGGTGTTGCTCGATGAGCCTTCTGAGGGTGTGGCGCCTGTAATTGTCGAGCAAATGGTGCAGATGATTCTTGAACTTAAAAAGCAAGGCGTCAGTATTTTGCTGTCAGAGCAAAATCTGCACTTTGCGCGCCTAGTGTGCGACCGCGCCTATGTGCTTGAAAAAGGGCAAATCCGTTTTAGCGGCGCGATGACCGAGCTCGATGCTAACGAGCATGTCCGTCAAACCTATTTAAGCGTCTAAGGTCTTTGATGAACACTTCGTCCCCCTGTACGCTGCGTGTCAACGCTCAGCAGCATGAGTTACAGCTTTCAGCGGATGTGTCGTTGATGCATGTGTTGCGTAACGACCTTGCGCTGAATGGGCCAAAATATGGTTGTGGCTTAGGTCAGTGCGGCGCTTGTACCGTGCTAATCGACGGGGTGGCTGCGCGCTCGTGCGTGGTGCCAGCACAAGGCGTACAAGGTCGCGCCATTACCACGCTTGAAGGTTTGGGTTCGCGTGCGCAGTTTCATCCCGTGCAACAGGCTTTTATTGACGAGCAAGCCGCGCAGTGCGGGTATTGTCTGAATGGCATGATTTTGATGACAGTGTCTTTGTTGACGCATACACCCGACCCGACTGAGGAAGAAATTCGTAGTGCCTTGTCGGGTAATTTTTGTCGCTGCGGCACTCACGTCGAAATTATTCGGGCAGTTAAACGTGCTGCAGTACTGATGCAAGCCCCTCGGCCGGTCAGCCATGACGCACCCTAGGTCTTTGCGCACTCGCGCAGATTTTTTAAACGCAACAGGCGTGTTGTTGGTGGTGCGTGATCCGCCACCTGCTAACCCTCCTGCGCCTGGTCAGCCGGCGGCTGTACCGGGCAACCCTGCTGAAGGCGTCGAAATTTTGCTTGCGCTTTGGGCAGACGGCCGAGTGACTGCCTTGCATGGTCATGTGGATCTTGGCACCGGAATCAAAACCGCGTTTGCGCAAATTGTGGCCGAAGAACTCGATGTGTCGCTCGAGCAGGTTGAGGTGATTTTGGGCGACACCGGCACAGCACCCAATCAAGGGCCCACCATTGCCAGTGGCTCGCTGCAAAATCACGCGGCACCCCTCCGAGCGGCCGCAGCACAGGCGCGGCAATACTTGCTTGAGTTAGCAGCTGCTAGATTTGCAGTGCCCACAGCTCAGTTGACAGTCAGAGCCGGGGTCGTGTCCCTAGAGACCTCAGCGAATCCCACTCAACTTCAGACGTCGAATGCGAGCGGTACCGTTGTGCAGACCACTACAGAGGGTACGACGTCGCCTAGTCCAAGTCTCATCGTCAGCTACGCAACATTACTTGCGGGGCAGCGACTCCATCTGAAGCTTGAGTTGACCACGCCGGTAAAAGATCCTTCAAACTACCGCACAGTTGGGCAGTCATCGCCGCGTGTAGACATCCCTGCCAAGGCGACAGGCGAGCTAGTGTTCGTGCACGATGTTCGCGTGCCTGGCATGTTGCACGGCCGAGTGATTCGCCCACCTTATGCCGGCGCCGATCACGGTGAATTTATTGGTAACTTGCTTGAGTCGGTTGACGAGACGTCGATTGCTCACATCCCAGGCATTCGTGCGGTGGTCGTCATACGGGATTTTATTGGGGTGGTCGCTGAGAGAGAAGAGTTCGCTGAGCTAGCGGCCAACACGCTACGGGTGAATTGGAAACCCTGGGCTGGCTTGCCCGACCTGTCCAATATTGAGCAAGCGTTACGTAATAACCCAGCAACGCCACGTCAACTTGTCGATGAGGGCGATGTAGATCAAGCGCTCGCTCAGGCTGCGCAGTCGATGCCCCGCACCTACATATGGCCCTATCAGATGCACGCGTCGATTGGCCCCTCGTGTGCCGTGGCCGAATTTAAAACCGATCCGACCGATCCGTTTGCGTTAACAGTTTGGGCGGGCACGCAAAATCCTCATGTATTGCGGGCAGACCTGGCGCGCTTAACCGCACTGCAAGATACTGCGATTGAAATCATACGGATGGAAGCCTCTGGTTGCTACGGGCGCAACGGTGCCGACGACGTAGCGGCCGATGCCGTGCTGCTGGCGCGAGCAGTTGGTGCGCCGGTACGTGTACAACTCACGCGTGAGCAAGAAAACCTGTGGGAGCCCAAGGGTGCGGCGCAATGGATGGAGGTTCGCGGTGGCTTGCATGCAGACGGCTCGATTGCTGCCTATGATTTTTCAACCTCTTACCCCTCGAACGGTGCGCCCACGCTCGCGCTGTTACTGACGCGTACGCTTGAACCTAACGCGCAAGCGTATGAGATGGGCGATCGCACTGCGCGTCCGCCGTATACCTTGCAAAATTTGCGCGTGACGGTGAATGATATGCCGCCCATTTTGCGCGCCTCGTGGTTGCGTGGCGTGTCGGCGATGCCCAATTCGTTTGCGCACGAATCCTATATTGACGAACTAGCGACTGCTGCTGGGGTCGATCCTTTGACCTTCAGATTGCGTTATCTCGATGACCCACGCGCGCGTGAATTATTGCAAGCGACGGCCGCTAAAGCGGGCTGGAAAATGCATGACCAACCGCAGCAGCAGGGTGCAGAGGGTGATGTTTTGCACGGGCAGGGCATCGCCTGGGCCCGCTATGTTCATAGTAAGTGGCCAGGATTTGGTGCGGCGTGGGCCGCGTGGATCGCCGATGTTGAGGTCAACAAGCGCACGGGTGAGGTGCACGTCAAACGGGTGGTGGTGGGTCACGATGCTGGCTTAACCATTAATCCTGCAGGTGTTGAACACCAAATTCATGGCAACGTGGTTCAAACGACCAGTCGCGCCATGATTGAGCAGGTACCGACTGAACGTGAACAAAATACTGTTGCCACCCGCGAGTGGGGTTCATATCCGATTTTAAGTTTCAGGCAGGTGCCTGTGATCGAAGTCATGCAGATGCCGCGGCATAACGAGCCAGCTCTTGGGGCAGGCGAGTCGGCCTCGGTGCCTGGCACGGCCGCGATTGCCAATGCGATTTTCGATGCGACGGGTGTGCGCTTCAGACAACCACCTTTTACGCCAGAGGTTGTGCGCGCGGCTTTGAATCCTTTGATGTATCAGGGCGACTCAGACTCTTACGCCTGCGGTAATCCTCAGTTAGCAGCGCAGGCCTCAGACAAACTTCAGCTAGCTTCGCAAACAACAGACCCGCTGCAAGCAAGCCCCGCGAATCAACAGACAGATCATGCCGACGCGCGTTGGCCTAAGCCACGTTCGTGGTGGTTGCGTGCGGCTGCGTTGACGGCGGCGCTCGGGACTACCTTGGTTGGCGCGACGTGGTCACTGTTCGGTCAGCGCACTGCGCTTGCACCGGTTGCCCAACCGATCGCGACCTACTCAGCCGCAACGCTTGAGCGTGGTCGTGAATTAGCGGCCTTGGGTAACTGCGTCACTTGTCACACCAGTGCACAAGGTAAACCAAATGCTGGCGGCTTGGGGATTCAAACTCCCTTTGGCACGGTCTACAGCACCAACTTAACGCCTGACCCTCAAACTGGGATTGGTCTGTGGTCACAGCAAGCGTTTAATCGTGCCATGCGTGAAGGTATCTCGCGCGATGGGCATCATTTGTACCCCGCGTTTCCGTACACCTCGTTCACGCGCACCAGTGATGAAGATCTGACAGCACTGTACGGCTGGCTGATGTCGCAAGAGCCGGTGCGCCAGGCAACGCCTGAAACGAAGCTTGCGTTTCCTTTCAGCTTGCGTCCGCTCATGGCGTTTTGGAATGCGCTGTACTTAACGCCAGGGTCTTCTGCCAAGCCACTGAAAACTGAAGTTGAGCGTTCGCCAGCGTGGTTACGGGGCGAATATCTTGTGAATGGGTTGGGGCATTGTTCGGCCTGTCACACCTCACGCGATGCGCTGGGTGGCGAACGCTCAGGGCTGGCCTATTTGAGTGGTGCCACAGTTGATGGTTGGCAGGCCCCTGCGCTGAATGCGCGCTCGCCCAGCCCCGTGCCCTGGACTGAAACTGCTTTTTATGACTATTTACGCAACGGCCATAGCGCCGAACACGGTAGCGCTTCGGGCCCGATGGCGCCGGTGATTAGGCAGTTGGCGCAAGTGCCAGACACCGATCTTGCTGCGATGGCGCATTATTTGGCGTCGTTTCAAGAGCAAAGCGCCTCGGCTCTGGTCGCTAAAACCTACGTCGCGCAGGCCGCAGCTCGCGAGCCTATGCTACTTGGGCCCGCGCAACGTATGTTTCAGGCCGCCTGTGCGTCATGCCATCACGACGGTGACGGCCCGCGTTTACTTGGCGTCAATATCCCGCTGGCGCTAAGCACTGGTATGCACAGCGCGCAACCTGATAACGTGATTCGCGTGATCTTAGAGGGGATTCGCAAACCTGCCAGCGAGCAAATCGGCTTTATGCAGGGTTTTGCTAAGCAATTTGATGACCAACAGCTGAGTGAGCTCTTGACTTACATGCGTAGCCGTTTTGCCCCCACTCAGCCGCCCTGGCAAAACCTCGAACAGAAAATTGGGGTAATCCGTATGTCACCAAGCTTGCATTTGCCGTAAAGTTTGCCCACAATAGAGATATTGTTGATCACCCCGGTTCTGACCCGAGCCGGGGTTTTGCTTTTTGGAAAAACACCATGGCAACTATTCCTCTTACCGTGCGCGGGGCCGAGCGCTTACAAGCTGAGCTGCAGCGGCTCAAGCATGTCGACCGCCCTGCGGTCATTAACGCTATTGCTGAAGCGCGTTCGCACGGCGATTTGTCTGAAAACGCCGAATATGATGCCGCGCGCGAGCGTCAAGGTTTTATCGAGGGGCGCATTGCCGAACTCGATGGCACGCTTTCAAACGCCCAGTTAATTGAACCAAGCACGATCGAGGCCGATGGTCGCGTTGTGTTTGGTGCAACCATCGAAATCGAAGATCTTGAGTTGGGCACCAAAGTGACTTACCAAATTGTCGGTGACGTCGAGGCTGACATCCGTTCAAATTTGATTTCGGTGTCTAGCCCGGTGGCGCGCGCGTTGATTGGTAAGTATGAGGGTGATGTCGTTGAAGTGAAGGCCCCATCGGGCGCCCGTGAATACGAAATCATCAGCATTAAATATCTTTGATCACGCGTACTTTGAGTCGCGCTCTCTGTAAGATGCCTGATTAGCGTTTCACCGGTGCGCGCTTTCGCACTGTCGTGCCAAGAGCCCCACGCCGCGCTCCGGCACGTAGCGACAACGCGCTGCCACTGCGACGCGGAATCCCATGTGAGGTATCCTTGGCACTTGCGCGTTTGCTTGGCCGAGCAGGACGATCCCCCGAATAGACGGTTGGGCGATCAGTTGCCAAGTCAGTCTGTTCGCGTTCTGGGCGATTGCGCCGGCTTGGTTTTTGAACCTTTTTACCCGCTGCGGCTAGTTTCTTGGGTGTGTGTGGTTCGTTGGGCTTACGCTTGGCCGGGGTTGCGGGTTCGGCCGGCGGTTTTAGGTAGGTACCCTTTGAGCCAAAGCGATACAGAATCAGCATTTTGCCCAGATGGTGCACCGTGGCGCATGAAAGTGTGTCGCAAATCGTGGCAAGCATGGCATCGCGCTCGTCGCGGTCAGCACTGCCGGCTCGAACCTTAATCAGCTCGTGAGCAGACAGGTTTAGGTCGATTTCTTTTAAAACTGCCTCAGTGAGCCCGTTGTCGCCAATCAGTACAACTGGGCGCAGGGGGTGAGCAGCAGCGCGAAGCGAACTACGCTCGCGGGGGGTAAGTTCCATAATAGTCATAAGGTAGATTGTACGGGAATGGCGAAGAACAAATTTTCTAAAGAATGGGTCATGCAGCACATTAATGACCCTTTCGTCAAAATGGCGACACAAAAGGGCTATCGTGCTCGTGCCGCCTTCAAATTGACCGAAATACTCGATGCTGAAAAAATCATGCGTCGAGGTGACATCATTGTTGACTTGGGCTCGACCCCAGGCAGCTGGTCTCAGGTGGCACGCGAGCGTCTAGTGGGCAAGGGCGGCGTCCTCGATGGTCGCATTATTGCGCTCGATCTCTTACCGATGGAGCCTATCGCAGGTGTTGAGTTCATTTTGGGCGATTTTAGTGAGGATGCTGTCCTCGAACAACTCAATCAAACCCTCGAAGGAGTCAAGGTAGATTTAGTCATGTCAGACATGGCGCCAAATTTGTCTGGGGTCGGCTTAGCTGATGCAGCCAGAATTCAACAAGTGATTGATTTAGCCCTTGAATTTTCGCTAATGCACCTCAAAACAGACGGTGCGCTGATTGTGAAAGCGTTTCACGGTAGCGGCTTTTCGCAAACCGTTGAAAGCTTCAAACGTCACTTCAAAAGGGTGGTCGAGCGCAAACCCAAGGCCTCAAGAGATCGTTCTTCTGAAACTTTCTTGATCGCCAAGGGTCGAAAAGGCTAGAGCTTTGCGATTTCGGTCCCGTCGCGCAGTAAGGGATTACTGCGAATGGGCTTTTTTAACAGGTAGAATGTTATTTTGCCTCGTTGCAATGCGTCCTTTGGGCCAAAGGTGCGCGGCGCGTCAGAACGACAAGCTGGAGATCGGCCTTGAATAATTCTTTTTCGAAAGTCGCGGTTTGGATGGTGATAGGTTTGGTGCTGTTTACTGTGTTTAAACAGTTCGACTCCCGCGCGCCTGTACAAGACACCGTGAGTTACACCCAATTTATGGAAGACGCCAAGTCGGGCAAGGTCCGCCGAGTCGATGTCCAAAACGATGTCATCCATGTCACGCCCGACTCGGGCCGCCCTTACACCCTGACTTCGCCTGGCGATCTCTGGATGGTGTCTGATTTGCTCAAAGCTGGTGTTTCTGTATCGGGCAAGCCGCGCGAAGAGCCCTCACTGCTCATGAGTATCTTTGTGTCTTGGTTTCCGATGCTGCTCTTGATCGGTGTCTGGGTGTTTTTTATGCGCCAGATGCAGGGTGGTGGTAAGGGTGGGGCGTTTAGTTTTGGTAAGTCGCGTGCGCGCTTGCTAGACGAAGGCACAAATGCCATCACGTTTGCTGACGTTGCGGGTTGCGACGAAGCAAAAGATGACGTTCAAGAAATTGTTGATTTTTTACGTGATCCGTCTAAGTTTCAAAAGCTCGGCGGTCGTATCCCCCGTGGCGTGCTGATGGTGGGTTCGCCCGGTACCGGTAAAACGTTGTTGGCCAAAGCGATTGCTGGCGAAGCCAAGGTTCCGTTTTTTAGTATTTCGGGTTCTGACTTTGTTGAGATGTTTGTGGGCGTGGGCGCTGCCCGTGTACGCGACATGTTTGAAAACGCCAAAAAGCATTCGCCATGCATTATCTTTATTGACGAGATCGATGCTGTCGGTCGCCAGCGTGGTGCAGGCTTGGGCGGCGGTAACGACGAGCGTGAACAAACGCTCAACCAGATGTTGGTTGAGATGGACGGCTTTGAGTCTGGCGTTGGCGTGATTGTGATCGCTGCGACCAACCGCCCCGATGTGCTTGACCCTGCGTTGCTGCGCCCTGGTCGTTTTGATCGTCAAGTGGTGGTGCCGTTGCCAGATATTCGTGGCCGCGAACAAATTCTTAAAGTTCACATGCGTAAAGTGCCGTTGGCGCAAAACGTCGATGCCCATACACTGGCACGTGGTTGCCCAGGTTTTTCGGGTGCTGATCTTGCCAATCTGGTCAACGAATCAGCTCTGTTTGCAGCGCGTCGCAATGGCCGCACAGTTGATATGTCTGACTTTGAAAAAGCCAAAGACAAGATCATCATGGGTGCTGAGCGCCGGTCAATCGTGATGCCTGAAGAAGAACGCCGCAATACCGCGTATCACGAATCTGGTCATGCGATCGTGGCCCGTATGCTGCCAAAAACAGATCCTGTTCACAAAGTCACGATCATTCCGCGTGGTCGTGCCTTAGGCGTCACGATGCAGTTGCCCGAAGGCGATCGGTACAGCATGGATAAAGAGCGTCTATTGTGTACGATTGCCGTGTTGTTTGGTGGTCGTATCGCTGAAGAGCTTTTCATGAACCAAATGACCACCGGTGCCTCAAACGATTTTGAGCGTGCGACTGCGATTGCTCGTGACATGGTCACGCGCTATGGCATGACCGATTCATTGGGCCCAGTGGTGTACGCCGAAAACGAAGGCGAAGTCTTTTTAGGCCGTAGCGTGACAAAAACCACGCACATGTCTGAAGCGACGATGCAAACAGTCGATAAAGAGATCCGCAAAATTATCGACGAACAGTACGCACGTGCTCGCACCATCCTTGAAAATAGTCGTGAAAAAGTCGAAATCATGACTAAGGCATTGCTCGAGTGGGAAACCATCGATGCAGATCAGATCGGTGAGATCATTGAAGGTCGCCCACCGCGCCCACCAAAGGTGCCACAGGCGCCAGCTGATTCGTCGGATACGCCTCCCACGGGCGCAGCACCGACTAACGATCCAGCAGCGGTGGTTTAAGACGACGGCAGAGTTGACTCTGATGTCAGCTAGCTGGTTATGCGGGCGCTTTGAGTTTGTACTCAAGCGCCCGCTTTTAATGGGAATCGTTAACGTAACGCCTGATTCATTTTCTGATGGCGGTCAACACCCTGACGCCACCTCGGCGATTGCACACGCGCACCAATTGGTTGCTGAAGGTGCCGATATTATCGACATTGGTGGTGAGTCCACCCGCCCAGGGGCTGCGCCCGTTTCTATCCAAGATGAGCTTGCGCGCATTTTGCCTGTGATCGCTGCGTTGCGCGACAGTGGTGTTGCGATTTCAGTCGATACCTGCAAGCCAGAGGTGATGCAGATTGCGCTTGAGGCGGGGGCCGACATCATTAATGATGTGACAGGCATGCTAGCACCCGAGGCGCGGCGCATCGTTGCTGCGCACCCCAGCTGTGGGGTGTGCCTGATGCATATGCAGGGCGAGCCGCGTACGATGCAAACCGCACCCCACTACCAAGACGTCGTACATGAGGTGAAAGTGGCACTCGTGACCCAGGCGCAGTTGCTTGAGCATCTAGGTGTCACGAGGGCCCGTATTAGCCTGGATCCAGGCCTCGGGTTTGGTAAAACAGTCGAGCATAATTATCAATTACTGCAAGGGCTAGAGCAGCTTGTGCAAAGTGGTTACCCAGTCGTGTTGGGTGCCTCGCGCAAATCTATGATCGGCAGTGTCACAGGTAAATCTGTGGATCAGCGTCTGAGTGGTAGCATTGCCGCGGCGCTCGCAGGTGTGGTCAGAGGTGCAGCTGTTTTGCGTGTGCATGATGTCGATGCTACGCGCGACGCTTTAAAAGTTTGGCAGTCCGTTCAGACTGCAGGGGATCTACATTGATGTCCCTCTTGTGCTGAACGGCGAGTTTCGCGGAGAAAAAAATGAGTCAAAGAAAATATTTCGGTACTGATGGCGTGCGCGGCGAAGTAGGTGGCGACGTCATCAATGCTGAATTCGCACTCAGGCTTGGCTATGCAGCCGGTAAAGTTTTGGCTAAAGAGCATTCGGCGCGGCGCGGTCGCCCAACCGTATTGATTGGTAAAGACACGCGCATCAGTGGCTACATGCTTGAATCGGCGCTCGAAGCAGGCTTTGCTTCGGCTGGTATCGAGGTGTTGCTCGCAGGCCCGCTACCCACCCCAGCGGTGGCGTATTTGACGCGTACCTGGCGCTTAGTGGCTGGTATTGTGATCAGCGCCTCACACAATCCTTATTACGACAATGGCATCAAGTTTTTTTCGTCTAAGGGGATGAAGCTGCCTGACGAAACTGAGGCTGCGATTGAAGCTGCACTAGACGAACCCATGCAATGTGTCAGCTCTGAAAAGCTCGGACGCGCGCGTCGTATTGACGATGCCCCAGGTCGTTATATTGAGTTTTGTAAAAGTACGTATCCATCGGATTTGGATTTAGGCGGTTTGAAACTCGTGGTCGATGCTGCCAATGGTGCTGCGTACCATATTGCTCCGCACGTGTTTCGCGAGCTAGGTGCCGAAGTCACTGCAATTGGCGTTTCACCCGACGGGTTCAATATCAACAAAGACGTTGGTGCTTTGCATCCTGAAAGCTTAGCGGCTGAAGTCCGTGCACGTGGCGCAGATCTTGGCATTGCGCTAGACGGTGATGCCGATCGTGTGCAAATGGTCGATGCCACCGGCCGTGTCTATAACGGCGATGAGTTGTTGTACGCGGTGTTGCGTGAACGCCTCTCGCGTGGGCCGGTTGCAGGTGTGGTGGGTACCCTGATGACCAACTTCGGCTTTGAGCGTCAGCTTAAACACATGGGCATCCCCTTTGAGCGTGCTCAAGTCGGCGATCGTTACGTACTTGAGCAATTGCGCAACCGCGGCTGGCTCTATGGTGGCGAAAGTTCAGGGCACCTGTTGTGTCTAGATTCACACACAACGGGCGATGGTATCGTTGCAGCCTTGCAAGTGTTGGCGGCCTTACAGCGCAGCGGCGAGACCTTGGCGCAATGGGTATCGGCCTTGCGCTTGTATCCACAAAAAATGATCAACGTGGCGCTCAAGCCCGGTACCGATTGGGCAACCCATGCGGGCTTACAGGCAGCGCAAAAACAAGCCGAAGCCTTGCTGGGTGAGCGCGGTCGCGTCTTGATTCGTGCGTCTGGCACCGAACCCAAACTACGCTTGATGGTCGAGGCCGATGACGAGGCTTTAGCGACTAAGTGCGTCGATTTGCTGGCGGCGGTCGATTTAACGAGCTAGTCAGCCAGCGGTGCAACGCTCTCGCGATCCAGCAAGTCCATCACCTCGTGTCTGCCCCGGGGGGCAGTTCGGGCTTCTGGATGGCGTGACTCAAGTCAAAAAATCTTCATCATTTCGTCACGTTCGTGCAATGTCGCTTTGTCATAGTTAGGGATACCTCAGGAGATTAACCTCATGCTTGAGCTTGTGCGCAGTGCTTCTAGTCTATTCACGCTTCCGACGGCTTCAACTCACTCTGCTGGTTTGGTCGTCGGCCTGGCGCAGTCGCCCGACGAAATCGAATTGGTGCAGCGGCTTCGTCATGATGTATTTAGCGCAGAGTGTGGCGCCGCCCTCGGCACGGATCGCGATGGGATCGATTGCGATCACTTTGATCCCTGGTGTGCGCACCTGCTAGTCCGAGAACTTTCGACCGATCAAGTGGTTGGCACTTATCGAATTTTGACTCCGCAACAAGCCAAGCGTGCGGGTAGCTATTACTCTGAGTCTGAGTTTGATCTAAGCGGCTTAGGACAGGTGCGTGAGTCATTAGTCGAGTTTGGACGCGCATGCATTCATGAAGAGCACCGGCAAGGTGGTGTTTTGATGATGCTTTGGTCAGGCCTGGCAGAAATCCTTAAGCAAGGTAACTACGAACACGTGTTTGGTTGCGCAAGCGTGAGTCTGCGCGATGACGGCGTGACTGCGGCCGAAGTCTGGCGGCAGGTCAAAGAACGCTCGCTCTTTACCGAGGACATCAGCGTAAAGCCCCTGCATCGCTATCCCGTCGAGCAGCTCGATAGTCAGTTGCCAGCTTCGGTGCCAGCCTTGCTCAAAGGGTATTTGAAATTAGGGGCACGCGTTTGCGGCGAGCCAGCCTGGGATCCTGACTTTAATACTGCGGATTTTCCGATGTTGCTGTCGGTCAGTCATATGGGCCAGCGCTACCGTAAGCACTTTGGCTTTGATCGCGCTAAACTTGGATCAATTCAAAATTAAAACCGACCTTACCCCATTCGGTTTCTTCGCCGTGTAACGAAAAATCGGTCAGCGGATGCGAGCTGAGCCATTTCTTGTCAACCTTGCACACAATGGCAAGCCCTTTAACGCCGACCGAGAGCGGTAAGCGCGACACATCTTCGCGGCGCCGACAAAGTAGTACCGCTAAACGTAAACATAGAATCGTCAACCATTGCTCACGATTTTTAACCAGATTTTGCGCCTTACTAAGTTTGCCCGTATGCGCGAGGGCTAACAGACCCAACTGTGTTTGATCGACTCGTGAAAAGCCTGGCATGTCGGCGTTATTTAAAATGTAGGCACTGTGTTTGTGATAACCCGCTTGGGCAATCGATAAACCCACCTCGTGCAGATCTGCTGCCCAACTCAAGGTGTGGCGCAGTTCATCTTGCTCTGTTCGGCCTGGTAGCACGGCATCAAACAGACTCAAGGCGCAGCGTTTGACCCGCGTGGATTGACGGGTATCGACGTGGTAGCGTTTTGTGAAGGCCAACACCGATACGTCACGCCGGTCATGGGCCTCTTCGCGACCGGCTAGGTCAACCAACACACCAAGACGCAAGGCGCCATCGCCGGTTTTCATGACCTCGACATGCATCTCGTCAAAGAAGGCGCTCATGATGGCTAAGCCACCAGTTAAGACGTCGGCCCGCTCAAGTTTGATGCCAGGTAGGTCGTTTGGAATCACCCGGCCAGCACGAACGAGCTTAGCCTTCAGTTTTTCGAGACCGTCTCTCGTAATCCCTTCTGGTGACAGGCGACCCTCGGTCAAGATTGCGTAAAGTGCCTTGGCGGTACCAGACGAGCCAAAGGCGGCATCCCAGCCCATTTTGCGATAGGGCTTGGTAATGACCTCAATTTCACGTCGGGCGGCTAACTCGGCCTGTTTCATCGAATAGACGTCAATGACACCTTCCGGAAAAAATTTTCGGCTGTAACTGACGCAACCCATATACAGCGAAGAGGTGAGCAGAGGCTCGTCTCCGCGACCAATGATGATCTCGGTCGAGCCACCCCCGATGTCGATGACTAAGCGCCTATCGGTCGAGATCGGTAGCGTGTGGCTGACACCAGAATAGATCAGGCGGGCTTCTTCGCGCCCAGCAATGACCTCAATCGGAAAGCCAAGCGCAGCTTCGGCGCGAGGCAAAAAATCAGCGACGTTGCGTGCCACACGGAAGGTATTGGTGGCAACCGCGCGTACTCGGTCAGGATGAAAGCTGCGTAAACGTTCGCCAAAACGTTTGAGTACTTCGATGGCCCGTTCAACGGATTCATCGTTCAGTATCTTGGCGGAGTTTAAGCCTGCGGCTAAACGAACCGTCTCTTTGAGACGATCGATTTGATAGATGTGTTTGGCACCATTTTGCTCGGCTACCCGTCCGATCGATAGCCTAAAGCTGTTCGACCCCAGATCTACTGCTGCCAAGAGGTGTTCCATCAACGTCAACCTGTAACCTAATTACGCCTATTATAAAAGGGTATCTAGAATCCAAAAAATGCACGAGGTAGCCTGAATTGTTACCAAACTGTAACCTGACTGTTGTACAACCACTTTAAGCCGACAACTAAGGTCCCTCACTATGCCCGCGCGTAAAAAAGCCGAACCGCTTTTTCTGAACCGAGAATTGTCCCTGCTCCAGTTCAATGAGCGGGTCTTAGCCATGGCTGAACATCCAGATACCCCCTTGCTCGAGCGCTTGCGCTATGTCTGCATTGTGAGTTCGAATCTCGATGAGTTTTTTGAGATTCGGGTGTCAAGCTTAAAAGAACAATTGGCGCAACACCCAACGCTGATGGGGCCCGATGGCATGACCACCGAGCAAGCCTATGAGCGGGTGCAACTTGAAGTGCACCGCATGGTCGATCGGCAATATGCCTTACTGAATGATGACATCTATCCGCGCTTGCGTACCGAAGGTGTGTACCTCCATCACGCGGTTGAATGGAACGAAGCGCAAACCGCTTGGGCCAAAGAGGTCTTTCACCGTGACGTGATGCCATTACTGACCCCCATCGGTCTTGATCCGGCGCATCCGTTTCCGCGTGTCTACAACAAAAGTTTGAATTTTATTGTGCCCTTATCCGGGCAAGATGCCTTTGGTCGTAAGGCAACGATTGCCATCGTTCAGGCACCTCGGGCCTTGCCGCGCCTGATACAAATGCCACCTAAGGTATCGGGTCAACCCCACAGTTTTATTCTGTTGACGAGCTTGCTGCGCGCTTTCGTGGGCGAACTGTTTCCGGGCATGACGGTGCAGGGCTGTTATCAATGGCGGGTGACGCGTAATAGTGACTTGTTTGTCGATGAAGAAGAGGTCACTAACTTGCGTCAGGCGCTTCAGGGTGAGTTGTCGCAGCGTAACTTCGGTTCGGCCGTGCGGCTTGAAATTGATCTGCTAACTCCTGTTGAGATTGCCAAGTTTTTGCAAAAAGAGTTTTCGTTGAATGAGGCAGACACCTATCGTGTCAACGGCCCGGCCAACGTGTCGCGCTTAATGCAGATTTGTAATTTAGTGAAAAGGCCAGATTTATTGTTTCCAGAGTTTCAGGGGCCTATTCTTGCGCCGTTTGATAGTTTGCCCAATCGGCCTTCTGCCATTTTTGAAGCGATCGCGAAAGAAGACCGCTTATTGCATCACCCTTATCAATCGTTTCAACCCGTCATTAATTTTTTAACGGCAGCTGCAGTCGACCCAGATGTGGTGGCGATTAAGCAGACGATTTATCGAACAGGCGAAGACTCAGAATTGATGCGCTTGTTACTCTCTGCGGCCAAGGCCGGTAAAGAAGTGACTGTCGTGGTAGAACTGATGGCCCGCTTTGATGAGCAGACCAATATCAATTGGGCGGCTCGCCTCGAAGAGGTCGGTGCGCATGTGGTGTACGGCGTTGTCGGTCATAAAACACACGCCAAGATGGCGCTGGTTCTGCGTCGTGAAAAGGGCCGCATCAGGCGCTACGGCCACTTAGGCACCGGCAACTATCACCCACGCACGGCGAGTTTGTATACGGATTTTGGTCTGCTGACAGCCGATCCACGTCTGTGCGAAGACATGGATAAAGTGTTTTCGCAGTTAACCGGGCTGGGTTCGCGGCGTGTACTGAAAGAACTCTTGCAGTCGCCCTTTAATTTGCATGACACGGTGGTGTCGCTGATTCGCGCCGAAGCGCGTGCAGCGCGCGCTGGCAAACCTGCGCGAATTTTGGTGAAGTTGAATTCTTTGCTTGAGCCCATCGTGATTCAAGAGTTATACAAAGCTAGCCAAGCAGGGGTGAAGATCGATTTGATTATTCGCGGCGTGTGTGCCTTGCGTTCGGGTGTGCCCGGCTTATCTGACAACATCACGGTGCGGTCAATTGTTGGCCGTTTTCTTGAGCACTCAAGAGTATTTTACTTTTACAATCAAGGCGCCGAGTCTGTGTATCTGTCTTCGGCTGACTGGATGGATCGCAACTTTTTTAGGCGAGTTGAGATTGCGTTTCCGGTTTTAGAAAAAACCCTAAAAAAACGTGTGATTGAAGAAGCCTTCACCTTTGCGCTGCGCGACAATCGCCTGGCCTGGCTGCAGCAGCCCGATGGCAGTTACAGCAAACTGGCCAACCGGCGTGCAGCGTTCAAATTACATGAGCATTTGATGCAAAAATCGTAAAGGCATTTGATTGAATTTTAATAAAATACCTATAAATCAATAGTTTAATAAATTTTTCATGTGACCCCAGTTGGGGTCATTTTTGTTTGTGACTGTCATAAAGTCGTCACGTTCGGTCTGTACCATGATTGCACTAGAGCCAAATAAGGGTCTAGATCTCGTCATGAATTGAATTTTAAAAGGCTAAGACATGCTCAAACGCTCACTCGTCAAACTCTCGGCGGCGCTCGCACTCGGCGCGCTGAGCTTCGCTTCGCAAGCGGCAGATATCACCGGCGCAGGCGCAACGTTTCCATACCCAATTTTCGCCAAATGGGCAGAAGTTTACAAAAAAAACGAGAACGTCGGTTTGAATTACCAGTCGATCGGCTCATCGGGCGGTTTGCGCCAGATTCGCGCTAAAACTGTGACCTTCGGTGCGTCGGATGCGCCCGTTGCAGGTCCTCAGCTCGAAAAAGATGGCATGGTCCAGTTTCCGGTGATTCTGGGTGGTGTTGTACCGATCGTCAACATCGACGGCTTTAAGCAAGCCGAACTCAAACTGACGGGACCAGTATTGGGTGATATTTTTATGGGCACCATTACAAACTGGAATGACCCTAAGATTGCCGCACTCAATCCGGGTAAAACTTTGCCCAACCAGTCAATTACTGTTGTCCACCGTGCGGATGGCTCAGGCACAACCTTTATTTTTACTGACTATTTGAACGAAGTCAGCAAGCCTTGGGCAGGCAAGGTTGGCAAGGGTGCCGCCGTGAAATGGCCTGCAGGCAGCTCAGTCGGTGGCAAGGGTAACGAAGGTGTTGCAGCGAACGTCACCCGCGTGAAAGGCTCTATTGGTTACGTAGAGTATGCGTATGCCAAGAAAAACAACATTACCTACCTGCAAATGATGAACAAAGATGGTCAGTACGTGGCGCCAAACGAAAAGAGTTTCGCTGCGGCAGCGGCTGGTGCAGACTGGTTCAGCGTTCCAGGTATGGGAATCTCGCTGGTTGAGCAAAAGGGTGCTTCAGCCTGGCCAATCACTGGTGCCTCGTTTGTCTTGATGTACAAAGAGCCTGCCGACAAGGCGGCTTCTAAAGACGTGATCAAGTTCTTTACTTGGGCCTTCAAAGACGGTCAGCAACTGGCGCTTGACCTGGACTATGTGCCACTGCCTGATGCCTTGACCAAGGCGATTGCTAGCAAGGTTTGGTCAGAGATCAAGCACTAAGCTTTGAGATCTTAGAACTTAGTTTTTAAATCGAAGTATTCAGTACGATCGAAATTGAGATGTTTTGTAGAGTGTCAAATCAGTTTGTCCAGACCCAGTGGGTCTGGACATTCGGTTCTAAGGAGTAGTAGATGGGTACGCCCCCAACGACGAGTGGCATGATGGATCCGCGCATGGTTGCGGTGGTCAAAAAGCAGCGTATTCAGGACTTCTTGTTTCACAAAGTCACGATGTTGTTTGCAATACTAGTGTTAATCGCACTGGCGGCTATCCTGGTTTCACTGATGATCAGCGCCTGGCCGGCTTTTAAAAAGTTTGGTATTGACTTTATTTGGACCGTTGAGTGGGACATCATCAACGAAGACTTCGGTGCCGCGATCGCGATCTACGGCACGCTGATTAGCTCTGTGATTGCGCTCTTGATCGCAGTCCCCTTGGCCTTCGGTATCGCACTATTTTTAACGGAGATGTGCCCGCTCTGGTTGCGCCGCCCTCTAGGTACGGCGATTGAGTTGCTTGCCGCTGTGCCTTCTATTATTTACGGCATGTTCGGACTGTTTATTTTTGCGCCTCTTTTTGCCGAATATGGTCAGCCAGCCCTGCAGTCTACTCTTGGTCAAATGCCTTTGATCGGCCCCTTTTTCGGTGGTGCCATGAATGGTATTGGTCTATTGGCTGCAGGCATTATTCTGGCTTTTATGGTGTTGCCGTTTATCGCCGCAGTGATGCGCGATGTGTTCGAAATTATGCCTCCGATTTTGCGCGAGTCTGCCTATGGCTTGGGCTGTACGACTTGGGAGGTTGTGCGTTATATCGTCTTGCCCTACACACAAAAGGGCGTGATCGGCGGCATCATGTTGGGTCTTGGTCGCGCACTGGGCGAAACCATGGCGGTCACGTTTGTGATCGGTAACTCTCAACGCATCAGCGAGTCTTTGTTTGCACCTGGCACCTCGATTGCTTCAACGCTTGCCAACGAATTTGGTGAGGCCGATGATTTTCACTTATCGACATTGTTTGCGCTCGGTTTTCTCTTATTCGTGATTACCTTTGTCGTACTCGCTATCGCAAAGATCATGATTTTGCGTACTGAAAGAGCTCAAGGGGCAAAGACCTAATGAATAACAACCTGTACCGACGCCGTAAGTTCGTCAATAAGCTTGGTCTGTTTGCCTCCCTTTTTGCGATGGTTTTAGGCCTCTTTGTTTTACTGTGGATTTTATTCATTCTTTTTAAGAATGGTTTTGCTGGCTTGAGTCTAGCGATCTTCACTGAGTCGACTCCCGCGCCTGGCACACCTGGTGGTGGGTTGGCCAATGCGATCGTCGGTAGTTTGATGATGGTGGGTGTCAGCGTGTTGATCAGTACACCTATCGGCATTCTGGCTGGTGTTTATTTGGCTGAGTTTGGTGACGACAATAAACTGGCCTCGGTGACGCGCTTTGTGGTTGATATCATGTTGTCCGCGCCGTCCATCGTTCTGGGATTGTTTGTCTACGCAGTGCTGGTGGCGCAGGTTAAACACTTTTCGGGCTGGGCCGGTTCGTTTGCACTTGCTTTGATCGCCATCCCAGTGGTGCTCAAAACCACAGAAAATATGTTGCGTCTTGTACCCGGTAGCTTACGTGAGGCTGCTTTCGCTCTTGGCGCTCCTCATTGGAAGGTCACGAATTATGTGACGCTGCGTGCGGCGCGTTCAGGCGTCATGACAGGCCTTTTGCTTGCGCTTGCGCGGATCAGCGGTGAGACGGCTCCACTGCTATTTACGGCTTTGAATAACCAGTTTTTCTCGACCAACATGAATGCACCGATGGCGAACTTGCCTGTGGTGATCTTCCAGTTTGCAATGAGCCCCTATGACAACTGGGTGAGTCTCGCCTGGGCGGGTGCTCTGCTGATTACGTTGTCCGTATTGGTGCTAAATATTATCGCGCGCGTCTGGTTCCGCGAACGCAACGCTGGTTAACTTCTTGGATATCGCTATGAATAATCAAGCAAATGAATTGCCTTTGAAAAATGCACTCGAGGTGCGTGGTTTAAACTTTTTCTACGGCAAGTTCCAAGGTCTAAAAAATATTGATCTGGATATCGCCGAGGGTAAGGTAACAGCCTTTATTGGCCCGTCAGGTTGCGGCAAATCGACCCTCTTACGCGCTTTAAATCGTATGTATAGCTTGTATCCTGGCCAACGCGCCGAGGGACAAGTCAACTTTTATGGTGAAAACATATTAGACCCAAAGCAGGATGTCAACATGTTGCGCGCTCGAATCGGCATGGTGTTTCAAAAGCCGACGCCTTTTCCGATGTCAATTTATGACAACGTAGCGTTTGGTGTGCGTCTGTATGAAAACTTAAGCAAAGGCGAAATGGACGCGCGTGTTGAGTGGGCCTTGAGCAAGGCAGCCTTGTGGGGCGAAGCCAAAGACAAGTTGAACCAAAGCGGTCTATCCCTCTCTGGTGGTCAGCAGCAGAGACTTTGTATTGCTCGTTCGGTTGCGGTCAAGCCTTCGGTCATCTTGTTTGACGAACCGACTTCGGCACTCGATCCGATTTCGACTGGCAAAATCGAAGAATTGCTTCATGAGTTGAAATCCGATTACACCGTGGCGATTGTGACCCACAACATGCAGCAGGCTGCTCGAGTCTCCGACTTTACGGCGTTTATGTATTTGGGCGAGTTGGTGGAATTCGGCCAGACTGACAAGATTTTCGTCAAACCCAAGCGCAAAGAAACCGAAGACTACATTACGGGCCGTTTTGGTTGAGTTTGACGGCTGATTAGCAGGGTCTTTACTCGCAATCAACACCTCAGTGCACAGAATTGGACGTCTAGCATTATTCTGTTACACTGCTCATCTTTCGGGGCGTAGCGCAGCCTGGTAGCGCATCTGCTTTGGGAGCAGAGGGTCGTGAGTTCGAATCCCACCGCCCCGACCAGTAATCTCAAAAGGCTAGTTTCTTAATTGAAACTAGCCTTTTGCTTTTGGCGAGCGATTTTTTGCTTGAGACGATCCGATTGCTTTGGCCGAGCAAATTTTTGCTTGAAATCGTTTTTTTTGTTTTTCCCAAGCGATTTTTTTTCGAGTGATGTGATAATGAGTTACGAGCGCAAGACGTGGCGTTACCGGTTGCTCAGGGCGCCTCGTGGTACCACGCTAACCCATCACCCCTCTCGGAGAACCTCATGACACCAGAAGTTGTATTTATTGGTCTAGGCAACATGGGCATGCCCATGGCACTTAATCTGCTACGTGGCGGCTTTTCAGTCATTGGTTTTGACTTGGCGCAGGCTAACGTTGATAGCCTGGTGGCTGCCGGTGGTGTAAAAGGGATCGACTTGGCACAGGCTGTCAAAGGCGCCAAAGTCGTGGTCAGTATGTTGCCCGCGAGCCAGCACGTGCAAAGCGTATATCTGGGTGAACAAGGCGTCTTGGCGCTTGTGCAAAAAGGTACCCTGCTGATCGACTCCTCAACGATTGCACCACAAGTGGCTAAAGAGCTTGGTGTGGCCGCTGCGGCAAAAGGCATAGAGATGATTGATGCGCCTGTGTCGGGTGGCCCTTTCGGTGCTAAGGCCGGTACCCTGACCTTTATGGTCGGTGGCACTGAGCAGGGCTTTGCGGCTGCGCAACCGTACCTCCAAAAGATGGGTAAAGCTCTGTATCACGCTGGCGCCCATGGTAGCGGGCAAACCGTTAAGGTTTGCAACAATATGTTGCTCGGCATCACCATGATCGGTACTGCAGAAGCCCTGCGCTTGGGCGTCGCCAATGGGCTTGACCCAGCCGTGCTGTCTGAAATTATGTCAAAGAGTTCGGGCAACAACTGGGTGTTAAATTCATGTAACCCATGCCCAGGCGTGATGCCAGAATCGGCCGCTTCGAACGGTTACGCTGGCGGTTTTGGTGTCGATTTGATGCTGAAAGACTTGGGCCTTGCGGTTGAAAACTCGTTGGCAACCAAATGTAGCGTGCCCCTCGGTGGTTTGGCCCGTAACTTGTACGATATGCACAGCAAATTGGGCCACGGCAAACTAGATTATGGCAGTATCTATGAAACCTTAGGCAAAAAATAATTTAACTAAAGATATGAGGAGATGAGCATGAGTCAAAACAATAATGGTGCAGGACAGAAAGTTGGCTTTGTAGGGTTGGGTGCGATGGGCAGCCGCATGGTTGCCCATTTGAAAGGCTTTGCGGACGTTCAGGTCTTCGATCTGGATGTTGCGCGTCGCGAACAGGCTGCAGCTTCGGCCGGCGGCAAGGCGGTGGCTAGTATCAGCGCGATGGCCGATGCCCAAGTTGTGATTTTAATGTTGCCTGATAGCCCGATTGTCGACAAGGTGTTGCGCACTGAATTACTGAAGACTTTAAAGTCTGGCGCACTGGTGATCGATATGAGTTCGTCGACGCCAGCGAACACCATCGAGAACGCCAAGCTCGCAAAACAGCATGGCATCACCTTTATTGATGCACCCGTATCGGGTGGGATCGGCGGTGCCGAATCGGGCAAGCTTGCCATTATGGCCGGAGGTGAGGCCGCAGACTTTGCACGTGCTTTGCCTTTGCTCAACCGGATGGGGACGAAAGTTGTGCATGTTGGCCCGGTCGGTTCAGGTCACGCTGTCAAAGCGCTTAACAACTTATTAGGCGCAACGATCTTAGTCGCGACGTCTGAAATTTTTGCAGCGGGCGAAAAATTTGGGTTGGATCCTGCGATCATGCATCAGGTGATTGATGCGTCGAGTGGCGGCAGTTTTATGACTGCACAGGCTTGGCCTCGTGCCGTGTTACCCAAGAGTTGGAACTTTGGCTTTGCGATGCAATTGATGAACAAAGACGTTGGGATTGCGATGTCACTGATCGAGTCGACCGGGGTTAAAACTGTGTTGTGTGAAGCGAATGCGGCGCTATGGGCAAAGGCCGTCAAAGAGACTCCAGGCGCTGATATGACTGGCATCACAAAAGGGATTCGCGAGGCCGCTGGGCTCTAAGCGGGTTGAGTTGGGGCGACGCATGTCTGTGTTTGATGTACACAGGCATCGTTCGCTCAGCGATGGCTTGGCTCAGAGAGCGCCGACTGGCAAAAAAATGAAAGGTTGAAAATGCGTTTAGCGATTTTGGATGATTACTTAGGGATTGGGCAGACGATTGTCGATTGGGGTGTGGTGCCTGGTTTGGCGGTCGTTAGCTTTCGTGATCACGTGCATGAACAAAATGAGTTAGTTGACCGCTTGGCTGAGTTTGATGTGGTGATGCGAATTCGTGAGCGTACTGAGTTTCCACGCGAAGTGCTCTCTCGTTTGCCTAAATTAAAGTTGTTGCTAGCCACGGGTATGCGTAATGCACGTTCGATTGATTTGCGTGCTGCCGATGAGCTGGGCATTGTTGTCAGTACCACTGAGGCGCAACATCAAACGACGGTTGAAGTGACCTGGGCATTAATTCTTGGATTGTTTCGCTCGATTCCGCAAGAGAGTGCCTCATTGCGCGCCGGTGGTTGGCAAGTGAGCTTAGGTCGTGGCTTAGCGGGTAAAACCTTAGGGATTGTTGGCTTGGGTAACATGGGGATCCCTGTTGCGCAAATTGGTCAGTTGTTTGGGATGAAGGTTGTGGCCTGGAGTCGCAACATGACGCCCGAGCGCGCAGGCGTTTATCAAGTTGAGTCAGTCACCAAAGAGGCGCTATTTCGCCAATCTGATGTGATCACGATTCATATGCCACTGAGTGATGCCACACTGGGCTTGGTGTCAGCCACAGATTTAGCGTTGATGAAAAAAGACGCCTTTTTAATTAATACCTCGCGCCCACAAATCGTCGCTGAAGGCGCACTGCTCGAAGCGCTTATACAGAGGCGAATTGGTGGCGCCGGCTTGGATGTGTTTGAGGTCGAACCCTTACCCGTTGATCATCCTTACCGAAGCTTGCCTAATGTGTTGGCAACGCCTCATATTGGTTTTGTGACCAAAGAGAATATGGAGGAGTTTTTCCACACCTCACTTAAAAATTTATTAGCTTTTTTGGCCGGCTCGCCGATAAACGTGATCAACGCTGCTCGGCCGTTTTTGCCAGATTCCCAGGTGTCAAAACAAATGCATGCCAAAGGGTTCTGACCTCTAAGTGATGCCTAGGGTAAAAATTCAATGCCAAGTATTGTTTCGATTTTTGATTTAGATGTACTGGATAAAGTCGCCTAGTTGTACTAAGTTGGATAACCATAAATTATTGATATTTATGTTTATTTTTTTATCTGAAATGACTCAACTCCTACGGCGGCACAGTCAGCGTAGACGTCAGGTTTAGCGGTCGATACACGCGCCGCACGCACCAAGGGGTGCGCCAGCATACGTTTCATGATCTCGTCACAGAGCGTCTCTTGCAGCTGAATATGGCCAGGCGCGATGATATCGGCAATCGTTTGGCGCATGAAGTCGTAGTCAACCACCTCGGCCAAGTCGTCTCGGCTTGGTGTGTTGTCGCTGAGGGGTACATAAAGATCCACATTGACGATGACGCGTTGCTCGCCCTTTTTTTCAAACTCGTGGACACCGATATTCATGTTGATCTCAAAATCTTTGAGAAACAAACGACGGCAATTCGAGAGGTCAGGGTGCTGAAGAAGGGCAAGAGTCATTAGAGTACCGAAAACGTTTTTGAAAGTGAAAAATCGAAAAGGCAAATCAAGTCAGAAACATGACGTCCCGCTTTGAAGGGTTTAGATGCTGCCCGCCGTCGACAAAGAGTGTAGTGCCTGTGATGGCATGCGCCGACACTAAGTACACCACAGCATTGGCGATATCTTCGGGCGTAGAAGATTTACCCAAAGGTGTTTGTTGATGTGCGCGTTCAAAACCCTCTTGAGTTTGATCCCCAGAGATTAAGGTCAGCCCCGGCGCGAGCCCAACCACTCTGAGTTCGGGCGCATACGCTTGTGCAAGCAAGGTGGTCGCTTGATATAGCGCTGACTTTGACAAGGTGTAGGACAAAAAATCTGGATTTGGATTAGCGAGTTTTTGATCCAGTAAATTAATGATCACCGAAGGATGTGCAAACACTCGCGCAGAGACTTCTTTCGCGTGCAAGCGTGCACGATACAGATCGCGGCTCAGTGCAATCGGTGCGATCGCGTTGATCTGCATGTGAGTTTCAAATTGCGCGGGACTAAAATCTTCTGCATTGTCAAAGGCAAACAACGAGGCACTATTAATGATGCAATCGGGTAGACCAAGCGCAGTTGTGCACCGGCTCACTAGTGAATCGACTTGGGTTTGTTGAACAAAGTCTGCCTGTAGTGCAACAGCACGTCGTCCTAAACCCTGCACTGCCAGCACAGTCTCTTGCGCCTCAGCGGCTGATTGGCCATAGTGCACACCGATATCCCAGCCGTCTTGCGCTAAATGTAGAGCGATTGAGCGCCCTAAGCGCTTTGCAGCACCGGTGACGAGCGCGATCTTGGTAGAAGTATGCATTAGATGACCTCTTGATGATTCATGTTGCGGCGTCGCAGTCTTGGTAACTTTTGGCAATACACCTTGTGGCAAGCTCTCGTGCGCGGGTTACCGCTTCTTTTGACATTGTTTCAGATAGTTCGGCAAGTGTACGGATAGCACTCTGTTCGCCCAGACCGCGTGCGATATCAAGCCACATGTAGGCCAATATTTTGTTTTGCGCAACGCCCAAGCCTTTTGCATATAAGGTGCCGAGTTGACGTTGCGCATGCGGATCACCCTGCGCGGCCGCCCGCGCAAACCACTTGCGCGCTTCGACAGGATTAGGCTTCACACCAAAACCATTCAGATTCATCATCGCCAGGCGATACTGCGCATTCGGGTTTGCAGCAGCAGCTGCCAACCCATACCAGTGCAAGGCTTGCTTGTCGCTGTGTGCCACGCCTCGACCTGCTTCATACATAAAGCCCAAATGAAATTGCGCACTCGCGTGGCCTTGCGCTGCCGCCTTTTCAAACCAGATCCGCGCGAGCTTGTAGTCTTGCGCAACGCCTTGGCCGTTGTCGTACAAAACCCCCAACATGTTTTGTGCGTCTGCGTTGCCGCCTTGTCCAAGTTTGTTGAGTTGCGCGATGGCCTCTGAGGTTTTGCCCTCGTCAAACAGTGCCATGCTTTCAGAGACGGTTTTCGCATGACTGCTCAGACTGAGCAGCGCCAGGCACAAGGCAAGTAAACAGCGCAGCGTCATGTGATCGTTAGGTAAAGTGCAGGTGAAGGGCTGAGTGTCATGTGACCATTAGGCGAGAGGTGACCGGTTGACTGAGCGTTACGTGATCTTGATCGACAGATCAGGCATGCGATCAAGTTTGCAAAGGATCACGTCGCCTTTGACCACGGGGCCCACATTTTCAGGTGTGCCCGAGTAGATAATGTCACCCGCGAACAATTCGTTTGCTTCAGACAGTTTCGATATCTGCTCAGCAACAGACCAAATCATTTGATCCAGAGTTGCCCGTTGTTTCATCACACCGTTGACTAAAAGAGAGATGGTTTCTTTTGAAAAACTACCGATTGCACTGACCGGGTAAATTGGCCCAATAGGAGCCGAACGATCAAACGATTTGCCGATTTCCCAAGGTTTTTTCTGATCGCCCAGCATACGTTGCAAGTCGCGCCTGGTCATATCTAGCCCAAGTGCGTAGCCATACACATGTTCTAGCGCGCGGTCGATCGAGATATCTTTGCCGCCTGACTTCAGTGCCGCCACCAATTCAACTTCATAGTGGTAGTTTTTGGTCAGACTGGGATAGGGGTGATCAACCACTTGACCTGGGGCGATGTACTGAATCGCATCGGTTGGTTTTTGAAAAAAGAAGGGTGGCTCGCGCGTTGGATCAGAGCCCATCTCGCGTGCATGCGCAGCGTAGTTGCGACCGATGCAATAAATGCGACGCACCGGAAATTGCTGTGTGCTGTTCGCAATCGGGATAAAGGTAGGTTCAACAGTGAAAAGCGCTTTGGCGGCTGGTTGCGCATTCGTCTCGCGACTCACACCGACGGTTGCGGTTGCCGCGATTGCAGCCAGGCCTGCTTTTAGGCTGTCACGTCTAGAAATCATATTCATTTGTTTTCTCCTGTTTAGTCGTGTTCGTCCGTGTTCGGACTCTTAATGCCATTGTTGCCGGTCTTTCTACCCGATCGCAGCGAAACACTGTCAATCACAACGAGCAGTCAAGGTGCTCTTATGATTGCCGCAATAATTTGCTACGAATTTTTGAATAACCACTGGCTAAATCGTACGCGTGTCCAAGTTGTAGCACGCTCATGTCGGTTTGCACTGGGCCGATAATCTGTAGCCCAACGGGCAGCCCGCGGCTCGTAAAGCCCGCTGGTGCCGCCAGAGTTGGCAGGCCCGCTATCGTGGCTGGGATGACTGATTGCATCCAGCGGTGGTAGGTGTCCATATTTGTTCCGGCGATTTGCTTAGGCCAGTGCTCTTCTGCAGCAAAGGGGCTGACCTGCGCAGCGGGCATGACTAAAAAGTCGAACGTTTCGAATAGGCGTCGTAGCTCTTGATACCAGGCCGTGCGCACTTTTGCGGCAGCAAACACGTCGGGTCCTGACAGACCCAAGCCGCGTTCGATTTCCCACACCGCCTCGGGTTTGAGCAAGGCGCGCGAACCGGCCGAGTGATAGTGGTGGGCATTGCCCCCCGAAAAAGTAAAACTGCGTAACGTGAGCCACGCGTTCCAGAGTTGCTCAAGATCAAAGCTCGGTCGTGCAGCCTCAACCGTACAACCGATGGTCTTGAAGTGTTCGAGTGCGGTTTCGGTGATCTCTAAAAGACCTGCTTCAATCGGTAAATGCCCGCCTAAATCGCCTAGCCAGCCAATGCGGGTGCCGCGCAGTTCGCGCTCGAGCGGTTGCTCAAATAATTTGACATCGTCTTGCCGACGCGATAGTGGCAGACGGGCGTCAAACCCAGCTTGCACCGACAGTAGCAAGGCTAGGTCAGGAATGTTGCGTGCCATCGGGCCCGTGACGCTGAATTGCTGAAAAAAGACTTCTTCACCAGGGCCGTGGGGCACACAGCCCGGTGAGGTTCGAAAGCCGAACACGTTGTTAAACGCTGCTGGTGTACGCAGCGAGCCCATCATGTCTGAGCCGTCAGCAACCGGCAGCATGTTTAAGGCGAGGGCAACGCCCGCACCGCCGCTACTACCGCCCGCACAGCGTGAGGGGTCAAACGCGTTGCGGGTGATGCCGTAGACAGGGTTGTAGGTGTGAGCGCCCAAACCAAATTCTGGCGAATTGGTACGCCCGACAAAAATCGCTCCGGCGGCACGCACGCGCGCATTGGCCGCCGAATCCGTCGTGGTGACTTGCCCTTTAAAAATTGGTGAACCGTTGGTGGTGACCATGCCTGCTACAGGGGCGATGTCTTTGGGCGCCTGCGGAAACCCGTGCAGCACGCCCATGCTTTGCTTGCGAGCTAACTGTGCATCGCGTTCGCGTGCCTGAGTCAATAGGGCGTCAGGGTCAGGCATCGCCACGATGGCGTTGACGGTTGGATTTTGTTGGTCTATCTGCGCTAAGAAGGCTTCTAGCACCTCGACACAAGACACCTCGCGGCGATGGATCGCACGCGACAGGCTGACAGCATCGAGCGAAACGATAGAACTGGAGGGGGCGGTGGCTGAGGTCATGGCAGAAGCTCGTGCAAAAGACGCTATTGTGCCACCGCAGCGCTCGGGATGGCTTCGGCGCGATCGGCCAGTTTTGAACGCGGTTTGTCAAGGATTTCCCTATGTTTCCTCGGCACTCCCACTTTTGAGTGCTGACAGAGTTTGGTCGTTGGTCGCTAATTTCTACCAAAATTAGGTGTCAATGAGGTATCTTGTTGGGTCGAGAACAATATTGATTGATGTTGAGTCATGCTCCGCCATGCAACGGCGGGTGTGCCTGACACCAAGGACAGAGCAAAACAATGAGTTGGACCCCCGAATTAGAAGAGTTAGCGCTTAGAAAAAAACTTTCACTCACGATGGGTGGAGAAGATAAGATCAAGCGACAGCACGACAACGGCAAGCTCACCGTACGCGAACGCATCGATCAACTGGTCGATCCGCAGACCTTTCGTGAGGTGGGTGGACTGGCCGGCACCGCCACCTATGACAGCGACGGAAAATTAGTCAGCGTGATGCCATCTAATGTCATTATCGGTCGGGCGCAAATCAACCAGCGGCCGATCGTGTTGGTGGGTGATGACTTCACGGTGCGCGGTGGCGCCAATGACGGTGCGGTTGGCGACAAAATGATTTTTGCCGAACAAATGGCCTGTGATTTGCGCTTACCACTTGTGCGCTTAATTGATGGCACGGGCGGCGGCGGTTCGGTTAAAAACATCGAAAAAATGGGGCATGCTTTATTGCCAAAAATGAAAATCTGGGCGTCGATTACACGTAGCTTGGCTCAAGTTCCTTGTGTGTCGTTGGCCTTGGGGTCTGTGGCTGGTCAGGGTTCGGCGCGGGTGTCGGCCAGTCATTATTCGGTGATGGTCAAAGACACTTCGCAATTGTTTGTCGCGGGTCCGCCGGTGGTTGCACGCATCGGCCAGAACTATACAAAGAACGAGTTGGGCGGCAGCCAGATCCATGCGCGCAATGGAGTGGTCGATGATGAGGTTGCCTCTGAGGCTGAGGCGTTTGTCACGGCGCGCCGTTTCTTATCCTATTTGCCTGCTTCAGTGCATGAGCTACCGCCGCGTGGCGCTGTACCCACCGAAACGCTTGATCAAAGCTGGTTGCGCAATGCGATCCCCAAAGATCCCCGCAAGGTTTATAAAATCCGACCAATCATTGAAGCCTTGGTTGATCCAGGTTCGTTCTTAGAAATGGGCAAGCAGTGGGGGCGCGCAATCGTCGGCGGTTTGGCGCGCGTGGATGGCTGGCCCGTGGTGTTCGCGGCAAGCAACCCTTATCACTACGGTGGTGCCTGGGATCGTCAAACTTCAGATAAGTTTGTTCGCATGATTGATTTGGCCGAGACCTTTCATTTGCCTTTGATCAATATGGTGGATGTGGCTGGTTTTCAGATTGGCATCGAGGCCGAGCAAGATGGTGTGATGCGTGCCGGCGTGCGTGCGCTGACGGCGGTTTCGCAATCGACTGTCCCTTGGTGCTCGGTCATTATGCGTCGCGCCTTTGGCGTGGCTGCTGCCGGGCATCAAGCACCTGGGCGCTTTAATTTTCGGTATGCCTGGCCTTCGGCGCAATGGGGTTCGCTGCCCATCGAGGGCGGCCTTGAGGTTGCCTATCGTGCCGAGATCGAAGCCGCGGCAGACCCTAAAGCTAAGCATGCCGAGATCGAAGCCCGCGTGCGGGGTTTAACTTCACCGATGCGTAGCGCCGAGGCGTTTGTGATTGAAGACATTATCGACCCAGCTGAAACGCGTGCCGCGTTAGTTGAGTTTGCGACGCTGGCCGCGCCTTTACGTCGGGCGGGGGTACGAACCGTGACTTATCGGCCATAGTGGATTGCGGTCGAGATGTTCAAAGCAAGGGTTGAAGTTAAGTCGTAAAAGGAGTGCAAAACATGCATGCAGTCTCATTAAAAATCGCCACAGCAGTACTTGTCGGGCTAACCGTTGGCGCAAGCTCGCTGGCGCAAACAGCAGACAATTATCCCAATCGCTCAATCACGATGGTGGTGGCCTTTCCGGCTGCTGGCACCACAGATATTCTTGCGCGCTTGATTGGGCAGAAGCTCACCGAAAAATTTAAGCAAACGGTTGTCGTTGAAAATCGGCCCGGTGCAGGCGGCAATATCGGCACCGCGTATGTGGCGAAGGCCCCACCCGATGGTTACACCATTATGATGGGTACGATCGGCACGCAATCGATCAATCCGAGCTTATACAAAAAAATGCCATACGACGCGGCTAAAGATTTTGTGCCAATCACGCGAGCCGCGATGGTGCCTAATTTGTTGGTGGTCAACAAAGATGCGCCCTACAACACGCTGGCAGAAATGATGGCGTTCGGCAAAGCGAACCCTGGCAAGCTGACCTATGGTTCATCGGGTAATGGCACCACGCTACACCTTTCAGGCGAGCTGTTTAACTTGATGAGTGGCTCGAAGATCACCCATATTCCTTATAAAGGGAGCACTCCAGCGGTTGCTGACCTGTTGGGAGGTCAAATTTCAATGATCTTTGACAATATGCCGTCAGTGATTCAGCAAGTCAAAAGTGGGCGCCTTAAAGCGCTTGCGGTGACCTCTGCTCGGCGCAACCCGCAGTTGCCTGAGATCCCCACGATTCAAGAACTCGGGGTGGCAGGCTATGAGGTGTGGTCATGGTTTGGCTTGCTGGCGCCAGCGGCAACGCCCAAACCAATCGTTGATAAATTGAACGCCAGTATTGTCGACATTATTAAGCAACCCGACGTACAGGCCAAAATCATAGAGCTGGGAGCCGTGCCGGTACCAGAAACCTCTGCAGAGTTTGGTGCGTTCATTGCGGCCGAAACTCTGAAATGGGCCAAAGTGATCAAAGAGGCCAATATCGGCATCGATTGAACTCAATCATGCCTCTTGTTGTCTGCTCACCTACTGAACTCAATGAGAACGCTTACCGTTTGAGCTCGCACTCAATGTTGAAGTTGATCCTAGCACTGGATGCTGTACGATACAAAAAAAATTCATAATAAAAGTTTACTCAGGAGACCATCATGTTCAAGCAATCATTACTGTCAGTCGCGGTCGCTGCAACGCTCTGTGTCATGCCCGTGCAGGCGCAAGACAAAATTTCTGGTGGTGTCGTCAAAATTGGTGTGTTGACCGACCTGTCTGGTTTGTACATGGCGAATGTGGGCCCGGGTTCGGTACTGGCCTCAAAACTTGCGATTGAAGAATTTGGTGGCAAGGTCGCGGGCAAGCCGATTGAGTTGGTGGTCGCTGATCACTTGAATAAAGCCGATGTCGCGGCCGCTCGTGCGCGCGAATGGATGGATCGTGATGGCGTAGACGTCGTCACCGAGCTTGGTAACAGCGCGGTTGCGCTGGCTGTGATGAACATCGCGGCCGAAAAAAATCGCATGACGATGGCGACCGGAGCGGGCTCTTCGCGAATCACTGGCGTAGATTGCAAGCCGACTAACGTGATGTGGGTCTATGACACCTACGCCCTGGCAAAAGTCGGCACCTTACCTTTGGTTGAGCAGGGTGCAAAAAAATGGTACTTCATTACAGCTGATTACGCCTTTGGGCATTCGCTTGAAAGCGACGGCGCTCGTTTTATTAAAGCGGGTGGTGGTTCGGTGGTCGGGTCGTCGCGGTATCCCTTCCCCGGTAATGATTTTTCGTCATACTTGCTCTCGGCGCAAGGCAGTGGCGCCGACGCAGTTGCCTTTGCAAGTGCTGGTGGTGATTTGCTGAATCAAATTAAACAGGCCAACGAGTTCGGCTTAGGAAAAAAGCAAAAACTGGTCGCGCTGTTAATGAGCATTGCTGACGTGCATGGCGTTGGTCTGCAAGCAGCGCAGGGCATGAATTTCGCAGAGACCTTTTATTGGGATATGGATGACGAGACGCGAAAATTTTCGCAACGGTTCTTTAAAGAAATGGGCAAAATGCCAACTGCCCTACAGGCAGGGCAGTACTCTGCTGTGTTGAACTATCTTCGCGCCGTCGAGAAATCGGGCAGTGACAATGTGGTCGATGTCATGAAAACCTTACGCGAGATGCCGATTCGTGATGCATTTGCACGCAATGCCAAATTACGGCCAGATGGCAAATTGATTCACGATACCTATCTTGTGTCGGTCAAGTCTCCCGCTGAATCAAAAGCCCCTTGGGATTACTACAAAATCGTCAAAACAGTGTCAGGCGAGGATTCCTTTAATCCCTTGTCTGAAAGTCAGTGCCCACTGGTCAAGAAATAATACGATTCACTAAAGAGCTCAGTCATGATGGATGCGTTGTGGTGTGAAGCGTTGGCAAGCAAAGTCAACGCTGACGAAAGATTGGTTTGGCGAGGCAGGCACGCCTCGACCTCATTTTTGTTGCAAGTGGATCGAGCTGAGTACGTGATTCAGATCTTGGCCGGGCGTGTTGCAGCTGTGAAAAAGGGTCCTTTCCCCATTGCCGACTGGGTCTTTGCCCTGCGGGCAAGCGAAGCCGCCTGGGCTGAGTTCTTGCAACCTATTCCCAAGCCCGGCTTTCATGACGTGATGGCAATGCTTAAACTCAAGCACCTCAAGATGGAGGGCGATTTGTATCCGTTGATGTCGCATCTTCTGTATTTCAAAGATGTCTTGGCAAGCGTGCGCGGTGAAGAGGTCACATCGTGAGTCAAAACAGCACAAGCCAGAACAGCATAGGCCAGAACAGCATGAGCCACGACAGCATGAGCGCACCAGTTTTTGTAGAACCCATTGTCGGTCGTTATATGCACCTGAGCTTAAACGGTCAACTGCACCGTGTCTATGTTGAAGAAGCGGGCGCCGGTGTGCCCTTGTTGTGTTTGCATACGGCAGGCGCGGATACGCGTCAGTATCGCGCGCTGATGAACGATGCCGAGCTACTCAAACAATTTAGAGTGATTGCGTTTGACCTGCCTTGGCACGGCAAGTCGTCACCGCCTGAGGGCTGGCGAAACGGCACCTATCGTTTATCGTCGCACGATTACACGCAGGCGATCTTAGCGGTGGCCGATGCGCTGCAACTTGATCAGCCAATTGTGATGGGCTGCTCGATCGGGGGGCGCATCGTACTGCACCTAGCGCTTGAACACCCTGAGCGTTTCGGTGCTGCGATTGGCTTGCAATCGGGCGCACACGTCGAACCGTATTACGATCTCGAGTGGCTGCATCGCTCGGACGTGCATGGTGGTGAGATTGCGGCCGGAATTGTCTCAGGCTTAATTGGCCCGTTAAGCCCCGCGCAGCATAAGTGGGAAACTCTTTGGCATTACATGCAGAGTGGGCCCGGTGTGTTTAAAGGCGATTTGTTTTTCTATAACGCTGATGGTGATATTCGCGACCGAGTCAAACAAATTGACACAACAAAATGCCCGCTATGGCTCTTGACCGGTGAATACGATTATTCTTGTACGCCAGAAGATACGGCTTTTTTAGGCAAGACCATTGAGGGCGTCCACTGGCAAATTATGCAGGGGATGGGGCATTTTCCAATGAGCGAAGATCCTGAAAAGTTTTTGACCTATCTCAAACCGGTCTTGCAAGCGGCTCTGCGCGCTCGCGCCACCTGACCTTTCAGTTTGCTGGGTTTCTAAGAGATCACCCGTCGGCCTGTCTGCGGATCCCATCATCAGAACGCTCTGTGGCCCGTTGCTCTCAACTTACCTACCGATTCTTGAGGGCAGGCTGCGACCGAGGCGCCTCACCCTCCTTTGAGCCATCAAGAAAGGCTGATTGCGCGGTAGGGGTAATCAGCATACCAACGGAGCACGACTGCCCTACAATCGGGGCAGTCCTTCAATTTCCGTTTTTATGAAAAATTTACTGAATCGGCTGTGGATAGCAGCTTTGCAGCCTCAGGCCACCCGCTGGCTTGTCTTAGGCACCGGCTTTTGGCTGGGTTGCTTGTCGTGGGTGCGTCACTTGCACCTGCCCGACGAAGGGCGCTATGTGGGTGTGGCCTGGGATATGGCGCGCGCCGATAGCCTTTTAGTGCCCTTGATGAATGGCCTGCCGTATTTTCACAAGCCGCCGCTCTTCTATTGGTTGACCGATCTGTCGGTGCTAGTGTTTGGCGCGCACGAGTGGTCTGTACGCATCCCCTCGTGGCTGGCGGCTTGGTCAAGCGCGATTGCTTTGTATTTTTTTATTCGCAAGCACCGTGGTCTCAAACAGGCAACCTTGAGCTTAATTATCCTGTGCACACTTCCTTTGTTTTACGGTGGTGCGCAATACGCCAATTTGGATATGTTGGTCGCAGGGTTGATTTCACTCACGATTCTTGCCGGTGCGCACGCGGTGCTAAATAATGAGCAAGGGCAGCCCTACCGATGGGTCTCGGTCGCAGCGGCAGTATTTGCCGGCCTCGCGATTTTGGCAAAAGGCTTGATCGGTTTGGCCTTGCCTGGCGGCGTCTTATTCTTTTGGCTGTTATTGACAAAGCGCTGGCGCAAGCTCGGTGTGTTGCTTTGGCCGCCTGCGATCGTGGCGTTTGTCGTGGTGACCTTGCCGTGGTTCTGGGCGATGCAGGCTAAGTTTCCTGAGTTTTTCAATTACTTTTTTATCCATCAGCAGTTTGAGCGCTTCGTAAGCAAGGGTTTTAACAACCCTCAGCCAGTTTGGTTCTATTTGCCTGTGCTGTTTGGCCTGACCTTGCCGTGGTCGCTTGGTTTGTTAGTGGCGTTCAACCGTCGGTTTTGGCAAAGCAGCTCGCAATCATTTGGCTTGTTGATGCTGATTTGGTTATTGTTGATTTTTATCTTTTTTTCGATCCCGGCCTCAAAACTGATTGGCTATATTTTGCCAGCGTTGCCACCCTTGGCCGTGCTCAGCGCCGAAGCTTTGCTCTTGGCCTTGCGGGGCCGCTGGGCGTCGCATATCCCTCGGGCGATCGCCACCTATTTTGTGATCTCTAGCGTTGCCTGCGTTGCAGGGATGTTTGTGTTTCGCTTTATCCAAACGGATACTGCCTACGTCATGGGCACACAGATCGTTGCTCAAAAAAAGCCGACCGATATATTTGTGTATGTGCGCAGTTATCCGTTTGATTTAGCTTTTTATGCCGGTGCCACTGAGCCTGCCTGGGTGGTCGAAAACTGGGACAATCTCCCGAAACGCGATAACTGGCGTAACGAATTGGCAGATGCTGCACGGTTTAATCCAGAGCTGGGCAAGCAGACGCTGATCAATTTTAAAGAGTTAGTGGCGCGACTGTGTGCGAGCGAACCAAGAGTATTTTGGGTGCGTGGTGATCGGTGGATTATTCAGCACCTGCCCTTTTTGGCAGAGATCCCCCCCTTCTTTGAGCAGCCAGATGGCGGTCGCCTCTGGAAACTTGAAACCGATGCCGCATTTAAGGCTAAGCTCTGTACCAAAGCCGAATAACCAAAGCCGAACAATAAAAGCTTAATCACGCACTAATTTTCTGCCTTTCCGGAGACTTGAGTATGACAACCGAAGAAAAAAAACCAAAAATTAAAACTCCCGAGTCTTTGCGCAGTGCGCGCTGGTTTGCCCCAGATGATTTGCGCTCGTTTGGGCATCGCTCGCGTGCTATGCAAATGGGCTACGGCCCCGAAGACTGGGCCGGTAAGCCAGTGGTGGGCATTATCAATACTTGGTCTGATATCAACCCCTGCCACAGTCATTTCAAACAACGCGTTGAAGACGTGAAGCGCGGTGTGTTGCAAGCGGGCGGATTTCCGATCGAGTTGCCGGCGCAGTCGTTAGCCGAGCAGTACGTCAAGCCCACCACTATGCTTTACCGCAACTTGTTGGCGATGGACGTCGAAGAGCTGTTGCGCTGTCACCCAATTGACGGTGCAGTGCTCATGGGTGGCTGTGACAAGACCACTCCTGCGCTGTTGATGGGTGCAACGAGTGCCGGCTTGCCAATGATCTACGTGCCTGCGGGCCCGATGTTGCGTGGCAACTGGCAAGGTAAAACGCTGGGTTCTGGCTCTGATGCCTGGAAGTTCTGGGATGATCGCCGCGCCGGCCTGATTAATCAAACTCAGTGGCTTGAGATCGAAGGCGGTATCGCTCGCAGCCATGGTACGTGTATGACGATGGGTACGGCGAGCACCATGACAGCCATCGCTGAAGCGCTTGGTATGACCTTGCCAGGTTTTTCGTCGATTCCGGCGCCTGATTCAAACCATATGCGCATGAGCGCCGAGTCGGGTCGTCGCATTGTCGACATGATCTGGGAAGACCTCACTCCAAACAAAATTCAAACCCATGCCGCCTTTGAAAACGCGATTGTGATTGCGATGGCGATGGGTTGCTCGACCAATGCGATCATTCATGTGATTGCGCAAGCTAAGCGCGCTGGCCATGACATTAGCCTTGATGACTTCGATCGCTTTAGCCGGATCGTGCCAGTGATCGCCAACGTGCGCCCAAGTGGCGAACAGTACTTGATGGAAGACTTCTTCTATGCCGGTGGTTTGCCTGGCCTGATGACCCGTATTACCAAGCACCTGCGTTTGGATGCACTGACTGTCACCGGCAAGACCCTAGGTGAAAATATTGCGGGGGCAGGCGTGTATAACGACGACGTGATTCGCCCCGTTGATAATCCAATTTATGCTGAAGGTGCGCTTGCGGTGCTCAAAGGTAATTTGGCCCCCGATGGCTGCGTGATAAAGCCCAGTGCCTGCCCCGAGCATTTACATCGTCATACAGGCCCCGCTTTGGTGTTCGATGACTACCCCTCGATGAAGGCGGTGATCGACAGCGATGATCTTGATGTGACTGCCGACCATGTGTTGATTTTGCGTAACGCTGGCCCGCAAGGTGGGCCAGGGATGCCCGAGTGGGGTATGTTACCCATGCCTAAAAAACTACTCAAGCAAGGTGTGCGAGATATGTTGCGCATGTCAGATTCGCGTATGAGTGGCACAAGTTACGGAGCCTGCGTGTTGCACATTTCGCCCGAGTCGTATGTCGGTGGCCCGTTGGCGCTGGTTAAAAATGGCGACATGATTTCGGTCGATGTGCCGGCCCGCACGATTAACCTCGAGATCTCTGACGAAGAGATGGCGGCCCGTAAAGCTGCCTGGAAAGCGCCTGCACCACGCTACGAGCGGGGTTACGGGTGGATGTTCTCTAAGCATATTCAACAGGCTAATGAGGGCTGTGATTTTGATTTCTTGCGCACCGATTTTGGTGCGCCCGTGTCTGAACCTGATATTTATTAAGCGAGATTCACGATGAGCACTCTTAAACCAGACACCCGGGAAAAACTGATGGGTATTAGCACGGCCACGCTGGCAACCTGCCTCTTTAAGCGTGGCTTGCGCAATCAGTTTATTCAGGGCGTGCAGCGTTTATCAAAGTCCACCAAAAATATGGTGGGCGAGGCCTATACGCTGCGTTACATTCCTGCCCGCGAAGATCTCAACACCATGGAGGTCTTTAAAGATCGTAGTCATCCACAGCGTAAAGGCATCAACGAATGCCCGGCAGGTGCCGTATTTGTCATTGATAGTCGCAAAGACGCACGCGCGGCTTCAGCCGGTGGTATCTTGGTTGGGCGTTTGATGGCTCGAGGCGTGGCCGGTGTTGTGACCGATGGTGGCTTTCGTGACTCTGCTGAAATCGCTGAGCTTGGCATCCCCGCCTATCATCAGCGCCCCTCAGCACCCACCAATCTGACGTTGCATCACGCCATCGATGTCAATGTGCCAATCGCTTGCGGCGATGCTCCGGTGTTTCCGGGTGACGTGATCGTGGGTGATGCCGATGGCGTGATTGTGTTGCCGGCGCACTTGGCAGATGAATTGGCAGCCGAAGCGTTTGAAATGACGATTTTTGAAGACTTTGCAACGGAAGAAGTGAGGGGTGGCCGTTCGATCATGGGCTTGTACCCCAATACCGATCCGCAAACCACGGTCGACTTTCAGGCCTGGCGTAAAAAGACCGGCCGTTGAAGAAGGGGGGTGGGGTGAACGACGGGGCTCGAACCCGCGACAACCAGAATCACAATCTGGGACTCTACCAACTGAGCTACGTCCACCACAGAGCGAAGATTCTAGCATGTTTGTGCCCAGTTTGCCCTCTTTGCGGGGCCTCACGTTTTTACTGTAAGACTATTCAATGACCGAATTGCACGCGCTTCTCTCAGAATACTGGCCGCACGTCTTGTTTATGGTGTCGGGGGTGGCGGGCACGGCTGCTGCGGTGCATGCAGCCATGACCAAGCGAGATGTCCGTGCCGCAGTCGCCTGGGTCGGTGTGGCAATGTTTTCGCCTATTTTCGGAGCCGCGCTGTACTTGGTTGCCGGCATCAATCGTGTCCGTAAGCAGCGAATCACGCAGCCACGGGCCGGTACCATTTACGCTGAGGACGTGATTGAACGGGTGCTGGTGCTGGATGTTAGCGCTGCGTCAGGCGCACAATTTTCGACCCTTAAAGTCTTGGGTGATCGCGTCAGTCATTTCAAGGTGTTGAACTTCAATGAGATTCAGACGCTGCGAGGCGGCGATGAAACCTATCCCGCGATGCTGGCAGCGATTCGTCGCGCCACCCAGTCAATTGCCCTGCAGAGTTATATTTTTGACCACGACGTGTTGGGTGCCGAGTTTGCTCAAGCGTTGATTGAGGCGCAGGCGCGTGGTGTGCAGGTGAGGGTGTTAATTGATGCGGTTGGGTCGAAGTATTCGCGCCCACCAATTATCAATATGTTGCTCAAAGGTGGTGTGAAGGCCGCGCTTTTTATGCGTCCCTTGTTTGGCTTGCGCTTGGCGTATGCCAACCTGCGCAGCCATCGTAAATTACTAGTGATCGATGGCGTGCACGGCTTTACGGGCGGCATGAATATTCGTGCAGGGTTTTTGACGGCTGTGGCCAAAGCAGACGTCACACAAGATACGCATTTTGAACTGAAGGGGCCCATTGTGCACCAGCTGGTTATCAGCTTTGCGCACGACTGGCAGTTCACCACACAAGAAAAACTCAAAGGCCCCGAGTGGTTTGCCCCCGCTTTAAGCCAACATACAGAACACGGGATACCGATGCGTTGCGTTGCCTCGGGCCCCGATAGCACCTTGGGTAGTACGCACAACATGTTATTGGGCGCATTGTCGGTGGCGCAACACCATGTACGAATCCAGTCACCTTATTTTTTGCCTGACCTCGTGCTGATCGCGGCGTTGTCGACTTGTGCGCGCCGAGGAATTATCGTGGATATTGTTGTGCCAGGTGCCAATAATTTGAAACTTGTTAATGCGGCCATGATGGCACAGCTTGATCAGTTGATTTTGACTGGATGTCGAGTATGGCAAGCGCAAGGCAATTTTGATCACTCGAAATTATGTACAGTAGATGGAGGGTGGTCCTACGTTGGCTCGTCGAATATTGACCCGCGCAGCCTGCGCTTGAATTTTGAGCTCGACCTCGAGGTGTACGACCGCGGTTTTGCTGCAGGGCTTGAGACCCAAATCGACACTGTCATCGCACAGGCCGAGCGCATTACGATTCGTACGTTGCGACGCCAGCCTTTTTGGTTGAGGCTGCGTAATAAGGTGGCGTGGTTAGCATCACCCTATCTTTAGCATAGCGTCTTGGTACGCTTAAGGAGTCGTGAGCGGATCAATCTTTGGATCAGCCGCCGGCCCCACGCCTGCCCCCTTGATGTCATAACGCGTCATCGAGTTTTTCACAACGCCTTGTGCTTTCATCTCTTCAACAAAGGTACGCAAAAACAAAGCCGCCTCGGGGCCTTTTGTTTTGGGTACACCCATTGCTTGATGGATCACCATAAAACGCTCAGCTAACATCCGAACGCCAGTCACCCCCTTCGTATCGGCTTCAAGCTGCTGCTTGACCCCGGCAGCGACTTCAAAACCCTTTTCTAGAAAGCTCGAGACCACCACTTGTGACGAGGCCACGCGTTCGAGTGACGCCTGTTTAAGGTGGCGCGTTAAAAACAAATCATAGGCACTGCCCTTGCCGACAACGACGCGGTTGGTGGCCACGTCAACTTGGTCGTTACGCTGGATGCTTGAATCAGCACGTACCAAGTAATACCCTTCGATTTGCACGTAAGCTGCCGTAAACGCGATATCTCTGCCGCGCTCGGGGTCGATCGCAAAAAAACCAATGTCGGCACGCCCAGCTTCCAGGGTTGCGACTGATTTTCCGGCCGTTTCGTTGACGATCAGCTCGACCGGTACGCCCAGTTTTTTGCCTAACTCAAGCGCTAGGTCGATTGAAATCCCGTAGGGTTTGCCTTGTGCGTCACGGTTGGCTAGCACGGGGTTGCCTATGTTGAGCGAGGCGCGCAGCACTCCGGTTGGGGCAAAGGCTTTGATAAGGTCTGCGTGCATAGCTGAAAAATCCTTAGGTTTGGGTGAGGTTTGGGCACTGCTCGAATCGCTCAGACCGCAAAGCAAGGCCGTGGTGAGAGCGAGCGTTGAAAACAATATTCTCATTTTTTATCCTGTGGCACGCAGAACCCGTTTGTTCGTGACTGAATACGTAGAAGACTTCCAACATAACAGATTGTCCTCAAAGCGTCGAAAGCGTCGAAAGCGTGGACGCCACCTATAATGAATGACAATCGGTTGTTTTTGATTCCTTCAAAATGAGCTTAAGCGAAAATAATGCAGACACTCTTTTCAAAGTTTTTGGTCGCGTCTGGTGCGCTGTTTGTGGGGCTGTCGTTGGGCGTGGTTTGCGCCAGCAGCGTGGCGCAGACCAAACCGCCAGGCGCGTTTGCGACTGTCAATGGGGTTCCTGTGCCGCAGTCTTTGATTGACTCAAATGTGAAAGCCAACGTTGCGCAGGGTCAAAGAGATTCGCCCGAGTTACGCCAGGTGATTCAAGACGAGCTTATCAATCGCGAAATTCTTGCGCAAGAGTCGGCCAGGCTAGGCCTCGATAAAACCAATGAGGCGCAAGCCCAGTGGGCGCAAGTGCGTCAGACCTTTTTGGTTGAACTTTTGCTCAATGATTACATGGCACGCAACCCCATCCCCGAGGCCACGCTCAAGACTGAGTACGAACGTCAGATGGCTCTGATGAAAGACCAGCAGCAGTATCGTCTGGGTCTAATCGTGACCTCAACTGAGGATCAGGCCAAGGCGGTATTAGCGCGACTGCGCAAGGGCGAAGCGTTTGCAAAACTTGCTACCGAGACGTCTCTCGATCCTAGTAAAAAAGATGGCGGCAATGTTGGTTGGGTTGTGCCGGCCCAGATTTTGCCAGCAATTTCAAATGTGATGGTGAACTTAGCAAAAGGCGCCTTAGCGGCTGCGCCGATTCAAACCCCAGCGGGCTGGAATATCCTCAAACTTGAAGAGACCCGCCCGTTTAAAGCGCCTACCTTTGACGAGTCCAAAAATGATATCCGGCAAATGCTGGTGCAAAAACAGCGGTTTGACTACGTGAAAAAACTGCGCGAAAACGCCAAGGTTGTGCAGTAGCTGGTCTCTTCATCATTAATGGGGTAGAGCCAGTAGCTGCGGCAAATTTGGTGCTGCCGACTGGAGTCGAACCAGTGACCCACGCCTTAGAAGGGCGTTGCTCTATCCAACTGAGCTACGGCAACACGCGCCAAGAGTTTAACCGAATCAGTTAAAGAGCCATGTCACAACTGTTTGTGGTGCATCCTGATAACCCTCAGCCTCGCTTACTCAAGCAGGCGGCGCAGCTGCTGCAAGAGGGCAATTTGGTAGCGGTGCCCACTGACTCAAGTTATGCCGTGGTTGCTCGCCTAGACGATAAGGGTGCGGCAGACGCCTTGCGTAAGTTGCGTGGGCTTGATGATCGCCATCATCTGACAATTCTCTGTCGCGATCTGGCTGAAATTAGTCAATTTGCACGCGTCGATAATGCTCAGTATCGTCTGCTTAAACTGGCCACCCCAGGGCCTTGGACCTTTATCCTTGAGGCGTCACGCGAGGTGCCTCGCCGCGTGTCGCATCGGTCACGTAAAACGATCGGGATTCGAGTGCCTGCGCATCCGGTCACGCTTGCGTTGCTCGAACACGCGCAATCCCCACTTTTGTCGACCACCTTAATCCCTGAAGGTGACGAACTCGCACTGAATGATCCCGCTGAAATTCGCGAGCGCTATCAACATGTATTGGCAGCCGTGATCGACGCGGGCGCCTGTGCACTTGATGCGACTACGGTCATTGACTTAACGACCTCACCCCCCGAAGTGGTGCGGCGGGGCCGTGGCGATCCAAGTATGCTGGGACTTGGTTAAAAATTTTTCGGTAGCAGTTGCGCGACGCCGAATAAGCGTTGTTTTGCTTCGCTTGAATGGGCGCTTGCTGATAATTAAACGGTGTCGGTGACGAGATGCGCTCTTGAGTGGTCATAAACCTCTACAATCGCTGCATGAAAGATCTGCTTGATACCCTGACGCTTTATGCTTTCCCCGTGCTCTTGGCGATCACCTTGCACGAGGCTGCGCACGGCTATGTCGCCAAACTTTTTGGTGATCCCACTGCTTCTCTGGCCGGACGTGTCAGCCTAAACCCCATTCGCCATATTGATCCGATTGGCACAATTGCGGTGCCGGTTGGCATTCTGGCCATGTCGAGCCTCTTTGGCGGTGGGTTTTTGTTTGGCTGGGCCAAGCCTGTACCGGTCGATTTTGGTCGACTTCGGCGCCCCAAACAAGACATGCTCTGGGTAGCTTTGGCTGGGCCCGCTGCAAACCTATTCATGGCGATTTTATGGACGATCTGCCTGCGGTTGTTATTCGACGCTGGCGAGAGAAGCGGCTTCTGGTTTGAAATGGCGCGGGTCGGTATCCATATCAATTTGGTGCTTATGGCCTTGAATTTATTGCCTATTTTGCCCTTAGACGGGGGGCGGGTGTTGTTTAGTCTGCTACCAAATCGCCTAGCTTGGCAATATGGCCGTATTGAGCCCTACGGCATGTTGATCGTGATTGGGTTGCTGGCGACTGGGGTGCTGAGCGCAGTCCTGAATCCATTGGTCTCGCTAGGCGAGCAGGTTATGCGTCTTTTTTTATAGATCGCCTCGCAATCCGGTAAACTGTTGCTCTAACTTCTTATAGGTGCTTTTGCGCCTTGACTCGCCTTCTGGATCCATTCATGGCCACGATATCGACTTCTAAAGTACCCCAATTCATGGGCAGCATGGTTGCCTTAGTGACGCCGATGCACCCTGATGGCAGCCTTGACTATAAAAGCTTCAAAGCACTGATTGACTGGCACGCCCAAGAAGGCACCGATGCGCTTGTGATTGTCGGTACCTCTGGCGAGTCACCTACGGTAAATGTTGATGAGCACGCTGAGCTCATTCGCATTGCAGTTGAACACTCTGCAGGTCGAATCCCTGTGATTGCTGGTGTGGGTGCCAACTCAACAAGTGAGGCAATTCATCTTGCTGAGCACGCCCGCAGCGTCGGTGCGCATGCCGGGCTATCAGTGGTGCCCTACTACAACAAGCCTTCCCAAGAGGGCATGTACCAGCATTTCAAAGCTGTGCAAGAGGCGGTTGATCTGCCCACGATTTTGTACAACGTTCCAGGCCGCACGGTGGCTGATCTGGCGCACGACACCGTGCTGCGTTTGGCTAAAGTGCCTGGCGTGATCGGGATTAAAGATGCAACGGGCGATATCGGTCGCGGAGCCTTGCTGATTCGTGATTTGCCTTCTGACTTTTTGGTGCTGAGTGGCGACGATGCGACTGCTGCTGCGTTGATTTTGCTAGGTGGTCGCGGCAATATCTCTGTCACTGCGAATATTGCACCACGTGCCATGCACGATATGTGTAGTGCTGCACTGAAAGGTGACGTGTCAACCGTTAAGCGCTTGAATAATTTACTGGGCCCTTTGAACAAGTTATTGTTTGTTGAAGGCAACCCTGTTCCAGTTAAGTGGGCGTTGGCTCAGATGGGACGTATCCCTTCCGGGATTCGCCTGCCTCTGGTTCAACTTAGCGCTCAATTTCAGGCTCCCTTGCGAGCTGCAATGTCAGAGGCGGGGTTGCTTTAAATGAAAAGTTTGTTGAACAAAAAGTGCGGTGTTTTGTCCGCCCTACTTGCTACGTTGTTGCTGCTAAGTGGTTGTAATAGTTTACGGTCTGTCATGAGCGGCGACGACGCGATTGATTACAAGAGCGTGGTTCGCACCGACCCGCTCAGCATCCCTCCTGATCTAACACAGGCTGCAAACGATCCACGCTATCGGTCGCCTGCAACAGGCACAACAACCTTCTCGCAATATCAGCAGGCACAAACTGGTGGTCGGGGCGTGCCCAATTCGGCGCAGTCTGGCGTGCTACCAACCCGCAGTGACATGCGTGTGATGCGCGATGGTGAGCTTCGTTGGCTGTCTATTGATATGGCCCCCGAAAAAGTGTTTTCGATGACGGCTGACTTTTGGACAGACGCCGGGTTTTCGCTCGATGTCACTGACCCCAAGGCGGGTTTAATTGTGACGAACTGGGCTGAAAATCGCGCAAAAATCCCTGAGAGCTGGTTGCGGCAAGCGTTGGGTTCCTTGCTTGACGGCCTGTACGACAGCGGTACACGCGATAAGTTTCGCACTCGTATCGAACGTGCAGGCTCGCGTACAGAGGTCTATATTTCGCATCGCCACATGGAAGAAATCGCTCGAGTCAACCTAGCTGACGTCGATGTGAAGTGGACAAATGCTAAAGAAGATCCAGGCTTAAACGCGGCGATGTTGGCTAGACTGATGGTGTACTTGGGTGAAGACGTTGATGGCGCACGTAAAAAAATGGCGCAAACGACTCCTGGCGCACAAGAGCCTAAGGTCAGCGCGCCGTCTGGTGACAAAGCCATGTTGGTCGTTGCAGAACCCTTTGACCGCGCTTGGCGTCGTGTGGGTGTAGCGCTTGATTCAGGTGGTTTCACTGTTGACGATCGTGATCGTTCGACTGGCGAGTTCTTCGTGCGCTACGTCGATACCGATACGGGCGAAAAGCGCGAAGAGCCAAGCTTCTTTAGTCGACTGTTTGGTGGCAAAGATCCAGCAAAAGCGCCTACGCTGCGTATTCGTCTGGTGCAGCAAGGTAACCAAACGCAAATCACGGTGCTCGATGCGCAGGGTGTGCGTGACACTAGCGCCACGGCACAGCGCTTGCTGAGTGTGTTGAGCGGCAAGATGTAAGTTAATTCTTAGGTAAGAAAAAAACGACGGCTTCGACCGTCGTTTTTTTTTGGTTTGCAGGAGCAAAACCCATACTAGGTGGCGTTACAAGATCGAAGTAAATTGAACAGCGACTTCAAATCACTGTATCGACGAATCGCTCCCGAGCGGGAAGTTTAATGCGAACAGGCCACGCACCTTTTTGTAGCGTCAAATGTACCAAAATGGTGCATTTTTGGCTTCTTGTTGTTATCTCTTGTACGACCCGATAATTCTCTTTGCATCTCGCTTAAAGATTCGTCATGATGATGTTTTAATTGCGTAAGAGCACTGGGCCAGGTCATAGACTGTCTTTCGTCACGCATGCGTTTCTTTTGCTGATTCTGTCTTGAACTCTGCCTGCAATGAAGCGCTGATAATCAGACTAAAGCTTTGCCCATCAACCCTTTACTTTTTTTGATTCATGCATCCCGGTGATCAGCGACATTGGTCTAATGACTCAGACCCCTCAGGCTCTCCTGCGGCTGAGTCAGCGCTCGCGTCTTGGACGGCACGCCTGTCGCTCGACTTCAATCTTGATCCCATCAATCCTGGTCTTAAAACGCGGCTCAATCATCAGCACCTCGGGCCCTTGCGTATTCAAAAAGCCCTGTACCCAGAAGGCGCTTCGCCTTGTCACGCAATCATCGTCCATCCACCGGGCGGTATCGCCGGCGGTGATCGACTTGAAGTGCTTATCAATAGTCAACCCGGCAGCCATGGTTTGGTCACGACCCCCTCTGCCGCAAAGTGGTATGGGGCTAACGCGTCGCTTGAGGCTTCACAGTTGATCGGTATTGACTTGCAGGGTGCCGTTGAATGGCTGCCGCAAGAGACCATTGTGTTTAATCGGGCGCGTGTGCGTTCTGATCTTGATATCAAGGTCGGTGAGCACGGTGCAATGTTAGGTTGGGATCACCTCATCTTTGGTCGCCATGCCTCTGGTGAATCTTTTTCAGAAGGGCACTTTCGTCAATCGTTAAAAATTCAAATTGATGGGCAGCTGGTTTGGCACGATCGTTTAGCCTTGGTAGGCGATGATGCGTTGTTTGCTTCGCCCATCGGTCTGCGTGGACATTACACGTGTGCCACGCTTTGGGCGATTTTGCCAGCCTCTAAAACATTCACCGAAGAAACAGTGCAAAGCTTGCGTGAGCATTCAACACAGTTTGCCTGGACGATTCTTCACCCTCGCTTATTGGTGGTTCGGCTATTAGCCGAACCGCGTGAAATTAAGTTTTTATTGCAAGACGCATGGGCGCAGTTGCGCCCAGCCGTACTTGGTTTGCCAGCTGTTGCACCACGCTTGTGGGCGACTTGATGTTAAAGATAATCAAAGTTGTTAAGGGGTAGCTATGGATCTGACACCGCGCGAAAAAGACAAACTGTTAATTTTTACGGCGAGCTTGCTGGCTGAACGTCGGCGAGCACGTGGCCTGAAACTCAATGTGCCTGAAGCGATTGCCATGATTTCAGCGGCCATCATGGAAGGCGCGCGCGACGGGAAAACCGTCGCTGAACTGATGAGCGAAGGCCGCAATATTTTGAGTAGACAAGACGTGATGGAAGGTGTTTCTGAAATGATCCCCGACATTCAAGTCGAGGCGACGTTTCCGGATGGCACCAAACTCGTCACGGTCCATCAACCTATTCAGTAGTCATCCGTCGAGATTTTATGGAGAAAAAGATGAGTACTACACCAATGATTCCGGGCGAGATGATCGTTGCCCCGGGTGAAATTGAAATTAATGCTGGCCGTACCACCACCAAAGTGCTGGTCGCCAACACCGGTGATCGGCCTGTGCAGATCGGTTCGCACTACCACTTTGCAGAAACCAACGCCGCATTACGTTTTGATCGCGCGCAGGCGACTGGGTTTCGTTTAAATATACCGGCGGGTACCGCGGTCCGTTTTGAGCCTGGCCAAGAGCGCGAGGTCGAGCTTGTCGCCTTGACGGGTGATCGGCTCGTGTATGGCTTTAGAGGTTTGGTGATGGGGGCCTTAGACAAATGAAAATTTCAAGACAAGCGTACGCTGAGATGTATGGCCCCACCACGGGTGACCGAATTCGCCTGGCCGATACGGCCTTGTTTGCGATGGTTGAAAAAGATTTCACCATCTATGGCGAAGAGGTAAAGTTTGGGGGCGGCAAGGTGATCCGCGATGGCATGGGGCAATCGCAACGCATGAGTAAAGATTGCGTGGATACTGTCCTGACCAATGCGTTGATCATTGACTACTGGGGCATCGTCAAGGCCGATATCGGGATTAAAAATGGTCGCATTTCGGGCATCGGTAAAGCCGGGAATCCAGACATCCAGCCCGGCATCACCATTGTGGTCGGGCCTGCGACTGAAGTGATCGCCGCTGAAGGCATGATCGTCACAGCAGGTGGTATTGACAGCCATATTCATCTGATCTGCCCACAACAAATCGAAGAGGCCTTGAGTTCGGGTGTGACCACCATGATTGGTGGCGGCACAGGCCCAGCCACCGGCACCTTTGCTACCACCGTGACACCCGGACCTTGGCATTTAGCCCGCATGCTGCAAGCGATGGAATCCTATCCGATCAATATCGGTTTGTTAGGCAAGGGCAATGTGTCAGTGCCAGGCCCCTTGCACGAGCAGATTGAGGCCGGTGCGGTTGGGTTGAAGTTGCACGAAGATTGGGGCAGTACGCCTGCTGCCATCGATAACTGCCTAAGCGTCGCTGATGAAACCGATACCCAAGTGGCGATTCATACCGACACTTTGAATGAATCAGGTTTTGTCGAGGCAACGATTGATGCGATCAAAGGGCGTGTGATTCACACCTATCACACCGAAGGTGCAGGGGGTGGTCATGCTCCCGATATCATCCGCATTTGTGGTGAATCAAACGTATTGCCTTCGTCTACCAACCCTACGCGACCATTCACGATCAACACATTAGACGAGCATCTTGATATGTTGATGGTGTGCCATCACCTTGATGCCTCAATCGCTGAAGACATCGCGTTCGCTGAAAGTCGTATCCGTCGTGAGACCATTGCCGCTGAAGATATTTTGCACGATATCGGCGCGTTTTCGATGATCTCATCAGACAGTCAGGCAATGGGGCGCGTGGGCGAAGTGATCATGCGTACGTGGCAAACTGCACACAAGATGCGCGAGCAACGTGGCTCGATGAGCGAGGCAGGGTTTTCAGATCCGTCAACAAGCGATAACGCACGCATCAAGCGTTACATTGCCAAGTACACGATCAACCCTGCGATTACGCACGGGATGGACAAAGAGGTTGGGTCAATCGAGGTGGGTAAGTTCGCTGACCTCGTATTGTGGCGCCCAGCATTTTTTGGCGTCAAACCTTCTACCGTGATTAAGGGGGGGCAGATTGCGATGGCTGCAATGGGTGATCCCAACGCGTCTATCCCGACACCGCAGCCTGTGCACTTTAGGCCGCAGTTTGGCGCCGCGCAAAGTGCGATTGCGACCAGCTGCATCACCTTTATGTCGGGCATTGCCATCCACAAAGGCTTGCCGGCCGAATTAGGTTTAAAGCGCCATGTTGCCGCGGTGCAGGGCATTCGCAGTTTGACTAAGGCCGATATGAAGCTCAATGCGGCAACGCCCAAAATCACTGTGAGCCCTGAAAACTACAAAGTTTTTGCGGATGGTGTCTTGCTTGATTGCCCGCCCGCAAAGACTTTGCCGATGGCGCAGCGGTACTTTTTATTTTAGAGTTAAGCAGAGCGGGCCTCTTGCGAGTCAAGGGGTTCGCAAAGCACCAATTGTTTTAGATTGAGCGAGAGCGGTTATGTTCACAGTGCAAAACACCCAACAATTTTTGTTATCGATCGAGGTCTAACGTGGCAATCATGTTAAACGCGCGTCGTGCGCACGATGATCCGCAGTTACGCAGCGAAAGCACGGCTTGGGCAGAGCCTTGGCCGGTACTTGAATTGACGCTAGAAGATCGCCAGCGCTGGCGCTTGGCCGCAATGCTGCCGAATGGCCGCGCCGTGGCTGTGATCTTGCCGCGCACTGAGCACATGCAGCATGGTGATGTCTTGTGCGGCGATCAAGGCGAGCGTGTCGTGGTGCAGGCTGCAGTTGAAGAGCTCTTTTGTATTCAGGCCAGTAGCCCGTTTGAGTTGATGCGTATTGTTTATCATCTGGCCAATCGCCACGTGCGAGCGATGCTCTCGACCGAAGCAGTATGGATCCAGCCTGATCCTGTGCTGGCTGATATGGTGAGGCGTTTGGGCGGCACGGTAACGGTTGTGCAGCAGGCTTTTATCCCTGAAGGCGGAGCCTATGCTGCGGGGCAGGGTGGTGGGCATCATCATCACCATCATGCTACTGAGTGTGGTGTCGAAGAACACGACCAAGCCATGGGCAATCTTGGCGAAGAACTCTCAATCGCGGCGCACGCGCGCGCAAAGTCGTAAGGCGATGACACTGCTGCAACCATCCCATGCGCGTGAGCCAGAGCAGCCTGCGCCATCAAGCAATCAGGCGCTCTCGCATACCCAGTCGTTGCTGGCCGCCTTGCATTTGGCAAGCCCGGCCTTGCCTGTCGGTGGCTTTGCCTACTCACAAGGTTTAGAACAAGCGATTGAAGACCGTTGGGTGACTCAGGTTGAACAAGCCTACGTCTGGATTCGTGACGTACTCCTCTTGAATCTGGCGCGCCAAGAGCTGCCTTTTTGGTTGGCGTGTCATCGTGCGGTCATGCAAAAAGATTGGCCTGCCTTGGCCACGGCCAATCAAGAGCTATATGCCTTGCGAGAAACCGCCGAGTTCAGGCTTGAGTCTGTGCAGATGGGCCATTCGATGGCTAAGTTGTTTGCGCAATGGCCCCAAGGCGCCGCCCTCAACGCACTGTCGATCGAGCAATGGACTTATCCCGCGTCATACGCCGCCTTGGCCGCGATCTCTGGGGTTGATGAGACGATGGCGTTGACGGCCTATTTGTGGAGTTGGGTCGAAAACCAAGCCCTTGCAGCGGTGAAGATTATTCCGTTGGGGCAAATTGATGGTCAGACGTTACTGCATCGTTTAAAGGGTCATGTCGAGCGCGCCACTGAGATTGCGCGTTCAATCGACCCCGCACACGCGGGTTCAGCGGCCTATGGCCTTGCGGTTGCAAGCGCCAGGCATGAATCGCAATACAGTCGTTTATTTAGAAGTTGAATGCTTGAGATAAATTATTTTTTTGTAGTTGTCACTATTTTAGGGTTGCACGATGAACGCTTCTACTCAAACAAATCCCTTACGTGTTGGTATCGGTGGCCCCGTAGGTTCGGGCAAAACCACGCTCGTTGAAGTTTTATGCAAACGCATGCGCGACCAATACAAACTTGCTGTCGTCACGAATGACATCTACACTAAAGAAGACGAGCGCTTGCTAGTGGCTGCCGAAGCACTCACCGCTGATCGCATCATGGGTGTCGAAACCGGTGGTTGCCCGCACACTGCGATTCGTGAAGATGCTTCAATTAATCTTGAAGCGATTGATCGCATGCAAAAGCGTTTTCCAGACCTAGATTTAATTTTTATTGAATCGGGTGGCGACAATTTGGCAGCGACGTTTAGCCCCGATTTATCCGATCTCACAATTTATGTGATTGACGTGGCTGGTGGCGAAAAAATCCCCCGCAAAGGTGGCCCCGGCATTACACGCAGCGATTTGTTAGTGATTAACAAAACTGATTTGGCACCCTACGTTGGTGCCAACCTCGACGTCATGCGTCATGACACCGCCCGCATGCGCGCCGATCGCCCCTGGGTGATGACCAACCTCAAAACCGGCGACGGTTTGGATGAGGTGATTAAATTTATCGAGAAGGCAGGGTGCTTGGCTGCGAAGTGAGCCGCAGCAAGTGGCGTATATTTTTAGGGTGAGACTATCGGCGCACCAAATGAATCCATCCAGCCGCTAGCCATTCGGTGAGCGTATCCACAGCTTCGGGCGTGAGTTTTTGTGCGGCAGGGTCAGCGCCAGATAGTTCGCGGGCGTCGGCCAAAATCTTTAGGCCTGCTTCTGCAGCAACGGGTGCGACCTCGCCATTAATAAACAAGTGCTTGCCACGATACAACATGCGCGTGCGACGATCCAGCGCCCAGTGCGTGTAGGGGGCTTCTTGATTTTGCGCGGCCTCGGTATCAGACTCGCCATCGTGCATCGTATCGCGATCATCGTCATCATCACCATAATCGCTATCAAACACCGCAGCCTGATTTGGCTCAGTCAGCCAGCATCCTAAAAATCGCTGTGCCAGTGCTGCATTAAATTGGATCTTAGACACCGCTTGCACGGCAGCGTCAATTAAACCGTCTGGGATCTCAGCAGGATGCGCACTAGCTTGTTGCCCCGCGTCGCGATACAACGCATCAAGCTTTGGGCCGGGCAAGGGTGGCTCGCCAAAGGGGCCGCTCGCCAGCCCCGCACGTGCCACGATCTGATCCGCGGCGGCTTCGAGCATGCCGCGAGCCAGCGCAGCCTGATCAGGCGCTCGAAAGCCAATTGAAATCGTCATGCAATCATTATCAAGCGCCACACCATCGTGCGCCGCTTGCGGTGGCAGATACAGCATATCGCCCGGCTCTAAAACAAATTCTTCATCAGGGATAAAGTTTTTTAAAATCTTGAGCGATAAGTCTGGGATCAGTGTGAGATCGCGTTGCTGACTAATCTGCCAACGCCGGCGCCCCTGACCTTGTAATAAAAATACATCGTAGCTATCAAAGTGTGGCCCAACACCACCGCCGATTGTCGCCAGACTAATCATCAAGTCATCTAGGCGTGCATCGGGCACAAAGCGAAACTGATTCATCAAGGCACAGGCTGCGTCGTCTTGTATATCGACGCTTTGTACCAACAGCGACCAGTCAGGCTCAGAAGCCTTTGGTAAACGCGCAAAGGGACCGCGATCCATTTGCCATTGACCTTTCTCGCGCCACACCAAGCGCGACTCGACATCGTCACGGCGACTCATTTTTTTTAGCGCGGCAGTGGATACTGGCGGTTTGAAACTGGCAAACGCCTGCCGAATCACTAGCGGCTTGCGCTGCCAGTAGGTTTTCATGAACTGGGTGGGCGTCAAACCACCAAGCAAGGCAAGAGGTTTATTTGGATTCATGAGGTTAGTTTTTTAAGTTGATACAACGCCTCAAGTGCCTCGCGCGGGCTTAAGGTATCGGGGTCAAGTGCAGCTAAAGCCTGTTGCAACGCCTCTTGCGCTTCATTGATCTCAGCCGTAGCAGCAGCTTGCGCCTCGGCATCCGCCACCTCACCAAACAAGCCCAGTTGCGGGGTCGGCGCACCTTGCGCCTCAAGCCGTTCAAGCTCGCGTGTCGCGTGGCGAATCACCGCCTGCGGGATACCCGCGCGTTGCGCCACTTGAATCCCGTAGCTGCGGCTGGCTGGCCCATCTTTCACTTCATGCAAAAACACAATGCCCGAGGGCGACTCGGCTGCAGCAAGATGCACGTTGGCGGTATTCGCTTGCTCGCTTGGCATTCGGGTGATTTCAAAATAATGCGTCGCAAATAACGTTAGTGCGCGGTTATGTGTGACCAAGCGTTGCGCTATCGACCAGGCCAGCGCCAAGCCATCATAGGTGGATGTACCGCGCCCAATCTCATCCATCAACACTAAACTTTGTGCCGAACTCGAAGCCAAAATAGCAGCCGCTTCAATCATCTCCATCATGAAGGTCGAGCGCCCGCCGGCTAAATCATCGGCTGCGCCAATGCGTGTAAAGATCCGATCAAGCGGACCAATCGCTGCGCTTTGCGCAGGCACAAAGCTGCCCACGCGCGCCAATAAAGCGATGAGGGCCACTTGCCGCATGTAGGTTGATTTGCCGCCCATATTCGGGCCTGTAATCACCAACAGAGCGCGGTGCGCATTTAACGAACAACTGTTCGGTGTAAAACGCTCGATCGCACGTTCAACGACTGGGTGACGTCCCAACGTGATCTCAATGGCCGCATGCGTTAACAGTGTGGGCGCAACCCATTGATGGTGCTGGGCGTGATGTGCCAGTGAGACTAAGGCATCAAGCTCAGCGCAGGCTGCGGCACATTGCGCCAGCTGTTTTACGTGCGCAGTGAGTTGCTCAAGCAATTGCTCGAACAGCCATTTCTCGCGGGCAAGTGAACGGTCTTGTGCCGATAAAACTTTGTCTTCCCAAGATTTGAGTTCGGGCGTGATATAGCGCTCGGCGTTTTTAAGTGTCTGGCGGCGACGATAATCATCAGGCACTTTTTCGGACTGCGCGCGGCTGACTTCAATAAAAAATCCGTGCACGCGATTAAATTCAACACGTAGCGTGGCGATACCCGTGCGAGCGCGTTCGCGCGCCTCAAGCTCAAGCAAAAAGGCGCCGTTATCGGTTGAAATCGCGCGCAACTCATCAAGCTCTGCGTCAAAGCCCGTGGCGATGACACCGCCGTCACGCGCTAAGGCGGCTGGTTCTACCGCGATGGCATGTGTTAACAGTTCTTGCAAGCCTTCAGGTGGGGTGAGTGCTTTTGCGAGAGCTTGCAAGCGCGGCACCGAGTTTGTCTCGAGCCTATGCTCTCGTTGTGTCGTAGTCTTCGACTGACTTGGCTGCGACGTACTGTCAGCAGTTGCTAAAAGTTCAGACGCCTGCAGCGGTGCCATCGCTGAAAGCACTTGTTGCTGCACCGCCGGCAACGCACCCAAGGCATCACGCAAACTGGCAAGCTCACGCGGGCGCACCGACAGCAGCGCGATACGCGTCGCAATACGCTCAAGATCCGGCAGCTTATTGAGTTCAGTGCGCAGGGCTTGCAATAGTGGCGTTGCGTGCAGCAATTCACTGCGCTGCGCGCTGGCCGTCATTAAACGGCCAATGGCCTGCTGGCGCTCAAGCACCGGCGCATTGTCACGCAAAGGGTGATGCAACCAGCGGCGCAACAAGCGACTACCCATCGGCGTGCAACAGTTATCCAAAATTGAAAACAACGTTGGCGCCTCTTCACCAGAAAGCGTGCGTGTCAATTCAAGATTGCGACGCGTCGCCGGATCCATCAAGACATATTGGCTGGCTCGATCGGCCACCAAGGTCTGCACATGCGATAGCGCGTGCGCCTGAGTCCGCCCTGCGTAACGCAACAAGGCGCCCGCTGCGCACAGTGCCGTGGGTAAGTCATCTACATCAAAGCCTGAAAGCGATTCGGTTTTAAAGTGCGCCAGCAAATGTGCCTGCGCTTGCTCGGCCTCAAAATGCCAAGGCGGTATCTTGGTGGCAGCACAATGCAGCGTCAAATCAAGTTGGGCATCGTCAGCCAAAATGAGTTCAGCCGGATCAATGCGGTGCAGTTCAGAATCAAGCGCCTCAGCGGCGCACTCAGACAGTTTGAACTCGCCGCTTGCCAGATTGAGCCAAGCCACGCCCGCGCGTTGCGCTTTATTACCTTTGCGCGGCACAAACACGGCGGCCACGCAGCGATCGGCTTTTGATGGCAGCAACGCTTCGTCGGTGAGTGTGCCGGGCGTGACAATGCGCACGATCTTGCGTTCGACTGGGCCCTTGCTTGTTGCAGGGTCGCCGATCTGTTCGCAGATCGCTACCGATACGCCTTGCGCTACGAGCTTAGCCAAGTATTGCTCGGCCGCATGGTAGGGTAGGCCTGCCATTGGGATAGGCACCCCGTTAGACGAGCCGCGCCGCGTCAGGGTTAAACCTAACAGCTTTGCACCGCGCTCAGCGTCTTCATAAAACATCTCATAGAAGTCACCCATGCGATAAAGCAGTAGCAACGGCCCCGCCTCTGCCTTCAGACGCAGATATTGCTGCATCATCGGTGTGTGCTGATCTAGACCGGCAGATGGCTGAGAATTGACTTGATCTTGCATGAAATGGGTGCTGATGACAGAGGTGCGCTGAAAAGCGTAACCACAAGTGTAAGTCAGGTCAGCAGCCTTGTATTAAAATCGAATACTCGATTATCAATGGGCTCTAAGATGAAACCTGTTCAATCACGCCGCTCGCTTGCTCTCAGTGCTGTCTGTTTGCTGAGCGTTTTAAATTTGATGGCGTTACCAGCCCAAGCCCAAACCTCGTATCCAACCAAATCCGTACGGATTGTGGTCGGCTTCTCGGCAGGCGGTTCGACAGACGTGCTCGCCCGTATCCTCGCTAAGGACATGGCCGAAGACTTAGGTCAAAGTTTTGTCGTTGAGAACAAACCTGGTGCGGGCAGCAATATCGCAGCCGAGTTGGTGGTGCGCGCAGCCCCCGACGGCTATACCCTATTCATGATGGCTGTCACCAATGCGATCAATCAAACGCTGTACTCGAATTTGAAATTTGATGTGATCAAAGACTTTAGCCCGATCGGTTTGGCGGCTAAGGTACCAAACATGCTTGTGATATATCCAAAAGTGCCGGTCAATAGCGTTCAAGAGTTGATCGCGTACGCCAAGAAAAACCCTAGCGCCTTAAATTTTGCCTCATCGGGCGCGGGCACGTCGATCCACATGACGGGTGAGTTGTTCAAACTGACAACCAAGCTCGATATTCCGCATATTCCCTACAAGGGCAGCACGCCTGCACTGACTGATTTAATGGGCGGGCAAGTGCAGATGATGTTTGACAATATGCCAACGGCTTGGCCGTTGGTGCAAGCCGGTAAATTGCGTGCGTTAGCGATTACCTCGCCTAAGCGTTCGCCCGCTGCGCCTGATGTGCCCACTATGCAAGAGTCTGGTTTTCCGGGCTTTGACGTGTCGTCGTGGTTTGGCTTGGCAGCACCTGCAGGTACGCCCAAAGACATCATCGCTAAGCTTAACGTTTCAATGAATAAAGTCTTGGCCAAGCCTGAGGTTCAAAAGCGTTTAGACGACTTGGGGGCAACGAACGGTTCAGGCACGGTCGAACAGTTCGATCAGTTTCTTAAATCACAAACCGAGAGCTGGGGCGTGGTCGTAAAAAGTGCAGGCGTGAAGGCAGAGTAAAAACTCAGACGAGCTTTTACTCGTCAACGAGTTTATTCAAGCGTTGCGCATCAAGGGGTGCAGTGTGCCCTTTGACTTGCGAGCCCATCGCTTCGATCGTTTGGCAAAGTTGCGCAATACGGGCATCTTGCGCTGCCGCATGGTTGATCAGTTCATGCAAAACTTTCACTAATGGGTCACTCGCGCCTGGGTCAACCGCATAGGCGGTGAAACTGGCTGAGTCGTTGGGTGACTCACCCAGAGTGGGCGGGCTTGCGGGCGACGCCCCTTTGTCGAGTAAGGCTTTCAGTGGTGCCGCATCCCAACCCGCATCGCAGGGTGACAGCTGGGTAGGGGTGCTCTGGGGCGCGTGCGCAGCCTCAGTCACTTGAGTCGCCTGAGCGCTAAGTGTTGCCTGAACAGTGCTTGTGGCTTGTGCGGAGTGTGCGGAGTGTGTGTCTGTAGCGTTAGCTGTCTGCTCTTGCGTGTGAGCCGCTGTGGCGCCAGCTTTCTGAGGGGGCGCTTCAATCAAACGCGCGGGGTTCCCCACCGCGGTCGCCCCAGCAGGTACTGGCTTGACGACTACCGCGTTCGATCCAATCCTGGCGCCGTCGCCTACCGTGAACCCACCGAGCACTTGCGCGCCTGCACCGACCACAACCCCCTTACCCAGCGTTGGATGCCGCTTGGCGCCTTTGTAGAGCCGTGTGCCGCCTAAGGTGACACCTTGATAGATGGTGCAGTCGTCGCCGATCTCGGCGGTCTCGCCAATCACTACACCAAACCCGTGATCGATAAATACGCGACGACCAATGGTTGCACCAGGGTGGATTTCGATGCCCGTCAGGATCCGACCCAAGTGTGAAATAAAGCGCCCTAGCCAAAACCATTGAGCGACCCAAAGCCGATGCGCAATGCCGTGAACCACCATGGCATGAAAGCCTGGGTAACACGTAATGACCTCGAGCTTGCTGCGAGCAGCAGGGTCACGCTCGAGGATACAGGCAATATTTTCGCGAAGTTTGTTCAGCATAAAGACGATGGTAGATCAAAGATGACTGCGGGCGGTGATTAACCGGATCACGAAGGGGGTTTCGCGCGGCGAGCGGTGTCAACCATCGCGGTACATACGCCTCGCCACATATCAACCTCGTCAACGGTCAGGTCATTACGATTAAAAAAATGCTGCATGCGCGGCATCAATTTTTTAGGGTGGGCTGGGTTTAAAAATTCAACCGCGATTAAGGCCTCTTGCCAGTGCGCCAATAAGGCTTGTAGTGCCTGGCTACTGGCAGGGCGGCTGCCTGAGGGTTTAGGCGGTTCAGGCAAGGCATTGATATCCAACGCATTATTGGGATCTGCCGCGAGCGCCATGACCTTCGCCCGGCTAAGCGGCGACACCGACTGACCCGCTTCGAGGCCGAGCAGGGCGTAGCGCAGCTCAAAAGCGCCCAACTGCATCGCTTGGGCCACGTTTAGTGAGCTGTACAAGGGGTTAGCCGGAATAGTACAGGCCCGATGGCACAAACTGACCTGCTCATTGGTGAGGCCTGAGCGCTCAGTGCCCACCACAAGGGCGATACGGCCCTGTGGGTGCTCGCGCAGGTGATCGCGTGACATTTGCGCGGCCTGCCGGATATCGCACACAGGAGGCCCCAGGTCTCGGGCACGGGCGGTCAGGGCAAATGATAAGGTGACAGGCTCAAGCGCCTGGCTAAGTGTGGGGTAGGTTTGAGCGCGTTCCAGAACATCTAAGGCGCCACTAGCGAGCGCTTTCGCATCGGGTTCAAGCGTGATGTCGAGCAATTTTGGGGCAACCAGCACGAGTTCGTCAAAGCCCATGGTCTTGATCGCACGGGCCGCCGAACCGACATTTCCGGGGTGGCTGGGCTCGGTCATGATGAAGCGAACGCGAGAAAAATCCAGAGTCATCTAAAATCCCTGTTTAGCCTAATTAAGAAAGCACCCTTTATGCACCCGATGCTTAATACCGCCATCAAGGCGGCCCGGCGCGCCGGAACCATTATCAACCGCGCAAGCCTCGACTTAGATCGCCTTCAAGTCGCCCGTAAAGGGCCACACGATTATGTCACGGAAGTCGATCGCCTCGCCGAAGACGAGATTATCAGCCTTTTGAGTACTGCCTACCCAGAGCACACCTTTTTGGCCGAAGAGTCTGGCCAACGCGGTGAGACGCCTGCGGGCGAACTTGCTGAAAACGAATGGGTCATTGACCCCATTGATGGCACCACTAACTTCATTCACGGGTTTCCAAACTACGCGATTTCAATTGCACTGCGTCAACGCGGTCAAGTGATGCATGCTGTCATTTATGACCCGTCGCGCAACGAAATGTTCACGGCGAGTCGCGGTGGTGGTGCGTTTTTAAATGACCGTCGTATGCGCGTCACGGCACAAACCAAGTTTCACGATGCGTTGCTCGGTGCCCGCTGGCCCGGTTCAGTTGGCCCTGATGACTTATCAGCGCCACGTTATCTTGAAATGGCACGCGGGTGTGCAGGTGTTCGTCGCACAGGCTCAGCAGTGCTTGACATGGCCTACGTCGCCGTTGGCAGGCTAGATGGCTTTTGCGGGATTGGATTAAAGCAGTGGGATATGGCTGCGGCAAGCTTAATGGTGCTTGAGGCTGGCGGGCTGGTGTCTGATTTAGAGGGCGAGCAAACTTGGATGGAATCTGGCAACGTATTGGCCGCAACACCTAAGATTTTTACGCAGATGCTGGGCTTTGTTAAGGTTTAATGCCAGTCACACTCAACCCTCCCCTAAGTGGGGAAGGGTTTGCGCGTATTTTGTTGAAGCTTAGTTAACGCTTAAATACCGCTCACTACGCACATGACCGTCGATTAAAGAATTTATCGGCTACCATCAAACACTCAGTAACTTTCGGAGCCCTCCATGGAGTGGCTGTATGACCCAACCATCTGGGTCGGCCTGTTTACCCTTGTCGTACTCGAGATCATTCTCGGTATCGATAACCTGATTTTTATCGCGATTCTTGCCGACAAACTGCCCCCGGCTCAGCGTGATCGCGCTCGTATTATTGGTCTGTCGCTCGCCCTGATCATGCGCTTGGGATTGCTGATGGGCATCTCTTGGCTCGTGCAGCTCAAAGAGCCTTGGTTAAGTTTTTGGGGCTTTGAGTTTTCTGGCCGCGATTTGATCTTGATGGTGGGCGGTTTCTTTTTACTGTTTAAAGGAACCCTCGAGTTACACGAACGCCTTGAGGGCACCCGTCAAGAGTTAGGCCAAGCAAGAACGTATGCCGATTTTTGGGTGATTGTGACCCAGATCGTTGTACTCGATGCGGTGTTTTCAATCGATGCAGTGATTACCGCGATTGGGATGGTGGATCATCTGCCCGTGATGATGGCTGCGGTGGTCATTGCAGTAGGCATCATGTTGGTTGCCTCAAAACCGTTGACAGCGTTTGTCAATGCGCATCCAACAGTGGTGGTGTTATGCCTGGGCTTTTTGCTCATGATCGGCTTCTCGTTGGTCGCTGAGGGCTTTGGCTTTAAGGTACCCAAGGGTTATCTTTACGCTGCAATTGGCTTCTCAGTGCTGATCGAGCTTTTGAATCAGTTGGCGCACTACAAGGGCATCAAGCTTGAAGCGGGGCGCCCGATGCGCGAGCGCACGGCTGAGGCTGTACTGCGAATGTTGGGCAAGCGCTTGCCTGATGAGACCATCGTACCGGCTCCGTTGCAGCAAGGTGATGCGCAAGCGATTACCTTTGGCATTGAAGAGCGCAACATGGTCAGTGGTGTCTTGACGCTCGCCGAGCGCTCTGTTCATTCTGTGATGACTCCACGCACCGAGATTTCGTGGATTAATCTTGATGACAACCCTCAAGACATTCAACAACAGATCACGTCAGTCCCTCATAGCTTTTTTCCGGTGTGCCGCGCTTCGGTTGATGATGTGGTGGGGATCGGCCGCGCGAAAGACATGATTGCCGATCTGCTGACGCATGGCAATATCCGCAAAGTTAACTTGCGTGAGCCGATTATCGTCCACGATACGATTAGCATTATTCGTTTGATGGACATCTTGAAGCGCTCGCGCGGTCAGCTGGTGTTGGTCGCCGATGAATTTGGCACCATTCAAGGGTTGGTCACGCCCATCGATGTATTCGAGGCAATCGCCGGCGAGTTTCCAGACGAGGATGAGACTCCGGATATCGTTTCAGAGGGAGCCGATCAATGGAGCGTGGATGGCGCGGCAGACTTGCATCACCTTGAACAGCTGCTGGACACCGAAGGTCTGGTGGATGCCGACCAAGATTACACAACCCTTGCGGGCTACCTGCTTGAGCGCTTTGGGCAATTGCCTGTGGCGGGCGATCAGTGCGAGTTTGTTGGACCGCACGCCCGGTTTAATTTCGAAGTCATGAAAATCGACGGTAGGCGTATTGCACAGGTACGCGTTAAAAAATTAACGCAGGCGGTTGACCATACTGTGCAATAGCGCTGAACGCGCAACATGCGCGCGTAGTCAGACGCGTGTCTGACTTCAGAGGATATTCAATTTGAATTGAACTTAAGCGCGATCTAAATCAAACAGGCTCGGGCCGTCTTCGTCGATGACCATCCAGCCGCCGCGCGCGTTGTCACCGTTTTCAAGATGATCGCAATCCCAGTCTGGCAACACCCAACGCTCGCAGCGATTGCCGTCTACCGATAATATGTTACGACCTGGGCGATGCGTGTGACCATGCACAACCATTGACACGTTGGCTGCACGGATCGCGGCAGCCACTGCGTCAGCGTTGACATCCATGATCTCGCTGCTTTTGTTTTGATTCGCAGCCATACTCTCGCCACGCGCCTGAGCAGCTAGCGTAAGTCGTTCAGGGATGCTGCGTGCCAAAAACCCAGATTGCCACGCGGGATTGCGCACCATTGCGCGAAACTGCTGGTAGGGTAGGTCATCGGTGCAATACTCGTCACCGTGGCTGAGCAGCATGGTGCGCCCACCAATATTGACCAAAACTTGCTCGGGCAATAAACGGGCGCCTAGGCCAGCGGCCAAGGCTTCACCCATCAAAAAGTCGCGATTTCCACGACCTAGCCATACCGGAATCTTGGCAGCACATGCCTTGATTGCCATTAAGTCTTGCGCAAGCCAAGGCGGGGCCACGACGGCCACGTCGTCACCGATCCAGGCGTCAAAGATGTCGCCTGGTAATAACAGCCCCGCCGCCTCTTTCGAGGCCAGCTTTAGAAAGTCCCGAAAGGCTTCTGAGGTTTGAACGGTGTTCTGCCCCAAATGAACATCTGAAGCGAGCCAGACTGGACCTGCAAGGGCAATCTTATTCAAGGACGACAGCCTTTGTGATGACGAGATCTGTGGTGGGCACGTTTTGATGAAAACCACTGTTCGCGGTGGCGACAGCTCTCATTTTGTCGACAATGTCTTTGCCTTCTGTGACTTCACCAAAGACGGCGTAGCCCCAGCCCTGGGCTGTGGGTGCAGTGTGGTTTAGAAAATCGTTATTTGCAACGTTAATAAAGAATTGAGCGGTAGCCGAATGCGGATCGCTGGTACGAGCCATTGCGAGCGTGTACTTGTTGTTCTTTAGGCCGTTGTTGGCTTCGTTTTCAACGTTCGCCTTGGTAGGCTTTTGCTTCAGGCCAGGCTCAAAGCCGCCGCCTTGAACCATGAAGCCATCAATCACACGATGAAAAATCGTGCCATTATAAAAACCGTCGTTTACGTAGGCTAAAAAATTAGCCACTGTTTTTGGCGCTTTAGCGGCATCTAGGGTGATGACGATATCGCCAAGACTGGTGGTCATTTTGACGCGTGGGTTGGTGCTCATTGAAGTAACGCCTTGTTTAGGGGTTGAGGTAGAAGGGGGCGCCGCCTGGGCGCTCAAACACACTAGCGGCAGCATACCAACTAGTACAAGGCTGCGCATGACACGCAGCCAATTTAAAAAAATGGTCATTTAGCAGGGCCCTCGATTAGAGTCTTTACGGTACGAATTTTAGGGGTCAGACCAGGCACCCCTGCTGCGGCAGCCCGTTGGTATGCTCGCAGCGCCAAACTCATTTGTACGTCGCCCAAATTAGCCTGTGCCACGGCATATTTAGGGTTGATCATAATGGCTTGCTCAAGAGCACGGCGTGCCTGATCGAGCTCATCACGGCGGACATAGAGGGCGGCGAGGTTATTCCAGGGCTCAGGCAGCTCTGGAAATCGCATGGTCATACGCTGGTAGATGGCTTCGGCTTCGGTCAGGCGATTCAATTCTGTAAACAAACGAGCCTGCATGAACATGAGCTGCACGTCGGTGCCGGGCGTGGCACGGTTCGCTTCGACGATCAGGCGTTTTTCGACCTCGGCGAGCGCTTCAGGCAGCCGATCGGCCCGAATCAGACCCTCAATACGGGTGGTGACTTCAGCGGGTGTCAGAGGAATGCGAGTGTCAACTGGAGGCGAAATCGCGTCTAAGACTTTGGCTAAGCCGTCCCAGCCCAACTCTTTGGGTTGATCGCCTAGTACCTGATTCGCCGCAGCATCTGGGTTTGCCGAGGGCATTCGCCCTTGCGAATTTTGATTACGCGGTTGCGTTGTCGCGTTGGGGTTTAAGGGGTTAATCACCCCCTGATTGATACCGCTACCGTAATTGACTTGGGCAAGCCCTAGCCCTGGCAGCAACGCTGCCGTGCTAACGGAGAACAGAATCGAACATATGCTTTTTGGCAGCTTCAAGGCGTAAAACCCTCAATTGCTATACTTGACCATTCGCATTTTAACGCTGCTTTTGCTTGAACACCGCGCAGCGTCTAATTTTCTCTATTCTGGCCTCTAATCCCCTAAAAAGCATGCTGCAGATTTACGACTCGCTGTCACGCTCTAAGCGTCCCTTTACCCCTTTGAGAGCTGGTTTTGCCGGCTTGTATGTCTGCGGCATGACGGTGTATGACTATTGCCACCTTGGACACGCGCGCATGCTGGTGAGCTTTGATGTGATCCAGCGTTGGCTGCGGGCCTCTGGCTTGAAAGTCAATTATGTACGTAATATCACTGATATTGATGACAAAATCATCAAAAAAGCGGTTCAATCCAATCAACGGCTTGGTGAGGTAACTCAATTTTTTATTGAAGCGATGCATGCTGATGAGCGGGCGTTGGGCGTTCAAAACCCCGATCATCAGCCTCGCGCAACCGAGTATGTGGGTGACATGCTCGGTATTATCGGTACGCTTGAAAAAAAGGGGCTGGCTTACCACGCGCCCGACGGCGACGTGAACTTTGCGGTGCGCGAGTTTGTTGGTTATGGCAAGCTTTCGGGTAAGTCGCTCGATGATTTGCGGGCAGGCGAGCGGGTCGCTGTGGGGTCCAATAAGCGTGACCCTTTAGATTTTGTCTTATGGAAATCCGCTAAAGAACACGAGCCCGACGACACTCGCTGGCCGTCAGTGTACGGATGGGGGCGCCCTGGTTGGCATATCGAATGCTCGGCGATGAGTAAGGCTTTGTTAGGTGTGCCGCTCGACATTCATGGTGGCGGGCCTGACTTGAAATTTCCGCATCACGAAAACGAAATTGCTCAGACAGAAGGTGCGTTTGGTGGTGCGCTTGCCAACACTTGGATGCACTGCGGGCCGTTGATGGTCGACTCTGACAAAATGTCAAAGTCGCTCGGCAACTTTCGTACGATTCGTCAAACCATTGGTGCAAGCACTGAGCTACCAGGTCATGGCGCCCAGTCGGCACAGTATCAGGTCAATCCGCGCGAAGCCGAAATGTTGCGTTTTTTTATTGTGCGCAACCACTATCGCAGTGCGCAAAACTATGCGCCCGATAATTTAATCGACGCGCAGCAGTCGCTTGACCGGTTATATCAAACCCTGCAAAACATCCCCGCGAGCGGTTCGGCGAGCATTGACTGGTCAAATCCCTCTGCGCAAGCCTTTAAGGTGGCGATGGATGATGACTTTAATTCTGCGGGTGCGGTCGCTGCGTTATTTGACCTGGCCAGTCAAGCCAATCGCAGTCAAGATGTTAGTGTGTGCTTGCAACTCAAAGCGCTCGCTTCAGTGTTGGGTTTGTTGCAGCAAGATCCTAAAGTGTATTTTCAAAGTGCCACGCGTTATACACGGCGTGCCCTCGAGCAAGCCAGCGCAGTGACTGCAGTTGCGGGCGTTGCGATTACCTCAGAGGCAAGCGGTGCGCTCACAGAGCAACAGATCGAAGAACACATTGCTGCACGTGCACTTGCCAAACAACAAAAAAACTTTGCCGAGTCTGACCGAATTCGTGCAACACTCAAAGCTGCAGGCATCGAGCTTGATGACAAGCCCGGTGGCCTCACTCAGTGGCGACGTGCGTAAGGTCAAAGATAATGGCAACGACGACAGCAAAGACAGTTAAAAAGGCAGCAGCTAAGACATCAGCTAAGCCAACGACTAAAACATTCAAGGCAGTGGCTAAACCGACCGCTAAAACGATCAAGACAGCAGCTAAAACGGTTGCGAGACCGGTTCAATCGAGCGCTAAAACTGCAGGTAAGACTGCAGCCATGACCGCAGTACTTCCGGCGACACTGGCCGATAAGCCCGAGTACTGGGACGACGCGCTTGAGCAACTCGTGAAGCGTGATCGTATTTTGAAGAAAATCATCCCGAGGTTTCCGGATATTTGGCTGACGACGCGCGGCAACCCTTTTATTACCTTGGCGCGTTCAATTTGTGGCCAACAAATTTCGGTCAAGGCCGCCGAATCCGTTTGGCAACGCGTGTTGCTTGAGTGCGGCAAGCGACCCTCGCCCGCCTCGGTACAAAAAGCTGGGCTCGAGCGCTTGCGTGCCGCGGGTTTGTCTGGGCGTAAGGCTGAATATATTCTTGATCTGTCAACACACTTTAGCGACAAGCTTGTGCAGCCGGCCAAGTGGGCGCGTATGCCAGACGAAGAGATCATCGAAGAGCTCACTGCAATTCGCGGTATCGGTCGCTGGACAGCTGAGATGTTTTTGATTTTTAATCTGCAACGCCCCGATGTCTTGCCGCTTGATGATGTCGGTTTATTAAACGCAATATCGTTACACTACTTCAGTGGCGAACCCGTTTCTCGTTTCGAGGCGCGTGAAGTGGCACAGGGTTGGCAGCCCTTTAGAACTGTCGCGACTTGGTACTTGTGGCGTAGTCTTGACCCAGTTCCGGTCGAGTACTAAATACGTCACCCCTCAGGGCAAATGAATATGCGCAATACCTACTTAGATTTTGAACAACCGCTAGGTGAACTCGAGGGTAAGATCGAGCAACTGCGCTATGTGCAGGCAGATTCAGCGGTTGATATTTCTGAAGAGATTAGTCGTCTGCAACAAAAAAGCCAGACGCTGACTAAAGATATTTATTCGAAGTTAACGCCCTGGCAAACTTCGATGGTGGCGCGTCATCCACAGCGCCCTTATACCTTAGATTATGTGCGTGAGATTTTTACTGACTTCCATGAACTGCATGGCGATCGGATGTACGCCGACGACCTGTCGATTGTTGGAGGAATGGCACGCTTTAATGGCACGCCCTGCATGGTGTTAGGTCACCAAAAAGGTCGCGATACCAAAGAGCGCGCAGCGCGTAATTTTGGGATGCCTCGCCCCGAAGGCTATCGTAAGGCGATGCGCTTGATGCGCTTGGCTGAAAAATTTAATTTGCCCGTCTTTACCTTTGTCGATACTCCGGGCGCCTACCCCGGCATTGGTGCCGAAGAACGCGGTCAGTCAGAAGCGATCGGACACAACCTGTATGCAATGGCTGAACTCAAAGTCCCAATCATCTCGACCATTATTGGTGAAGGTGGTTCGGGTGGCGCGCTAGCGATCGCTGTTGGTAACGTGGTCATGATGTTGCAGTACTCAACCTATTCGGTCATTTCGCCCGAAGGATGTGCATCGATTTTGTGGCGCAGTGCCGATAAAGCGTCTGAGGCTGCGGCGGCGTTGGCAATTACCGCCGATCGTTTAAAAGAGTTTGGTTTGGTTGACAGGGTAGTCAATGAGCCCATCGGTGGCGCGCATCGCGATCCACGTGTGATGGCGCGTTTAATACGTCGTTCGTTGGGGGATGCGTTACGGCAATTGTCGGGCATGACGCCTCAGCAACTGATCGACCATCGCCTTGAGCGTTTATTGTCGTACGGGCGTTTTCAAGAAGTTCGCGCTTAAGGCTGGCATCGCGTCATGGACGCCTCGCAGGCCAATCTACATGCTTTGCTGACCAAAGCCTTGGGGCTGCTTGCACCGCAGGCCCCGATTGCAGTGGCGTTGAGTGGGGGTGCTGATTCGGTTGCCTTGGCACTCATCGCCGCAGAACATTGCACTGCCACCAAACGCCCACTTTATTTTTTTCATGTCCACCACGGACTGATGTCGCAGGCCGATGGCTGGGTTGCGCACTTACAAAAGTTTTCGCAAGAATTAAACATTCTGCTACATGTGCGCCACGTGCAGGTTGATCTCGCTGCTGGCTTGGGTGTCGAGGGCGCCGCGCGCGACGCGCGTTATACCGCCTTGGCTCAGCTTTGCCTTGAGCATGACGTGGTCGCCCTGTTGTTGGCCCATCATCGTCAAGATCAAGCCGAAACAGTCTTGTTGCGGCTGTTGCGGGGTACCGGCGTGTCGGGGCTTGCAGCGATGCGGGCCGACGTGCAGCGAGGTGGTATGCGTCTGCTAAGGCCTTGGCTTGAGGTTGAGCGGGTTGAGTTACTTGCCGTCGCACAGGCTTACGAGCAGCGCACAGGCTGGGCTGCAGTCCAAGATCCCAGTAACACCGATCCAACATATGCCCGCGGTGCCTTGCGTAGTGCGTTGGCGCCGGTGCTAAACACCTATTGGCCGGCTTGGTGTCAAACGCTGGTACGTCATGCCAAGCAGGCTGGCGAAGCCAATGAGGTGCTAGCCGAGGTCGCGGCGCTTGATTTGGCTGCTCTGGATGTCAAGCCAGAGGATCAAAGTTTTAGCTTATTAGCTTGGCGGGCACTCAGTGCGGCGCGCCAAGCGTTGGTGGTGCGCCATTGGTTGCAAGGGCAGGGCGTGGCCATGCCCGGAGACCGTCGTTTAGCTGAGTTGCTGCGTCAGTTGCGGCAATTGCACGCCTTAGGGCACGACCGAGAGTTGCTTTGGCAGCATGGGTCAGTGGCGGTTCGTTGCAAACAAGGGCGGGTAGTGCTGTCTTCGGGCTAAAATAGTCGACTTTGTAGTTCACACGCTGACTTCGCGGGCCTAATCCCACGAATCTAATTATTTAACATCATGTCAATCATTGTTCATAAATACGGCGGCACCTCGATGGGGTCGGTCGAACGCATTAAAAACGTGGCGCGTCGCGTGGCCAAGTGGCACGCCGCCGGTCATCAAGTGGTGGTTGTGCCCTCGGCGATGTCGGGCGAAACCAATCGCCTGCTTGGGCTTGCACGTGAACTGTCTGCCGAGGCCGATGGCCGCGAACTCGACGCCATCGCCGCCACCGGTGAACAAGCCTCTAGCGGTTTGTTGGCAATTGCCCTGCAAGCCGAAGGCCTCAAAGCCCGCAGCTATGCAGGCTGGCAAGTGCCGATTCGTACTGATTCTGCCTATACCAAGGCGCGCATTACCTCGATTGACGACACACGAATCCGCCAAGATCTTGATGCTGGCTTTGTCGTGGTGGTTACTGGGTTTCAAGGTGTAGATGACCTAGGCAACATCACCACGCTCGGTCGTGGTGGTTCTGATACGTCGGCCGTTGCCGTAGCCGCAGCCTTAAAAGCGCACGAGTGCCTGATCTATACCGACGTTGATGGCGTTTACACCACCGACCCACGTGTCGAGCCCGACGCTCGTCGGCTTAACGTCATCTCGTTTGAAGAGATGCTCGAGATGGCCTCGCTCGGCTCTAAGGTGTTGCAGATTCGCTCTGTTGAATTTGCCGGTAAGTATCGCGTGCCAACCCGTGTGCTGTCATCACTGACAGACCCCAATATGTCGCTAGACGAAGAGATGCGCTCTGGCACCCTGATTACTTTTGAGGAAGACGAAAAAATGGAAGCAGCCGTTGTTTCAGGCATCGCCTTTAGCCGCGACGAAGCCAAAGTCACACTGTTGGGCGTGCCTGACAAACCAGGTATTGCTTTTGCAATCTTGGGCAAAGTGGCAGATGCCAATATTGACGTCGATATGATTGTGCAAAATCAGTCGGTGGCTGGCACAACTGATTTCACCTTCACCGTACACCGTAACGAATTTAACCGTACCCTCGCGTTGCTCAAGGGCTCCATCGCGCCAGCCGTGGGTGCAAGTGAAGTGTTATCCGACGATAAAGTCGCCAAGGTGTCGATTGTTGGCATCGGCATGCGCTCGCATGCTGGCGTAGCAAGTTTGATGTTCAAGACCCTTGCTCAAGAAAACATCAATATCCAAATGATCAGCACTAGCGAGATCAAAACCTCGGTCCTGATCGAAGACAAGTACATGGAGCTCGCGGTTCGCGCGCTGCATAAAGCCTTTGGACTTGAAACTGCTGCACCGACTAAGGTTTAGTTGAATTGAAGTGGCGCTTTGTTAAATTAATTTAACTTATTTTAATAATGTTAAATTAATTTAACATTTAATTATTCCATATTTATCTGTGATGTGTTAACTTTATTTAACTTATTTTGATAAGTTAAATATGATGAACACTCTAAAAGCAATTGCCAAGGGCTTGGTCAGTGGGCGCAAACCAGTGACTGACATTGATCTTGCGCGTCAAACTGGGCTAACCAGACAAAGTATCAGTCGTGCTCTGAGCGGCGAGCATAATTTTGGTGTGACAACACTATTGGCAATTGCAGAGGCTAATGGTCAAGAAGTGCTAATTGTTCCGCGCGACGTCGCCCGTGCCTTTGAGTACTCGGGGCAACTAAATGTTCAGCACGTCGCGACCATGACAGAAGGCCTTCAAGATATCTGATGTCTAACGTAGAAATTCTGGATATCTTTCTGGCGCAGAGGTTGATCGGCAAGCTTTTGCGTTTTGATAACCGCGCCACTGCTCCGATGATTCGGTTTGTTGCCGACAAACGTTTCTCTGCTGATACCCAACAAGCCACCGTATCGCTGAGTATGTTGGCGCAACATCCTGAACAGCAAGAGTCGCTTTGGAGTGATCTTGGTAGTTCGCTGTTTAACGGCAGAGATGGACGATTACCCGCATTTTTTCAAAACATGCTGCCAGAGGGGCTTTTTAGAACGCACCTGGCGCAACTGCGAGGCTGTCGAGAGGATGACCATTTTGCTTTATTCGCGGCCTGCGGACTTGACCTACCAGGCGCGGTCAAGGCACTTCCTGCGGCGTTAACAAAAGACGAGTTGGCCGCACTACTCACGCAAGACAACGCGCCGCTAGACGTGTCGGTGACAGCGGATCCTTTGCCGTTAGGGGTATCAATTTCTGGTGTGCAACCCAAGTTGGGGTTGATTGAATTAGGTGGGCGGTATGTTGCACGTAAACGCCAAGGCGTCACTCGAATTATTGGTAAGTTGCCGCAAATTGATCGGCCAAGGCTTCCAGAGGTTGAACACTTAAGCCTAGGGCTCGCGCAAGCTGCGGGCGCGAATGTTTGCGAGCATAAGTTAGTACCTTTAGCGCAGATGGATATCGAGCATGAATACACGATCGGAGGTAGCAGTCATTTTTTAGCAGTGACGCGATTTGATCGCGATGGTCCCAAACGGATTCATTGCGAAGACTTCGCTCAAGTACTGAATGTCGATCCTCAGCAAAAATACCTGGGGGCATCCTATGCGGCCATGGGATCGCTGATGATGCGCTTTCCTGAAAGTTTGGGCGTCAATGCCGTACACGAGTTATTGAGATTGCTAGTCATCAATGACCTGATGGGCAATTACGACGCGCATCTGAAAAACTTTTGTTTGATCTACCCTGATGGTCGAACACCCCATTTATCAAAAGCGTTCGATATCGTTGCGTGGTCTGTTTATTTGGGCGGGCAGGGCAGCGCCTTGGCGCTTTACCGAGACGGCGTCGGCAATAAACCACCGATTGGGCTAAGCCCTGCCACGCTCAGAACCTTTTGCGAGCGCGTTGGCATCGCAGAAAAGCCTTGCGCTAGTGTGATTAAAGAGACAGTGTCAAAGGCGTTCGAGCTTTGGCCTGAATTAATTGAAAGTAGTTTGATGTATGACACGCAAAAAGAGAAGCTTTTGGCACGCCTAGCGTCGCATCGTTTTGCGAAAGGGGTGCGAACTTACGTGTAGGTATCAGTGTGATTGGGGGAGCTAAGCCTGTCTCATGCTAGAATTCGCACTTGGTTTGGAGGCGTGCCCGAGAGGCTGAAGGGGCTCCCCTGCTAAGGGAGTATGTGAGCTAAAACTTGCATCCAGGGTTCGAATCCCTGCGCCTCCGCCAAAACTTAAGTTTCGAACCTGCTACGCAGAGATTCGATATGCCACGAGCCCCGCACAGTGCGGGGCTTTGCGCTTCTATCTCTTGACTGCGATCTGCAGTGGCAGCCCGTAAAAGTGGTCTCAAACCCTGTTTGTCTCAAAACCTCATGACTTTTTGTGCGTCGGTTCAGAGGTTAGTCACTGGTGGTTTTGGTGCAAAAGCCGTGAACCTACAGGTATGCAATTTATTGATGAAGTCGATTTTGGTCGCTAACCGGCAATTATTACGACAATATCTTCAACAGGTGCATCCGTAGAATAAAAATTATCAGTAGTACTCCCGGATATAGCCATAAGACTTGTCGAAGAGATCCTGATCTGTGTGCAGCCTATATTTCAGCAGTGATCTACGCAGGGCTTGTTGAACTGCGCGTTCGCCCTGAGTGGTGGTCAGCAGTGGTCTGACTACGTTGGACAGCATTTCGAGGAAGATAAGTGAAAGTCATTGATCGGTCATATCAGGCAGCTTCCTTCAGCCCGTTGTCTTTAAAGTAAACCTCATCTGGTGTCTGTTTGGCAAGCGATTGATGCGT
>JAURJT010000028.1 GCA_030832095.1 Gammaproteobacteria bacterium | reverse complement strand
TATTTTGACACCTTAAGTTTTATCTCAGGTTACAAAAAACTGAGTACTTATGAAATACGCTAACTAGCCTATGCTGAGTTGACTGCCGCACGTCCCGCCTCAACCGAAAATTTGGCCAAGACAAACGCGCCAGACTTAGGGTCACGCGCGTCGTTGACTGCAGTGAGTGTGGTGGTGAGTTGCGTGGGGGTCAGCTCAACCACGCCGTAGCCGCGCGATGCGGCGTTTGCAAATATAAAGTGAGGGTTGAGCTCAAGCTGTTGCGCGATTTGAGCAGGTGTAGTGCTCGATAACGAGGTAATACTCGTGCCACAAAACTCGACGCCAATCGCTTCGCAGTCTGCATTGTTGTAGTCAGACAACACATGCCCCACCCAGTTCTCGTGAATATCGCCACCTAACACGATAGGGTTACTCAGGCGGGTCTGCATCAACGAATCTGTCAGGCGACGGCGCGCAGCGGGGTAGCCATCCCAGCCATCATTTCTGAGTAGCTGCGCGCCTGTGGTGCTGTAGTTTCGCCGTCCAAACAAGGTCTGCTGGCCGATCAGGTTCCAGTGGCTGCGGGCTGCGGCAAACTGTTGGCTCAGCCAGCGCTCTTGAGCGTTGCCAAGCAAAGTGCGTTGAGGCTGGTTCAGAATGTCGCACTTGCTTGGGTCGATACGCGCCGAGCCTGGGCGATTGTTGGGTGTGCAGGCCTGCAGATCGCGATGTTGCCGATCATCGAGCGTGTAGAGTGTGGCCAAGCGCCCATACGACACGCTACCAAATACTTTCGCTTCATCGCCTTGCCCGTTAAGCAACTTCGCAAAACTTGCGCGCGTGACAGGCATGTTTTCATAAAACGCTTGATAGGCGGCACGTCGACGCGCCATAAAGTTCTCGACTGGCGTCCCGGATAAGCCCTCGTGCGTGCCTGCATAGTCGTTTTGAACTTCGTGATCGTCCCAGGTCACCAACCAAGGGTATGCAGCATGAATCGCTTGCAAATCTGGATCAGACTTGTGCAAGGCGTAGCGACTGCGGTAGCCCTCGAGTGTCGTAATCCAACCACCTGTGGTTGGGCGTACCTCGACTGGGCGTGAGGCAGGATATTCGTAGACATAATCGCCTAGAAACAATACGAAATCGAGATTTTCGGCGAGCATATGCCGGTACGCGCTGTAATAGCCATTACCCCATTGCTGACACGAGGCGTACGCTAGCCGTAAGCGCTTCACGTCAGCGTCTGGCGCCGGAAAGGTACGTGTGCGGCCCGTTGTGCTGTTCGCCGTGCCGGCGATGAAACGATAGAAGTAGGCGCGCCCAGGCTCAAGCCCCGCGATCTCTGCGTGTACCGAGTGCCCAAGTGCTGCAGTGGCTTGAACGACACCCGTGGCCACAACGCGACTGAACTGCTGGTCGTGAGCAAGCTGCCAGGTGACCGCCACAGGTTTAGTTGTCAGCCCGGCCGCGTCAAGTGCGGGCGTGCCCAGACGAGTCCAAAGCACTAATGAGTTGCTGGTGGGCGAGCCACTGGCAATGCCCAAACTAAAAGGGTCTACCGACCAAGCTTGTTTAGCCAGACCAACGCTCGGCAACCCTAAAAGGGCCGCCGAGGCGCCAGCAATCTTAAGTAGGTCTCGACGCTGCATCAGAACAGCGCCGCAGCTCCAAACATCGCAAATATTCCAAAGCCCACTGCCACAATCCCCAAGCCGCCAGCCAACCAGGCAAGCATCATGACGTTTGTGATGATCGCAGACGAGGCCAATACAATCGCCACCTGCAACACGCCAGACGAAATCTCTAGGTTGTGATACTTGTGGTTGGCAAGCTCGCCCAGTGCTTGGGCTTTCTTTGCACGCTCGGCAAGTTCTTTACGACCTTCGCCAGTGTCTGGCTCAGTGTCGTAACGCTTGGAAGCTGCAGCCCATTTTTTTATCTGCTCGGCAACTTTTGGATCTTCAGCGTTTGGGCTGATTTGTGCCGATTGTAAAGCGACGTCAGTGGTCGTTTTACGAATCGACTTTGCTTGAAAAAATGCCCATAAGTTCGACGCCTCAACCTGTTTGGTAATCACCTCGGTTTGATACGCTTTACTTAAGGTTTCGCTGATTGCTAAAAAAAGTGCGAGTACTGCGATAACGAGTGCAATTTTTTTGTTGGAGGGGTCAACGTGTCCGTGTCCTGACATAACTGGGTTCCTTAGTGGCTTTGTGGTTGGTGAGCTTGGCTCAATAGTTTTTCGGTGTAGGCAATTGCGATGGCGGATAAGACAAAGGCCAGATGAATCAGCGTTTGCCACATCAGCGTGGATTCTTCAATGCTGGGGGCATTAATGAAAGTCTTAAGTAAGTGAATCGATGAAATCCCGATAATCGCTGTTGCAAGCTTGACCTTCAACACCCCTGCATTGACGTGTGATAGCCACTCAGGCTGATCGGGATGATCTTTAAGGCCCATGCGCGAGACGAAGGTTTCCCAGCCTCCAACAATGACCATGACTAGCAGGTTTGAAATCATGACGACGTCAATCAAACCCAGCACGATCAGCATGAGCTCGGTCTCGGTGATCGCCTTGTCAACGCTCATCATGGCAATCAGGTGTATGAGCTCTTTCCAGAATTGCCAGACGTAAACACCCTGCGCGACGATAAGGCCGATATAAAGCGGGGCCTGAAGCCACCGGCTCATGAAGATCCAGCGTGGCAGCAATCTTAAAGTTGAATTGTTTTTGTTCATGGTGAGTGTTTCAAGTGTTGAGAGGCTCAAGCTTTAAATGGTTCAAGTTTCGAGTGGTTCAAGTTTCTAGCGGGTCAAGCGCTAAATATTTAAAGTTTTGAGTCGCTCAAGTTTCAGTCGATCAAGTTTTGAGTATTTTAAGTTTGGAGTGTTTCAACTCAAGTAGGGTACGTGCCGGGTAACAAAATACTTTTATCGACCGTTTCAATATCGGTACGGCCACAAAAGGCCATCGTCAGGTCAAGCTCTTTATGTAAGATTTCAAGTACTTTTTTAACGCCAGTTTCGCCCATCGCACCAAGGCCATACAAAAAGGCACGCCCGATATAACAACCTTGAGCGCCAAGCGCACGCGCTTTTAAAATATCTTGACCGCTGCGCACACCGCCATCCATGTGAATTTCGATTTGTTTGCCGACGGCGTCGACGATCGCAGGTAATGACTCTATGCTCGAAGCCGCACCATCAAGCTGACGCCCGCCATGATTGCTGACGATCAGAGCATCGGCTCCGCTATTCAGTGCCATGCGCGCATCTTCGACGTCTTGAATACCTTTCAAAATCAGCTTGCCGCCCCAAAGTTTTTTAATCCAGGCGACGTCATCCCAATTCAGGCGCGGGTCAAATTGCGAGGCGGTCCACTCGCTGAGTTTGCTCATATCGCTGACACCCTGCACGTGGCCAACGATATTACCAAATTGGCGATTTTTAGTACCAAGCATCCCCATCGCCCAGCGTGGCTTGGTAGCAATATCGATCAAATTTGCCAAAGTCATCTTGGGCGGGGCGCTTAAGCCGTTTTTAAGATCTTTGTGGCGTTGCCCCAGGATCTGCAAGTCAAGCGTTAAAACCAGGGCCGAGCAATTGGCGCGCTTTGCACGCTCAACCAGACGCTCGATAAAGTCGCGATCTTTCATCACATAAAGTTGAAACCAAAAGGGGTGGTGGTTGGTGCCCTCTGCCACCGCTTCAATTGAGCAGATGCTCATGGTCGATAAGGTAAAGGGGATGTCAAACTCTTTTGCCACTTTGGCGGCCAAAATCTCGCCATCGGCGTGCTGCATGCCGGTTAAGCCGGTTGGTGCGATGGCCACAGGCATCGCAACTTTTTGCCCGATCATTTTGCTGACGGTCGAGCGGTTTTCCATATTGATCAAAATGCGCTGACGCAATTTGATTTTTTGAAAATCACTTTCGTTGGCACGGTAGGTGCTTTCTGTCCATGAGCCAGAGTCTGCATAATCGTAAAACATGCGGGGTACGCGCTTTTTTGCTAAGACGCGCAAGTCTTCGATGTTGGTGATTACGCTCATAGGGTAGGTCTCCGCAGGCTGTTAGCCATCGCTAAATTCGTGGCTTAGTTTAACGGAATGTACAGAAATCCTCCCCCTTTTAAAAATACTTGTCGTATTGGGCGGGGTTTGGTCTGGCGTGGTACGCTGCGTTCACGTTTTTAGGCTTTCTTTCGATCTAAAAAGAGTCCTTTCTATGACATCACAGCCGGCCCCTGAGCACCTGATTGATTCTCGCTATGCGTTGTGGCGACTGGTCAAAGCGCTTGTCATCATGGTGATGGGCAGCAGTTGTATGTTCATTGTGTCGGTCGTGTTGCCCGAGGTGCAAGCAGAGTTTGGTGTGTCGCGCTCTGAGGCGTCATTGCCGTCAACGCTGCTGTGGATTGGTTTTGGTGCCGGTGGCTTACTGATGGGGCGCGTGGCCGACCGGTGGGGAGTCTGGACATGTCTGTTGATCGGTGCGGCAGGCTTACTGATCGGCTTTATCTGGGCCGCTTACACCACTGATATCCTTGTCTTTGCGTTGGTACACGGTTTGTTTTTGGGCTTTTTTGGCGCCTCTGCAACCTTCGCGCCTTTGGTGGCCGATACCTCGTTGTGGTGGAACAAACGTCGCGGAATTGCGGTAGCGATCTGTGCAAGTGGCAATTATTTAGCCGGCGCGATTTGGCCACCCCTGACGCAATGGGGGGTGTCGACCATTGGTTGGCGTGACACCTATATTTGGATGGGGTTGGCGTCCGGAATCAGCATGGCCTTGCTTGCGTTGTTGATGCGTCGCCGCCCCCCGTTGGCGCAGGTCTCTGCTTTGGCGAACAATCTGGTCGCGGGCGTGGCCAGACCCTTTGGCCTGAATATCAATCATGCACAGTTTTTGATGTGCGTAGCGGGTCTGGCGTGTTGCGTTGCCATGTCGATGCCCCAGGTACATATTGTGGCGTACTGCGCAGATCTGGGCTATGGCCCGGCACGCGGTGCCGAAATGTTGGCACTGATGCTCGGTTGCGGCATCATTAGTCGGCTGATTTCGGGGGTGATTTGCGATCGTATCGGAGGTATCCGCACCCTGTTATTGGGTTCGGCCTTGCAAGGCATCGCCTTGTTCATGTTCTTGCCCTTTGATGGGCTGGTATCACTCTACCTAATTTCTGCTTTATTTGGTCTGTTTCAAGGCGGCATTGTGCCTTCGTACGCAATTATCATTCGCGAATACTTTCCAGCGGCCGAGGCAGGGCGGCGGGTGGGTTCGGTGATCATGTGCACCATGTTTGGGATGGCGCTTGGTGGCTGGATGTCAGGTAAGATTTTTGACCTGACCGGCTCATACCAAATGGCAATGGTCAACGGCATGCTTTGGAATTTGCTGAATCTGGCTATTGCTGGTTTCTTGTTTTGGCGAGTGCGCCAAGCAGTACGCAATTAGGTGAGGCCTAAGCAGCTTTTGTCAAAAGTTGCTTAGACCTCACCGCAACCGTTCAATAGGCACGTGAGCCTTGCCTATGCCGACTCGGAATAGCGCTTAGCGAGCACGGCACGATAGCGATGCTCAAGTTCGTCGAGGTTGGCGATGCTGATCCCCATGTCGCGTACGAGGCCGTCTTTGAGGTCGTAGACCCACCCATGCACAGTGACAGTTTGGCCGCGCGACCAGGCGTCTTGCACGCTTGTTGTTTGGCAAACATTCACGACTTGCTCAATCACGTTGAGCTCGCATAGGTGATCAAGCCTTTGCTGAGTATTCATGACCCGTCCGAGGTACGAGCTGTGCTTATCATGCACATCTTTAACGTGACGAATCCAGTTGTCAGCCAGGCCCACGCGAATATTTTCAAGGGCAGCGCGAACGCCGCCGCAGCCATAGTGTCCGACCACAATAATATGCTTGACCTTGAGCTGATCGATCGCAAACTGAATCACCGATAAGGCATTTAAATCAGTGTGCACCACGACGTTGGCGATGTTGCGATGAACAAAGACCTCACCAGGTGCCAAACCGGTGATTTGATTGGCGGGCACGCGAGAATCAGAGCAACCGATCCAGAGATATTCAGGTGATTGTTGATTGGCCAGACGTTTAAAAAAGTCGGGGTCGCTGGTGCGAACCGAATCAACCCATTGTTGATTCTTTTCAAATAAAACGGTCAGGTGGTGAGGGTTATTAGGCGATGACATGGCGACTTACTCAGAGGCGCCCGCCGCTTTCAGCAACTGTTGCGCATTGATAAACGAGGCATCGTCGAGCAGGTTGCGCGTTGATTTAGTAGGCGCGTCTGCCATCATGCTTTTGGGCATGACAAATTCAAGATACGAGTTAGCGCTCACGCGTATGTTGGCGCCTTCAACGCTTAGCGTAAAGCTGACCACGTCTTTGTATTGCAACGCCCATTCATTGTTGATCAGGGCCGTAATCATGGCCTCGCGCTGCGGATCAATCTCAGCGCTGGTGCATGTGATTTCATTTTTGTCTGTTTGAATGCGCAGACGACTTTTTGAGCAGGCGCTCATGAGATTATTTTTCACGGTGCTGGCATCGGCATTTTTGAACAGACCCGACGCCATCCGAGCCGGTGGTGGCTTGACGGGGCCATCGGCGCTGCAACCGATTAGCGTCAAGCTCGAAAAAAATATCAAAGAAACTAAGGCAAAGATACGCATACGAGTTCGCAGTTTTGTGATGCTAAGGGCCAGGGATTGGTCGGTGAGGCTTACGCCATCACTTCGCCGCCATTCACGTCTAGTGTAATCCCAGTAATAAAGGCCGAGTCGTCAGACGCCAAAAAAGCAATCGCTGCAGCGACATCTTGTGGCTCGGCATGACGTCTCAGTGGGATGCTCTCGAGCAGCGAGGCGCGTTCTTCTGGGGTTTTGCGAGACTCCCAACGCGCCTTGGTGCGCGGTGTCATGACCAAGCCAGGGCATACGCAATTGACGGTAATGCCCTTGGGGCCATATTCAGCGGCGAGTTGACGCGTGAGCGCGCTAATCGCACCTTTCGATGCGGCATAGTTGGCGCCTGCGACCTTGCTGCTAAAACGCCCCGCCTTTGACCCGACATTGACAATACGTCCCTTTCCAGCGGCGGTCATGAGCGGCAGAGCTTGGCGGCATGCCCAGACGCTGCCCATAATGTTTAGATCTAGCACCCGCTTCCAGTCGTCGTCTGATTGTTGCTCAAACAGGGCGGGGGTTTGTAACGAGCCGCCCGCATTGTTGACCAGAATATCCAAACGCTTGTCGGTCGCATAGACCTGGGCGATCGCGTCTTTAATCGCTGTTGCATCCGCCGAATCCATCAACAAGCTGTGGATCACGAGCCCACCAGAGGTTGCCTCGCTAAGCGCCTCGGCCATCGCTGCCTCGTCGCGGCTTGTGATCCATACCTTGGCACCCTCAGAGGCGAGACGCAGGGCGCTGGCGCGTCCGATCCCTCTCGCACCGCCGTTAATAAATACGGTGCGATCTTTTAAGCGTGAGTTGATTAAAGCGGTCATTTTGTTAAAGGTTTTGTCCGCCATCGACTGCAATGGTTTGCCCAGTCACCCACGACGCCAGATCACTGGCCAGAAAGGTGGCGACCGTTGCAATTTCTTCGGGGATCCCAAAACGCCCAGAGGGGATGCCAGCCAGAATACGTTCGTAGAGCTCAGGCTTATCGCGCTTGGCGATGTCCCAGGTGCCGCCCTCAAAAAAGATCGACCCCGGGGCAATGCAGTTGACGCGAATTTTTTTGCCAGCGTACGACAGCGCTTGTGTTTGGGTGTATTCAATTAAGGCGGCTTTGATGGCACCATAAGGCGGCGTACGTACGCTGGCCCCAAGGCCTGAAATCGACGAAATATGCAAAATGCTACCGCCGCGCGCCTCGAGGTAGGGCATGGCAGCGTGGCAGGCACGCACCGTTGCCATTAAATCGATTTGAACGCTGACGGCCCAGCCGGCCTCGTCATCGGTGCGTCCAAAGCCCGAGGCGTTGTTAACCAAAATGTCGATGCCGCCCAACGACTTAGCCGACGCTTCTACCCACTGCTTGATGGCGTTGGCATCGCCCAAATCGCAGGGTGTCGCAAGCACTTTGTGACCGTGCTTCTTGAGCGCAACCTCTGCTTCGCGCAACGGGCCTTCGGTTCTGGCACAAATTGAAACATCTGCACCGGCCTGTGCATAGGCGTCGGCAATCGCCAAGCCAATGCCTCGGCTGCCGCCAGCAATTAACGCGCGCTTTCCAGTTAAATCCATTTTCATTATTGTCTCCGTAAGGTGTCGCCGCTCAGGGCGCGGGGTAAGGGGTGGCTTGCATCGCGATTAAGCGCTTTTCACTAATATCGAGATCTTACTCGTTGAGTGGTAATTCAATCATAAACGTAGTTGCCCAGCCAGGTTGTGCCGCAACGTAAAGGCGACCTTTGTGTCGCTCAATAATATGCTGACTTAACCATAACCCCAAACCCATTCCGGCATACTTGTTAGAGCTCAGCAGATTAAAGATGGTTGCTTGCGTCGTCGGATCGATGCCGTTGCCATTGTCAGCCACGCTCAAGTACGCGCGATTGCCAGTCTTGCTGATGGTGATGCCAATGCATCGCTCACGGTCTGTAATGTCTGACAGCGCTTGAACCGCATTGTTTAAAAGATTTAAGAGTACCTGCTGAAATTCTTGCGGATTCACTAAGACATGGCACCCGCCCGTGATGGGATAGTTTCGACGAATCGAAACATTTTCTTTTTTGGCTAAAGGTAAAAACAACTTTTCGAGCGATGACATGGTGTCAACCAGATCAACCCGTTGTGGCACCAACGTCGTATTTGAAAATATCTGTCTGAGAGCAGTAATAATCTCGGAGGCTCGCTGATTATCGGCCAAGATTCTAGAGATGAGCTCTTGCTTAATCAATGGATTTGTCACAACGCTCGTGAGCTCCATCTGCAGGCATTCAGCATTGAGTTGTATGGCGCATAGCGGCTGATTCAGTTCGTGCGCTAGTGCAGCCGACAACGCCCCGACTTCAGCTGATTTTTTGGCGCTAATTAAGGATTGAATCAATTCGTCACGTTCAACGAGCAGTTGCCGAACCTGATTTTTTTCTTCAATCTCGCTTGATAGTGCGCTATCTTTTGAAGAGAGTGCCCCGATCATCTCCTGTCGCTCGGATATTTGCCGCTGCAAATAAAAAGTACCCACCCCAAAAAAAATTAACAGCATTGTTCCTTGTGTTCCCCAACGCAAAAATCGCGATAGTACCTCTTCATTAAAAATGTTACTCACGTGGCCGAGATTGAGATTTAACGTTGTGAAGGTGCGGATCAGTGTCAACACAAGAGTGATCAAAATGAGACCAAAAATAAATTTCAGTATGACCGGGCCCCCCGCATAAATTAGGCGCGCGACCTCATAGCCCTGCCAAAGTAAGCAGATTGCAAACACTGTCGTAACAAAGACCACCCGATCACCGAAGCCACCGTGTTGCCGAATGGTTTCGTAGGTGATGCCTAGTAACAGCAAAATACCCCACGCCGCGATTGAGAGCGGACGTTCAATGGGTTGGCGCCAAGAGCGAAACAATAGCCCGCTAAAAATGTTGGTGCCAAGGATGCAGATATTGGCAGGGGTGAGCAGCGCCGGGTGTACCGACGGTACCAACGCAAAGATAAAAAATCCGCCAGCGTATGAACCAACCGCGAGCACCCAATAGCCATTGAGCGAAGTACTGTTTTGCTTGTTGAAGAGCGGGGAGAAACTAAAGAGCAAGCCCAACGCCATCGTGCCAAAAAGTACGAGAAACACTTGTTCAGCAATTTGCATATGCGATGCCTAAGGTTGAGACACAGACGTCGCGTCATTCAGTTCGATGGCAATCTCGCGAAAGCGTGCTTCGGCCTGACCAAAGGCAAACACAAGGTCAGGATCAAATTTCTTACCCGAGAGGCGGTAAATTTCTTCGCTGGCCGCCTCGTGTGTCCAGGCTTTTTTATAAATGCGTTCGGTGGTCAGGGCGTCATAGACGTCAGCCAAGGCCATTAAGCGCGCTTCGAGCGGGATGTCGGTGCCCGCGAGGCCGCGCGGGTAGCCGCTGCCGTCCCAGTTTTCGTGGTGCCCGCCAGCGATTTTGGCGGCAATATTAAACAATGAGGTGGGCATGTGATCGGCGCCAGCGGCCGCTGCCAGAATCGTTTCGCCAAGCAGTGCATGAGTGCGCATGATCACTGTCTCTTCGGGCGTGTGACGACTGGGTTTCAGCAAGATCTGATCCGGGATTCCGACCTTGCCCAGGTCGTGCAAAGGTGCAGCGATGACGATTTTTTCGATCAACTCATCCGAGAGCTGCTCGCGGTAACGTTCAGCTCGACGTAAAATTTGCGCAAGCGTCTTGACATAAAGCTTGGTGCGTTGAATGTGCAGACCGGTTTCGTTATCGCGAGTCAAGGCGAGTTCGGTCATTGAGTCGATCATTTGTTCGCGCGCGCGTTGCAAGATGACCTGACTCATTTCTTGGTGCTCGGCCAATAACTCTTTTAACTTGCGATTGGTATTTTCGTAGTTCGACACGTCGGCGTAGGTGCGTACAACGTCGCCTGAGGGCATCGGATGCGTTTGAACTTCGATGTAGCGACCGTTGACATCCTTTCGTACGTAATTTCTCTTGACGTGTTCATCCACGTTAACGCCACGAGAAAAGATATAAGCCCGTGCCTCGGGTGCAACCTCACTAAGATCCCTAAAATCACCCCGATCAATTTGATACTGTACGACTTCTGGCAGCGTCGGTTTGCTCGCAAGTAGCGAGGGCGGTAGATTTAAGAGGTCGCAGGCTTGCATGTTAAACAGCTTGTAGCGATTGTCTTTGCCAATCACGGAGACCCCTTGCGCGATAGACTGCAGGGTGCCGCTGAGTAACACTGTCGTTTCATTTAGCGCAGAATTGATTTTGGTCAGCATCTGAAAAAAGACACCAAGCGTGATGATAATCATGCCGCCCGCTAACGCGAGGCGTGTCAGAGTGATGGTATCGAGGCCATGTTTGAAGTGCAAGATATTTAGCACCACGATAATTGACGCAGTACTCACAGCGTACGCAGTGACGAGGGGCAAGCGAATGAAAAGTACTGGAATCGACGCAAACACCCACACCACGGAAAAAGCGTTCACAAACCATATTCCGAGGCAGGCGAGGGTTACGGTGAGTACTGGTATGAGGGCGTCAGCTAAAAATGCCCGGGCGCGATAATGCAGTGACCACAGGTCTGCTATAACAAACAAAAACACGATGCTCGTCAGCGCGAGCGAGATATATGTATCGAGTCCTAACTGTTCAGGTAATAGCCGGACGACAGTAAATAACAGTAACCCTACCGCGTAATACAGATCAATAATCTTATATGCGCGCAGCCACTGTACGTTCGTCTGAGCCGACGGGGTGTCACTCAATTTTGACGTTTCCGGTTTGAATCACTTTTGCCCAATACGTAGTTTCGTCAACCAACCATTTGCGCAGGTCTGCAGGTGAGCGCGGCAAGGCCTCAGAGCCTAAGTCGGCAAACTGTTTACGAATATCGGGTAGCGCGGCAATTTTTGCGATCTCGGCGTTTAGTTTTGCAATGATCGCTTGCGGTGTTGCGCTAGGCGCCATCATCCCTTGAAAAGAGCCCGTCACATAGCCGGGGATGCGTTCGGCAATCGTCGGAGTGTCGGGGATTGGGGCAAAGCGCTCGGGGCTTGCGACAGCAATCAACCGGTAATTGCCGGTTTTTGCCATGGGGTAGGTTGCCAAAAAACTGTTCATCGTCAGATCGATTTGCCCGCCGGCTAAGTCTGCAATGACTTGTGAGCCACCTTTATAGCCAATAAAGTTCAGCTGCAAATTTTCTTTTTGTGCCAACAATACACCCGCTAAGTGCGGTGCCGCCCCAAGAGGGGTGCCAAAATTCAGCGGAACAGCTTGGCTGCGCGCATACGCGATGAGCTCGGCGAAGGTTTTGACCGGCAGCTTGTTTGCCACGACAAGGATGTGAGGAGAGTAGGCCAGAATCGCAACCGGGGTGAGTTCTTTAGCAGGATCGTAGGTGAGGTTTTTCATCAGCGTGGGCGCCATGGTCAGTGCGCTCAGATCGACCACCAGCAAGGTGTAGCCATCGGGCTCAGATTTGGCCACGTACGAAGCGCCAATCTGGGCGTTACCACCCACCTTGTTTTCAACCACAACGGGCTGACCCCAGTTCTCTGTTAACTTTTTACCGACGATGCGCGCCAAGATATCTGAGGCACCACCAGCTGCAAACGGTACGATCAGTCGAAGTGGTTTGTTTGGATAGGTTTGCTCTGGCGTTTGTGCGTGTGCTGCAACTGTAAAAAGCCCTAGTGCGAGCGTTGCGAGCCATCGCAGTGACTTGGACGATCGAATTGAAGTCATGAACGGCCTCCGGCCAAGGGTGCGACGTGCAAACCGTGCACGCGGTGTTTTTGAATCAATTGTGCGACTAAGCCTGAGGCTTTAGCCTGTTCAAGAAAATCGAATAAGAATTGCGCCGCGATTGCATCGCCTTTGCGCGTACAGGCACCTTGCTGCACCATGGTGAATTCACCCTCAACGATACGCGTACCCGGGACTTTTTTAATATCCACTTCAAGCCCAACGCGTAAACCCGCGAGTGCGTCGAGTTTGTTTGTGATGAAGAGCTCAATCGTGGCATCAAAGCCCTCTGCCTCAAGCAGTTGCGCGTGTTTGATGTTGCGGTTCAGCCAAAGGCCGTAGGCGCTGCGTGCGGGGACGGCGATGCGAACCCCAGCGCGATCGACTTCAGAGGCGTGTTTGATTGTTGAAGCCTCGGGCACGATGTAGGTGGCTTGAATTTCAACATAGGCGGGGGTAAACGTCACTTTTGCGGCACGATCTGGATCGGCGCCAACAAAGCCAATGTCGCACTCATTGCTGCCCACGGCATCCACTAAAGCGTCTTGGCTTTTAAACGGAATCAGTTTGAGTGGCACGCCAAGCTTTTGCGCGATGGCGCGGCAAAGATCGGGTGAGACCCCGTCAGGGTCGCCTTCGGGCGTTTTGCCGGTAATCAACAAAAAATTACCGGTGTAGACGCCTGCGCGTAGGGTGCCAGTTGTTGCAAGGGATTTAAGGATGTCGGGTGTCAGCATTATGATTTGATTTTTGTATTTTTGGTCAGGTTTACAATCGTGCAGTGTTTGTGTCACAAACTTTTGTAAAGGCATCATAAACGGTAATGCTGTTTAAAAAGCGTATTTATTTTGACAGGTAGGTTACTACTCGGCGAGTAAAAATAACATCATTCAACAGGGCGATGAGGGCACAGAAATTGAGTAAACAGCAGCAGTTGATTGAGCAGCATGGGTTGGTGCCTCACCCCGAGGGGGGCTTTTATGCCGAAGTGCACCGCGCCAAGCAACGTGTGCAAACTGGCGCAGGGTCGCCAGAGCGTTCAGCCTACACCAGCATTCACTACCTGCTGGCAGGTGATGATTTCTCGGCCTGGCATCGCATTCAGTCTGACGAAACCTGGTTTTTTCACTCGGGTTGCGATTTGATCATTTACAGTTTTGCAGAAAATGGCCAGCTTCAAACGCAGCGTTTAGGTGTTGATTCGGGCTGTTTTCAGCTAACAATCGCGGCGCGTACCTGGTTTGCCGCGCAGCCAGCTCAAGCTGCCTCTTGCAGTTTTGTGAGTTGCGTCGTTGCGCCCGGTTTTGAGTTCGAAGATTTTGAGCTCGGGTCGCGCCAATTGCTGTTAAAGGCGTTTGGGCACAGCCCTGAAAGCCGGACAAAAATTGAGGCGTTCACACGTGAACGCGGCTAAACAATCCGCTAAATGCGTCACCGCTTGGCTAACGTTGTCGCCTTGTTGTCTTGAAGCGACTTTCTAGCCCTGAGGCGACTTTGTTGTCTTGATGATACTTTGTCGCTTCGAAGCCGCTGTCTTTGCTTCGAGGGCAATTTTTTCCCTTCAAGCCACCCTGTTGGTTGGTCATCACGATTTTCTGGAGCACCCTTTGAGTTCAATCCGTTATGCCCTTTGGTCCGCCGCTGCCGGCGCGTTGATTCCGGTGATGGGCGTTTTGAATGCTCGCTTAGGGAAAACCCTTGGCGAGCCGCTTCATGCCCCCGTCGTGTTATTCGGTGTTGGTTTTTTGGCTTGTTTACTGACGGCGATATTGTTTACCGGTGCGCTGCCCAATTGGTCAAAACTAAGCGAGGCCAGGCCAATCGATTTTGCCGGCGGCTTGATCGTTGCTTTCTACGTGATTAGTGTGACTTGGTTGGCGCCTAGCTTTGGCATCGCAAATGTGATTTTGTACGCGATGGTTGCTCAGATTGTTTTTTCTGGCTTTATCAACCACTTCGGTTTATTTGAATCGCTCGTGCAGCCGATCAACGGGCTCAGGGTGTTCGGCATCATCCTGTTACTGGCGGGTTTGGTCATCACCCAGATCGCGCAAGCTAAGGCGACTTGACTGACTTGCCTGGCCACATCCGCTCAAAGACGCCATCACGCTTGAAAAGAAGATGCCCAAGAGCCGCGGCGACGTGACAAACAATCAAGGCGACGAGCACAAAGGCAAGCGTGCCGTGCAGTGCAAACAACTGTTTTGCTAACGCTGGGTCTTGCGTCACCCAAGGCATCGCTGGCAAGTGATAGCCCGCCACGGTGATGAGTGCAGGGTAAGCGGTCACCCCAGCCCAGCCCAAAAGCGGTACTGCGAATAGCAAGGCATACAGCAGCCTGTGCATGGTTTTGGCAACAAGCATGCGTATCGGTGTAAGGCTTGCAGGGTAGGCCGGTGCTGCCGTGCGCAGCTTGAAAAAAAGGCGCAGCAACATCAGCAATAAGACAGTAAAGCCCAACGCTTTGTGCAAGCCATACAACAGGTTGGTCTGATCATCCCAAAGGTTTGCACTGGCGCGCGCGGTCATCCAAAGACCCAACACCAACAACACCGGGAGGCAGAGCGCGACTAACCAATGCAGTAGACGTTGTGCGGGGCGGTAGGGTGTCATGCGGTCTCAATCCTCAATGTGTCTTCGCCTACTATACTCAAGCATAGCAGTCACATTCAAACAAATTATCTCGAGACACCGTTTTTCTTATGAACACTGATACCCCTTTATTGTTTCGCCCCATGCCCTTGCGTGGCGTGACCCTGCCCAATCGTCTCGTGCTCGCGCCAATGATGCAGTACCGCGCTGAAAACGGGTTTGCGACCGACTGGCATCTGGCGCACTACGGTAAGTTTGCCTTGGGTGGCTTTGGCACCGTGATGACTGAAGTGGTGTCTGTTGAAGAGGCGGGGCGCATTACTCATGGTGACTTGGGCTTGTGGTCTGATGAGTTTATTCCGGGTTTAAAGCGCGTGACGGATTTCGTTCACTCACAAGGTGCGCTGGCTGCAATTCAGATCGGCCATTCGGGTCGCAAAGGTTCAAGCCAACGCGTGTGGGAGGGTGGTGGGCCTCTGACTGCAGCCGACGCGGCACACGGCGAGGCGCCCTGGACACCACGCGGCCCCTCTGATTTATCTTATGGACCTGAATTTCCGAAGCCACACGCCTTAACGATCCCAGAGATTGAAGAGCTGATTGTAAAGTTTGGTGAGGCCGTGGCGCGCGCTGATCGCGCAGGGTTTGATATCGTTGAAATTCATGGCGCTCATGGATATTTGATTTCGAGCTTTTTGAGCCCAGTGACTAACAACCGCCAAGATGCCTATGGTGGTGATTTGAACAAGCGTATGAAATTTGCGTTGGATGTCACCTCTGAAATTCGCGCAAACTGGCCCAGCCACAAGCCGCTCTTTTTTAGGATCTCGATTGAAGACGGTGCAGGCAAAGAGGGCTGGAGTCTTGACGACTCGTTAGCGATTGCACCGCTCTTGGCTGAGCGTGGTGTTGACATCGTCGATTGCTCGTCGGGTGGTATCAACGGTTCGCCGACGGTGCAAAATTCAATTAAAGGCTTGGGCTATCAGGTGCCCTATGCCGAGCAAATTAAAAACGCGGCTGGGGTTCCCAGCATGGCGGTGGGTTTGATTTTGTATCCGCAGCAGGCCGAGGATATTGTGCAGTCGGGTCAGTCTGATCTGATCGCAGTGGGTCGTCAGGCACTGTACGACCCATTTTGGCCGCTACACGCTTTGCAGAACTTGGCGCCCGATGCCGAGTTTAAGCATTGGAACGAATCGTCGGGTTGGTGGTTGCAGCGCCGTGCGAACGCGTTGTCAAAATTTGGCTTGGCGCCCTCAGGCGATCCGCTTCCAAAATAAAAAATGCCACAAGAAGTGCGAGCAAATCAACGCAAAGGCGGTGCAGTTTTGCTCACACTATCGGTCCTCGACTGTTTACCGGCATTTAATCGGTGAGCTTGATGCCTGAAGCCTTAACCAAGGCGCCCCACTTGGCGTAATCTGCTTTGACAAACTCGGCAAACGAATCCGAGGTGCCGCCGCCCGCAGAGACCCCGCCTGCTTTGAACTTTTCGATGAGGTCGGGCGATTGCAGTACGCGGTTCGTTTCTTTGTTTAAAAGCGCGATGACGTTTGGCGGGGTGCCGGCTGGAGCAAACATGCCCATCCAGATATTGAAATCCATCCCTTTTGCGCCACTTTCATCCAGCGTTGGGATATCAGGAAAATCAACCGAACGTTTGGCCGTTGTGACGGCTACCCCCGTGAGCCTGCCGCTTTTCATGAGTGGGACCAGTGAAGTGAGCGTGCCGATGTAGACGTCGACCTGACCACCCATGACGTCGGTGATAGCGGGCGATGCACCCTTATAGGGCACTTGCAGCAAATTGATGTTTGTACGTTTTTTAAAATCTTCGCCAACCAGGTGGCCAAGCGTACCTGCACCGGCGGTTGACCATTTCAAGCCTTCGGGCGTTTTGCCCTTTGCGATTAAGTCTTGCGGAGTTTTAATGCTTGAGTTGGCTGCGCTGCCAACCGCTGCGGGTGTGACCGAGAGCTGCACCACGGGAGCAAAACTTTTTACGCTGTCATACGAAAGGTTGGTATACAGCCAAGGGCCGAGCATCATGTTGTCTGTTTGACCCATCACCAGGGTATAGCCATCTGCCGGTGCTTTTGATGCCGCCTCGATGGCTAGGTTTCCGCCGGCGCCGGGGCGGTTTTCAAGCACGATCTGCCAGCCAGTCAGTTCGCCGAGTTTCGTGCCCACCATACGAGAGACGAAGTCTGTTCCACCACCTGGGGGGAAGGGGATCAAAATCTTGATGGCCTTGTCAGGATAAGCCTGTGCAGCGGCAGCGAACGAAACCGTTGCTAGCGCTGTGGTCAGGGCGAGTTGCGCTAGGCGCGTAAGAGTATTCATCGGTTTGCTCCGGGTGTTATCGGTTTATGGGACTACAAGTCAGGGTAAACAGAAATTGCTATTATCAATTCTAGGCGATAGACTCATTAAGTGTCTGGATTGTGTGGCTAAATAAAAATTAGCCACCTGTCTCGTAGCGCAAACTTGCAGTCGCTAATTTTTTGAGTGGCTGTTTGAGTTTTTGTGGCGGTTATCCAAAGACCGAAGTACTCGGGTTGAGGGTTGATTTTTAGTTTTAGTGAATGTTAGCCAACAAGTTGGTTATTTTATAGGCGGTTGCTTTTATCAGGCATGTTTTTTGCTTGGTCATCCTGAGCTTAAATATAAGAAGCGTTCTTAATCACAAGGGGTTATCTATGAATTTCAATCGTCGCGATATGCTGAAAGGCGCCGCCGGCTTGAGTCTCGCCGCTACCGGCGTGATTGGGGCACCAGCATTTTCACAAGCCTCAAATCGAGTGCTTAAGTTTGTGCCACAGGCCAACCTGGCCAACTTTGACCCAATTTGGGGCACGCAGTATGTTGTACGCAATGCCTCGCAGCTGGTTTGGGACACACTTTACGGTTGTGACGACAAGTTGGTACCTAAGCGTCAGATGATCGACAGTGAAGAAGTCAGTAGCGACGGCCTGACCTGGACGTTTAAATTACGCTCTGGCTTAAAGTTTCATGACGGCGCGCCCGTGCGTGCGGTTGACTGTGTGGCCAGTATCACGCGCTGGTCGGCACGTGACCCGATGGGCTTGATGCTAAAAGCGTTGCAAAAAGAGTTGGTCGCAGTCAATGACACGACCTTCAAGTGGGTGCTCTCTGCTCCGTATCCAAAAATGATGCTGGCGTTGGGTAAAGTCGGTACGCCGTGCTGTTTCATCATGCCCGAACGCATTGCAAAAACTGACCCCTTTAAACAAATCGAAGAGTACATCGGCTCTGGTCCAATGAAGTTTGGTCGCAGCGAATGGAAACCCGGTGCGCTGGCTGTGTTCGAACGCTTTAACGATTATCAGCCGCGCAATGAGCCTACCAACTGGTACGCGGGTGGCAAAGTCATCAATTTCGATCGTATTGAATGGATCATCATGCCTGATCCAGCCACCGCCTCAGCCGCGCTGCAAAACGGTGAAGTCGATTGGTGGGAAAGCCCGATTTCTGACTTGGTGCCTTTGCTCAAGCGTAATCGCAACATCTCGGTCGATATCGCCGATCCGCTCGGTAACATCGGTTCGTTCCGCTTGAATCATCTGCACGCACCCTTTAACGACGTCAAAATCCGTCGCGCCGTGCAAATGGCCGTCAACCAAGAGAACTACATGCGAGCCGTGGTTGGCTCAGATGAAAAACTCTGGAAAAAATGCCCAAGCTTCTTTACCCCAGGCACCGCGCTCTACTCAGAGGCCGGTGGCGATATGTTCAAAGGCAATGGCAATATTGAAGGCGCCAAAAAGCTCCTGGCAGAGGCCGGCTACAAAGGCCAGCCAGTCACCTGCTTGGTCGCACAAGATAATCCTTTCACCAAGGCAATGGGCGAGATCACCGCCGACATCCTGAAAAAGATTGGGATGACCGTTGATTTTGTGGCAACTGACTGGGGTACGGTCGGACAGCGTCGTGCTTCGAAGAACGAGCCCGGCAAAGGTGGTTGGAGCATGTTCCATACATGGCATGCTGGTGCGGATACCGCAACGATTGCCGGTAACGTGGGCGTGCGTGCCAACGGTGATAAGGCTTGGTTCGGTTGGCCGTCTAATGCGGATGTTGAGAAAGGTGTTGACGCCTGGTTTGCAGCGCCTAATCTCGAGGCCGAAAAAGCCGCGATTGCCGCGACTAACAAAGCAGCCATGGAAGATGTTGTCTACATCCCCACGGGCTTCTTCTATTCGTACCAAGCTTGGCGTAAAAATGTCACCGGCATCGTCGGTGGCCCGTTGCCTTGGTTTGCAGGCGTTAAAAAAACTTAATCTCTTCGCTTAAGTTTTCGCTCAGCGTGTATCCTTCGATGCCCGCTGAGCGACTTGCTTGACGCCTTACCTTTTGCGTAAGGTTCGCTTTGCCTGACGGATTCAAATACATTTATGTTTAGTTATATTGCCAGACGCGTCTTTGCAACCATCCCGGTGATGATGATTGTGGCGCTCTTTGTGTTTAGCTTGCTCTACATTGCTCCGGGCGATCCGGCTGCTGTGATTGCGGGTGATCAGGCCAGTCCTGAAGATGTTGAAAAAATCCGTAAAAGCCTTGGCCTAGACAGACCCTTCTTGCTGCGGTTTTCTGAGTGGTTCTTCAATCTGCTGCAGGGCGATCTTGGTACCTCGATGTTTACTGGCATGCCCGTGCGAGAGTTGATCGCGCAACGCGTTGAGCCAACCTTATCTCTCATGGTGATGACGCTGATTATTGCGATTACCGTGGCTGTGCCAATTGGTGTGATCGCAGCCTGGAAATCAGGCACCTGGATCGATCGCGGCATCATGGCGATTTCGGTGGCTGGCTTTTCGGTTCCGGTATTCGTGGTCGGTTATTTACTGGCATATTTCTTAGCGCTTGAGCTTGATTGGTTTCCGGTTCAAGGCTACGTGTCTTTTTCGAAGGGCTTTTGGCCTTGGTTTGAAACGCTCGTTCTGCCGTCGATCGCGTTGGGTTTCGTCTACATCGCCTTGATTGCGCGTATCACTCGCGCCACGATGCTCGAAGTGTTGTCGCAAGATTACATTCGCACCGCCAAGGCCAAAGGCATGGGGCAGATGGGCATCCTGTTTTTGCACGCGTTAAAAAATGCGGCTGTACCGGTGGTGACTGTGATCGGTATTGGCATTGCGTTGCTGATCGGCGGCGCAGTGGTCACCGAGAGTGTGTTTGCCATCCCTGGGCTCGGGCGTTTAACGATTGATGCGATCGTGCGTCGTGACTACCCGCTCATTCAAGGCTTGGTGGTGGTGTTCAGCTTTGTTTACGTCTTGGTGAACTTGCTCGTTGATGTGATCTATACCGTGATTGACCCCAGGATTCGTTACTAATGACTACCTATGCTGCAGCACCTGCGCTACCTGATATTTTGCCCCCTAAACGCATCCGTACAGGTTGGGTTGGGTTTCTCTTAAATAATCCAACCATTGCGATTGGTCTGGCCTTGCTGCTGAGTATGTTGTTCTTGGCAGTCGCAGCACCTTGGTTGGGCACCGTTGATCCGACCGCACTCGAACCGATTAAGCGTAATCGCGAACCCTCGTGGGAAAACTGGTTTGGCACCGATGCGTTCGGTCGCGATATCTATTCGCGTGTGCTGTACGGCGCCAGGGTGTCGTTGACGGTTGGCTTTTCGGTGGCCCTGTTGGCGTCTGCAAGCGGTTTGCTGATCGGTTTGGTCTCTGGCACCATTCGCCGAGCAGATTCAATCATTATGCGCATCATGGATGGCCTCATGTCGATCCCGCCGATTTTGTTGGCGATCGCGCTGATGGCACTCACACGTGCAAGCGTTGAGAACGTGATCATTGCGATCACCATTGCCGAGATCCCGCGTGTATCTCGTCTGGTGCGTGGTGTGGTGTTGACGCTGCGCGAGCAGCCCTACGTTGATGCAGCGATCTCTTGTGGTTGCCGCACGCCAATGTTGATCTGGCGTCACATCTTGCCTAACACGCTCGCGCCTTTGACGGTGCAGGCGACTTATATTTGCGCGTCTGCCATGATCACCGAATCGATCCTGTCGTTTATCGGTGCCGGTGTGCCGCCAATCATTCCGTCTTGGGGCAACATCATGGCTGACGGCCGTACGCTGTTTCAGATCAAGCCATATATTATTTTTTTCCCGGCGGTGTTTTTATCACTCACGGTGTTGGCAGTGAATTTGTTAGGTGACGGATTTCGCGATGTGCTAGACCCGCGTAAATCTAAGTCAGCTTAACCGGAGAACTCTTTTGGCCTTGCTTGAAGTCGAGAATTTGCAAACCCACTTTCGCACCCCCGATGGTGTGAACCGTGCGGTCGATGGTGTCAGTTTTTCAGTCAATGAAGGTGAGACGCTCGCCATCGTGGGCGAGTCGGGTTGCGGCAAGTCGGTCACCGCAATGTCAATTTTGCGGCTGATCTCTGAGCCACCCGGAAAAATCGCTGGCTCGATCCGTTTTATGGATCAAGACCTGTTAACGCTGTCTGAAAAACAAATGCAGTCGATTCGCGGCAACGCGATCTCGATGATTTTTCAAGAGCCGATGACGAGCTTGAATCCTGTGCTCACCATTGGCCGGCAATTGCGCGAAACCCTGCTGTTGCATCAAGCGATTAGCAGCCAGCAGGCTAACGCGCGTGCCACTGAAATGTTAGAGCTTGTTGGGATTTCAGAGGCGCCACGCCGCTTAAATGAGTACCCGCATCAATTGTCTGGTGGCATGCGTCAGCGGGTAATGATCGCGATGGCCTTGGCTTGTAATCCACGTTTGTTGATTGCTGATGAGCCGACTACGGCTTTAGATGTCACGATTCAAGCGCAGATTTTGGATTTGATGGCCGATCTTAAAAACAAGATTGGTGCTGCGATCGTGTTGATTACCCACGACTTGGGCGTAGTGGCCGAAGTGGCCGAGCGCGTCATGGTGATGTATGCCGGGCGTAAAGTTGAAGAAGCGCCTGTGGGCGAGCTGTTTGCGCACCCCTTGCACCCTTATACGCAAGGCTTGCTTGGTGCGGTGCCTAAACTGGGCGCGTCGCTCGAAGGTCACAGTTCGCGCTTGAAAGAAATCCCGGGCTTAGTGCCAAGTTTGAAGCAAAAGATTAAAGGCTGTGTGTTTGCTTCGCGTTGCCCACTGGCAAAAGAGCCTTGCCTTGAGATTGCGCCCGCCATGCAAGACAAAGGGCAGAGGCATTTAGTGGCTTGCCACTTTGCTGGCCAAGTGGCTTTTGCCAATGAATAACCTAACTGATCGTGACGCGATGTTTAAGAATGAAAACCCCGTGCTGCTCGAGGTTCGCCACCTGAAAAAGTTTTTCCCGATCAAGACGGGATTGTTTAGCAAGGTGACGGGGCACGTGCATGCCGTTGACGATGTTTCGTTTTCAATTCGCAAGGGTGAAACGCTAGCGTTGGTAGGTGAGTCGGGCTGTGGTAAGTCAACGGTGGGTCGCTCAATTTTGCGCCTGTTTGATTTGACGGCAGGTGAGGTCTGGTTAGATGGCGTACGTATCGACTCGCTCAGCGCCTCGACGTTACGGCCGTTGCGCAAACGCATTCAGGTGATTTTTCAAGATCCGTTTTCAAGCCTGAACCCAAGGATGCGGGTGAAAGACATTATCGCCGAACCCATTCGTAATTTTGGTCTGGCGCAGTCTGATGCAGAGATTGATTCACGAGTGGCGCAGTTGTTAGAAAAAGTTCGCCTAGGTAAAGACGCCGGAGGCCGCTGGCCACACGAATTTTCTGGCGGACAACGTCAGCGTATTTGTATTGCGCGCGCCTTAGCCGCTGATCCAGACTTAATTATTTGCGACGAGGCCGTGTCAGCGCTCGACGTTTCGGTCAAGGCACAGATTGTGAATCTGTTGCAAGATCTGCAGAAAGAACTTGGCTTGGCGCTGCTCTTCATTAGCCATGACTTGGCCATTGTCGAGCACATGACCCACCGGGTGGCGGTGATGTATCTTGGCAAGATCGTTGAGTTGGCAGAGCGTCGCGAATTGTTTGCTGATCCGATGCATCCGTACACCAAGGCGTTGTTGTCTGCGGTGCCGGTGCCGGATCCACAGAAAAAAACACAGCGTACGGTGTTGCAGGGCGATGTGCCCAGCCCCATCAAACGGCCAAGCGGTTGTCATTTTCACACACGCTGCCCAGTCGCGCTTGAGCGTTGCAAAACTGAAGCTCCAGCACAAACTTTGCTGGCTTCAGGGCGTATGGTGAGTTGCCACTTGCTGGCGGTTTAGTCCACAAAGGCTTTCGTTTTAAGCTAACTCAAGGCGTCGCATCAGATATGCCGACAGCCTTGAGTTGCCGTGTTTCGCCTACTTCGGTGCGTGCTTAGCCAGAAACTCACGGATATGCGCGACCGCTTGCGGCACCAAACTTGTGGGTTGCTTCCAAGGGAAAATGCTGATTTCTGCGCCTGGGCACAGGTCAGCAACCTCTTTGGCCACCACGTAAGGATGGTGCACGCTGTCATCCGGCAACACCAAGGTTGGCGTCTTGCACTGGCGTACAAAATCGCGATCAACCGTAAACACAAAGTCGCTTCGATTGGTGTACATGTTGGTTAAAAATGCATGCGCCATCTCCATGGTGACCTCAGGGCGCTGCAAGCAAAGCGTAGGTGCCCAGTCTTTCATGTTACCGCCACGAAACAGCTCGGGCATTTCTGGCCGATAGGCGCTGGGCTGCGCATGAATGGCCGCCACAACACGTCCAGGAGCGCGCTTGAGCAGATTCCAGATGTACGGCCCGCCGATACAAAAGCCCATCACCAAGAATTTATCGATGCCCAGGTGATCCATCAAGCCGAGTTGATCATCGGTATAGGCATCCCAAGGGCGATCCACTTCAAGCGGGCCTGACGAATAGCCGCGATTGGCGTGACGCGAGTCTGCGATGATGCAGCGATAGCTGCCACGAAACTCTTCCATCGGGTCAAATGGGGAGGTCGTTGTGCAAAAGGCGGTGGTGGCGTTGAGACCGCCGCCGGGCAAAATCAACATTGGAAAGCCTGAGCCGACTTCTCGGTAATGGATTTTGGTACTACCTTTTTCGTAAAACGGCATGATGAGGTCTCTCGGTTGAGTTGTTGTTATAGTGGGCTGGCAACGCCCTGTTGTTCAGGGTAAAGTGTTTGCAACATTTTGACATAGTGCGGCGCAAAACAAAAATAAAAAAATGTTGAGATTGCCGAATGCTACGAAGACAGATTGCGACGGTCAAAAAACTGAGGCGACAAGATAAGTTGCTGCAGTCATTACAACAAATAGGAGCTTATAAATATGTTTAAAAAAATCATCATCGCAGTCACGCCAAGCTTTGCGGTTGCAGCGCTACTCTGTAACACCCTTTTATACTGCGGCGCGGCACAGGCGCAAGAGATCTATCCCAACAAACCCATCAAGATCGTCTTGGGTGTTCCACCAGGCGCCTCCACTGACTTTCTGGCACGTGAAGTTGGGCGTGGCCTCAGCGAGCGGGTGAAGGTGCCCGTTGTCATTGAGAACAGGGCGGGGGCGAATACGATTATTGGCACCAACGCGGTCGCAAAGTCGGCGCCCGATGGCTACACGTTGTATCTCACAACGATCACCACGGCCATCAACCCCTTTGTCTATACGAACTTGCCGTTCGACTTTAAAAAGGATATGAGAAATATCGTTTTGCTAGGCGTCGCGGATAACGTATTTGCTGTCACACCCAAGATGGGCATTAACAATGCTCAAGACATGATTGCCTATGCGAAAAAAAATCCGGGTCAGTTTACCTACGGTTCGTCGGGTATTGGCACGATTCACAACCTATTGATGGAACTCATTGCTGACCGCACACAGGTTCAGGTCAACCACATCCCCTACAAGGGCGCGATGGCAGCCGTGACGGATGTGTTGGGCGGCAACCTGATGGGTTACTTTGGCACGATTTCAGCGCAGCGTGAATTCATCAAGCGTGGTGATCTGAAACCCTTATTCGTGACCTCGGCCAAACGATCGATTTATTTGCCTGACGTGCAAACCCTGGCTGAGGCCGGCTTGCCACCGATTGCGACGGGTTATTGGATGGGGCTCTCTGCGCCTGCCGGTACCTCAGATGCGATTGTGAATTTGTTGAATAAAGAGATCAACGTAATCTTGCGCTCTGCTGAAGTGATTCAAAAGTTTAACCAACAAGCGATTGATCCAATGGGCGGCACATCCAAAGAGATGGACATATTCTTTGATGAAGAATTAAAGCTGTGGCAGGCTGCTGCCATCGCCGCAAAGATCGTGCCGATTTCTCTTGGTAAGTAAAGGCAAGAGTCGTATCACTGACGACTAGTTTAAAAGTATTAGAGAAAAAAAATTGACTGTGACAGAGCGTAATCCAACATACGATTTGATTGTGATCGGCGGCGGCATCGCTGGGCTCACTGCCGCCGTGCGTGCGGCTGAGCTTGGATTGCGACCGCTCGTACTCGAACAAGGTGAGGGCGTGGATTACCCGAACAATTCGCGTCAATCGGGTGGCATTCTGCATATCGGTTTTCGCGATCCCTTTCGAGAGGTTCTGGATTTAGAACAGCATATTGCACGCGTGACTGGTGGTGAGGCTAAGCCTGAGCTTGCCAGCGCGTTAGCCCAACACGGCGCGAGACTGATCGCGTGGTTGCAGAGCAAGGGCGCAAAGTTCATGCGCTTCAATCCGCAAGAAGGGTATCGCTGGTGCATGGCGCCGCCTCGTGCCTTGAGGGCGGGGATCGACTGGAAAGAACGCGGCCCAGATTTGATTTTGCGTCGGCTCGCGCTTGAGCTAGTTGAACGTGGCGGTACGCTTCAATTGGGTGCACGCGCCTCTGAACTACTGCTCGAGCAAGGCCGTTGCGTAGGCGTGCGCGGCGTGTGTCAGGGCGAAGACAAAATCTGGCGAGCACCTTATTGTGTACTGGCAGATGGCGGGTTTCAGGCCAACCGCACATTGTTCGAAAAGCATATCGGTGCCTCGTTTGATTCTGTGTTCCAACGCGGCGCTCGAACCGGTCGCGGCGATGGTTTAACGATGGCGTTGGCAGCAGGGGCGACGTTAACCGAGGGCAATCGCTTTTACGGCCACGTGTTGTGTAGCGATGCCAAACATAATGATCAGGTGTGGCCGTACCCCGAAGTGGATGCCCTGGCTACGGCAGGTATCGTCATCGATGCCACCGGTAAACGTTTTGTAGATGAAGGGCGCTCGGGCGTACACCTCGCCAACGAGTTGGCCGCCCGTGCAACGACTGAGAAGATGTTTGCGATCTTCGATCAAACAATTTGGGATGGGCCGGGCACTTCAGCACGCATACCGGCAAACCCGTTGCTCGAGCGCGCGGGTGGCACAATTTTGCGTGCTGAGACAGCGGCCGATTTGGCGACGCAAATGGGTGTGCCGCTTGAGGCCTTTGTTGAGACCTTGACCCAATACAACCATGCGTTAGCTGACGGAAGTTTGCAAGCACTTTTGACCCCGCGTTCAAACATGGTCACGCCGCTGCCAATTGAGCGTGCGCCACTGATGGCGATCCCGATTTGTCCTGGCATTACTTACACGATGGTCGGGATCGATATCGATGGGCACGCGCAGGTGCTCGATGCAAACGCCAAGCCGATCCCCGGATTATTCGCGGCAGGCGCGACGACCGGCGGGTTAGAGGGCGGTAAAGACTCTGCTTACATTGGCGGGCTCATCAAGTCAGGAAGCTTCGGATTACTGGCTGCCGAGCGCATTGCGAGTCTTGAGGGCAAACAAGTGTTGCTTGAGCAGCCGCAGCGCAATGCCGTTCCTGCCAGCGCGCCAACAGGCACGAAGAGTGCGATCAGTGATGCAAGTGCGGCCGGTGGCGCAGAACATGGCACAAACACAAACGCGGGTGCGGACCCCACCAAAGGCAATCCCTCGGGTGTGAGCCCAGCGATGAGCCCTTTTGACAAAGGCCCCGCAGTAGTCGTTTACGGCCTTGCACGGTTCCCAGTCCTGCGTGCCACGATTCGATTTGGCAAGGCGATCGCCATAGGTTTATCCCTAGTAGTGGCGCTGGCGCTCTACGCGCTAACATCAAGCTCGCTTGGATGGGTAAGTGTGCCCTTAGCGCTTGGTGTGGGTGTAGTGGTACTTGTCGTCGTCTTGGGTGTGGTCGAACTCATCAAACTGGTGACAGAATTCTTGATACCAGAGTAATCGTTGGGCGCCAATTATCAGAATAACTTGCCCACAGTGATGAGCAAAGATTTACGGTGTCGATAGCAAAGATTTAGGATGTTGGGCATAGAAATTTACTTTGCAATGAGCAAAGCTACTTTGGTGCCCGCAAGAATTATTTTGACGGTGCATAGTTCAAATAAAAAACTATTCAAAAAATGGGAGACAAAATGAAAGACCTGACAAAAAAAATACTCATTAGCCTAACGCTAATGTCTTCGCTTGAGGTGGCTCAAGCCGCCTATCCTGATCAACCGATCAAGCTCGTGGTGCCGTTTCCGGCGGGGGGGACGACTGATGTGTTGGCGCGTACCTTGGCCGTTAAATTATCTGAACGCGTGGGCCAATCGGTCGTCGTTGAGAACAGAGCTGGTGCGGGTGGCACGATCGCAGCGTTAGCTGTCGCAAGAAGTGCTCCGGATGGCTACACTTTTATCCTAGGCACCTTTGGTACTCACGCTGTGAATCATGCGTTGGCTAAGAATCCTTCTTACCACCCACTCAATGATTTTTCGGCGATTACCACCGTCGCTGAAGTGCCCAACGTCCTTATCGTATCGTCAAAGTCTCCGTATAAGACCATGGCAGAGTTGATTGCAGCGGCAAAAGCGAAACCAGGTGAACTGAGCCACGCCAGTACAGGGATTGGTGCCTCGCCGAGTTTAAGTTTTAATGTTTTAAAGCTGATGAGCAAGATTGATGTGATTGAAGTCATGTACAAAGGCGGAGCCCCAGCAATGACTGCAATCTTTGCAGGTGAAGTCACGTTTGGTTTTGATGGTGTCGCAACCTCAACCCCACACATCAAAGCTGGCACGCTGCGCCCCTTGGCCGTGAGTAGCTCGTATCGCATTCCGACGCTGCCCGACGTTCCTACGGTCGCCGAAAGTGGCTACCCCGGGTTTGATGTCGCAGCTTGGTATGGAATCTGGGCGCCGGCAAAAACCCCTCCGGCCATCATCAATAAAATGAACGCCGAGTTTAATGCCATCCTGAAGATGCCTGACGTTCGCGAAAAATTTGAAGGTGCCGGTGCAAAGATGATGGGTGGTTCGGTCGAGGATTTTGTCGCCTTCAACAAAAAAGAGTTTGAGCGTTGGACCACTTTTATTCGTGCCAGCGGGATAACATTGCAGGATTGAAGCCACACTGGAGTAATGAGAATGAGTCGACTCGCCACGAAACTTAAGCTACTGCTGTTTAAGTTGTCGCCTCATCTCGCATTGACTCTGGGCGTTGAGTTTCCGTTGAAGTCTGAAAATCGGTTGTTTCTTGAAAATCAGATTTTCGCTTTACTCAACGCGCGCTTTAAACAACAGACTGATCGTGCTCGTTGTCTGTTCTTAGGCACAGATAAGCGTAGCTGGCATTATCCTAAGCGCTTAGACGCCGACTTGTTGACAATGGATATAGAGCCTAAAAAAGCGATTTACGGCAATCGGGGTCATCATACGATCGGATCAGCCGGCGAGCTGTTGCAACACTATGCGCCTCGCTCTTTTGACGCGATCATTGCCAACGGCTTGATCGGCTTTGGAATGAATCAGCTAGAAGATTGCGAAGCGCTGTTATTGGGCACGCATGCGGTACTCAAAGAAAATGGCTTACTGGTGCTGGGCTATAACGATGGCACTAAATTTGTGAATTTCAAAGTGCGTGATTCAAAAAATTACAAATTATTTGAAGAATTTGTCCCGAATGTTCAGATGCTCAATAAATGCCAATATGACTTCGGTGATCACACCTTTGTTTTTTTGAAGCCCATATATTGACGCAATCGCGATAACAGTTTACGTGTAATCAGAAAACAAACGCTTGATCATTAACGTGTTTGATACGCAGATTTGCTTAGACGCGTAATTTTTATTTACTATGTTTTTGCAACTACCATTCAACAAAAAATCTTAGTCTGCACAAGACAAGCTCAAAGGGGACGACATGAGTACTAAAGAAAGCAGGCCACCACGATCGTATGTTGCCAAGACCGTTTTATTGACGGCACTCTTGGTGGGGGCTCACTCAATCAGCCTAGCGCAAACCTGGCCTACGGCGCGTCCTGTGAAAGTCATTGTGCCTTCGGCGCCTGGTGGTAGTTCTGATCCCTTGGCCCGTTTGATGGCCGAAGAATTAGGTGGTGCCTTAGGTGGGACGTTTATTGTTGAGAATCGCCCTGGCGCAAACGGCAATGTTGGTGCCTCGCACGCAGCGAAGGCTGAACCCGATGGCTATACCCTTTTATTTTCGTGGCCTGGCACCTTGATCTCTGCCGTCACCATGTACAAGGCAAAGCCTTTTCATCCGATCAATGATTTCGAACCAATCGTGTTGATCGGCTCGATTCCAAATGTCATCGCAGTCGATGCAAAACTGCCAATTAAGACATTGAACGACTTGACCGAATATGCAAAGAAAAATCCAGGCAAGCTGAATTTTGGCTCGACCGGCAGTGGCAGCTCATGGCATCTTGCAGCAGAGCTGTATAAAAAGGTAACGGGCGTGCAGATGGTGCATGTGCCCTATACCAGCCCCGCAGCTGTCAACAAAGATTTAATTGGTGGCGATTTACAGGCAGTGTTTCCGGGCACCATGGCAATTGCTAGTCTTGTTAAAGATGGTCGCTTGCGCGCCTTAGCGATTATGGCTGATTCGCGCACCAGCGTTTTGCCAGATGTTCCCAGCACAAAAGAGCTAGGGTTTCCAGAGCTTGAATCCACAACCTGGTTTGCCTTTTTAGCACCCAAGGGCACCTCGCCTGAGGTTGTGAAAAAAGTGAATCAAACAGTGAATACGGTACTGACCAAGCCGGCCCTTCGCGAAAGAATGACGAACCTGGGGTACACCATCATGGGTGGAACACCTCAGCAGTTAACCGATTACATGAAAAGCGAAATCGTAAAGTGGGGAGAGGTTGTTGAGTTCTCGGGCGCAAAAATTGATTAAAGGTGAAAGAGTATTCTGCTCACGTGCCTAAATAGCGCGTGGCAGAGCAATAGCCGAAGCGTGACTCTACAGTGAAGCAAGCTCGCGCTTAAGGGTGAGATATGCGTTGGCATTAAGGAAAAAAATGAAATCAGACTTCTATACAAAAGCAGTTTTAACCGTGATCGCCTTGGCCTTGGTAGTGATTGCAGCTGAAAAAACGATCACCAACGCTCATGCGCAAAATCGGCCCACCAAAGTGGTGATCTGCGATGCGTATGGTAACAAGTGTGCGGGCATTGATGGGTATGGCGATAGCGGCGCGCTGTACATCAGATCAAAGTAGTGTGCGGGCTACTCTAGCCCCTCAATGAAGGCTTTTATTTCCGCATGCATATCATTGGTCGCCGCATCCGAGCGGCAAACAGCGAATTGATTGAAAACGTTTAACGCCTTGCCACATTCGCCGTCAACAGAGGGGGTGTGGGCGCCTCGGTTTGAGGTATCCCAACCGTGCGTGGCGTTTGGGTAGTGTGTCCATGCGGTTGCGTCTTTAAAGACGCGAGTTGGACAGCGCTCGGGCGGCGTTGCAGTATCCTTACCTGCTGTAAATACTAGTACGGGTCCCCAATAGGGGCCAAGCGTTGGATCGTCTCGCCAGCCTTTGCTATTGCAGTTGGGATACAAACTAAAGCCTGCCCGATATAAGCCGCGAGCTTGCTCAGCGATGAAGGGTTCGTCTGTAAAGGTACGCAGCACGGTCCATCCACCTTGACTGCCACCCATCAAAAACAACTTTTTCTGATCAACCCCTTGGTTTAACAACCATTTCCCAGCAGCAATGGCATCTAAGGTTCTGGCATTAGCACCGAGCCGAGTGTAGGTCGCCCAGTTTTCATCCTGACCTCTGCTCCAGTAGCTATCGAGAACGAGTGTGTTGGCACCCAACTGATCGCGCGCCCAAACAGCCGTCGCAAAGTCGCCGGGTGTCAGCCCGTGACCGCCATGAACAATGACCACAGTTGGTCTGTTTGCGACCCCCTGCGGATGCGGAGTCCAACTCGCTAAGAGATTTCCCTTGTTGTTATAGGTTGGGATGATCGGGCGCATCGGCGCCAAGTTGACTTTAATGGTGTTGTTATAAAGGCTGTACTTTGTGATGGGACGCTCAGGCGCCACAGTGGCAACGATGGGGGGTTGAAAGTAGTCGATATCAGCGCTTGTGAGCGGGATGGCAGCGCAACCCGCTAGCGTCAATAAGGTTAACAGCCAGATGTGTTGAAGCAGTGTTGTCAAGGGCTGCATTGATCTCGGGTGCGTTGAGAGCCGCCTAGTATTGAGCATGTGATTGGCAGTCAAATACTTGAAAAATTGTGGATACACCGGCATTGCGCAGTAGCTGCTTGCGGCGGAAAAAAAAGAATAGTGACGTAGGGACTAATTTATATAACTTCATTTTTGTTCGTGTTGTTATTAAAATCAGCTTAAGAGGTTCATTCTAGCCGCCATTTTCTTGTGGATGTTGGCATGAGGGCCGATGATCCGAAAGCTAAATCTAAACAAGGGTAATGAATCATGCAACCAAAAATCGCTCAAAAAGCACCGTATGCTGTTGAAGTTGTTGCGGGTCAGAGTTACTACTGGTGCTCGTGCGGCCAAAGTAAAAAGCAGCCGTTCTGTGACGGCAGCCATCAAGGCAGCAGTTTTTCGCCCACTAAGTTTGATGCGAGTGAATCAAAGAGGGTCTATTTCTGTGGTTGCAAGCATTCAAAGAATGGCGTTCTGTGTGATGGCAGCCATAACGCTCTTTGAGGCTTTTTTCCGAAAATATCGTGATTGACTAAACGCGGCATATGGTCACAGCATGCTCCACGTGCAGCGTGCCTAACACTGCTTGACGCAGTTGTCTTAATCCGCGCTTGAGTCACTCCGTTAATCAGCGCTTGAGTAACTCAGCAGCTTACGGGCACTCTCTGGCCCCGTCACCGGCAGCCCTGCCGGATCAAGTAAGCCAAGTTGCACCAGCACGCTGGCTTGATCCCAATAAATGTGTTCGTGCGTCAATTTAAGGTTTTCGATTCCGGCGACCACGACAAAGGCGATTTCGACCTTTTTATTGGTTGGTGTGATGTTAGGAACCATCCACTCGATTTCTGCAGTGTGAGTAAACGAAACGACTAACTCTTGCACGACTCTTGTGCGCCCCACCGTAACGGACACTGTCTCGAACTTCACATCCGGAGGAAAGAACTTTCCGACAAGATGGTTTGAGTAAAATTGTTTGACGCCTTCGTAACCATCGCCACCAATCATATTGGGGACGTTTAAAAGATGCGGGTTGGCGGTCATGGTTGCCATCGTGGTGGCCATGTCGCCTTGCATTTCTGCGGCAATGTGCTGCTCAAGTACGTTTAACATGCCTTGCTCGTCAACTGAATAAGCCATACGTTAATGCTCCATGAGTAGACTGCTAACCCTGGTCCGTCGAACGAAATGCCGTTGATACATTCGACGACATGTTCGTGCACTCAGCAATCGTTTGGCGCGAAGCCATTGGTCTTGCAGTATTACCGCACAAATCTTGGTTTTGTGAAGATTAAGCCAACGCTTAGCCAACACGTGGCCTGAGGTTTGCTGGATTGAATGGCTCTTTGCGTATTTTGGAGGGTCTGATGTGTAGACTCAGGTCCGAAGAGTTTGGCTGTGCGTACTGGTCGACCGGTTTGCGCGGAAACCCTCGGCCCCCAGGCCGGACGGATGTCACTGAAGCAGCATCGCTGGATTAAGTTTAGAAAAAACTTGATACGGATCCTCAGTATCGAGTAATAGCCAATAGGCCAGACTTGTCGCGACCCCAAACAGGTAAAGTGCAAGCTTACACGCCTTGGGTTTATCTAAATGCACCAGTACGATCGCCAGATGGCTAAGCAAACCCAATAAGAGAATGACGGCCCAGATCTTGTATTTTTGAGGTTGCGAATTTAGCCACAAGCGCTCTTGGCGCGAGCGAACAAGATCATCAAATAAACGCAGCACGTAACTATGCACTGCGGGTGTAATATCGCGATCTATTTTTAGGGTGGCCTTGCGAAGTTCTTGCAATGCTGTTTCGACAGCCTCAGATCCTTGCCGATTTTTGATTACCTGCCATTCATGATTAATCACCGCTTGAGCATAGCGGTTCGCCGCTTGCGCTACCTCTGGGTGATTCAGCACATCAGTCTGTGCAAGTTGCCTGAGTCGATGCAGAGTCAATTCTTCCTGGATCAATGCCCGCTCGGCGCGCTCTTGCTTCGACCAAATACTGCTTCCATGAAATGCCAGTAATAAAGAGAACACAGTAGAAATGGCAACGAAGAAAGGCCCCACAGGTATGATTTGTTGTAACGGTTCGTACCGTTTACGAAGCCAGCGCATACATCCAAGTGATATGAAGATGACGAATAGCCCATGCAGGCTAATCGTGCATACTTGTGCCCAGAGTGGTAAATCATTGAAGGTTTCTATCATATTCGCTCAAACTAGAAGCACGAAAGATGCTCGCAACGAAATCAAACGAGCAGGTGAGCCAAATAAGGCGAGTCAATAAACCGCTGTCACCCTTTCGCTACACTTGAATAGGTTGAAACCATTTGTTCCCGCTATTACGCACCTGTTCTTGCAATACAACGTCTGCTTCGAACACCAACTCATCGGCCAGATATTGCGAGGTCTCGATTAAATTGACGACAAGATCGTTCAAGTTTTGCGCCGACAAATTTTCAACAGAACAGCGATACGATAAAACCAACATATCCCTGACTGAATCCCAGCCGATCGCAGCGCCACGGGTTTCTAGCGTGTACGCATTCAGCTCCATTGAGCGCTCTAAACGTTTTTTTCGTAATTCACCACCTGTGCTGGGCATTAAATCGATCGCAATGAAGAGATCTTCACTACTATCAGGCCACTCAAGCGTGACAGCAAAACGATCTAGCGCTTTAAAACTGCATAGTCGATTGGTTGCATTTAATGCTAGTGAATCCAGGCTGACCTCAGTCATCCATTGAGATACGAGCGTGCTGCGGTCCATGATTGATTTCCTAATTCTAAAGGGTTCTTAAAAGTCGTTGTACTGTCCGGTTTTGGGATCCCACGTGCTTTCTCCGATATCGAAAGTTGCCCCGATCGTGACGGGTTCGCGCTTGACGGAATAGATTTTTGGCTGCGGAATCTTCAAATATTTGTCACGTAATTTTGCAAACGAGTCGCTGACTTTGCCGTCTTTTCGCTGTTGTATCTGTGAATCCAGACCAGTAATCAGGCTTGCGGTGCCTTTACGGGCTGATTTTGTGATGAGGCTTTCAAAGGGCGCAAAGCCGCCATTTTCACGCTTGATCTGAAAACGATCCCATTTGCCTTTCACAAAAGAAGCAAACTGCAAGATCCCGAAGACCTTACCTAAGGATGAAAAGCTTTGCTTGGCCCCAGCGAGGGTCAATTTCACCTTGTCGCTATACAAAGCACTTTGCAAAGCCGTAAGCGCCTTTTCTGTACTCGCTAACTTTAATTGGCTGATGGTCCCTTTAGACAAACCAAAATTCTCTAAAAACGTAACGGCTGCTTTGACTTCTTCAGGCGAGCCATTTTGTAGGCGGTCAATCAATGCGCGCTCGGCTAAGCCAATATTCTTTGGATCAGCGAGTGCCTTAAAGGCTTCGGCTTTGTTAGCCTCAGAAAGCGCGTCGTTACCAACGGCTTCTTTAAATAAAGCGAGGGCGTCTGCAGAGCCTTCTTTGCGACGCTCGCTAAGTTGGTAGGCATGCCCCAATTCAAAAGCGGTTGTACCTAGGCCAACAGCGGTGGTGGCTGCAGTTGTCACAATTGACGCCACTGCCAAGGCAGCAGGTGCCCCCGGGCCCGCGGCCAAGGCAGCGATCCCCACGCCTACGGCGGTGAAATTCACGGCAGCACTCACAAGATTTTTACGACTGTTGTACACCCGCTCTTGAGAAACATGCGCCGCAATCGCCTGCAACAACTCATCACCCTTCGCTTGCTTGGCAGCGTGCTGAATATTATTCAGCGCAACGATATTGGTCGTGGCTTGCCAGGTGGTTTTTGCTGCACTCACCGCAGAGATCGCTTGGCTCAAACCTGGGGCCACTTTAGCCGCCGCACCGGCAACAAATAAGGCTGAGTTCACAACGCTGGCACTCGAAATTGCCGTGTCGCGAATCGTTGACAACCGATCGCCCGCAATTTGACCAGACGTACGTGAACGATCACTCCCTTTTTTGTCGAGAAGCTCTTTTAATTGGGCGGTTAGTTTTCGATTATCGTCTTCAGAAACAGGTTTGCCTGTTGCAGGATCCGTAAATGTTCCAGTCCCTGGATCGTAGTTCTTGAGTAGCGCTTGAGTTGTGGCTCGGTCTTTATGCGCAAACGCATCTAACGTAAGATCTCGAGCTAATTCTGTCGAACTTTTTAAAACTGCAATACCGGCAAACGCAGTATTAATGCCGCTCGCGCTGGTGACTGCAATCTTATTCAACGGAACATTCGCAACAGAGTCTTTTAGAGAGTCAAAACTAGAGGCAGAACTAATGCCACTTGCAATACCGCGGCCCACATCCCATGATTTTTTAGAAAATAGTCCGACCCCCGCTGTGATTTCTTCAGATAAAGCAATGGTTTCTTGTTTGGTCAGAAGGTGCGAACCAGAGATGACTTTGCCAAAGTTTGCAGCTTGCGTAAAGCCAGCTTTATTACCTGTAAACAGATTATCTAAGTGTTTAAAGGCAGTGTGATCGCCAAGCTCTTTGATTTCAACATAACCCTTTTCAAGCCCTCTTGCCTCTTTTGCAAAGGCAGTACTTAGCTTGCCTTTTAGCGTGGTGTTTGTGAAACTCGTCTCTTGAATGGAGCTATTCTGCCGTCCTTGTGGGCTAAGGGCAGGTCGACCAGGCTCACTTGCTGAGAGCCCCGATAGATTGGATACTTGGTTAAGCTTTTTACCCTGAGGGGAAAGCTGGTCCAGCTCAAGGGCTTGAGTTTGATTGCTCGTGGTGGAATTGATGCGACCAAGTGGCATTAGCGCTCACCTCCGCTTTGTTGGGCCAAGGCAGCGCCAGCTTTCAAGCCAGCAGTCTCTAGATTGAGCTGACCACGAGCCAAGTCGATCCAAGGCTCAAACAAAGTGACTAAGGCAAAACGGTTCATGGTCAGGAGCTCTGGAATGAGTCCGATGAGGCCTTCAATACCCTTAGCTCTTCCCTGCACAAAGCAAGCAAGCTCTGCCTCATGACGGATGAGCTGAACGGGGCGTACCGCTTTTCCCATCTCTCTCGCAAATAAATCAATATCTGCCCAATGCTGCTCATCATGGGCTGACTCACTTGCAGTGACCAGGTTAACGAAATGATCCTCATCTGAGGTTCGCATTAAATTTAACTCGGCTAATAAATTTGGGACAATCTCAATTGTCCACTGCATGGCTGCAGACGTGCCGAGTAATGAAGAGCCATCTTCTGGAAGAAGGGCGGCAACGGGCTTTAAGCCCATTTCTACAAGGGCATCATGCATTTGGGTCAGCATCACATCATCATTCATTGCTGATACCCCAACGTTAAAGCCTCATTAAGAACTTGTTGCGCGAGATTACGCACGTCGTCCAGTGTCCATGCCTCAAGTCGAATACGCAAGATTGCCGGTAAGACAACCGACGCAAGGTACGCTAACTTTTCACAATAAAGTGTCACGTGCGGCTCGGTACCTTGATAGAGAAGTTGCTCGTAAGTCAAACTCAGGCGTGAGGATTGCTCATCAATTTCCATCACCACCGGAGCAAATTTACTTGCAATCGCCTGAGTGAAGGCAACCCAATGGGGATGACTTTCGAGATTGGGCATCGTGTCGGCTAGCAACAAAGACAGACGCATACGTACAGATTTACCCGCCTGCATGCCGTCAGAAAAAGTGACGGTTGCATCGATCGGCGCCCACCCATTCAGAGTGTCATCACCCAAGGGCGCGGCACGCCAGCGTTCAACCCAAGCAAGCACACGAACGCCTTCGAGTTCTAATGCGTTGACAGAAGCGCCTGCTGCCTCAAGCTCTTGCTTGGCTTGCGCACTCAGTTCGATATAAGCACTCACTTTAAATACGCCTCTACAACTTTAAGCATGTAGTCGCTGCTAGAAATATAAAACTCTGCCGGTGGCTCTAAAGATACGTGCAAGATCCGGCCCTTGACGATCAAGAGACCCGCTCGGCGGCAACGCGTCCCTAGACCCATTGCCTCCATGCAGACGGCAAGATTCATTGAACGACTGACTTCAGCTGCACCGTCACTAATCCAAAATACTTTCTCACCGCTAGGGTCTGCTGCAGTGACCCAGCGGTTCATGACAAAGGGATCATTGACGGCCAAACACCAAAGCGCATCCACCCCAAGTGCCTTAAATTTCTCTGCATCCCTTACGTAACCAGGCAAGTGCTTGGCTGAACATTGTGGAGAATACGCAGCAGGTACAGTAAACAGGACGTGGGTGCCATGTTTAAAAAGTTCTGGCATTGCGACTTGATAGAAGGTGTCAACTGCCTTCGCCGCGACGCTCGGATTCAACTTTTGGATTTTAGAGACTGCTTGCTCTGAGATATAAGCGGTTTCATTTGCAAGGCGTAAATCGTTTAAGTACATATAGATTCTCAGGTCGTCATACGAGGAGTCATAAATAGTTCAGACGGGAATGGCCTAAACGCATTGGGGCAAAAGTTGTTGAGCGGCACTAAAGGTGTTGCCGTAGAGTTCGATACATTCAGCGTTACTGTTTGAACGATCGGTATCTTGGTAGAGATATTGCTTCCCTGCGTGCCACAAAAATAATGAGTGCTTGCCGTCACCTGCGCCGAAGGCTCGAATGCGTAAGTGCAGTTCGGCGTGAGAAATATCGGCGGGCAGTTCACAATATTGAGCAAACTGTGCACGTGTAAATTTATGCTTACCCCAAGAGACATCAACAAATGACGGAAGCTCTTTACGTACGAGTACTGGCGCAAGTTTAGACAGAAAGTTTTTTGAACGTTCGATACATAAATCCACTAACTGTGCCTGCTTGTACTCAGCTTCGATTGAAAAGACGTCGAGGGCAAGAATCCGTCCGGCATCAACTTTCTCAACCATTTCATGCACGGTGACACCATGTCGCTGCTCACCTTCATATAGCGCAAAGCTGTATGGTGCATATCCCGGATAGTCTGGCGTTCCAGGATGAAAATTGATTGCCCCAAATTTCATTTTTTTTAAGGTGAAGGCAGGCACGATGACATTGTTTAAAAACGAAATAAGCCTTGACTCTGCAGGCAGATCTTTATCCAGCAACATCAGTTCAATCAAGCTATCCACGCAGTGCACACGAAGATTGGGTTGAACGGCTCGCAGCGTCCGAGTGATGTCATCATGAAACCCTTTTGGGCTGATGACGATGATCGATTCAAGCATGCATAGACCGCCCTAATCGCTGATGAGTGTATTTTTTCCGGTCGTGATGCTATCTGCCAGACCTTTGCCGTTGGAGTCAACGATCACTAAGGCTGAAGCGTTTGTGGCCGGCGCAAGTTTATTAAACTAAAGTATTAGTTTATCAAGAAACCCGCTCAAGCTCATAAAGATAATTGGTTGATATTTCAAATAGTTGAAACGTATTGAGCGAGCATCAACCAGCTCGATGGCCTTGTTCAGCGGGGGAAGCCAGGCGCGGGATTACCCTGCCTTTTTATAAAAACCAACCCGCTGAGAAACCAGAAGCCGACGGTGATCAGTAGTATGAACCACCACGTACGCAGCTCGAAAGAATAGTTGACCTCTTGAATGTACCCCAGAGCGGGTCGAACTAACTGATCAGCTCCGGCACCCGTTTGGGTGATGACAAACGGATACGTATCACCGTTTAAAACTTCTTGGCCAGTAGCTGGTGGGTGAAAATGCAGGGCGATCACGCGTCCATCAATCTTGTGATTCACCGTGTGGCCGATTTCAAAGAGGTCGGTCGTGCTTGGTGCAACGTAACCGGTGATGGTCTGACCGCCGTCCGGGCGGGCCACCGTAGGGATTTTTTTGCGATTCGCCGGATCGCGTGCGATCCATCCCCGATTGATCCACACAATCTTTCCACTTTCCAGTAGAAAGGGAGAGAGGATGTGAAAGCCTAGTGGTTTTTTACTACTGGGTTTTGAATTATTTGTCGCCGTACGATTAGCAAGGTAAATCTCTTGATTGGGCAAAAACGTACCCACGAGTTCGACAGTGCGAAACTGTAAATTGTCGACATGTTTGGGTGTATATTCGTTGGGCGGTGAGAGCTCAGTGAGACTGGGTTCGCGGTTTTTTTCATGAAAGTGCACCACGTTAACGCGTGCAGTTTTGATTTGATTTTCTTTGGTGACAATAAAAAAAATGCAGACTAGCCCGACTAACATTGTGGTTAGGCTAATGGCAGGTCTAGCAGTGATACTTCTCTTTATCATTTTGCCAAAAGTATAACCATGAAATTTCGAACGCCAAGGCCTGAAAACATAGAGTCGGCGCTGGGTGGTGATTTAGCGGTTATCCAAGCAGAGTACCTACGCGAAAATTTGTATATTGCGAACCTTGGCACCACAAGCGTTGTCTTGTTGCTCACGGCGTTCTTTTGGGACACCGACCTCGAGCTTGAGTTATTGCTTTGGGTTGGAGTCGGACTGGTAAGCACGGTATTTCGCTCGGTCTTGATGTACGGTTATCGAGATTCCGGCTGTTTTGAAAAAAAGCCCACCAGTGCTAAGCGCTACCTTTATTTATATACCTGCGCCACTATGCTGTCCGGGCTGACCTTTGGTTATGGCTGGTTGGCCATCGTGCCGCACCTGTCTTCTTACGAGCAGCTGATTTACTTGTTATCGATTGTGGCCTTGTTATTTGGTGGCTTATTCGCCTATTCGCCATTTTTCCCGGCTTACCTTGGGTTCTCAGCCACTGCGCTGTGGCTTTCTCCGCTGTTGCTCAATGTCTCGAGTGAAATATACGTGACAGGTCTTGCATTTGGTATTTGGTTGATTTCGCTTGTATCAACCATGTTTGCATACCGATTTAGTGACGCCTTTAAAGTGAATAAAGCGCTCGAGTTCAATGTGTACCGGTTGTTATCTGAGATCACGCATAAGCGCGACGAAGCGGTCGCTGCGAATTTGGCAAAGTCTCGTTTTTTAGCCTCGGTGAGCCATGATTTAAGACAGCCGATGCAGGCTGTTAGCTTGACCTTGAATACCTTAGAGCAATTGCTATTGCGCAAAGCGGGTGGTGAAAAAACGCAGCGCTTAATCGAAGATAATCTGACTGGCTTGCAGCACAGCGTCGAATATCTTAATTCGATGTTTGAGGCCTTGGTCAGTATTTCACGGCTAGATGCGAGTGCACTGACAATTAACATCGAGTATCAAGAGATTGATACCTTGTTTAAGAATTTAGAGCACGAATATTTAAAAGTTGCAGAACAAGAACAGTTGAGATTTGAGATTTCGGTGCCTGAAAAATTTAATGAATATCAGGTCAAGACAGACATTCATTTATTAGAGCGTCTGCTCAGAAATCTAATTACTAACGCGATACGCTACACCCCTAAAGGGGGGGTGCGCTTGGCGGCGCGCTTGACACACGAGTCGGTTGATATTCGTATCGTCGACACCGGGTTGGGTGTGGCTCTCACAATGCGGTCTAGAATTTTTGATGAGTTTGTACAGATCCGCAGCCCACTTGCACGAGAGAAGAACGTGGGCATGGGGTTGGGGCTGTCGATCGCAAAAAGATTATCAGGTTTATTGGGCAGCACGATTCGCTTGAGTACGCATGCGGGTCTTGGCTCAACGTTCTCGTTCAAGTTGCCGATGAAAAAATCTGCGGTCACGCGCCCTGTACAACGCCGATCGGTTGACGATCATGTGGCGTTAGAGAGTCTGGATCAAACACTTATTGTGGTCATTGATGACGACCCAACAATTTGTGAGGCGACAAAAATGATGTTAGAACTGTATGGCGCTCAAGTTATCACGGGGGAGTCTGGGGACGCCGCCATTCAGGCTTTGATTTTCAGCCCTAAATCGCCAGATTTGATTTTGTCAGACTATCGTTTGATAGGTGAGACTGGGCTGGAGTGTGTAGAAAAAATTCGCAGCGAGTTCAACGAAGATATGCCTGCGATCATTGTCACGGGTGATACGGCGCCAGACGAACTGAAGCTTCTACAAGATGCTGGCTTAGAAATTCTCTACAAACCAGTGTCGGCAGACACTTTACTGTTGAGCGTGGTCCGACATTTACGCGCCAGATAGGCCGCTGTCATGCAAGCGAGTCTTAAGCCCGTTCGCTTAAAAACTAATGCCTATGCCGTACAAGATGTTGAACGCTGTAGCCGTTGAGTTCGTCGAATATCCGTAAACAGTTGAGCTTCCTGGAATCACACCTGTGCCAGAGCTACTGACCTTGCCATAATTAAAATAGTTCGCTTCAATATACGCGTAGACGTTGCCCGAAATCACAGATTTATAACCGATACCCAACGAATAGCCGGAGTAATTCAACGCGTCAAGATTAGGCCCTGCTGTGACATTGGCTTTGCTGTAACCGATTTTTCCGTATACGGCCGTCATTTTTTCTAGTGGAACGACTGCCGAGACAAAGAGATTGTAGCTATTGTTGAGTTGGTAAGAGGCCGCTGGGATCGATACGTTACCGATCGTCGCCCCTCCCACCGAACTCGATGCCCCTGCGATCGGAGAAATCTCTGCGCCGATACCCAAAAGGAACGAGGAACTCATCGGAAAGTTGTACCCAGCCGTGAGCGTACCCGTGACGCCTTGCAACGCGCCACTCTGCGTCGTACTGCTGTACGTGGTCGAACCTAAGGTGTAATAACTATCTGAGAAGCTCGGACTAAAGCTTTGGTAGCCCAACCCGAGTTGCGTGTAGAAACCACTAAAACCCTGAGTACTATTTGCTTTAGAGAGGGGGGTATTGCCCGTGTAACTTGTGTTTTGCCCGAGGGCGATGGATGAGGTGGCGACAAGCAATCCGAACGAAATCAGGGTGATGAAGCGACAGGCGTGTTGGGTCATTCTCAATCTCCAATTAGTTTTTTGAGCGCTGTCGGATCGGTCACGCCAACACTTCTCGCAATTTCTTTACCGTCTTTGTAAATTAAAAAAGTCGATTGCGTGGCGACCTTAAGTTCGCGCCTAAGTTTTGTCGCAGTATCAAAATCGACTTTTATGATGACAGTTTTATTTTGATCTTTTGGAATCTTGGCTAAAACAAGCTCTTGTGCCTTACAAGTGGCACACCACGAGGCATGAAACCAGATGAGTGTTTTTTTTCCGGCCGTAATACTATCGGCAAGACTTTTGCCGTTGTAATCAACGATTTCAAGGGCGGACGCATTTGCGGCCCCTACCATCAAAACCAGAAGCAGCAGACGTAAGCGTTTCACAAGAGTCGCTATGTTGAAGGTATTTAACTAAAGTATTAGTTTACCAACAAAAGTCTATATGCTGATCGATTGGATTAATGATTGGTTGCTGCTCTAAAACCTAGTTTTTGAGCGGCCAACAGGGCTTGGGTGCGGTTGACAACGTCAAGTTCGCGAAAGATTGCACTGACGTGGGCTTTAGCTGTTGCCTCAATAATATCTAATGTCTGCGCAATATCTCGGTTGGATTTGCCTTGAAAAATGAGCAAAAGCACCTCGATCTGGCGGGGGGTGAGCCGAATTGGTTTCAGATTGGCAATATTTTCGTTGCCTTCGCTGGTAATCAGCTCAGGGTGTGCGAGCTTTTCTCTTAAAAGGCGTCCTAAAAACTCAGTCACCCTGTCGGGGGGAGTCGATTTACTGATAAAGGCAATGGCACCAGAGCCGATGCAGGCTGAAACCTGTAATTTATCGTCGGTAGCTGAGATGACGACCAAACTACTGGTCGGTGCTGCCTCAGCAAAGGCATGCACGGCAGACAGACCTGATAGGCCTGGCAAAGACAGATCGAGCAAAATCGTCCAGTCGGCTAATTCTTTTTTGCTTTTTTTAGAGAGCGTAGCCAATGCCTCTTCTGCAGAGTTGGTGCTCTGCAACTCTACGTCGGGTAAGCTTACCTTGATCAGATTGCTGAGCGCTTGCCGGTAGAGGGGATGATCTTCAACAATTAGGACGGTTTTTTTGTTCAAGGGAGATTTTCCAAGTTTGTACCTAGCCAATTGATTATGCAGTTAGCACCACTCCCATGCAATGCTACTTAAGTTAAGAAACCTCTCGTATCATAAGCTTTTTATCAACAACCGCATTATATTTATTCGTCCGTTACTGATTTTTATACTAAAGTATCACTCCTAAAGTACACTAGAACGACTAGAAGCGTGAGCGTTATTATTTATATTTAGGATGATTTAGGATGAGGGCTTAAAAAAATGGAAGCGGTCGGTAACCTTCTCAAAGAACTTGGGCGACATATTGGTTTAGAGCAGTTAGAACTTGATGACGAGGGTCAATGCACCTTGGCTTTTGATGAAGACATTGTTGTGACGTTCGTAGCGGATCCCGACGGCGGACTCAATGCAGTGAGTTTTGTCGGAGAGTTGCCGGACTCAGGCGCTGAGACTTTTGTGAAGAGCTTACTCGCAGAAAACTTCTTGCCAAGTAATCATGGTGGCGCGCGTTTTGCCATCGAACCAAACTCCAACCGCGTTGTGGCCGTTGGACGCTGGGATGCACAAAAAACTGACGTGAACGCGTTTAGTGCCCAATTAGAGGCTTATGTGAACTCGATCGACGGCATGCAGAAAACGATGGCTGGCAGTAAGTTTGATGAACCAGCCAAGCCCCAGCAAAAATTTGATGGTGGAAGTGCACCTCCGCCCGGTAGCGCCGTATTTGCTTAAGGCCCTGGCCTTAGATCGTCGGTACTGCTGTCACGATCGAGTTTTGCCCGTCTTGCTCTTTTTGCCCTGGCGCCAATTTGACGTCAGGGTTAGAGGGCAGACTGGTGCCTTGCATAATTTTTGGTAGTTCTTGCTGAAGCATCCGACTATTCGTAATAGTTCCGTTGGGTTGCGAGACTGACGCACTCGCGGCTTGCAGCGAATCTTCGCCCAGCAGTCTTGGGCTGATGACATAGATTCTTAAAAACTCTTGATATTGACGAGCGCGCGAGCCGAAGAGTAAGCCGATGATTGGGAGGCGGCTTAAAAAGGGTAAGCCAGAGTCTGCATCAAGAACTTTGCGCACGACTTGCCCACCGATGACAAGCGTATCCCCATTATTCACAATCGCCTGAGTCGCAATCTGATTTTCAGTGACAGTGGGTAAGCCGCTCACTTGTGAAGATTGTGCATTGTCTACCGACGAATCTTGAACATTCAAGAGCATTTTGATTCGCTTGGCGTTATCTGCTTCGCCTTCATTGGTGAACATCGGTGTGACGCGCAAAAACGTAGAGGCTGTCACTGCCGTCAGCGACGCATCCTGGTTACCTTGCACCGGCACATAAAAGCTCTGCCGTGTACTAAATACCGCTTCTAAATTATTTAAGGCCAACACGGTCGGCACGCTGACGACCTGAGACAAGCCGCGGGTTTCAAGGGCACGGATCTGTGTTAGCAGCTGCGCGCCTTGCGTTGAATTCAAGATGACGTTGGGGCTCACGGGCGTTCGTGCGCCGCCAGGATTCACGCTGCTTCCACCAAAACCGCCTGACGACCAATTCAGACCAAAGCCCAGTTCTGTGGCTTCATTTTTTTGAAGATCGATGATGTAGGCATCAATCTGAATCATCGGTGACGACTGATCCATGTAGTTGATCAGTTGTTTGTACGCGTCGTAGCGTTCGCCATAATCTCGCACGATGACAGCGTTTTGTCTTGGATCGGCGATGACGCTTGGTTGGTTCAAGTAGGCGTCTACCGGCCTGTTGTCAGCGACCGCTTCTTCTTTAGACGTGTTGTTGACCAGGGCATTCATCGGTGAATTGCCAAAGCCGCCAGCCACTGCAGGCAGCGGCGTGATAGAAGAGGCGGTGCCTGAGGGATCGTTTCTGTTAGGAAGCGCCGCAGTGGCAGGTCTAGAAAGCTTTGGAACTCCGGTGATCTGACTAAACATCGACGCCACGCCCGGCACGAGCTGCTGCGCTCCACCCACGTTAGCCGTCTTGTCTTCGGCCCAGGCATTTCTGAGTTTGAATATCAGCAAACTCAAGCCCCCTGGTTGAGACGAATTAATCGAGATATCGCGCGGTTGCACAACGCTTGCGCTGGCGGGGGCTTGACCAGAAAGGGTTTGAATCAGTTCTTTGCGTGACTCATTGATCGTGCGGGCGATGACGTCATTTTTAACCGCACTGATCCACCAGCTTAAGCCGTTGACGTTGATATCTCTACCATTCTGGCTGACGTTAATGCTAATTCGTGAGCCGCGATTTCTGAGCTGGTCGTTTAGTTTGCGGGCAACTATTCTGGCGAGTTCAGTGTTGCCAATCGGAATTTGTTCAGTGACTCCAGACCCCGCGGGGGCTAGAAATGCTTCATTGTCCGTTGCAGCCCACTCAAGCCGCAGCTGTCTGGCCACTTGAGAGACAAATTCGAGGCCATTTTTTCCGCTAATCTCACCGTGCAGGACGAGCTCTGGATTCACTCCCCCTCGGAGCGAAACTGGTACTCCCAGGTTAGTCTGAACTTGGCTCACGACTTCTGAAAGCGGGCGCGACTCCGTAAAGTACGAAATGGGCTTGTTCGTGAGGGCTGCGGTGGCCACCGATCCGACAAGCAATTGCAGGCTCAAACTTACCGCAAGGGCGAGAACTGATTTCATTGGGCGAAAGATCATACTGGGATCGCGTTCCGAGTGTTTGGCTCAAAGACTATTTGTCGCGTGTAGCGTCTTTTTGATCCAAGGCAGTTTATCAGGAAAACTATACTAAAGAATAATATCCGAAAGGGTTGGGACAGAGGGGTAGAGGGTCGAGTGACGTTCAGACACCGCGCGTGCCGGGGCCATTGAGAAGTTGGTCTTTCGCAATTTGTTCGTCTACAAGTTTTTGGAGTTGTTCTTCTTTGGCTGACTGTTTGGTCAATCTCTCGGTCTCTTTGTTGGACTCGTCGATATTCTTCACGATGGTTTGGGCAGCTTGATTCTCTGGGGGCAAGGAGAGTGAAAAGGGCCGAATCAGCGGTGCTTTGCCCTTTGCCTGCTCTGCGCTGGCTGGTGCGCTTGTTGAAGGCTCGTTTGCAGGCGTGTGCGAGGAAACTGGACGACTTGTTTTGCCATTGATCGGGCTGGTTGCCATACAAATCCTTTAGTTATTGTTAAAATGCAGCGGTTCGCTTGCCAGGTTTTGATTTTTTAAGCTTCGTTGAAACTGCTTAAATTGCTCAAGGTCGTCACCCGTTAATTGGGTGGGCGCGTCACCGCCTTGAAAGGTGTTTTCTGGGTCAAGTGCTTTGCCATACCTGCGAAGCTCGTAGTGTAGGTGGGGGCCGCTTGAGCGCCCTGTGGTGCCAACGTAGCCAATCAGAGCGCCTTGTTTGAGTGACTGCTGTGTTGTGAGGTTCGCAAAGCGACTTAAGTGGGCATAAGTGGTCTCGAAGCCATTTCCGTGTTCGATCACGACCACATTTCCATAATTACCCTCATAACCAAAGGCTTTCACCTTGCCTTGTTGCGTGGCCCGCACCTCGGTGCCGCTCGGTGCGCCAATGTCTATCCCCTGATGATTCGACCAACTACCAGTGAAGGGATCGAGTCGCATGCCAAAGTTAGAGGTCTTTCTCGAATAAAGGATAGGTGATTTCCACGAACGCGCACTCAGTATCTCGCCCTCAGGCGAGTAGTACCGACCCGTCTGATTTGCCTGGGTTTTCCACCAATAGGCCTGATGTTGGTGGCCAGACGTATCCAAACGTGCATGCAGAATTTTGCCAGTCGCAACGGGACTGTCCTCCAAGAAAGCCACTTCATAGGTCATCGAGAAGCTTGCTTGGTGCCGCAGATCGTTCGAGAAGTTCACCGTCCCTGAAAAAATCCGTGTGAATTGTTCAGATACCGCATCCGGAATCTCTTGACGATCCATCACGTTGAAGAAGTTGCCGTCAAAAGGAGCTGACTTCTGGATGGCTTGGACCCGCGTGTTTTCTTGTACGTAAGTCCATTGAAGACCCGAGCCCCGATCGCTCTCTCGGGAAAACACGAGAACGGGAAACTTGGTTGGCACCTGAATGGGTTCGTCAGGCTCGCTTGATCCACGCCTTGATAAAGGTAGTCTTAGCAAGCGAACCGATCCCTCTGCGTCAACCTTTAACCGAATTGGCGTGTTGGCCGCAAGCCCTTGTAGGTCATCGGCAATATCGATGTGCTCAATTGCCCGATAGATCTCACCGTCGGTAATTTTTAGCCGCACCAAACACTCACCGAGTGTCTCATTGGCTCGAAGCTCGGTACTGTAGTCATCCGTCTTGCCTTGCGCATCAAAAGCGTTTTGGGCGTTGACGCGGTTAGCACAGCTTAGGGCGCCAATAACAACGGGCAGCGCCAGCCACCCGATGACTTTTTTTGTCCAGATAATGCGTCGTGGTGGCATTTAATGCCTGACTATGGTTAAAAACAATACTTTAGTATCATACAAGCAGCCGATCAGCACAAATATTAACTACGACGCTCACACGCGACATTAAATCGACGATCTCGTTCATCAATGCTCAATATCTCCGTAAAACAAGGTCTAAGTTCGGTCCCTACCGGTGCCTTGCAGCGCAATCAGGGTGCTAATCGCACCGAGCGTGGTGAGCGTTCGGCAAAGGCGTCAAGCGCTTCTGCAGAGTTCGGCGCTGAAGTTGTTGAGGATCAAGAGTTTTTGTCAGCGGTTGAGGGCTCAAGGGACGACTCTGACTCGCCTGAAGACCGTTTTGAAGACTACTTGAAACATCTGGTCGAGGCGGCCGACTCGGTGACGGATCCCGAAGAGGCGCAAGAAATCTCTGAGCAGGCGGATGAAGCGACGGCATTCGTAAAAAAGGCGATGGCACTTGCGCGCCAAAAAAGTGGGTCTTCAGAGTTAAGTCAAAAAGAGCTCGAAGAGATCTTGCGCCAAGTCAGTGGCGGTTCAAGCCAGCGCGGTTTAATGATTTTGAAAGTGTTGGTCGAAAAGTCTGCTTCAGACCGCCAGTTACAAGAAGCTGGAATCGGTCCTGAGGCACTCATGGATTTTGCCGCAGAAAACGAGTCGGGTCTGACGGCAGCGATCAACATATCAGACGCGCTCAGTCACGCGCCTAAACAAGCGTCTGAATCAGCCGATCGAATTTTAAATTTGTACGAGCAGTCTGTGGTTAGCAGCCAGGGTGTTCTCCAAATCTTTCAGCGACTTGGCAAGACCGAGGGAATCGCAAAAATTAGCGAATGGAAAAAGTTTTTGACAGAGGCGGTTGCCTCGGATCTATCGAGCCAGCGCGCCAGTACGGATAAGAACAAACTACAACTTATTCTGCAAGAGCTCAAAGGTTTTCGTTTGTTTAATACCTTGGTGGCCGGCGTCGAGCGCGTGAGTAAATTTTTAACCGTACCAGGTGAAGCTAAAGTCTCAGACGAAAAAGCCTCGCAGGTGTTGCAAACGACACTCGACTATATCGAGCAGCCAATTCGTGAATTTCCAACCGTTCAGTCATGGGTGGGTCATAAAAACTTGCAAAGCCAGATTTTGTTTTTTCAGGGCTATCGCAATCTATTGAAAGCAATGCCAGACGACTCGTACGTCAATGTTGAGCAAAAGAATAATTCCTTGGTCAGCTTGCAGAAAAAAATTGATGATCTGACGTATGCAGAAGATTTTGAGTAAGGAATAAGCACTTCACGCCCATGGTGCCAAACGCCCTTGATCGGCAATCTAGGCTAAATAAATTTGGCGTATTGAACAAACAACGCTGATCTCTAAAAGTTGAACAATTATGGAAAAGTCATTTTTATCCAAAGTCGCTGACCTAGTGCGGGGTCGTCAAGATCTAGTGTTAGCTGTGTTTGTGGTGTCGGTCATCTTTATGATGATCGTGCCCTTGCCAACAGCGCTCGTCGACATATTGATTGGCTTGAACATGAGCATCTCGGTCGTGCTCTTGATGGTGGCCGTGTACTTGCGTTCGCCCTTAGACTTTGCGTCGTTTCCGGCCGTCTTGCTAATTACAACCTTGTTTCGCCTGTCGATCTCGATTAGTACGACTCGCTTAATTCTCTTAGAAGGCGATGCGGGCCACATCATTCAGGCGTTTGGTGAGTTTGTGGTTGGCGGCAACTTGGTTGTGGGTATTGTGATTTTCTTGATCCTCACCATCGTTAACTTCGTGGTGATCACCAAGGGTGCTGAGCGTGTCGCTGAAGTCGGGGCGCGCTTCTCGCTGGATGCGATGCCAGGTAAACAGCTGTCAATCGATGCCGATCTGCGTAACGGTGCGATTACGCAGTCTGAAGCAAAAGTATTGCGTGGCAAGGTTGGGCAAGAAAGCAAACTTTTTGGCTCAATGGACGGTGCCATGAAGTTTGTGAAAGGTGATGCGATTGCCAGCATCATCATCGTATTTGTCAATTTGCTCGGTGGTTTGGCGATCGGCGTATTTCAGAAGGGCCTGAGCGCAGCCGATGCGCTTGCGTTGTATGCGGTGCTGTCCATTGGTGACGGCCTGATTGCTCAAATCCCCGCCTTGTTCATTGCAATTTGTGCCGGCGTCATTGTGACGCGGGTCTCAGATGACAGCGGCGATAAAGACTTGGCAGGTGACATCGGCTCTCAAATTATGAAAGAGCCACGCGCACTGACGATCGGTGCTGCGATGCTTGTGGTCTTTGCCTTAATTCCGGGCTTTCCGACGACGACATTTTTAGGGTTGGCGCTGTTACTGGCATCGCCTGCGATCTTAGGGTTTATTGGCTTAAGACGCGGCATGACCGATGCGAAAGACGATATCAAGCCACTTGATACCTTGATTGCTCCGCAGAAGCAGCAGATGGAGCAAGAAAATTTTGCGGTCGAGCAGGATGATATTTTTTCGCCCACGACTCAATTACTGGTTGAATTATCGTCAGATCTTGAAAGGCACTTTCGTGGGGTCAACCTGCGCGCTGAAATTAATAAAGCGCGCTTGCAGCTGTATTTTCGCTTAGGCATTAGCCTGCCGCCGATTGAGGTGCGTAAAGGCGAGGCCTTGCCCGATAATCATTACCGTATTTTTGTCGCCGAAATCCCTTCGGCTGACGGAGAGGTCTTACCGAATCATGTCTTAGTCTTTGATGACGTGAAGAACCTTGAGCTCTACGGCATTCCGTATGAAGAGCGCGACGAGCTTGTGCCGCGCATGAAAGCGATTTGGGTAGAAGCCGCGCAGCTTGAACAACTCAAGGCTGCGTCGATTCGCTATAAGTCCGACATTGAGGCGATCGCCTATCACGCTGAGTTTGTATTTGCCAAGTATGTGGGTAACTTCATTGGTATTCAAGAAGTCCGTCAGATCTTGACGCGCCTTGAAGGTCAATATCCCGACCTTTGTAAAGAAGTGCAGCGTATCGTGCCGATTCAAATGATGGCCGAGCTTTTCAAGCGCTTGGTGCAAGAGTTTGTGTCGGTGCGCGATTTGCGTGCAATTTTGAGCGCCATGATTGAGTGGGGTGCCAAAGAAAAAGATCCTGTCGTGTTGGTCGAGCACATCAGAGTGGCGTTGTCTCGTCAGATTAGTCACCAGTACGCAGCACGCAATAACGTGTTGTCAGGTATTTTATTAGACGGCGAAATTGAAGAGACAGTCCGCAGTTCGATCAGACAAACGTCTGGTGGCAGCTACTTGTCGTTGAGCCCAGACGTATCAAAGAAAATTGTTGGGCGCATTCGCGATGTCGCCGTGCCGGTGTTGTCGAATGGTTCTCCTTGCACCCTGATCACTGCGATGGATGTACGTCGCTATATACGCAGAATGATTGAAACCGAGTTGCCAGAATTGCCAGTGTTGTCGTACCAAGAGTTATCAAGCGACATTACCTTGCAGCCGGTTGCCCGCGTGGCGGCTTAGCGGCTGTCGTAGTCTATTGATTAAAAGTGGAGTCGATTGATTATGTCTGAAATGCAAACTGCAGTTGCCAGCGATGACTTTTCACAAAGTATCGATGCCATGGACAAGTATTTAGAAGAGCAAAAGAAAAAGCGCCAGGATGCTGCGAACCAATTGCAGGAAATTTTGAATAAACGTCCATTGGGCAATTTAGCGGTGAATCCATTTTCAGATGACTTCGCCCTGGCTAAGTTAGACGTGAACTTGCAAAAGCAACTCAGTGCTCAGTTTGGCATCAAGGTTGACGAGCAAGGGGGCTTAGGCAGCAAGCCAAAGCCAGATGCAACCAATTGGCGTTTAAGAACGCGAGCAATGCGCGTGTAACGCTTTTACACCTTACATCCGATAACGAACATGTTAGAAACCTCAATTTCAGTCATTCATCACGATGGCGGCGTGCGTCAGATTGATTCTGTTGAGCAGTTCGATGAAGTGGTCCAATCAACCAAGGCGTCAGGCAGACTGATCGCGATCAAAGATAACCACAGTATCCAGATTCTTGAAGAATCAAAGCTGCAACTTAACAGTCAACGGCCAAGTTTAGTGGCGGCCTCCGATGAGCAATTGAAGCAAATGCGTCAGCACTTGTTGCAACGTGCTCGCACTGTGGCGCCCGTCGAAACCCCGTTACGGAAAGCGCTGCAGCGAGACAATTCAGACAAACAAAACGAGGCCTCCGCGATAGGCGGTGCCTCATCCTCTGGGCTCACGAGCCAAGAAGCGTCTGCTGCCTTTGACGTGGCTTGCGTATCCTTTACCGAGGCTTTCATTCCTGAATTTAGTCGTTTAAAGCCCTCGGACTTACAGACGTCGATTTTGAATGTGGCAGATCAATTTGATATTGAACGAAAGCGCTCACAGCTAGTTGACCCTAGCAATAAAGATTATTTTGCTTTTCGTGATAGACATCCGGTTGGCAAAGACTACGATACGCATAAACGGGAGTACGTGGATAGTTTGAAAGCCAAAGTGCAGCAATTCATTGCCACACATCAGCGCTTTCCAGGTCAAGGTGAGTCGATTGAAATTGCGGCAGAGGCTTTGCTCAGCGGCTATGAACAGTTTATTCAGAATCGCGATTTCAATGCTGCCATTGCGCAATACAGTCCTGAAACGCAGGAGCAGTTTCACGATCTTAAGGCAACGTTTCACGGCGATGCACAGCAAGCTATTGCAGAGGGCGCGACCCGTCTGACCATTAGCAAGCGGTTTGCCGCGCTGGGAGGAGTCGAACTCAATATCGCCACCCAAGCGCCGTTTATCATCAGCCACCCGATTGACAAGGTTGGCGACAAAAAGATCGTGAAAGAGATCGAAGGTTCGACCACCGATCCTAAGCTGGTCGATGACCTTGATGAGGCAACCGGTTTACCGAGGCAGTTTGTCAAAGATGCTGCTCGATCAGATCTGTCGTTTATTGAGCAGGGTGTGACCCATCAGCCAGCCAGAAATGATCAAGCGGGTATCCTCCAGAAGCTCAATCAGTTTTCGCGTGGTAATTCAAAAGAGGCTTTCGCCTTATCAACTGTCGCAAATCAGGCGATCTTAGGCTCGGTTTATGGTGCGTACGCGGTTAGTATCGTGCGCGACTATAAGTTTGTTCCGGCAGCCACGCAGCAAGACACAGACCCCCTCGGCTACTCACTTGAGCGTCTGGCAAACGGTAATGTGCGGCTGCGTGCCTATCAGTTGCAGGGCTTGAGCTCAATTGAGATGTTTCCAAGTAATCCTCGTTCAACGTTGCCAAGTTTATCGATTCACGCCGTACGCAATGCGCCTGGTACCTTGACCGATCAAACGAATTACGGCGTTCGCGCAAATCTTGATGTCGAGCTAGATCATAAAGCTCTAGAGAAAGGAAATATTAAAGTGGTGAGGCATCAGCCACCCGTCATTGATGTTCGCTTGAAGATCGACTGGCCAAACACGGTTGAATTTTTTTCGAATTAAGAAAAATTGGTTTGAGTTCGCCGTTGGTTTTTGATTGAATCAGCATAGTTTTAAGCCTCGCGTACTTTTTTATACACAAAAAGGCTGTTCGCCTGGCGCACATTGAATGAGGTTGTTGAAATGCCCTTTGGTTTTCAATCGGTTCAAACACATAGCGATATCCTGAACGTACTGGCTCGGGCTCAAGCGCAGCATAAAGAGGTTGCGGTGAGCCGCTCTGGGCGCGTAACGGTTGAGGGCTGGTGGGGGCGCCGCAGCAGAACGCGTCTTGAGGCTGCGAATGGTACGGATTGGGCTGTAGCGCAGCAGCAGCAACGTCATACGGCTATTGCCACGAGCCTCAAGAACGCGATTGCACGCCAAGGGATTGATGTGGACACCGTGCCGCAAGCAGAAAGGTTAAAGACCTTGTTAAACGCAGTGCCTACAAAATCCACTCTGCCTGGTGTGAAATTATTTAGCGAAGGTGTTAGAAATATATTTCCTGAGTTCAGGCTCAAAGACCCATCGCTTGATCGACTGCGCCCTGAGGATATTGAACGTAGTGCTGGCGCTGACCCTGGGCCGCTTGCAGCGAGCGGGTTACCTGCGCGCAGCGGTGCCTCTTTACCATTGCCCCGCGTGGCGTCTGCGGCGCTGGCAAACCCAGATACATCTAGCGCACTCTTGCCAGCCAATTTGAAGAAGGTGCACGACAATTTAGCCGGACTGATGCGCGCCCCTCAGTTTGGCATGCATCGCGCCGAGTTGGGTCAGAGGAATCGCTTTCAGTTTGAAACGGCCAATGCAGCCTTGGGGCAGCATCTGCCAGCGACGCTGGATCGCTCAAAAACTTATCTTTACGTGATTGGACTTGATCCGCAAGGCAAGGTTCATCTGCGCTTAGGGTTTGAGCACGATCTGGGCTCAGACCCCCAGGCTCGCCTGGGTCACCCCAGCATGACACAAGATCTTCACGCTGAAGCAAAAGCGATTATCGGCGGCGAACTTCGTTATAACTTTGAAACAAGTGGCTGGGAACTTGACGATAACTCAGGTCGTTATGGTCATGTTCCTGAACACATTCTGACGCATGTTGGCGTCACGGCGGGAGACGTACTTCAATATGCTGCCTTTCGCTTTGAAGCGATTGGGTTTCGTTTAAGCAATATCACTAGTCACTACACCAGACAGTCGATGGTGTGATCTTCGTTATTTAAAGGAGCCCACCTGTGGCAACCTCAATCAATTCATCCGTTCAACATATTCAGACGTTTGCACAGCTTGATCAGCTCGTTAGAGAAGCTGAACAAAACGGTGCGCAAGTCGTTCATGTGGGGGGTAATAGCGTCCGTGTTGTTAAATACAACGCAGTCGAAAAAGCGGCGAACCGGGCGACTGGGCAGACTACGCGTCAAGCCGCGAGCCTGGATCAATTTGCCGTGAGTTTGCGCGAGGCAGAGTCTCGCGCGAGTGGCACGCCCCTGCTAGATCGAGACACACGCGCGCGCAATCTGATCGGGAAAACGATCAACGCACAAGTGGCTTCGAACTTTGTAGGTAAAGTTCTACGCGGCGGTACGTCAGCGGATGATCATCCCGTACAGTTTGATGCAACAGGAAAAATAAAGGGCTTCGCGCAAGGCGTTGCACTAAGCGAGCTTGAGCTATTCAGACTCGAGTCTTCGGTCATTCAAGATCTTCGAGCCACTAATGCAAAAGGCGAACGCGACGCTGCCAGAACAGCAAGTGAATGCGTGTTGCAGGCACTTGGTGCTTTACGAGCAGAAAAATTACAGCAATCGAATACGACTGAGGGGCAAGAACGAGCCACTGCCATCGCTGGGTTAGAGACAACATTACAAAAATTATGGCTCTCGGGTGAAATGACAACGACACGTGCTGCTGCATCCTTGACCTATGTCGCCTCGAACTTGCGCAAGATCAATCCAGAGGTGGCTGAGCAAATATCGCAACTCTCTGACGAAGCCTATGCGAATAAAGCAGTGACTCAGCAGCATGACAATACCTTTGGTCGAATGTTTGAATCCTCTGTCGGCAAACATTTGGTTGAGCACCCGTCTGCTCAAATGCTGCAAACTGCAGCCGTAATCAACAAGTTTTTGTTAAGCCATATGCTCACACCCCAAAAACACTATACGGTTGAGAGCAACATCAACACCCTGGCTGAACATTTGCAAAAGGACGCCCGCCCGTGGAATGCTGAAGTCCCTGCGATCCAAGATTTTTTGAATCAACCCAATGTGGATACCCTACGGGCGTTGTTAGAGCAGCCCATCGACAACGGCTATCAGATGATGACCGCTTACTGGGTCGCCGCGAAGGTTTCTGCAGAGGTGACTGGCCCATGGATGAATGCGGCGAACGATAATTACAAAAATCTCGTCAGGCCGAGCCGCTCGTCAGATTCGACGCCGTTGTCTGCTGCTGGGGTTGAACACACCGCACGTGCTTACGCAGTCGGCGAGAAAGTTTTAGAAGGTGTGATCAAAGAGTTAGATCGCCCAGGCGCGAAGGAAACCTTGGGCGTGGATCAGGCCGCCTGGCGAGTACTGCGTAACGGCGCGCAAGATCTTAATATTGGTTTGTTCAAGTCCTCCGGAACTTATCTCTCGAATGGCCAGTTGCTTCCTGCCGATCGTGAGGCCATCTTGGGCTTCTTGGATGATGGCCAACAGCTGTTGGCCGACAAATTTCCACAAGCCGCAGCAGAGCTTAAGAAGCTGTACGACGAAACTGCGGCGAGTGAAACGCTTGCCGTCGGTGCCAAGAATGCAGGTCGGTCAAATACCAACGCTGGCGCTCAAGAGACCACGTCAACGCGCTATGGCACGGGTCTGGCCCATCAGCCTAAGCCTGCGGTCCCCGAGAGTTGGAAAGCCGGGGTGCATATTCCTTCAAAAGCTGGGCTCAATATTGATTTGCCAAGCGACTTTGAACGGTCAGTGCTAGAGCGTGGTCAAAATACCGTCAATGGTATTTCCGGTACCACAAACATGCTGACGTTTATGCTGCTACATATGCAACAAGTTGGCGCTTTTCAGTCTGCCGATGGTCAGCCCTTGGACATGAACGAAGCCTTTGCAGGGAATTTAACCTTTCTTCTCATGGATGGTGGGCATTCGATCCCTGAAGCGATGGCGACCTCTGCCTCAATTTTGGCGAACCCTAAATACTACGAAGGCGAAGAGTTCGCTCATGTCTCGACGGCAGAGCGCGCTGATGCACCAAAGCACGCCAGGGCGGCGGCGCAAGAGCTGGTTCGAGTTGAACGGCAGCGTGTGTTGGATAGCCACGTTACGAGCTACTCTACACTCGGCCAACAGTTCGGTCGCGGCGAGACCGCGAGTCGCATCGCTCAGGCTGTTGGAGCCGCGTTTGACGACACTAGGCAGTCGTTTGATGAACTGCATCAGGCTCGAACAGCTTGAGGCACGTTTAAGCACAGCAAGTGACTGAAAAGCTAAATTTGAGCGGACAGATCCCTAAAACTTGGTCCCTGTCCGCTCAAGTGGCGATCGCTACCTAACTGAAAGTCAGCTCAGACACTGACTCGTACTTCACCTGCTTTTGCAACCTCTTGCGAGGCCAGTTTAAAGAAGGGCGAATCTCGATACTCTTGAAGCAGAGACGCCGGTGGAGCTTGGTAGTTAAAGGTTTTATCGCCTGCTTCTTTGGCGCGTTCTTCAGCGGCATCTGCAATAGCCTCGTCTCTGAACGTTGCAAAGCGTAAACCGGGCACTACCGCATCAGATGCTGGAAGCTCATCTGGCTCGATACCTAGGTCTTGCACGGTCTTCTCAAGTTTCAGTAAAAAGTCAGTGTATTTTTTGACTTCTTCGGGCTTCCAGTCTTTACCTTTTTCGTGCTGCGTGTAAAGCGTGAATTGCGCATTACCGACTAGGCGACCCTTGCCTGCGATTGTTTCTTCGATACCACGCTTTTGTTGAGTGAGTCGATCGACGTTACCTTTTACTTCGAGTTCTAAATCTTTGAATTCAAGCTCAAATTTTTTGAAATCATCATCCGAAATATTGCCCTTAGTATGCATGTCTCGGCGAATTTCCAGTTGCCTTCTTTCGATATCTAATTTCGTAAGTTGATTCGGGATTGATTCGAAGGTCTTTGTCTTCTTGGTTCCCGGGTCTGTCTCTGTCCATCCGTCCTTCCATTTTTTTTCAATCCCTGGCAGAAGGGCGGCATCTTGTTGTTGAATACTTTTGTGATTAGAAATTTTCCACTGATTAAACGGATTTTCGTCAGAGGTCAACAGCTGGTGTAATGGCTCCCACGCCTTGTTATTGGCGAGTGTTTGTGAAGGTACGCTAAAGTGAAACTTTTGCGGCACATCGGCTAACTGGCCTTTAGCCGCTGCTGTGTTCGCCTTTTCTGGTGCGCCATTTTTTGCAGCGTGCAAGTCATAGAATTGTTGTTCGTCGTAGGGGATACCCTCGGTGTTCAACCGCTTAAAGAACACAAAAGACTGCGCGCCATCGTCTGGATAGCCTTGTAGTTGAAACGAGCCATCTTGCAGAAGTTTTTCATCTTCAAGACCCGGTGGATATTCGTCCAGAATGTCATTGAGAGATTTGTTTAAAGGTGGAGGTGCACCATCGAAGCTTGCTCGGGCAGCAGCCGAGTCGGCCACAGATGGCAAGCTTGATTGGGCCGCCCACGAACCGAGACCGTTAGCCGTAGCAAAAATTCGTCCCTCAAGTGCTGAACGAAATCGCTCTTTCTTTTCTGGTGTATCCAAATTGTATTTGGCGGCTAAGGCCTTGAATTTTGCCCCATCCGATGGAGCATCGATCTGGGATGTCTTACCATTCGACGCTGGCAGGTAGCTGAGTAATTCTCTCTTTGCCGACTTGTCCGCAATAGAAAGTACTTCTTCCAGATCTTCGAATTTCAGAATATCGCGGCTACGGTTAAGCGTGGCGATTCGACGATCGAGGCTGGTGGTGATCGTGTGCTGGAAACCCGCACCAACCGATTTGCTAGCCAAAGCTCTGACAAAGGATTCTTTGATGAGGGCGTTTTGTTTACCAACATAGGTGTCATACGAAAACGACAACCTTTTAGGGATTGATACGATAAAACGTTGAAGGCGCGACTGCACAAGCGAATTTTCTTTGCCGCCAAACTGCTTGACCACTGTTTTGCTTGTGAGCAAATTATCAAGTTGCTTGGTGGTTTCAGCTTGCACGGTATCGTCAGATGCCGTGGTTACCAAAACGTTATGGGGTGCACCACCGCCAATCTTGCCCGTTGCCATACTAAAGTCTCCTATCAAGAATGAATACCAAGCTTATTCAGTGAACCTTGGCAAACAAGGGCCGCTACGCCAGTCCTTTGTATCTTTAGAATATTAGTCTAAAGTCTAAATTGACGTCATTTTTTGATTAATAATGGCTTACAACCGATTAATACTGAGCGCCAGCCGAATGGCTTGCAGTCGACTTGCTAAGAATCCAAGCAATTCGCTGAGCGCGACTTGTGCCCAATGCCGTTGCGCTGAGCTGAGCGCGGGCTCGTGATTTGTGCCCAGGTCTTCAAACGTGTCCGAATCAGCGGGCTTGGTATCAGGTTCAGCTTGAGCAGCACGGGCGATCGCAAGATTGGCGTCTAACGCCGCTTGAACCTCACTCGCTCTCAGGGCTAGTAGGCTTTGCACATCGACCGCTGTGCTTGCAGGGCTGAGCTCTGTGCGTTGACCTTGTGCTCTTTGAACGGCAAATCGCTCTGCTTCGCGCTCGGCCGTGGTCAAGCCGCCAGCATATTGCAAGACGGCCAGCGTACGCAGTGTCGCCTTCAGTTGGTCGTCTGAGAGAACGCTTTCTGCCTGACCACTCGCGTCGCTGCGCGTTTGAATATCTGCCCATATCAAGTCAGTCAGATTACCGATACTCAAAGTGAGTTCATCTTGTAGCGTCGCAGGCGCTACTGCCTCACCAGGCTCTTGCCCATCGATGGTTCTGGCCAAACGTTCGGCATCGGCTATGACCTCTATGGCTGCAAACTTTCGAGCGTCAAGCTTATCGACTGGCCACATTTGCTCGGCTTGCGCTAGACCCTGTGCGTAAAACTGGGTCTTGCGTTGAGCGGCTTTGAGTCTAGCTTGTTCAGCTTCTTGCTCTGCGGTCTCGGCATAGCCTAGTGCGACTCTGCGCTCAATGAAGCTTGCTGTTTTTGCAGCATCTTTTGCGTATTGTCTGAGTGCCTGTTTATATTGATCAGGTGTGACAAGAGGCGCGACTTTCTGCAACACTTCTGCCAGCGTTGCGTCGGTAGTCTGTGCAAACGTTGCAATGGTATGTTCGACCGCTTTTCTGAGCTCGCCTTGATTGGTTAACCCGCTAAGCTCGATTTGATAAGACTGTAAGGCGATTCGATATTCAGTTTCTTCTTTAGCTTGTAGTGGTGTGCTCAGCTGGCGCTCGCGCGAACTCTTTATTTCGTTAGCGATCGACTCTAAAGTTTCGTGTGCTTCGTGGCGTGCAAGCGTGGGATCACGTTGCATTTGCTGAGTGAGCGAAGCCAGTACGTTTAAGTCGATCTGTGCGGCGGGGGGCAGGCTTGGAGAGCCTTGAATACTGGCTTGTCGGGTACCTTCCAAACCCGTACCCTCTGACAGTGCGTTTTCAGCGTCGAATGTCTGATTGACGTCTGGTTGTGCCTGCTCCTCAACGTCCGGCACCTTTGCGAGGCGCTCATGGCGATCCAGTGCAAGTTGCTCGTCGCGTTGAGCGACTTTTTCTAAAAATTTATGTCGATCGATTTTAGTTTGTATCTCTGTGGCAAACGCTTTTACGAGCAGGTGTGGGGTAGGGTTTTGCTCGCCTGTTGAAGCGGGCGTGCTTCGCTCTGCGAGGCTGCTTCGTGTATTGATTGACGCAGCAGGGTTTTGCGAAGATTCACTTTCTTGAGACTGGTCTGTATCACTCTCGATCGTCTCGGGTGTCAATGAGGGGCCTGTAGTAGCTGTCGCATTCTCTGGTCGCCCAAAAATCTCTTCTGGGTCTAGCTCGTACCAAGGCTTGTCTTGCGTTGCGACGGTTGGTTGCTCTGGTTGAGCCGAAAGTTGCCGAACAGAAGCTGACTGAGGTGACGATGACTGAGCTGACGATGACTGAGTTGACGATGACTGAGTTGACGATGACTGAGTTGACGATGACTGAGCCGAAGCTGACTGAGCTGAAGATGACTGAGCTGAAGATGACTGAGCAGAGGGCGACTCCGCGTTTTGGTTAGGCGCTGGCTGCCCAGGTGCAAATGGTCTAGAGGCCTCGTACTCGGTAACGCGAGTTTTAACGTATTCAAGTTCTTGCGGGCTGACCTCCCACGGCTCGACTGAACTTAGAAACGCATAGGCGAATTGCCGGACATTATTTTTGTCGCGCAAATAGCCCCAATCATCTTGATCGCCTGGCTGACGAGTAAAACTATCAACTCGCTCTAAGCACTGTTGGGTTAAAAAGCGTAGCTCAACGACCGCCTTGTGCAAGCTTAAGTGGCTGATATTGCTTGTGCTCTCAAGTGCAGCGGCAAGCTGAAAGAAACCGCTCGCCAAACTGTTTTCTCCTTGGTGTCTAAGCGCTTGGGCAATGGTACCTAGATCTTCAGCTAACAACGTTTCAAGGCGGTCAGGCGTTGCCTGGCCGATTGTCTCGAACACTGCGTTTGCAGTGTCGCGTAAAGGGCTCTTTTTAAGCGCTTGGTTGACCTCAGATTGAAGCGCCAAGAGTGTCTGTCGGTTCGTTTCAAAGTCTAGCGAGGTGCTGTCATGCTTCAGCAATTTTCCAACAGCGGCTTGCAGCTTTGTTGCTAATGGGTGGTTCCCAGGTGTTTTGCCGACCTCTGCCGCAATGATAGGTAGGGCCTTGTATATAAAACGCTTCAAGGCGAAGGGGTCGTTTGGATGATTCAAGATTGCCGCAGTCTGACTCTTGAGCTGCGGTAGCACCAAGATGGCTGCCTTTTTTCTTTCTAGCTGTGTCAGTTCGACATAGCGGCAAAAGTTGTCTAACTGAAAATGTCCTGGGGTGTCTTCATCGCCAGCTAGCGCGTTGAGCGTCGAAAGCTCAGTTTGCAAGGCACCTAACGCATAAGCGTTACGCTGCGCAAGTGGTAGTTTTTCGTCATTGAGCACTTGGCCGAGGTGGTGCAGCTTATGGCTTAAGAGCGGTGCACCTAAATGTCGAGTGATGCGTGCGACGGTTGGTAACACGCCAACAAGGGTGCGGTGTGCCTCAACTTCGCGGTCAAGTTGATCACGATGCGTTGGGTCATTACTACGAGGTACTTTCTTGATGTCGCGCGGGGTGCCAGATGTGCCTGATAGACTGCCGACCTCTTTGGCTCGTAACTCGGCTAGTTTGTTATGTAGCGACGCCAACTCGCTTTTAAAAACAGTGGCCAACGCGTCGGCCGACCGAAATTTATCTAAGAAATCACCCGAAGTTTTATCCAGTATCTCGACGGTCCAGTCCTGACTGCCCAGCCGAACGCGTAAGCCTTGGGCGTGAGCTTCGTGAATGAGCGTCTCTAATTCACTGGCGTTTTGAAAGCGTTCGATTCGCACCATAGCAAGTCCCCTAAATAGTCATTCGGAATTATACGAAAGACTAATTTTTTTGATAATTATTGTTAATTTTGATTAATATTTTGAGGATACTGCCCTTATGGCTCTCCCAAGGCCCCGGCTCCAAATAATTAACCATTTGACTTCCTGATTATTATTAGACTTTGGTCTATGTAAGGGGATAAAATTGCCAAAAGTGAGGAATCATCATGGCAATTGAATGGGCGCAGTGGAAAAATCAGGCCGAATCGGCCGTTAACGCACGTCAAATCCGTTCGGATGGCGAGTCGATTTCTCGCAAGCGCATATTTGGCTTCCATTCCGTTGAGCAGCTCGATCGCAAGCGACTCAACAACGCCAAAGACTTTAACGCTAATCTCGGCTCGTTAAGTGATATTCAAAAATCACTCGTTGCAGAGTTTGGACGGGCGGTCGGTCAGGCTGTTTTTAATCAGGTATTTCTGACCAAGATTCAGTACGCAAGGCCGATATCGGCCTCGGATATTCGCTTGGCGGATAGCTTAGGCAAAAACCTGACGCGTGGCCTTGAATGGCTTGCAAGCCTTGACGGTCGTGAGAATGCTGAAAAAGCGCTGAGCCAAGTCTTTCATGAGGTGTTGATTGAGGATGTGTCGAGGCTCTCGCCAGAAAAGTTGACCCAATTAGGCCAGCAAGTTTCAGAGCGTCTGCAGCTCGCGAAGACCTTGTTAGAGGACGATCGCAGAAGCGCTGCACAAGCTGAAATCGGCGCATACCTTCAAGATAAAGACGTGTTGACATCCTATCTGCGCGCGGCCCTATTGTTGCAGGGAGAAGATCGCACAGCTTTTCTTGTAGATGTGCGTAAGCGCTTTGGCGTGAACAACCTCCATCCGTTAACGGGCGCCGCCGCTACGAATCAATCAATCCACAAGCAACTCGAAGCTGTGATTAAACAGTACGAGGCGGCTACGGCACTTGCAGACGTCGAAGCGGGACTATTGGTGCGCCAGGCCAGCTTGGCGACAAGCGTACATAAACTCGAACAAGAAAAGGAAGAGGTTTCGCAGATCTTAGGCCTGGCGACAGAGCGTCAAGCCGAGAAGGTTGCCGCGCACGCACAAAGTCAGGAACAATTGCGACTGAAAGAAGCGGCGGTAAATGACCTTGAGATACAGATCAAGGCTTTTGATGTTGATGACAAGACACATAGTGAAGACTTTCAACGCCAATTGCAGCCGTCTTTTGCACGACTTGAGGCCTTGTCGAAAGACGTTGCAGCGAGTTCTGCAGAGGCAGAGGTGCTTCAACAGGAGCAAAGCGCGTTGCGCAAGCAGACGACGGTGGCGCTCACGCAATTTGAAGAACGCTTAGCAAAGCTTGATGCAACAGAGGGCGCCGAGAAGCCAAATATTAAAAAAATCAACAAGGCGAAGGCTAAGCTTGAGGCCGACTATCAAAAAATTGTCAAAGAGCTTAGTAAAAAAATCGAGGCGTTTGACAACACGCCTCAAAAGGGTTCGGCCTATTCAAGAGGTCAGCGCCTCAATATTCTTAACCAGCAGCTAGATAATGCAAATTTAGAAAAGCAACAAATCGAGTCTTTTATTCAAGAGCAGGTACAAAAGCGTACTAGCTCAGAGCAAGTAGGCAGTGAGTCAAGCAAGCTCACCGCCTTGCAGCAAAGCCTTTATGCGATGCAAAAAGAATGTCGAGACCTAGCCGAGCAAGTGCGTACTGATGCACAGGTTGTGCAATTTGCTTCGTCGCATGTTGACCACATGAGCCAACAATTGGTTGATGTGATCCAAAGGCTAAGCGTTCAAGCGGCAGATTTAGGTTTGATTGAGCGCGATCTCAGCCTTCTAAAAGCCCAAGAGGCCGAAGCGGCTAAAAAAATCCGTTTTGCTGTTGGTCAGGATGTAGGAACTCAGACGAACTTGGCTGACGTCGTGACCGATATGGTGTCTGACCACGCCAAGATCTCACTGATTTTTTCTGGCAGGCTGGATCCCGCAACCCTTGAGCAACCTGAGCTTGAGCGGTTATTGGTGGCGACGGATCAGGTCTTGCTTGATCATCCGGTATTTATGTCAATCAGCCACTCGCCGTTTTGGCGATTGTCTAGAAGTCGCCTTGAAGAGGCATTACTGCCGCAGTTAAGTCGCGAAAGACGCGCCTTGGTTGAGCTGGGCGACGCCGCGAGTCAAGAGCAAAAGCTTAGACTCGCACAGCTGAACAATTTGCTCAAGCGCACACCAGAGTTACCGATACCCTCTGGGCTTAAGCCGGATGAATTGACCAAACACCGTGCCACCGAATCCGAGGCGCGCGTCCATCTCGCGAGCGCTCTTTCCGATATCCGCGCTGGGATCAGCCCGGCTGAGGCCGCATTAGCAATCCCTTTTGATGCTGAGCTACGGCAATCGTTGCACCAGCTGTTGGCGATCAGACAGATGGGCGGTTTGTATCCGGGCAAGACAAATCTTGAGGCCGAACAGTCACTCGAAGATGCGTTAGAAGAGACAGCACTTTTGCCGCTGTTTCAAAATGACATCCGGCAAACGGGCAAGATTAATGTTCAGCGATACCAAGAGGTATTGACTAAGCGGCAAGGCGAAGCTGCCGAGATCTTAGCCTTACGCAACGAGGCAACCCTTGCCTTGACGAATTTGCGCGAGCTGTACGCTGCTGAAAATCAACAGTCGGCTACCGCGATCACAGAGCAAACGCGTCACGAGGCCGAGCATGCACTCATTTCAATTAGTGAAATCACTGACGAATTAAAAGCTAAGCATGAGCAAGCGCAAGAGACACAGCGGCTATTGCAGAAGCGCATTCAACTAGCGCAAAAGCTAGAGCATATTGACGAGACGTCGCCAGAGTATCTTAAGTTATACGCGCCGTATATAGAACAAGCTAAGCGAGATCATGCGGCAGCAGTTGTGGCGAACAAGCCTGAGCAAGTGACGGTTGATCCAATCGAAGAGGTTTCGAGTCAGCCGATTTTGAGCGCAGCCCTAAGGGCAAAAGCCCAAGCGGCTCTGTCTGGAGTGCTCAGCGACGGCGTCGGCGACAACGGGGAGGCGCTGGATTCGCGTAACGTTGCAGTGACCTTAAGCCGACTCGGGTTTAAGACGAATCGAACCTTAGCCGACGGAAATTGTTTTTACCATGCCGTTGCGGTGCAGTTGACAACCCCCCTGACTGTAGGACAGCTTAGGACGCAGGTGGCCGACGAAGCGCAGGCAATTGTTGATGCCGCGATTAAGGATCCCAAGAGTTTGCCGAAAGATATTCTGTATGAACTAACTCCTGCGCAGATCCAAGCGACGCGTTTTGAGGCGACTATGAATAGTACGTCTGAGGAACGGATCGCGGCGTGGGGCGAGGTTGATCACTGCACCTATGTTGCAAGGGTGACTAATCGCCCTGTGGTGATCTTTACGGCAGATCGAGGCTTGCTCGTCTTTGAAAAAAATCAGCCAATGCGTCAAATTGAGTTTGCCGTTCGCACTGATATTCCTCACAACGCGATCTTATTGGCGCACAATGGCTCAGATCATTGGGAGTCAGTTTCCCTTAATGACGATCAATTGGCAGCGTTTGCGCCGGGTACCGTTATTGCTGCTTCGTCAGCTGAAAAGGCCGACGCCTCTGCGGCCGATGCTAAACGTCAGTTAGACGAATCTCTCAAAAAACTCGAGCAGCTATCGGAAAGCCTAACGATTCGTGCACGATTCTTGAATCCACCAGCGCTTCAAGCGCCGATCGATAAAACGCCTGCGGGTGTATTAGCGTACCTATCCTCTGGGACTGCAGACATTAGTCAACTCAGTATTCAAGACTTACAAAGCTGTTTAAGCGCAATTGGTAACGTGAGCGATGAACTGAGCGTGCCGGCTGATCCTAAAAGGGCGCTTGAGTTGACTGCCTTTAAGTTGGCCAAAGATTCGTTGGTATTGAAGGTTCAAACTGATCTATCTCGCACCAATCGTGCGATCGCAGAAAATCAACAGACGCTCAACCAATCAGGCTGGAACTCTTCTGCCGCAGTCACAAATGCGCGACTCACTGCTTTTTTATTGCGAGATAAGAGCGCTCAAAACGATTTGGATGCTCTGGATGCGCATAAAAAACAACTGGCAGCACTAAAGTTTGAGCGTGAAGAATTGCTAAAAATATCCAACGACAGCTATGACGTTGGAAAGGAGAAGCGCTACGAGTATCTACTTGGCGCCTCGCTGTCATTGCTCCGTACAAAGAAAGATTACGATCCCTTTATCTCAGCGCGTCAGATTGTGTCGGAGGGATGCGCCCAGCGTGTCATTGATGAGTTGCGACAAAGACGGCTCTTGGTGACTAAGCAACTTGGCACCGCTGCGCTCTTTGACACTGCATCGCAAGCACTGCTAGAAGCATGCGAAGTTGCACAGTATGCACAAAGTGTACAAAAGCACTTGCTCGAAAATGGCGGTCAATATCCTGAGTATGCTCATTCTCTTCAGACTGCTCAAGCCGCTTTGAAAACATGGCAGGATCAATACAATCCAATTTATAAAGATCTGGTTAGAGATCGCGCATTAATTGAGCGCTATGAAAAGGCGAGTGCAGTCAAGAGGCTTGCGCTATCAAAAGGCGATTACGACCTAGCGGTTGAGAGAGCAAAGAGTGAGTTGGCGGATATCAATCGCTTGATGGCTCCTCTTGCCGCTGCCGAGTCCCTTGTTGATGAAATTAATCACAAAGCGAAGCTTTTGCAGCTATTAAACGAAAAGTATCCTGATGCGATTAAGGCCTATCAGCTCAATAATGCGCAGCGAGTCGGCGCACGAGCCTCCACAATATTTGCAAAGGTCTAGGACTCTGGATTCCACCGGGCGCGATACCCGAGTGTTTGATGAAATAACACGAGACGACGTAATAGGGACACAGCATGCCATTAAACCTTGATCAATTTTTAAATATCTCGCGGACCCACACCACAAGTGAGGTGTATTTAAACGATGTCGAGCATCAACCGGTCGCTCAGGTGCGCGGCTCGTTACGTTCGTGGTGGGTGAGCCTCTTTAAAGGCGACAGAACGCGCACTGAGCGTACCCAGACGACGTTGGCATTTATCGCAGCGCTGCAAGAAAAGGTCACTGCAAAAACCGCAGGCTTGCGGGATGCTCGACAAGAGCTCAAAGACCAATACAGTGAAGACACTGAACAGATTGTGGCGAGCTTGAAAAAAATCTTAGCGAATCAACTGACCGGTGAGCGGGCGCTGACAGCCAACGTGATCCGCTTGGCTGTCGATTTTGTCGACGATACGCTTCAGTCGGCGGATGTTGAAAAAGAAAATCTTTACGCTAGGCTCAGCCGTGACGAGCTTCTTAGTCAACTAGAAACTACGGCCCTAGACTTTTATCAGCGCGATAGCCTGGCGGATATTAGTTTGACTGATGCGGATGCTCAAGCCAAGCAAGCGGCTCAACAGGCCGCGGCTGAGGCCAACATGGCAAGTAGAGGTTTCCGTGTCGTTGATCGCCGCCCACCGCCACCTGCCCCCGAATCGCTTGCACATCTGCTTCGAGGTTATCTAGCAGGCAACCCACCACCAATGGATTATGAGAAGCTTAATGGGATCGTGACACACTTACGTCGTGATGTATTGGAAATGCGTGAAAGCTTAGGAATCGCGATCACCCACTTTGAAGATCTTTGTGCTGGCCGGCCGGTGAATGAAAATCGCTGGACGCGCGAAATTGAGCCACAATCTGAAGAGGCGCGTGCTTATCTTGATGTATTTAAAAAGGTGAACGATGAATATCTAGGCCCCATGCAAACCCTAGAATATTTCTTACGGGCTGACCTAGCCGAAATGTTAAGGGGCAGGCTGCTCGATGCTAAAGAGGTTAAGAAAAATAACGGCGAGACCGCAACGAGCGAAAGGGCGTTGCGTGAAATTCTTAATGACTTTGAAGGTGGAAAAGCGTTGAATGAGGCGGATACGGCCTTTGTTGGCGCGGTGCTAAACAGTAAAGAGCTGTTGCGTGCGGATCAAATCAGGCCTGGCTTTATGACATTCTCGGGAGGTGGCAATCCTGGTTCAGATATCTCAGGTTTGTTAGACAGCACAGTGCTGGTGCCCAATAAAATTTGGCAGGTGGTTGCTGGCCAGGCTAGACCCGATCGGTCGCAGCTTGTTTATAGCGACACTGAGCCCAACCCCTGGGCGCTTGCAGTGAATCAGTCTTTATTACAACGTGCCGAAACGGTGCAAGACCTCTCGGTCGCACAGAAGAATTTGAAAGGGTTGTTGGTACTTATTCACGATGCCAAGGGTGATCCGCAAGAGGCGCAACGCTTACAAGAGCAAGAGGCACCGCCGCGCCATTCCAGGACGGGTTGGGACAATAAAAGACGAGTTATTAATCAGGCAACAATGCGCAACGCAAACGAAATTAACGACCTCGAGCATCAAATCGATCTCGAGCCTGAGTCTGCCGGTCGCAGATTTGCGCGTGAATTAAATCGTGCCGTACGTATCGATCCCGATGCAAGTCCTAGGCGTCCTTCACTGAATTCCAAGAAAGACTATACACACGGCTACGATGATGATCCAGATTCAGGGCGCTACGAGGCCTCGCATCTCGCACCACGGCCTGCTGCGAGCGTAAGTGCTGCTGAGGTGGCGGCACCCGTTGCTGCTCCGATGCCAACACCTGCCGCCACAACCGCATCGACGCAACAGGCTGAGGATCAACGCATTGTGGGCTCTGACGCCCAAGACCTTTCAATCATTGATATTGATTTGGATCTGCAACGGACTCCTAGGCCAGTATTTACTGCTTGGTTATCATCGAAAATCCAGTCCACTCCCCTCGAAGCTTTATGGAATGTACTGCCCACCTTAACCAAACAAGGTCATGCAGGTCGTGTTGCCAGTATTGAAATGGCAGTGAAAGTACAACTCGCCAGTCGGGCGTTAGCTCCCGTGCGAGATTCACTTGGTATGACTCGAACCGAGTTCGAGGCTCTCGCGCAGCGGATTGCGGCCCGCGCCGATGCTCGCCGAGGCGTTGAATCGACCGATGCTTATGCAAATATTTCGTTCGATCGATTGCTTGTTCGTATCCAACGTGATGCGTCTTTGGTGGCAAGTGGCTACAAGATAGAAGACCTATAAGCCGATTTTTTTAAGCAACGCCTCTTTGCCTTGTAGTTGCTCTGCCCATTGCGCTTTAGGCAAAGAGCGCGGCTTTTTGAAGTCTGTGACGAGCAAATCGATATCTTGCTTGGTCATCTCTGGGGTGTTCTCCCAAAACTCGTCAAACAGTGAGTCAGTGAGGTGTGTGTCTGTGCTTTCCATAAACATCACATTTTCGTGACTGCGCTTAAACGACTGACCATCCAGATTATGGGTGCCGGTTAAGAGTAAAGACGGTTGCGATGGGTCTTGGCGCTTCAGTGCATACACCTTTGCATGGTCATTGACAGGCCGTCCGCCTGGATCAAACTCGTGTGCGTCTCGTAAGGTTTGTGAAGGGTTGAAGACATGCACCTCAAGTTTGCCGGCTGAACCATTTTGTGGAAGTACATCGACCTTATTTTTAAGCGCTTGAATGTCCTTAAATAACAGCGCGGCATCGTGCGCTTTGGTGCGTGTGGGTGCCAAGATCTTGACGTTCACCCCACGTTTAATCGCGTCTAGAGCCAGGGTTTGCGCTGTACCGTTAAAGGCGTTGTTGCGCAGCAAAAGCGTATCGCCTGGCTTGGCCTCTCTGAACAGATGCTCTAGCGCTTGCTTGATCGGTTTCGCTTCGCGAGGTTCGAGCGTACTGCCTGTGTTTTGAATCCAGGCTACCTTGGCTTGATGGCCGCTCAGCGCCTCATCGGGTTTTAGTAGTCCCGAGCTACGCAGCCCAGCGTCGAGTTTTTCGTTCAGCGCGTGATTGCCGCCTTCGAAGGGATCTTTAATGGCGATCTCACCAATAGTTGACTGCAGACTTTGACGAAGGGCCTTCGCTTCGTTTGTCTGCGTCGCCGAAGCCACGTCTGAGACGCCTTGATCAACTTTGAGTTGCCCGATATGCTTGCCTTGGGGCAACAGTGTATTGAGCAGAAAGTCGCGTTGTGAACTGGCAAGTTTTTGACTGAGGGTGATCGCGCCGCTGTCAAACCAGCTCGGCTTACTGGTGTTGCCGATGCTAGCGCCCAGTGTGGCTGCGAAGCCTGAATCATTGATTGCAAATTTATTATGATGCGAGCCGCCAATGCCTGGGTCGGCCGCAACGACGTACACCTTGGCCTTGAGATCGGTGATGGGTAAGCCCGACAAATGTCCGTCTTTCACCAGGCTTTTTAATTCGTCTGCAGAAACACGGGCAAAGTCTGCCGTGGTATTCAGTTTTTCGCCTTTGACGATACCTTGATCGATTGCTGCGTTGTACTCATCGACAGCTTGCTTGTTATAGGCGTCTAAGACTTCAGGCCACTGCTGCTGTTTGGTGCTTTCTGGATTGAGACTGACTTGTGTGCGTTTGCCGCCGGTGACGATGTTTTGTAAGCCGACACTTTTGTTATACAAAAAGACAAAGTTGAATTCTGGATCGTGCTGTCGTTGAGCAACCCCGGCAAGAACGCTGTGCATCGTGTTGGTGACTTTACCGTTTCTATCGATAGGTTTGATACCGTAGGTTGTCACAGCCGCGAATTTATCGGCTGATTCAATGGTTGCCCTCATCAAACGCATTTGCTCGGGCTCGCTGGCGACACCTTTGTTAAAGACAAAGGCGTTTTCATCAAAGGCATTGGCCTTGACGTCTTGAAAGCCTGGTTTTTGCAATAACCTCTCTACGCTACCAGGTGGCTGAGCGCTAAAAGCGGGAGAAATGACCTGCGCCTGGGTCCGGTTGGGGGTGCTGATACGACTAAACAGTGAACTGAGTTTTTCTAGATTTTCACAAAGGTGCGGGACTTGTTTGGCTAAACCCGCTACCCGCTCGAGTGCTGCGCCGCGATGCTCAGAACCCAACGCGACTTTGAATGATTCTTGTGCGATATGCAGCAGGATTTTTGCACTTTGCACCAGGCCTGGTCTTGAGGTGTCCGCATAGCGGGTATTCGTCAGCGATGGTTGCGCAGCTGCACCGTAGGCCGAGTCGTGACTAATCTGACTGGTTTGGTTCAGCGCGTCAGTTTGCGAGCGGTTGATCGGCGCGGGCGTAGAGGATATTGACATGGCAGAGAGAGTGAAAACTTGTTGGCGCTAAGGCATTAAAGATAATTTTCGTCAGTCGGTTAGACACGTAGAGCCGCCCATGACGCGTCTTGCAGGCCGCGATCGATTTCAGGTGGTTCGCCTGCCTCGATGATCGCCTCCCAAGCTGAGGCCTTTTTACCGAAGTCTTCAATGACTTGGCGTAACAGGTTGATATCAAGTTGCTGGCTGTGCGCATCAAACTCTTGTATGACCACGCCGTTGGGCTCACGCAGTGCCATTCTGATACCGCCGTGCAGCTCAGCTAACCCGTTATAGGTCAGCAAGGCTTCGTAGATACGATAACGGTCTTGCTCTTGCGGGCGCCCAAGTTCACACGACAGTGTGATGACGCCTGTATCAGCCGCTAGCCGTAACGCGATTGCCGACTCGTTGTCGTCTAGTGCAATCAGCCAAGTCTCGGGTGTAAGTTGTTCAATCAGCACGACTGAATCGGTGCTGGGCCCAAGTTCATCGATCAATAGTTGAAGTCGCTCGCTATGGTCTTGCATCGCTTATCTCAGTTGCAGTCGGATCTGATAAAAAAATATTAAAGGAATACTCAAAATTTGGTCGATATCAGATTATTTTTAGTCGTCTGATTATTCAAAAATGATTTGGCTTTATCCAAGGGTGGTTAGCGATTTTTGGCGCGCACAAACTTAGACCCTGCTAGATCGTCAAGCACTTTTGCGTCGGCTCGGCCTTGGGCAATTTTTTGCTCTTTTTTCATCTCATCAAGTAATTCACCTAGCGCATCAAGTTTGCGGAGTTCTTGATTGAGACGCTGACTGGCTTCTTCAACGACCGCTTGTTGCTTTTTGATGGCCTCCATCGCCTCTTTGACCTGCATTTTGTAGTCTTCGACCTTGGCGCGCAGCAGCGCTTCATCTTTGATCTTGTCTTGTAAAAACTCGCGACTCACCACGTAGCCGATGCAATCCGAGTACAAAGACTCGATCAGACCCGGCAATTCTTGAACGTATTTTTCTAAAGCCTCTTTTGCCTGGAGAAACTCGGCGTGACGCTGTTTTAAGAGGGCTTGTGCCTTGCGCAGATCATCCTCGGCCTTTTCGACTCGCCCTTTACGAATACCTTGGATTTCTTTGAGTGCGCGTGCGTCGTCCATGGCTGGCGACGATCAAGGCATGAAAATTTGGTATTGGCCCTGCGCGACGGTGTTGGCCTGCCCGCCGGTATTTGAGTTTGTCAGGCTATTGGTATGGCGTAAGACCTTTTGAAACGCCTGATACAGTTTGTCGAATTCAAGCAGCCCTTCGTACCACTCACTATCAAGGCGCTCGCCACGCGGCACAAACCAGGTCAGACGGTACAGGGCAGGGTTTTCAAAATCTTCGATGACACCGGCGTGTAAAACGCTCAAAGCAGAGCGATTTGCCTTCAAGACCGCACGCATAAAGTTTTGATGCTCGGTTGCATTTAAGGGCGCTGGCCAGGCCTCAGAGCGCACCAGACAGGTAAAGCTTGGATCAAGGTCATGGCAGGTCACCTCAACGAGCGCGCCCAAAGGCAGAGTAAAGCGGTACTGAACCACTCCACCCTCTATGGTCTTTCTGAAGCCACGCCGTTCGGCAAGACCTCGCATGTATTCGAAGAAATGCGCCATTTTGACTTGCAAATCCTATAAATCCCTTATTTTCGTATCTTATACTAACGTATAGTATTTAGACTAAAAAATAAACAAAACATCGAGTGATGAGTCGTGAAGGACTTAATCTGATTATTAACAGTGATTATTCTTTGCTGTTTTGAGCTGGGTTTGTTTAGATTGCGCCGTTGACTGATAGATCGTTCGAGAGATAAGACATGTCGGGAATTGATACAAGCAGAGGTATTAACTCAGTCGCCAGTGCGGTTGCGGCCTTTGAGGCAGAGGGTGCCCAGGTCGTCACCACCAATCTCGGCGTCCAAGTAAGCGGATTGGAAGCGGCAGCCTACGAGTTTGGTAGCCTTCTTGCAGCCTACCCTCCCAATGCCCCGACCTTAACGCTGAATGCAGAAGTGTTTCGTGTGACGGATGCCCAAGGCAATACCACGTCCGTTTCGTTAAACGATTTGGCGTCTGATATTCGTAGGCAAACCGGGTTTGATCCGATCGTTGAGTTTTGTGCTGGTAACGCGATCAGCGGCTTTAGTGTGTCGGACATCAATGCGATTCTCGGGCAAATAGAAAATCAATTTTCGAGCATGTCTTTTACGCGGTTAACCGTTGTAGAGATTGACAGCCCTTTGCAAGTCAGTGGTCAACTGACTCAGGCAGAGCAGGCCGCCTTGGGCCAGCTAGGCAACATCCTGAACACCAGCACCCCAAGTTTGACTCAAGTTGTCAACGCGACACCTGGCGGTTTAGACCCAAATTCGAATGTATTCATTACGCCGTCTGGATTGAATCAGGTTGCCAGCAGCCAAGCAAACGTATCGAATCTGAATAGCGATCTCAATACGAATTTATCGACGATTCAAAGTGGGATGGTCACCATCCAGGCGATTCAATCTGCCGTTGCGGGCGGCTCGACCGTAGGTGCTCCGGCGAATATTGTGACGGATGCAGAAAACCTTCGGGCAGCCCAAGCCGCGCTGAATGCATTGACAAACAATAGTGCTGCTGCGGCATTGAGTACCTTCGCAACAAACTTAACTTCAGGTGTTGCAAATGTATTTCAAAGAACTAGCTTTTATCAACAAGGCGGCGGGCAAACAATATTAGAGGCTCCTGGTTTGATGACAGGTGCTAGACGCACCACAGGTGCTCAGGGGACGGCTGACCTCAGCTTATGCGGTTACTTTTGCTATACGAGTGGCTTTAATGGTCTGCAAGACTTGCCCGAGCCAGACCAAATGGTGAGCGATTTAATTGCTTTATCAACGGGCTTAAAAAATGCGTTCGGCCCTGAGTTTCAAGCTGCGCTCGCGGCCTCGCCTAACGGCACGATTGATGCTTCAGCCCCAGTTTTTAGAGGGCCATCGGGTACCCTTAAAAGTTTTAGTGATGTTTTAAGCGATCTTCAGGCGGGCTTACCCCCTGATTTTTTAAGGCTTTACCAACAGCCTCAGGGTGACCCGCGATCCTGGGGGACTCTTGTCGCTAACTTTAATATCCAGAGGTACTTTGCGAGCGCCTTTGGCGGTGCGGTACCAACTAGCTTTAGCGCATCGTCTGCAAGCACCATTAGTCAAGCTGCTTCACAAGCGCAATACACTGACCCGACGAGTGTTTGGAATCTAGATGTCGGAACGCTTAAGGGATTTTATGGATCCTATTCCTTCACCAATGATAACGGCCAAGCTCAACCGTTTTCGGGGCTGATGTCGCTCTGCGGCTATAACGCGAATAGCGCATCTGACGTCACTGCCTTTAACGCTATGCTTGACCAGATCATGCCAGGCGCCAGCGGCAAGCAATATTGGTCAGCCTCCGATCTGAATACTCTACAGCTCGGTTGCGCGCGATACAGCGTGACAGCTGCTCAGAGTTTAGTGACACAGGCAACTAATAAATTAAACGCGGATGCAACGGCAGCGATTAACAGTGCTCAAGCAACGATCACTGCGGCACAAACTAAGGTTGGCCAAGACGCGACGGCTTTGACTACAGCGTTGTCAAATGCAATGGGAAGCACAGATCCAGCTTTAAGCAGTCTGCAAAGTCAAATCAATACGTTGCAAGGACAAATCAATGCCGATCAAGCGAGCTTGTCGGCTGCGCAAGCAAGCTTAAACGCGTTAACAAATGCGTATGCTAATAATCCCGGAGCCGTTTTAACGTCGGCACAGCAAGCTCAATTAGCCACTTATCAGCAGACGATCATTAGTGCGACGAGTGATATGCGACAGAAGCAAGCAAGCTTGGCCGGCTTGCAAAATCAATTAATCGCTGCTGCAGCGCCACATCAGAGTCTGAATGATATCTTGGGTCAATTGCAAAGCTCAACAGGCTTGGCTCTCAGTGAAGTGGTGCAAGATGTGGTTGGTAATGGCACCATCACACCTGAGGCATTGAACAAGTTATACAGCTACATCAATCAAAACCAACCGGCAGGACGAGCGGCTTTACCACTCATCCCAGATTCGCAGTTATCAAGAGCCGGAATGAATGCAGGCGCACCTGCCGTACCCACTACGGCCTCTGACAGTTTGTTGAATTACACGCTGCCTGTGCCTGTTCAAAATGCACTGGGTCCGGTAGTCGCGGCAATCAATCAATTGGTTCCTGGCGACTTTGATGCCAATGGTAATCTCTCGTTTGACAGCCCAGTCTTTAGTGTCCCGAGTATCTCAGCTAGCCCGGTCTCATTGAGTGATATCTTTACCGCCCAATTACAAAATACTGGCATTGACTTTGGTTCAATGCTGAGCGGTTTGGTGACTCCTGCTGCAGTTCAGGGCGGCACCGCAACCATCAATTCGACCAATCTATCGGCTTTCATTCAATTGTTAAATCAAGCGTTGCCGCAGGGATCGGTCAACGCGAACAGCATCGCCGGGATTTTAAGTAGCAATTTTACAAATGTTGTGACTCCAACGTTGACCGCGGTGAGCCAGACCGTGACTGCCATGGCCTCTTTGCCATCGCTGCCTTTTAGTCAAAACTCGGCGAACGTAAAAACCGCCGCGAATAATTTAGCGCAACAGGTGAGCGCTTGGCAGACAAGTCATCCAATGCCTAGCTTGTTTGATGCAAACGGAAATTTCAGCCCAAACGCTTTTTATGCGTGGAAGCATTCTAGGAATGAGGCCATGGAAGGCCTGTTTTTAAGCGCAACGGGTTTATACGCCCAAGTCGATTCAAACTACGCATCACACCTCACTTATGTGCAAGGCAATGACACGGCGATCGATACGGCCTTTCAAAGTTTTAAAAACTCGCCGTTTATTCAAAATCTTCAGGCTAACTGGGGGTTAGCGCCGTTCTCAAATCCCACGGTTGGTACGCCCTTTGTCGAAAGAGATGCTGATTACGCTTCCTTGGGTGGGACGGGCGATGGTGCAAATAGTTGGTTTGGCCAAGTACAAGCAGCATTACAAAGACAAGCGGCCGGTGAAAGCAGCCCTAATACCCAAGCCGCTGCAGCACTTCTTGGCGTCAATCCCTTCAATAATGTTGCCGCGCCAGGGACAAATTCGCTGGCAGCTAGGCTCGGAATCACAATACCAGCCAATCCCACTGCGGCAGATGTCAATAGTATTTATCAACAGTTACAAACACGGGTGGCGAGTGCTGCCCCAGGTTTTAATTGGCCTGCATCGGCCTCACAAATTACTGCGTCGACTCTGAGTAGTTTGAACAGCACGTTGCAGGATCTCAGTAACGCTGCCAACGCAGCGCAATTGGGTGTAGCGAATCGCTTACAAAGTACGGTTGGCAATAACGGGAATTCAGCGCTGATCTCGAACGCAGTTTCGCTGGCTGCGCTGGCGAATGCAGTGTTAGCCCCTGGCGTGACGGTACCTCAATCAACAGCGACGCTGAATTTGATTAGTTTTAGCCAGCAAGCTTCCGCCTATTTCAATTCCACTCCCAATTCTCCGCAAAGTTTTAATTGGCCTTTTTTAGGTGCAGGTGGCATCTACAGCCAAATTGACCCAAATTATCAGGGTCCGACCGATGTTAATCCGACAGACGCCTCGATGGCTGCCTTTGCTGCGACACCCTTTGTTCAGGACTTAAGAAGAAATTGGGGATTATCTGATTACACGCATTGGGAACAAGCAACGAACTATTTACCTGGTGATAATCAAAAGTTCAACAGTGCATGGTTTGTCGGTGTTCAGCAAGCCATGCAGCGAAAAATCAATGCGATTCAAAGTCCAAATACGCAAGCCGTGGCCACCTTGCTTGGTACGAATTTATTTGACAGTGTGATCGTACCCGGCTCGTTGGCCGCGCAATTAGGCCTCCCCATTCCAGCGCATCCTAGTGCAGCTGATGCCAATAATATTTATCAGCAATTACAAACCAGGCTTGCGAGTGCGGCACCAAACTTTTCGTGGCCCGCTTCAATTTCTGATTTGACTCCTGCGACGCTGAGTACGTTGAATCAAGCGATTCAAACTCACCTCCAACAACTCGAAAATACGAACAATACGTTTGCGTCGACCCAGGCAACCTTTAGTATTACGGATGCTGCGACGAATCTGCAAAACCTGCGATTTGAAAGCCTTGCGACTGCGGTTCAGTCTGGACACGCCTCAGCCGAAGTGGCCGCTGCCGTCGCTCAGCCCGTGGATCGTCGCGCTGCCCCCACGCTTTCAGCCGCTGAATTGAATGCCCAGCTAGAGGCGGGCGATCTGTATGTGAATTCGCGAGGACAGTTCTTTTTGAACCGTCAGCCCACGAATGCGCGCGATGCGGCGGTAGCAGCGTTTGTTGTTGGGGGGAATAAGCTCAACGACAAGCTCAACGACATGATGAACAAGATCAATCTGAATAACACCAAAATTCAGATGGCAAGTTATCTGTCGGCGGCTACTAGTGTGACCGACTTGCAAGCCCGGATTGCTGAGCAAAAAGCGCAGTATGGTTTTGACGATATTTTGAGCGAGCTGACTGGGGGCGCGCTGACAGACGCAAGCATCAACGCAAGCACAGATGTATCCGGTGCGACAGGGACTTTTCAGTCAAGTTTAAAGACCGCAATTAATAATGCCACCAAAAATCAAGATTTGGATACACAAAGCTTGCAAAGCTTGACGTCACAAGTACAAGCGAATATGACGGCGATGACGCAATTAATTCAGGCTTTTGAGCAGATGTTACGTAGCTTGACGCAGAATATGCTGTAGCTGCGCCCAGACTTCTGAATCAAATGACCGAATCGCTATATGAGCGGGCCCTGGCGCATTTGCAGGCCGGCAATCAAGCTGCTTCACTGGGGCAACTCGAACAGTCGCTTGGCGACTTCACAGAAGGCTTGCGATGTGTGCCCACCTCGGCTGGGCTCTTGCTGAATCGCTCGATTGTTTACGAGCGTCTAGAATTGGATGCGCTCGCTTTTGAGGATCTGGCGCGATTGTTTAAGTTGGCGCAAGGTCTTGACCGCCCACAGCAAACGATTGCCTTCAAGCGCTTTGTTGCTCTTGGTTTAAAGCTAGAACGAACAAGGGCTGTGCTAGCTTGCTTGCAAGAGCTAGAGTTACTGCCTCAATGGCAATCGTCTGAGTTTTACGACTTATTAATTAGCCATCTGGTGTTAGAGCCCGAAGCGCTTGAGGTGAGTTTGCCACATTACTTATCGCGTGCAGCAAGCGTTGGGTATTTGACTCAGACCGGTTTGAACCTTGCAATAGAGTCTTGGGAGCTTCATCGTTGCTCGACAAACGCGGCACACTCTGACGATCAAGGTCTGAGGGCAATCGATTTGTTGGCACAGTTAACCATACATCCACTGGCGCCGCAGTGTGTCTTGCATGCGTGGCTCGATGTGTTAGCTCGACAAGGGTTAAGCGCTGCAGAGCTACTTGAGCAGTCAACGAACGTGTTATCGCTTTGGGTACAGTTGCATCCGCTCGATGCTGCTGCGACAAAACAGTTGATCCAGTTTCTAACCAATACCAATCAAATTGACTTAGTTGAAGGATTGTTTCTTGATCTTTCGCAACGCTTTCCACAAGAGCCCATTTATTTGCTGGGCTTAGCACGTACGCGCGTTCATAAGCGTGATTTTGAGCGTGCGTTTGTTGTGATCAATGCTGCGTTAGAAATGGATGAAAGTAGTTTAGAGATTCGCCTTGAGCGTGCGCGTATCTTTGAGAATTTGCTGTCTCCTCACTTAGCATTGGTAGACTTGAAGCAAAACCTGCAACGTGACCCTAACCACTTACCAACACTTATTACTCAAGTTAATGTTTTGACTGACTTAGGTCGCTTAGACGAGGCGCTTAGGCTGCATGAGCAATTGATGGCGTACGAGATGAATGAAGGAGATCGCTTAAACCTGCAGTTCGCTAAATCGTTTATCTACCGTTTATCCGGTAAGGTGCAAGAGTGGTACGCCCATATTGAAGAACTGGCTGATCAGTACCCGCAAAGTCAGTCAGTGCGCTGTGAACTGGGCTGGAAAGAAGTTCATCAAGGCAATTGGCCAACAGGCTTTTCATTGCTCGAGGATCGATTTGCTGCAGGGTTGCATTATTTTCCAGTTCAGCCGCATCTCGAGCACGCCAAGATCCGTCGTTGGACGCCCGAAACCTTTCACACATCCGTACAGGGTAAAAAGCTATTACTGTGTGGCGAGGAGGGGATGGGCGATGTCCTACAGTTCAGCCGCTTTCTACCGTTGTTGCAAAGCAAAGGGTTGAGGATCACCTTTGTGTGTCAGCCAGCCCTACATCCACTGTTGAGTTTTAATTTCCCTGATATTCAGTTCACGTCGCCCGAGGTGTTGATCAAGGCGCTGCCGCAACCTGGCGCTGTGCAGTACGACCTGTACGGTGAAATCATGAGTACGCCTTGGGTGCTTAATCTCGAAGCGCACGATCTATCCGGTGCGCCTTACCTGAAAGCCATCCCGACGAGCATTGACCAGATGGCGAGATTTAAATTGGCACGCTTGCGTGGTCAAGCAAATCAATTCACTGTCGGCTTGCGATGGCTAAGCAGCTTGGCTAGATCAAGTCGTTCGGTGCCACTCAAGGCGTTGCGGGGCTTGGGTAATGAGCCATATTCGGTCTTTGGCTTGCACTACGGCCCACTTAAAGAGGAAGACGAAGCGCTTTATCAGCAATGGTCAAATTTTCATCCTACTGAATTGCGACTTGAAGACCTTGCCGGTTTGATGATGAACCTTGATTGCATCGTGACGAGTGATACGGTAACTGCGCATCTGGCTGGCGCTTTGGGTAGGCCAACCATCTTACTGAAATCTACCTTTATTGACTGGCGCTGGGGTAGCGTTGGCGACCAATCCGCTTGGTACGAGTCGATGTCGATTGTTCGTCAGCGGCAATTGATGAATTGGTCTGAGCCTATCGCTCAGTTAATACAGCAACTACGCGAACGAATGGCTAGTCACTAACAGCGTACATGTTACGAGCGAGTGGGTGCAGGCATTTCTAGTCGCAATCACTACCTGTTAAACGTTGCTAGGAGTTTGAGCGCGATTGAAATGCCCCTCAAGTTCAACTTCAAGAATCTGTTTCACATCCGCTAAAAGCGAGTCAGCATCGCTGAGCGCGTGATCGATGAATTGTGCCTGTTGCGAAATAGTATCTGTAGAGATTTTTGCAAAGGCGAGCGCCGCTGGTTGTAAGTCTGTCGGACTTAAGTTGCCAAGTTCTAAGGCTTCAGCATTCTGGCTAAGTGCACTGGCGAGCTCTTGTTGAAACTCCTTAGACTCAAGTTGCTCGAGTAACGCCTGTTTGATTTGTTGGTTGGGCGTCTTCACTACGCTGCCATCGCGTGTTTGTACAACTGGTGCGTTGGCAGGCGTGTGACTCAGACCATCATTTAACTGTATTTGGTCAATTTGTTTTGTAATCGCTTGAACGACTACCTTTGAGACAAAATCACTCAACTTCGCTAATTGAGTTTTATTTAATTTTTCGAGGTCTTGTTTAATGCTATTGATACCGCCCTTTAAGGCATTCGCAAATATACGATTACCGAGTGCTTGGGCATTTGCTAGCGCATTGGTCGCTGCAGTGCTCGACGATAGAAGTTGTGCTCTGGCTACAGCGAGCGCAGCTTGATCGGGTGTGCGTTGTGCGCTCAGCGTGTTGACCTGTGCCTGCCATACCTGGGCTTGGGCCAGATTCGTCTGATAGTCTGCAACAAATTGTTTGAGCGCTGCGATGATACTCGCGCTCACTAAATCCTTACCAAGCGCGCTGACTTCAGTCTTGGTGTTGCTATCGTCAAGCTGAGATTTATTTCTCTTCAAAAATTGCAATATTTTTGAGGCATCAAATTGGTCACCCGTAATCTCTCCAGCGAGCGATGCGGTTTGAAGAGGTGACGCACCGATCTGCTTCACCACATCGTTCAGGCGTAACGTTTTGGCCTGTTGCTCGGCCATGTAGCTGTTGGGGTTGATTTGCCCGGTGGTGATCGCATAAGCGATGCTCGCATTTACCTCAAGGGCATCAGCAGAGAGCACTGGATTCGCGTTTGGTGCGCTGGTACCTTCAGGGCTTGTGGTGTTGATCGTCGTGAGTTCGTAGCCACCGCCACCACTTTCGGTGATAAAAAATCGTTTCCCCTGCGAAAAATTAGCTGGCGGAGTGGCCAAACTGATTTGGTTCGCGCTGAGCCCAGGATTCGCAGTGCCCTGCGCCTGGACTTGCGGTTGCAGTGAGGGCGTCGAGCCGGTTGAGTTGCCAACGGAGTTGATAGTAGCCATGTGGGCTCCAAAAAACTGGTTTTTTGTAGTGTGCTTGTCAGGCTGGGTACTGAGCAAAAGTTAATCAAATTGTTCAAAAACGATTATTTCGCGGCACAGACCATAACTCTTAAATTATACTAAAGACTAATATTCGTTTGGTTAGCATAAGTCTTTGATTTATTTTGCGATTACTGGGGGCAGAGATGTCTGAAGAGTTCGATTTGGCAAAAGAGTTGCTGGCGATTCAACGCGAGCGAAATAAATTAGACGATCGCGAAAAATCGCTATTGTCTGGGCAAAAAAAAGAAGCGATCGACCGGGTGCTAGAGATCATGGCAGTCGCTAGCATCGATATCGCTGATTTGAAGTCTGCCCTCAAAGGCGCGTCGGATTTAGGTGTTCGACAAAAGGGTGCTAAGGCAAAAAAGGAGGGTGCGAAGCCAACCAAGAAGGTCGCACCTAAATTCCGCCATCCCGACGACCCGGGTATCGTTTGGTCGGGGCGGGGTAAGACCCCAGTTTGGCTCAGAGAGCTTGAGAAACAGGGGCGTGCCAAACAAGCACGGGTGCGTACAACTGAATAGCTTCTAATTGAGTGAATGATTCGATGGCCAAGCTTGGTCTCTACATTCACTCGATCAGAGTTAATCCAGGCAGTCGGCTTGATTATCTGAAATTGACTTAAGCCCTGCGCTAAACAAGAATTGGCAATATCAAACGCGGTTCAGCAAAGTAAATAGGTATAAATATGTCAAGCATCAATACCGGCGCGTTGGGCGCGATTAACAGCGTGACTTACACGAGTTTAGACGGACTCGATCTGACAGCCGCGCAGATTAGCTCGACCACAGGTAAAGTTCAGACTGCTTCGACGATGTCTGGTGACTTGCAGCGAGCGATCAACGCGTTGCTGTACAACAATCAAAAAAGTTGTTCGTTATCGCAAATTTTTACTGCGCAGTCTAATCCCACGTTGGCACAGGCGACCGCATTTTTGCAAACCAACTTGAATGCATCGGTAAGAGCAGACGATCTCTTAAGCCTTGATGATCTGAAGACTGTGAAGAAGGCTCTGGATAACTTTGGCAATAAAGAGGCCTCTAAGCTGCCAGGTAATTCAGGTGGTGGTATCAAAAGCGTCAATGGCAATTTTTATGTCAATGGTCAAGAGGTCACGATTCAAGATGTATTTATGGCTGTGCGCGTGAATCAACTCGCCAATTTTGAGGATCAGATTAACGCGTACATGAATCAACTACAAAAAAATAATGATTTGGCAAGGGCTGCGAATGCTTGGATTACGACGCTGAACAACATGACGCCCACTAATACGGATACACACGTGTCCCCAGCGTCTTTTTTAGCCGCGCAGCAGTCGTTTTTTGCTCAATATAGCTATGACCCCGTCGCGCGTTTCATGCCGACCTCTGCCAGTGGTGGGGGGACGAGTGTGGTGGGTGGGCACACTTTTGCTTTGTTGCCTGATGCGATCTCGACAAAAATTTCAGCGTACGTGACAGACGCAAAAAACTACGTGACGAATATCAACTCAGAGAATCAAACGGCACAAACGTACCTCGATCAGCTGAATAACAAGCGCAGCGAGGTGCTGGATTCAATTACCAACTTCACCAAGAGTGAAGGACAAGTACAACAAGATATGTCGAGCAAGCTGTAAGCCTTTCGTAGGTCTGTCAGCGGATTTCGGAGAACAAAGATGTCAAGAATTGGAAATATCAGTAACGCGGCTGGTGTGGGCTATACCGAAATGACTGGCTTAGGCCTAACCACCGAGACACAAACACAGGTTAGGTCTCAGGCGGATGCTTCGGAGGGGATGGCCACTGATATCTTGAATGCCCTGGCGCAGTTTCGTGCAGAAGGAAATTTCAATCCGACCACTCGTGAGATGGAGGCCAAACTCTCGACCTTAAGCGCTCATGCATCCGACCCACACGCCTTGACTGCGCATCAGTGGCTGACGCAAGAGCTTGGTGGCGAGGCCTTGCGCGATTCGTATAGTGTGGGTCAATGGGGCGAGATCGCGCAAAAATTGCAGATCAACGCAGCCAAGAAACGCTCAGAGCTATCGTTGGGCCACGGCGGAGGCATCCAGCAAGTCAATGGCCAGTACTTTGTGAACGGTCAAGAGATGTCGCTGAGTCAGGTTAATTTTTGCGTGCGTGCAAACCAGTACCAATTGGTTGATCAACAAATCGCGGATCAACTCGATGCCATTCAGCGTAATAATGCCAAGGCGAAACAGGCTCAGGATGTTTTAGCTGCCTTTAAGCAGTATGACGGCGAAAACATTGGTGTCAATCAATCGGCGTCGATTGATGTCTCTTGGATGATTGAACCTGGCACAGACGCCAGTGGCGTGATTGAGCACTACCTCAATTCGAAATATGGAACGACCGCGACTTCGAACCCGAGCTACCGGGATTTCTCGAATATGATCGCGACCGGTTCATACAGTACCGATGTTCGAACGATCACCGATATCCAAACTCAACTGCCAAATGTCAATCTCTCGGCTGGGGCGGGGGGCGTGGTGGGGGCGACTAATGCCGTTAAGGTGCTGAATACGTTGGCGGGTTACCTAGGGTTGACGACCCCAGCCACGTATACGCAGGTAAAAAACAAGCTAGCGGTACTAGCGCCAACTTTCACTCCACCAACGGACGCAACTGGCTGGACCCCGGCGCACATAACCGCGCTCAACACCGCCTTTGATAACCAAAAATATGACTTAAACAGGACCTTGGATTCAGCGAAGACAGCAACAATGAAAAGTCAATTAGACGGCTTTTTCGGTACGCTCAAAGCCGCAGACCCAAATTTTTATAGCAGTCATATTGCCGACACCAACGGCGGGCCGCCCTACAAAATGACGGGCACGATGACTAATGCGGCGTTTGGCGATCTAAAAGCCGCTTTTGGCACCTGGTTGCAATCGAACTCAACCGACAATCAGGTGGCTCAGCAACGCCTAGAGTCGCTGAATAATACTCGGCAGGCCGTATTGGACGGTATGAGCGCCTTTACGCAAGGGCAGTCGCAGGTGACTGACCGTATTGGGGGCAACCTCTAGGGCGGCCGCGATGATATGTTATGTGTACAATAAACAATACTAAAGTATTACTTTTAAAGTAGTGGTTAGTCGTTTTGTGAATAGCCTGTTCTAGTACCGAATTAATCCAGATTATTAATGTGTTGATTATTTTTTGCATATGCGTTTGACGGTCTGTAACCTTTGTTAGGTCGTCGAATGAAAAGGAGAAATGATGGCTGGTATTCCTGCACCAATGACCGAATTGAGTACCCTGCTGACAGGCCCCATGGCCGAGGCAAACCTGACTAAGCTGTTGCGCATTTGCGAAGACGAAGTCGGTACGCTCAAGCGCAAGATGGCTGCTGGGTTGAACAATGAAGACTACGTGAAAGCGGCAAAGCACACGTTTGCATTGATCAACGCACAGATGGTTTTAAAGTCGATTCGCACCTATCACACATATTAATTTTTTAAAAAAGGATTCATCATGGCCGGAATAGACGCAGGTATTAACGTCAACAACGTATTCAACACATTTTCGAAGGGAGTCACTCAAGCAAGCACCAACTTGCAGACTGCCATCACGAATGCCGCTGCTAACGCAAACGACCCCACCAATCTGATCAAGATGCAGCAAGAGCTGTCAAATTACAACATGGCGATGCAAGTACAGAGCTCGGTCATGAAGTCAATTGAAGACACTGCAAAAAGCATTACGCAAAAGCTTTAATTTTTATCTTGCTTTAGTGGCGGGGGCGGAATGAGTCAATTCCGCTTTCGTGTTTCTGAAGCGAGCAAAAACGTATTTGGCAGATAACGATGGCAGATGATTTAAGCATCAATCGACTTGGCATCGACCCTAATTTATTATCGGGTCAGGACATTGCTGCCGGAAACGAGGCCGATACCTTTTTAAAAAAAATCGGCCCGTGGGCGTTTTATTCATTTTTTTTAAGCACACAAAACGATGTTGAAGAAACGCTCGGCCGGTTTTCAGTACAGCCTGTCGACGCGGTCGTGATGAATTATCTTGAGGCGAAGGTTGCGCCATCAAATCGCTTGCCGACTGGGCATCTATACGACACATCACTTAATCAAGTGATGGGGGCGTGTGGTGACGCTCTTCAAAGCTCAGTTGCCGAAGAGGCTGCAGATGCGCTTGAGTTACTTGATCGGGATACCCAAATGCGCGACTACTTGCAGACGCGCCGCTTAGAGTACTTTTTGTCATGAAGGGCCCCTTTCATGAGCACCAACTCGATTTTATGTATTGGCATGCCGTATCAAAAATGCGTATCAGTTTGTTTAAGGATGCGGCCGTGTTGTTTCGACTAATTGCTGCTGTGGATCCTAAAAGAATCGATGCCTTGCTTGGACGCGTGTATTGTTTGATTCGCGAAGGCGATTTGCAAGATGCCAGCGATCTGTTGACGCAAGTCAATACCAAGAGCTTAGCCTCGGTTGAAGCTGATTTGGTTGTGCGTTTAAAGCGACGCTGTCAGTTCGAATTGAATCAAGGGCAACAGCCTCGGGCCGCATAACAATGATTGCACAAACCTTAACGCTCAATGCTTTAGAGTCAGTCTCTGCCAAGAGCGCTGCATTGACTAACTCGGTTTATATGGCCATCCGCGGGCAAGTGTTTAGCCTTGCTGGGCAATTTTGCACCCTCAAATTATCGAGTGATGTCAATCAAGCATCTGGCTACCAGGTATTGAATCACTCAGCATTGCGAGTTGCGCTCCGTTTCAATGGGCAGTCGATCGTTCTTGGATTATCTGAAAGTCTCGTAAACGCGTTATTGGCCGAGCAGCAAATTGCTTTAGCTGACACAAATGTTGATATTTTGCATTTATTGATACGGCTAAAGATTTTGCCGAACTTGCCCCAAGGACTAGAGTTTGTTGATTTGGCGATGACGCCGACAGGCGCGCTCGAAGCTCCGTTTGACGCCTTACCAGAACAGGTGTCACTCAATGCGGTGCACGCGCAGACCTCCGAGCCCTTAGGATGGGGCATGACGATCTATGCGATGCCTCAGACAACGCTTAAGGCATTTTTGAAATGCTTTGAGTTTCTGGTTGTTGACTCGATGCCTTCACCTTTGCTCACCGCGCAAATCCCCATGCCGATCATCGCGGCTCGTACCACCTTACCAGCAGATCAGTTACACGATCTCGCGGTTGGTGATGTCGTTATTTTTAGTTAGGGTTAAACGTGGCAGATCCTAAATTTTTTATCGATGACGGCGAGCAACAGTTATTTTTGGTGCCCTTACTTGGTGACGGCGGTGTGGGTGATTTGGTCGAGCTCCACCCTGGGCGCATAAAGATTGGCGCCGCCGAGTCTGATGACATTTATTTGAATTTGGTTGGGGTCGCGCCGAGCCACGTGAGTCTTGTGTACTTGGGTGGGCAAATGACTGTGCTGTCAGCAGCGCACGAGCTACGTCTAGAGGGTGTGCTGCAAAAACAGTTTCCGTTCGATTGGAATCCTTTGCAGGTGTTGACTCTTGGTAGCGCACATCTCACGTATGGTCGCGAAGACAGCGCTTGGCCACCAATACCTGAGATTGAACAAGAGCCAGAGCCTGAGGCTCAGCCAGAGCCTGAGATCGAGGAATACGTTGCGCCAGTCAAGCGTACCGTTAAAGAAAGTGCTGTGATCTCTGCGCGGCGGGGCGCCATCGTCTTTGCAACAGCTGTCAGTTTGATTGTAATCGGGCTACTAGCCAATCTATTTTTTGGCAGCCGCGACATTGTGAGTCCGAACGACTTGTCGATTGAGAAAGCGTATCAAGAGATTCATCAACTCCTGCAGTCTGACAAAGAGAATTTTGCTGGAATCAAACTCGAGAAGCGTATTGACGGCGCGCTGGCGATCTCAGGGTTTATGGAAGATCAGAAGAGTTTTTTGTTATTAGCCGATTCGGTACGCAACCAAGCGATCAAAACCCGAGGCAATGTTCGCTTTGATGCGCTCAGTAAAGACAAACTGTCGGAGCAGATCAAGGATCTCATCGGTAACTACCCCCTGCGGCATACCTTGACGATTTCGGGTAATGACATTCATGTCGACATCACTGGAGTGAAGACGGCAGATCTTGATCTGGCGAATTTGAAAAATGAGTTAGATCGAATTAATGATCGCATCACGCCCCGTGTTTTTCATCATACCGTTCAGACGCTTGACCCGAACGACTTAACAAAAACGATTAATGCGCAACTTGCGTCATCGCCGTTGACGCGTAATTTAAAGTTTGAGATCAAAAATAAGACGCCAGCGATACGAGGCGTTATCGCGGCTTCAGCCGAAGAGCAGACGATGCAAGTCGTGCGGCAATTAACCAGCACGATGATGCCACGTTTTCCCATCACCGTAGATATTGCGACCGATCAGAAAATCAATTTTCAGGTCAGTAGTGTTGTGTTGGGCGGTGCCGGAGCCGTCGCCAACATCACTCTTAGAGGCAAGACAGAATCCTTTCGTGTGGGAGAGCAGGTGTTTGGGTTGGGTGAGCTTGTTGAGATTCGAAAAGATGGCGTGGTCGTGAGCTCTAAGTCGAAAGAGCTCTTTGTTCCAGGGAAATTTAACCCGTCTTGATGTGTGTCAGCACCATATGTGTCGATGACCGATTGTGAAGAGAAGCGAAAAATGGCCTTGCAAATCAATCCAGGTATTGTGGCACCAAATGGTGCGCAAGATAGCGGCTCTCAGAAAGCGGCCGCTCCTAACGGCGTACCAAACCAAGATGCTGCAAATCAGTTCGCCGATTTATTAAAGCAGCCCGCCGAGCAAGAGGCGCCAAAGGCGTCTTCGATGCCTAAGTTTGGCAGCCCGTTTCAGTCGGCTGCTCGTTCGACGCAAACCCAGAGTTCGACCTCGCAGACCACGCTAGAGAGCGCTGCGTCTTCAGCGGCTTTGGGGGCTACTCCCAACTCGCCGAGCGATAGCGCTCTCACTGGCACGCTCGATCAAGATGCGGCCAATCAGCTTGCCGATTTGTTGAAACAATCGGATGGGCAAACAGCGAAGCAGGCACCGTCGACTGCTAGCTTTGGTGGCGCACCGACGTCTGCTCCCGGCTCGGAACAAATCCAAGCCTCAATGAAGCAGACGGGCTTGCTGTCGAAAACGTCTCAATCCGAAATGGTGCAGACTAATCTTACGGGAACGGCCTCGTCAGCAGATCAAACCCAGCGGGCTCCAGCGAACCCTCTTAACGAGGGCGCCTCAACTGAGGTGCCTGAATCGGATACCGCGAATAAGTTCGCTGAGATGTCGAGACAGCCTGGTGAGAAGACAACTTCTCAGGCATCGTTGACGACCCCTGCTAGCAGTTCGTTTACAGCGGCTTCTTCTGCGGATCAGGCTCAGAGTACAGCAGCGCAAACAGCGACTCCCCGAGATGGTGCTGCACCGTCGGCGGCTGGCGCTAACCCTGAGGGTTCGCCCGCGGAGGCCATGCAGAAGGCACAGATCTCGCAGCCAATGCAGACGGCTCAGCCCCCGCAGGCACTCGGTGCCTCTGCCCAGCAAGCTGAATCGACGGAACACGAGAAGTCGAGTCGTATCGCAGGCGAGGCAACGGGAGCCTTGAGCGAGTCGCAACTCGCAGCGGCGGCCGGCTTTCAGAGTTTGACCGGTGCGACGTTAAGCTCGCCAGAAGTAAAGGGTGCCGATGCGACGACTCAACCTAGCGTAGACGGCGAAAAAATCAACGCCATGATGAATAGCGTCACCAAAGAATTGGGGATGCGCGATTTATCTCAGTTAAAGCTTGGCGGTGAGATGACCCTTAAGCTGGATCAAGGCGCGCTTCCAAACACTGAAGTTAAAGTGCGTTTTGACGGCAATGAAATGGTGATTACCGTTGATTCTCAGACCAATGACGTGAACAGTTTCTGTACCGATAACCTTGCCCTGCTTCAGCAGTCGGTGTCGGCTGGGATGGCAGAGGACATGAAGGTGCGGGTAGAGATTCGTAACCCGCCCACTGATCAACCTAATCAGCGACGTGATGAGCAAGGCGGTGGCGGGCAAGGCGGTTCGGGTAAGGGGCAGTCTGACGGGTCTTCTGGCGATTCAGCGCAGAGCGAAGCCAATGAGTGAGAGGACACTTGCTCGCTTTGAGTGCAACGCGAATGCTTGAATCCATCTACGTGCTTGCCATACGGTTGTATGAAACCAAAAATTACCCTCAAGCCTTACGCTTGATGGAGTACGTGTTGCGTGCACAGGCGCCAGAATTTAAGCACGTCTTCGCGGCGGCGGTGATGTTGCAGGCCGACCAACAAATTGAGCGGGCGCTGGCGTTTTATAAGCGCTGCGCTTTGCTGGACCATGATCAAGATCCTCGTGTGACCTTGGGGCAAGCGCAATGCTTAATCTTGCTCAAAGAGTATGCGCAGGCACTGCCGTGTCTAACCCAAACGTGGGAACGACTGAAGGGCTCTGGCGTCTCGCCTCAATTGAGAAATCAGCTTGTGAAGACCTGCTCAGCGCTAATGGATCGCGTGGGCCAATTAACCAAGAGTTGATCATCAGGACAAGATCAAGTTAACGACGGAGATGAAGGTGGAAAACGAAACCTCAAAGATAGATTTGTTTGCTGCTGCAAAACTTTTTAGCGAGGGTAAGGTCCTGAGCGATGCGATCGGGGTCTCTCAGGGCTTCAAAGACGCTTTGTATTCAATTGCGGTCGTCGATTACGAGGCCAAGCGCTACGATCAGACGCTGCAGGGCTTGAGGCTTTTGGTGATTCTTGACCAGAATAATGCCGATTATTGGGCGCTGATGGGTAATGCGTTGAAAGATTTGGGTTTGTATTTAGAGGCGATCACGGCGTGGAATATGGCAATGGGGCTTGCACCTCAATTTAAAACTGCGATGGTCATTGCACGCGTAGCGGTGGCGATCAAAGACAAAGACTGGGCACGCGAAGGCTTGATGATGAGTTTGGCACACCTTAAAAATAATCCCAAAGATCAGGAAGATTATCGAAAGTTGTTAGAGGCGTATGAAGCCTTTTAAATATAGTGACTTGAGCACAACATTCGATAGCCTTCGCAATCTCTGTGAGTGATCGTAATACTTGAGCAAGTTGCGGGTACATAGAGTAAACAAGCTGAAATACACGGACCCAAGGGGTTCGCTAAGGAGAAATGATGTCAACAGTTGGTGGAGTGGGCGGTCAACGTACTGTATTTAATGAGGGTCTGGGTGGCGCACAAGACGTTGGTTCAGTAAATGGCGCTTCTCAGGTTAAAGGCTCGAGTGGCGGCACGCCTGTGCGCCCAGTTCTGGAACTAGGTGGAGCTGGAACTGGGGTCGCTTATTCGCAACCGAGCCCTTTAGAGCCCAGCCACTTGGTCCTGCCGTCATCGATTACTGATTCGGCGAACGTTGATATCACTGCCTGCTTGGTATTGCTCTTGCATACAGCGCTTGAGATGAGAAAGGATCAACGTGAACAATGGATCGCCCAAGCGCAAAATGCTTTAGAGACCTCAAATACGGCGGCTGACCTGCAGAAGCAAGCTGCATTAGACAAGCTGATTGGTGAGTGCGTCACGACCGGAGTGCAGGCTGCGGTATCGGTGGCCTCATGCGCGGTGGCGGTGGTTGAGGCCGGCAAGCTCAAGGGTGCAGAGGCCGACGTGGGAAAACAGGCTGACGGCATTTATGGCACCGATAAAGATATCAAAGCGGGTAAGTCAAAATCGGCCTCCGCCTCGGGCGTTGAAGGAGACGACGATGCGGGCATTCAATCTCAAGCGAAGGCAATTATCAGCGAAGAAGGCTTAACCAGCAGCAGCCTTGGCGGTGAGTCTGTCGGTCTCGAAGAAAATGGGATCGAAACCCAACAAAAATCCCTCAAAAATGCCCAAAAAGTGGAAGCCGAGCGCGTTCAAACCGAAGGCGGTACGAATGAGCCCCAAGCTGCGGATAGCAATAAGGTGAGTAATAAAGCGACTGAGACAAAGAACGCAGACTCAATAAAAGAGCAACTTAAAGAAAAGGCGCAATTTAAAGCCAAAGCCACGTCCTTCGAGCAAGCCAAGATTCAGGCTAAGACCCAGGCCTGGAAGTCTGCGATCGAGCTTGGTGGCTCGGCTGCTAAGTTTGCATCCGCTGCTGGTACGTATCAGTCTGAGGCCGAGAGTGCCGCTGCAGCCAAGGTAAAGGCCTTGGCCGACTTCCAAAATACGGCCGCAAGCAATCAGCTTGACTTTGTCAATGAGCTGAGGGATTACGCAAGCGCGATCCTGAGCACTATCCGCGATGTGGAGTCTGCGCGCCACGCAGCCTCAAATGCTATCGCCAATATATAATACTTTGGTATTATTACTAAAGGCCTAAATGGGCGAGGCAGCTTTGGCTCACTCAACTAATTCATTTGGACAAATCATGAGCGATATTAAAGTTTACGAAAAAGATACAGACCGGTTATTGGTTGAGGTTGCGATGACAGGCGCTGTGTATGGTTTGGACAAAACGATCGCTCCGATTGTGGACTATCTGAAGGACATTCCTCGTACGCGCGGTGCTGGTTTGCTGGCAGGCGCCTTAGGAAAAATTTCGGTCAAACACTACGACGAGGCAATCGTTTTGCTGAACTTCATCATTGAAGATGCAGACATGGCTAAGTACAAAGATGAGGCGCAAGGTTTCCTGGCGTTGGCTTATAAGTTGAAGGGCGATATCTCTAGCTTTAACAAGGTCGCGGCTAGCTCGAGCTCTGGGTTAGCCTCTGCTCTCAAATAGTTTTCTTGACACACGCGCTCGCCGATGGCTGAAGATTACGTCCATGATGTTCAGCGACAGACGCGTGCCGAGACTTTTTTTCGAGTACATCGGACAGGCATCGCCGACGCCGCAGCGATTAAAGCCGAAGATATCGAAAAATTTAATAGCATTGTGTTTGGACCCGACGCTGAGCAGACTAGCAGCGGCGAGCAAGATGTGCCGGTACTTGAGATGCTTTCACCCGATGCGACTCAGGCGGACAAAATCTCGTCGACCTTGAAACTACTTAAATACCTGCCAGATCTTTAATATGCAACTCATCAAAAAACTTCTCGTGTACGGTCTACTACTCGGTTTAGTAGCCTGTACCCAAGAAATACTCCTTAGAGATTTGAGTGAATCTGATGCCAACGAGATTGTGGCCGTTTTGAGTGCGAGCTCGATTGAAAGCAAAAAAACGTCAGATGCGAAGGGTAAGTCATTTTCTGTCACGGTTCGCTCTAACGAAATGCCCCGGGCAATTTCAGTATTGAAGGCTTTGGGGTTGCCCAAGGCGCCTCGTCCAAGCTTAAATGATGTGTTTCGCTCAAGCGGCTTTGCGCCAACGCCCTTTGAAGAAAAAGTTCGGTATTTGTATGGCTTAGCTCAAGAGCTAGAACGAACAATCTCCTTAATTAACGGGATTTTGAGCACACGCGTGCATGTGGTGATTTCGGATCAAGAGTCAAAGAACGCCGACATGCAACAATCGAAAGCTTCGGTCTTTGTGAGCTATGACGATCGCTATGATCTTGATCAGTTTGTTCCTAAAATCAGAAAGCTAGTCAGCGACTCGATCGAAGGCTTGACCCCTGCACGCATCGAAATCTTAACGATCCCGACTCGGGTCGATTTGCGTCAATTGACCGAGGTGCCGATCACCTCGTTCATGGGCGTGCGTATCCACAAAGACGATTTTTGGATATATCTCGTTCAGTGGGCGTTTTTGCTAGGTGTTCTAGGCTTGTGCGGCGGGCTGTTTGTCGCGGATTATCTGCGTCGGCGAAAAATGGAGCTCAGCCAAATGTCCAAGGCGAAAACGGGAAAAGTCGACGCGGCTAAGCGATGAGTTTCGATCAGCGGCTCTATCAGTTTGTCTTTGAACCCGCTGCAGACGCACCGATCGAAGCGGTGCGCAGTCTATTCAGTGAGGGCGAACAGGCGCTACTGTCAACGCTTACCCACCGTGAACAAGATCTGCGCCGCTTAGCGTTGAAAAAATTAAATCGACTCAGCCCAGTCAAGGATATTCGCCTTGCGACATTCGAAACAGATAGCTTGAATCGACTGGCCTTGCTGTCGACGAGTGAGTGGAGACAATTAGGACTCGGAGTGGCGCTGTTACCCTTTACTGGTCGGATTGCTCGCTCAATGGACGGTAATTTTAGGCGTGGTATTCGCACTGCGTTAAATGAGTCGCAAATCGAGGCGTTCGATGCCCTCTCTGCTGATGCCGCGCTGGCTTCGAGTCGCCCACAGTTCATCGCACCAAGCGTAATCTGGAAGAATATGGAGTTGGTGTTCGCAGGTGGTGTGCGTTCAATTCTAGAACAGGTATGCGCTTGGCCAAGCACCATCTCAGAGCGAACCTTATGGAAATTCTCAAATGCGCTTGCTCCAACAATCAATCCGATTGTGACCGATATACAACCTCAACATATTGAAGTTTTATGCAAAACTTTACTACCAAACCACCCGTGGTTGTTGTCCTCAAACAAGACGCATTAAGTCTGGCGCCTGGTGTCACGGTACTGAAGGCCGAGGCCTATGGCGTCTTGATGGATGCCCAGAATGCGAAGCAAGCGGCCAGTGAGCAAGCGCAACGTATTATCGATGCGGCTCAAGGGCAGCTTGAACGGGCTCGCGCCGACGGCGAAGTCTTGCGTGAACAAAAGCGCTTTGAAGGCCAGCAGCAAGGTAGGCTAGAGGCACGCGCTGAAGTCGCCGAGTGTTTGTCGCAGTTAAATGGCAGCATGCAAGCTTGGATCGACGCGGTTGAGCCCAATTTGATTGAGTTAGTGACGCGTTGTGTAAAAGAGATTATTGAACGCACAGATCGCAGTGCGCTTATTCAAGAGTCGGTAGATCGTGGTTTGGCAGAGCTATCTAGCGCCAATGAAATCAAAATAAAGATCGCGCCCTCGCAAGCCGAGACGATCCGGCCCTTGTTGGCTTCGATTGCTGACAGACATGGTTTGCGCGCAACTGTTCGCTTAGAGCCTGATGCGATGTTAAAAGAAGGGGATTGTATTGTTGAGTCTCCGATGGGTGTCGTCGATTTGCGCATCGATACTCAATTGCGCCTGATTAAGAACGCATTAGAGACATAGCTGCTACATGCAAACCGATCTTGCGACCAACGATCTGACCGGACTGGCGATAGTCAATCCCTCAATTGATAGCTTTGCGCGCACGCGTGGGGACAACCCCTTTTTGGCGGGGCTAGAAAGGGCGGCTATTCGTCTGCAGCGGTTACATACCAAAGGCGTTGCTGGCAAGGTCATTGAAGCTGTCGGTACTGTTGTGAAAGTCGCATTGCCAAACGTGGGCGTTGGCGACTTGGTCGAATTTAGAAAGTCAGACGGCAAGACTTTATGCTTTGGTGAGGTGGTGGGTTTTCAAGCAGACTTAGCCATTGTGGCTGTCTTGGGCGAGAGCATGGGAATCTCAGCTCAGACTCAGGTTGTGCCAGCCGGTGCCGCGCAAAGCGTTGAGGTTTCGGAAGAGTTATTAGGTCGAATCTTAGACGGCATGGGACGCTTATGCGATGGGGGCCCACCCCTCAGCACTCCTGGCGTCATGTGTCCGATTTATCGGGATCCCCCGCCACCACTGACACGCAAGATCATTGATCGACCACTGCCAATGCGGGTTCGCGTGCTTGATGGGTTGCTCACAGTGGGTGAGGGGCAGCGTGTCGGAGTGTTCGCCGCCGCGGGTGTCGGCAAAAGTACGATTTTGTCTCAATTGGTTCGAGGGGCAGAATGCGACATCCGTGTGATTGCCTTGATCGGTGAGCGCGGACGCGAGGTGCGAGAGTTCGTTGAGCATAGTCTCGGCAAAGAAGGCATGGCAAAGTCCATCATCGTGTGCGCAACCTCTGATCGCTCATCGCTTGAGCGCGCTCGGGCGGCTTATCTAGCCACAGCAATCGCTGAATACTTTCGAGATCAAGACAAAAAAGTATTGTTGCTGATGGATTCAGTGACGCGTTTTGCACGTGCATTGCGCGAAATTGGCTTGTCGGCGGGCGAGCCGCCAGCCCGACAAGGCTTTCCGCCCTCGGTGTTTGCAACCTTGCCTCGCTTGCTTGAGCGCTCTGGGATGGGCGCCTTAGGGTCTATTACTGCGTTGTACACAGTGCTGGTCGAAGGTGACGACATGACCGAGCCTATCGCCGACGAAACGCGCTCAATTCTTGACGGCCATATTATTTTGTCGCGTGATTTAGCGTCGGCTAATCACTTTCCTGCTGTGGATGTATTGGCGAGTGCCTCGCGCGTCATGTCAATGATCGATACGCCTGAGCATTTAAAGCTTGCGGGACGTATGCGCGAGTTGATGGCGTCGTATAAACGCTCTGAGATCTTGGTAAAAATTGGCGAGTATAAAAAGGGTGCCGATAAAACTATCGATGAGGCGCTTGATAAGTGGCCCCGCATCCTCGAATTTTTAAAACAAGGCACCAACGAGTTTATGACCTTCGAAGAGACGCAGACTAAACTCAAAGAGCTAGTTGGCTAGCGAGCCTCTGGCTTCAACATCATTTCTGTAAAGTACGATCAACAATGCGTTTTTTGTTGGAAGCCTCATCGATGCTGACATCAACAGCACGCAGCTCCTGCCAAGTCTCGAGTTGATTTGGGTCGACCTCGAATTTTTGAGCTAATACCGAGCGCTCAAGAGGGCGCAGAGTAAAGTGCTGTTGTACGGTTCTGATTGATTTCTTTCCTCGAATCCGACCCGTATGATGAATTGCCCGACGGCGCAATAAGCTCAGTATTACGACCCAGGCCACCAAAAAGGCGGCAACATAAAAGAAGGGCGCTATGCGCGTCCATATCGCGACCCAATGAAATAAATTACTCGGGTCTATATCCAGTAAAAGATCGTCAATGTATTCATAGGCTAAGAACCACAAGTCACGCATAAAGTAGATGAGCAAACCCCACGCCACTAGCGTTAAGGTGAGGTCTCTGGCACGCATTAACAGCGGGATTTCGCGCGATTTTAAAATTGGCGGCCAAGCGGGTTGGGCTTGAGATTGCTTTGACGTCAATGCACACCTCGATCAGGGCTGACCCAAGTGCCTTTCTTATGAGCGGGTCGAATGAGTGCCTTGTATGTACCCACCACGCAGCTGCACGTTTGTATCGCCCAGTAGGCTAAGGGATACCAGACGATCCAAATAAACTCACTCAATAAATTTTTTTCGTAGCGCCTGTCGAGCAACATTCCAACCATGCACTGAATCAAGTAAGTACAGGCCAAGATGACTCCCCACCACTGAGGAATAAAATTTTGATAAATGCTCAAGGGGTCATCGGTCAAGATCTGGTGGATGTTTAAGAGGGTGAACCAAAGCACCATCGTGAAGGCCCAAAAGATACTGATATAAAAGTTAGACATGACCAGTATCAGCCCCCATGACTTTGAGGCAATCAGGCGGCGGGCTATTTTCATGGCAGCCTGTGCGCCGCCCTCAGACCAGCGCACACGCTGTCGCCATAAGCCCCTTAGTTTTTCTGGCATCAAGATCCAGCATAAGGCGTTGGGCTCAAACGTTACTTTCCAGCCCGCCACTTGGATGCGTAAGGTCAGATCGACATCATCCGTAATCGCTTCTGGAGTCCATTGCCCAGCATCTAAGATGGCAACTTTTCTAAAGGCACAAATCACGCCAGAGACAGTAAAAAGTGCGTTGTCAATCGATTGGGTTCTCTTAATCATTCCGACGATTGAGGAGAACTCGCCGACCTGTAACCGACCTAATAAAGACGAGCGGTTGCGGATACGAGGATTGCCGGTGATCGCCCCTAATTTCTTATCGAGCAGAAAGCGTCGTACAAACCAAGTGATCGCGTGGCGGTCGAGCAGCGCATCACCATCAATGCAAACAATCAAATCGCCTTTTGAGAGCACAAGCCCAGTATTCAGCGCAGTTGATTTGCCCTGATTTTTGGTGAGATTAGCAACCCTGAGCTTGGGATATTGAGTCTGCAATTCAAGAAGAATCTCGAGCGTGCGGTCTGACGACCCGTCATTGATCGCGATGACCTCAAAGTTTGGATAATTTGACTGCATCAAAACCGACATTGTTTCGTGCAATTGATCTTGTTCGTTAAAACAAGGAAGCAACACCGAAACAAAGGGGTAATTTCGTAACTTTGGCGGCTGATCGGGATACGGTTGAAAGCGTTCGCGATAGAAGTAGTACAGAAGTGAGCCCGCGATCCAATACCAAGACATCACAAAGGGATAGCCAAAGCACAGGCGGGTGATCACTTCGGCCCAAGATCCTGAAAGAAGGGAGGTGGCCAGCAATGATAAGAAATCAGACATAAGTGGTGCTCGGCAAACTAGCTTATGAAAGTATACTAAAGTAGTATATAGTCCAATGCAGAGTTTGTAGCCTTATCCTGCCAGTTCACATAAAACCCCTGACCTTGATGACGATATTTAAACTAGGCAGATACTTGATCCTAGTGCTGGGATGCTTATTGGCCGCGAGCGCCTCCGGGCAAGCTGCGACCGGAGAGGACTTGTATCAACAAGCCTTGCAACTCAATAAGCAGGGGGAGTATCAGCGCTCGGCCAAGATCTTACGTTCGTTGATGGCGGCTCACCCTGAGATTGAGCGCTACAAATCAGATTATCTGGCGGTCGCAAGCAGCGCTAAACAGTGCACCGAAGTCTTGAAGTTTGCGTCTCGGTCTTATGTGCTCGGTGCGGCTGTTTATGTTCAAGATGCAATATTTTCGTGTGTAGTCGCGACGCAAAAATTTGAAGACATAGAAGCCCTTGCACAGACCATATTAAATGTCCGCAGCAAAGACCAAGCGATTGTAGACAGATTGATTAACTTGGCGATGGCTAGCAAAAATGAGCGAGCAGCCCTGTCATGGTCGGCGCGCTATACCAACGACTATCCGGAAGAACTCAATGCATGGCTGCTGCGCGCTCAGGTTTTACAGGACTTTAATCAGCGTTATCCTGCTCTGTTGATCTATGAAAACCTATATCAAAAGTATCCAAATAACGCAGTCGTGCAGCGTAAGGTGCTTGAGGTTCTACTGGATTTGGGTATCCCGCATCTCGCGTTCACTCGCATTGAAAAATTTAATTTCAGCCATACGGATATCCAAAAACTTCGTGCCATGGCGAACTCTGGCGCGGTTGATATCAGATGGTCCAATGCCGATCCTGCGACTGGAGCACAGCGTCGACGCTCACTTGATCGCGCTATCGCCGAGTTGAAGCAGGCGCTGGTGTTCGCGCAGTCTGTTGCAGGCGAACATATATTCACAGAGCAGATACAGAATGATCTAATTGTGGCTTATGAGCGGCGTCGAGACTGGCCGCGTACGATTGCGCTGTACGAGGAATTGGTGGCTGACGGCAAGCGTGTGCGTGACTACGCCCGACTTTCGGCCGCTATTGCGTATGGTGCGAGTTATCGAGTTCGTGAAGCAGGGACGATCCTTACCGACCTGTATCAACGCGATCCAAGCGCAGCAGAAGTTGCCTTCGAGTATTACTTTAACCTTGTCGATCAAGACCGCTATCCGGAAGCGAAAGACGTGATTGATCGACTCGTGTTGCAGTTTAAAAAGCGCTCGGCGTCATCTGAGGCTAGTGGCCTAAATTACACTCAATTGTTAATTAATCAGGCTTATCTTGACGCCTATCAAGATCGCCATGGCGCAGCGTTTGAAAAGCTGAAGCCTCTCTTTGAAAAGGCGCCCGCTAGTACTGACTTGTTGATTGCAGCTGGGACGATCAGTGAGTGGCAGGGCAAGTCTAGGGCCTCAGAAGAGTATTTTTTGATTGCGTCAAATCAGGATCCTCGCAACATCGAGGCCAAGCTTGGTGTAGCCAACGCGTTAATGAGCCAAGGCGAAATGAAGCCGATGCGCGATACCTTGGCCGAAATATTGAGCGATTACGGAGATTTGCCAAGCGTCAAAAAGGCCGCCGCAAGGATGGACCGATTAAAACAAGCCTTTGTGACCGGCACCTTTGTGTTGGGCAACGGTGACTATGGTGTGCAAAAAAACAATAACTGGACTGCTGATCTGCGCGCTTACTCAGAACTGTATGACGATCATTATCGTGGTTTTGTGCGTTATCGGGGGCTCAATAGTGGGCCTGCGATTCCCGCAAATGTGCAGGGATTTGGGGCGGGTATTCAGTACACCGGAAAAAATCGCGATGCAGAACTTGAGATTGGCGACCTTAGCTACGCGAGGTTGCAGTTCAATCAAAGTCTCGATGACCACTGGGGCTACAGTTTGTCGTACGAAAGAAATGCGTTCTATCTGCTTCCGGGGTCGCTGTATGTGACTTATGCAGGTAACGTCTCGGGCGTCAATCTCAGATGGAAAAATGGCGACACTACCGATGCATTTGTGGGCTATCGCTATTGGGTGTTAACCGATAACATCAAACAAGAGATTTTCGGCGCTATCTCGCAGAACCTTGTGACTCGGTATAACTTCAAGCTGGATGTTTCGGGGTGGATTGGTAATCAACAGAATACGAACCCTAATGTGGGATATTTTGCCCCGGCCAATCAAACTGAATACTCAGGCAATATCAGTATGAGATTTTTGCAATGGCGCAGTCCAGGAGAGCAAAAATATGATTTTTGGCACCGTATTTTTGCCTCTTACGGAGTGGTCACCCAACAGGGATACGCAACACTTCCGATGAATAGAATTGGCTACGGTCAGGACTTTAACGTTGGCGATAAAAAGACGATTAGCTGGGGATTGGGCAGGACGAGTTTTCCGTTTGACGGCAGCAAATCAAGCTACCTCACTGGCTACCTAAATTTCGAGGTTCGCTTCTAATGAGATTCGTCCAGCTGGTGCTTTTATGTTTTGTGTCGATCAGCTTTAGCGCTTGGTCGAAAAGTGATTTTAAGGTCTTGAGTTTTCATGATGTCGTCGCGACCCAGGCCGACATCAGAGAGTCTGATGATGTGACCGTTGATCACCTGAGTAATTATTTTTCATGGCTCAAACAAAATGATTATGCTGTTGTGTCGATTCAGGACATCGTTGAGTTTAAAGCCGGCAAAAAAAAACTACCTGATAATGCCATCGTTTTGACGTTTGATGATGGGTATAAAAGTTTTTATAAGTATGTCTATCCACTTTTAAAATCCTTTAATTATCCTGCCACACTCGCTGTTGTTGGATCTTGGCTTGAGGTGCCTGAAGCGGGCACCGTGCAGTACGGAAGAACGCCCATCCCGCGTACCAAGTTCTTGTCGCTTGCCGAGCTTAGCGAACTGTCTCGTAGCCCGTTGGTAGAAATTGCCTCTCATACCTTCAACTTGCATCGCGGCGTACAGGGTAATGTGCAAGGTAACGATATGCCAGCTGTGACGACTTTTGCTTTTAATCCAAAAACCAAAACATACGAGTCTGAAAAAAATTATTTGCATAGGATCAAACAAGATCTGATTGCTAACAATCAATGGATCAAAAAACACACTAATCGCACGCCACGCGTTGTGGTGTGGCCTTACGGCCGCTATAACGCGGCTGCGCAAAGATTGGCTAAATCGGTCGGTTTAGAGATCGCTCTTGCCTTGGATGATGCAGAGGATTTAGACGAGCAGTCGCTTGATCGAATCAATCGGATTTATTTGGTAAACAATCCTACGATCACTCAGTTTGCCGATCTGCTAAGGGGCGCCGACCCCTATCCAAAACGGGTGATGCATGTTGATCTGGATTACATCTACGATCCCGACCCTGAGCAGCAAGAAAAGAACCTAGGTCTATTACTTGAGAGAATTAAAAGTTCAGGCGTCAACGCTGTTTATCTGCAAGCCTTTGGTGACGAGGCCGGAACCGGCGTTGCAAACAGCTTGTACTTTAATAATAGACACTTGCCCGTTAAAGCGGATCTGTTTGGCCGGGCGAGTTGGCAAATCCGGACCAGACTGAGGGTCAATGTATACGCGTGGATGCCTTTACTTGCTTTTGACCCGGGGCCAGAAAAAAGCAAGACGCTTGATTGGGTAGAGTCTGTTGATGGCAGTATCGGGATTGGTTATCGGCGCCTGAGCCCCTTCTCAGAGAGGTCTCGGCAATTTATTCGAGACATTTATGAAGATCTTGCTCGCTATACCTATTTTTATGGCATCGTGATTCACGACGATGCAACGCTCTCGGATAAAGAGGATTCAAGTCAGGTCGCGCTCTCTTATTATCAAAAAAACTGGGGGTTGCCGCCAAGTGTTCAGGACATCACGGGTAGTTCTGAGCTACGTGAAAAGTGGATGCTCCGTAAAACCGAAGCGTTGACAAATTTTGCCTTAGATCTCAAGAAAGTTGCTGAGGAGTACAAAAAACCACTGAGGCTGTCGAGAAATTATTACGCCGAGGTCGCTCTTAATCCTCGCGCGCAAGAGTGGTTTGCGCAGTCAATCACGAATGGCTTATCCAATTTTGATACTGTGGCCTTAATGGCGATGCCTTACATGGAGAAGGCAGCGAACCCCAAAAAGTGGTTAAAGGATTTAGTCGATCACACTAAAGATTATCCAGGTGCACGCCAGAAAATAATCTATGAGTTGCAGGCAAAGAATTGGGATACCAAGAAAGCCATCCCGAGCGAAGAGCTGCGCGACTGGATGAGAATGCTCAGAATTCAGGGGGCATTAAATTTTGGCTACTATCCTGATGATCCGTTTACTAATCATCCGAACATGAGTGTGATTCGACGAGAGCTTTCGACAGAGTCGCAAGTATTTGAATAGGCCGTATCTGGGAAGGAGTACCGTTTGATGCGTGAATATTTTTTGCGGATTGTTCTGACTGTTGTCATTACCCCCGTTTTGTTGTCAGCCTGTTCTACGACGAGTCGTTACGCCGTCACAGACCTGGGTCAGGCGCAGTGGGTCGATCTATCGCACTCTTACGACGCGTCGACACTTTATTGGCCAAATAACGTCAAAGGCTTTGAACATGTCGAGGAGTTCAAAGGAACGACTCCAGGAAATTATTTTTATTCCTCCTACTCGATCAGCACCCCAGAGCACGGTGGCACCCACCTTGACGCCCCAATTCATTTTTCCGAAAAAGGCTTAACGCTTGATCAGATTCCTCTGAGCTCGCTGACGGGCAATGCGATCGTCGTAGACGTTAGCGCTAAAGCAAGTCGTGATCGAGATTACCTTATTGGTGTAGACGATCTGATTGCTTGGGAACAGCGCAATGGTCAAATCCCAACCAGAAGTATCATTTTGTTTAAAACTGGTTATGGCTCGAAATATCCATCAAGAAAAGAATATTTTGGTACCGAGAAAACAGGGCCCGAAGCGATCCCCGACTTACATTTTCCTGGGATCTCTGCGCAAGCGAGCACTTGGTTGGTGGATCACCGTCAGCCTAAGGCTGTAGGGATCGATACCGCGAGTATCGATTATGGGCAGTCAACCGACTTTCAAACGCACCGGATTTTGTTAGGCAATAATATTCCTGGCTTTGAAAATTTGGCAAACCTTGATGTGTTGCCGGTCACAGGGGCTTATGTCGTTGCACTACCCATGAAAATCGCCGGTGGCAGTGGTGGCCCTTTAAGAATCGTTGCCGCGGTGCCTAAAGCGACAGGACAAAGAGATTAAAAGACCGCTGTCAGGAAGGCTCAAGCGAGACTTAAGCAAAGGTCAAGCAAGTCGCCTTAAGTTTTGCCAGCTTTATCCTTGCGATCTTTGAGCAAGTCTTCAAACTCTTTGAAGCTGGTTTCAAGCTCTTGTGTCGAGAGCGACTTCGACCTCGGTCTGCGCGCGGCTTGCACCTCATCTGGGTCTGTGGGTAATGACGCAGCATCAAGCTCAAGCGCTTGGTCCGGTGAGACGAACAGGGGGTTGTGATGCCACGCATTTCCTGCTTCATCCAATTCAGTTACTTTGCTCGCACTGCGTGACCGTGGGGGTGCACTTGGACGCAAGTCTTCTGTTGAGCGATACTGCGGCGGAGGTTCGCGGTCGTTAAAAAATTTATCGACACTTGTTTCTGAAGCTTCACTCAGTGAGCGTTCACGTTGAGGGGCGCTTGGAATGCGTGGCGAGCCATCTTCATTGCGTCGACTACTTGGATGAGATAGCTGACCTTGGCGTGCAGAAGGTTTTTCATCAACCGATGGTGTCTGCGGCGTCGCTTTGAGTATCTTGACGATCGCCGCAGTGACCTTGAGATTTCTTCTCAGGTCGGCCGCAGTCAAAATCTGAACGTTACCGCGTTTGAGTAGATGCTTTTCAACCGCATTGGCAATGTTTTGACCGTAGCGTTGAACGATCGCTTGTTTGAACGCTTCGGTGGCCAAGATGCCGTTTCGCTGGGCATCCGTAATTTTGTTCAGATTCGTGATTGGCTTGCCCAACGCCTTCGCCGTTTTGCCGGCAACAGGGCTTTTCGCCTCTAGGCCAAGTACCACTCGTCCGCCAGTATCTTTGCTAAGGTGAATCGTGGCCTCGTTCTCAATCGAAGCGTTTTTAGCCAAATCCTCGAAAGCCTTGAAGGCAAGGGGTTTGGAGGAGCTTATTGGATTAGAGATGTTCGTCATAGCTTTTATCGTCTCGCAGGATTAATCACACGTCAAATCTCGATTATTTGTTGGAGAAATTGGTTTATTTACCTATCCTAGGTGCCGCATTTGTGATTTTTCAGTCATTTGTCGAGACCATTGGTATTATACTTTTGGATAACTCCTTAAGGTCAAATTGAGACAGGAATCTAGGCCGCCCATGTTGGAACCCCTTAACCTTGGTTTAGCGCTCGTTGCGGGTTTTTTGTCGACGCTCCAACCCTGCGTCTTGCCGCTTATTCCAATTGCTGTGGGGGGCGCCTTAAATCAGAACAAGCATGCGCCACTTTGGATCGGTTTGGGGATGTTGGGCTTCTACGCGCTGCTAGGGGCAATCACCGGTTTCATCGAACCACTCTTTGGTTTTGAACCTTCCGAGTTTAAGACGATTGGCGCAGTCCTGATGGTCTTGACAGGCCTGATTTTGCTTTTACCTCATATCTTTACGGGTGCACGGGTCTTTTATTCTGGCGTCATTAACCATCTCAACAAACGCGCGGCGACCCTCTCATTTGAGAGCCCTATTGCCTGTCTGTCGATGGGCGCCATTTTGAGTTTGATTTGGGCACCTTGCGCAGGCCCGATGCTCGCCTCGGCCCTCACGTTGTTGACGACAGGCTTAGTTGCTGAAGGCGCGAGTGACTTGAAAGGCATCTTGCAAGGCTCGATTTTGTTAGGTGTTTATGGGCTTGGCGCAGCGTTTCCGTTAGTGCTATTAGCTTACTTAACGAGAACTGCGTTTGCGCGCTGGCGCCCCACATTATTAAGAACTCAAAGCGTATTGACTAAAGCACTCGGTATCTTTTTTCTGATTTTCGGAGTGTTGATGTTATCGGGCGCAATGAAAGCGCTTGAAATCTACCTGTTACAGCTCTTGCCAGAGTCGTGGCTAGGGTTTGTGAATTCTATTTAATTGTTTTGATGCAAGTTTTTATTGAGAGCCGATGATGGCAGACACCATACCAACTTTACAAACAATGGCACCAGGGGCTGTCGCTCCAGCGATGGCGGGGGGCATCCCGGCGCAGGGCATACCCGCAGGTGGTATGCCGCTCGGTGTTGACGGAGCACCCATGGCGTCGCCAACGAGCCTTGCTCAGACCAATGCTTCGATGCCGGTGCAGTTAACCTTGCAGGTTGGCAGCGTGAGCATGGCCCTTGGCCAACTGTTAGAGGTTGGAGTCGGCACCATTTTGACAGACGAAATCACAAGTTTTTTTCCGAAGGTCAAAATGCTTGCAGGTGATCGGGTGATCGCTGAGGGGGATCTTGTGCAAGTTGAAGGCAAGGTTGGCCTGCGCATTAGCAAGTTGCTAGGGTAAGGGGTCAATATGTTTGCGGGGGTCAGTCAAGATCAATTAGCCCTGTTGGTTGGCTTGGGTTTGCTGCCCTTTCTGTTGATCGCTTGTACAGCGTTCGTGAAGATTGCGGTAGTGCTGTCTCTTTTGCGCAATGCCCTAGGTATCCAATCTATTCCCCCTAACATCGTGATCTATAGCATGGGCATCGTTCTGACTGCGTATGTCATGATGCCGGTTGCGCTTCAAGTGATCGATGTCGTTGATAGTTCATTTAAACGTGGCGTTCCCGTCTTAGATGACATTCAAAAGGTCGCAGTGCCATTCTTGGACTTTACTGAGAAGCATACTTTTACTAAGCAAAAAGAATTCTTCGTAAACTCGGCAGAAAAACTGTGGGGAAAAGACAGCGCCGATACGATCCTTGAAAGCGACAAGCCACTCATGAGATTAGTCTTTGTGATCCCATCATTCATGATTTCGGAGTTGACCAGAGCCTTTCAAATCGGATTTTTGCTCTACCTACCTTTTATCGTACTGGATCTGATTGTGGCCAATATTTTATTGGCCTTGGGGATGTCTACGATGTCGCCGGTGACGATCTCGTTGCCGATTAAGCTGCTATTGTTTGTTGGGCTCGATGGTTGGCAACGGTTGTTTGAAGCGCTTGTGCTGAGTTATGCGCGCTAATGGAAAACTCTGATGCTCACGACTAATGATGTTCTCTCACTTGCGGTTAAATCGCTCAGCTTGGTGCTCACTGGCTCATTGCCGGTCATCGTCACTGCTGCGGTGGCGGGGATTGCGATCTCGTTGGTGCAGGCCTTAACCCAGATCCAGGATCAAGGCTTGCCCACAGCCGTAAAGTTCTTGGCGGTGGTCTTTGTGCTCTTCGCGACTTATGCGTCACTAGCGAGTTCGCTAGCGGCGTATACCCTGACAATATTTAATTTTATTGCCAAAGTCTAGGGCGACGCGCGAGCGATAAAGGAACCCGCACCTATGCCGTTACAAATTGCGCCTGAGATGTATGGCGTTGCCGTTTTGGTGTTTGCGCGTGTCTATACCTTCATCAGTTTTTTACCATTGATTGGTGGCGATGATGTGCCGAGAATGGTGAAAGTGGTGTTTTGCGCGAGTATCACGCCGCTGTTGGCCTTTCCCTTATTGAATCAAGATCTGAAATTCGACGATCAGGCGCCCTTTCAGTTGCTATTGATCAAAGAGCTAGTGATTGGAGCGCTGATGAGTTTGATTGTGAGTTTGCCGCTCAGAATCCCAGAGATCATCGGTGACGTGATCGATAATCAGCGTGGCGCAGCGGTCACAGATTCGTTTAATCCAACCTCTGGTGAGCAGACGTCGATGCTGGGTCAGCTGCTCTCTTTAACGATCATGACTTATTTTTTAACCGAAGGTGGCTTGAATACCCTCGTGAACTTATTGGGTAGCTCGTTTTCTTTACTTCCGGTTGGTAGCGTTGAGATGCTTAATTTCGGTAATCAAAAACTCAACGATACCTTAACGCAACTACTTATCAATTATTTACGACTCTTTGCAATACTGGCCTTGCCTGTCATGGTGGCGATGTTTATGGCTGAGGTGGCGCTAGCCATTGCAAGCCGCTTTGCTCAATCGATGAATGTATTTTCAATGGCACAGCCAATAAAAGCGTTGTTGGCAATCACGATGATGATCCCGCTTTTGCCAAAAATTAATGCTGCGGTTCTTGATGCGCTGCGTGTCACGATGAGGATGTTTGGCTATGTCTGAAAAAACTGAACAACCAACCGCGAAAAAACTGCGAGATGCCCGAGAGCAGGGCAATCTCATGTCGTCACGTGAGGTGGTATCAACGGCTGTCGTTGTCGCGGGTGTGATAGGGCTTTCTATGGTTGGCCCGGATGTGCCCAAGGCTTTTAGGCTCGCAATGATTGAAGGCGTGCAATTAGCCAATCGGCCTGATTTCCCGGTGGCGGCAGATAATTTTTTACGCGTGGCTTTGACTCAGATACTCTCTGTGTCTGGTGTCGTATTTGTGGCAATCGTTTTAGCCGGAATTCTCAGTAACGTGCTACAGATTGGGATTTATTTTTCAGCGGCGAAGCTGGGGCAGGGCATGCAGTCTTTAAATCCAGTCAGCAACGCCACCAATCTGTTTTCAAAAAAGACGCTTGTGCAATTTGCCGTGAATTTAGTCAAAACACTGATCATATTAGCGGTCGCCTGGCATGTGATCTCTGGCGAAAAAAATCTTGTTGAGAAAATATATTCTTGCCGACTCGATATATTTTGTGGCTTACGCCTTGCCTCCTCGACCGTGTATAACCTGATCTTGTTCACGGTGCTCGCGATGGTCCCGGTGGCGGTGATCGATTGGGTGATTCAGCGCATCATTTATATCAGTGGTCTAAAAATGAGCATTGATGAGGTACACCGCGAATACAAAGAGTCAGAAGGCTCGCCTGAAATGAAAGGTCATCGTCGGCAGATGGCGCACGAAATCGTGAACGATACGAGTGCTAAACGAACAAAAAATGCGAGCGTGGTGGTGCGCAACCCTACGCACGTTGCGGTTGCCCTGCGCTACGCACCAGATTTTGTCGCGTTGCCCTATGTCGTTTGTAAAGGCATGGGCGCACAGGCTGAGCGCATTATTATGGAAGCAGAACGTGAAGGCATCCCAACTTACGAAGATATCGGTCTGGCAAGGGGCTTAAACGACGCTTGCGATGTGAATGATTTTGTGCCGTCTGACTTGGTCGAGCCGGTTGCCAAATTAGTGCGCTGGTTATATGTCAATTATCCTCAGAGGGTCTATCCAGGTCCTGAAGATAATGTGTAGCGGTCAAATTAACTGGCGTCTGGTGCGCGTGGGTGCCGTAGCGGTTGGACTGGTGGCTGGGACATCAGCAAACAGTTCACCAGTGTTCAAAGCGTTGTACGCTGCTTTTAAGAGCTCAGGGAGGTGCTCATCACTGATGTTGAGCTCGCTCGGATTAATGCCGCGCTCTTTAATGCCTGACAGTTCAACGAGGCGCTCGCCCATCGCTTTCACTTCATTCGATTTTTTGAGAAGCTCTTGTGCTTGCTTTCGAATACGGATGTCTTGGATGACTTTGGGATCAACGCTAGCCATGGCAGTATGAGGGATAGGTGAGATAAATGATAACGGTAACTGAATTTTATAGTGCTTTTGGCATTGATGGCGAAATTCCTGATGGCGATTTCATTGTGATTGATGAACAGGTCAGAGTAATGGCCAAACAAAATGAAGTGACTTTAATTTTTGACTCAATTCACGGAACCCCTCAAGATCTGAAACGTTTGTTTGAGGTCTCTAGAACGCTGGGCGAGGTGGTTCCTTTTACAACAAAGAGCGGCAAGCTTGCGATGAAAATCCTCTGCGAAGAGCAGACCATTCAAACTACAGCAGTCGTGCAGCAGGTCGATCTTTCGATGACGTTGATGCTCGCAAGTTGACTTCCTCCCCGCCCTATTTGGCTGCTGATTCTCATTCGCGCGCCTACGAGGCGCACCCGCGTTAGGATGCGATAGCTTCGTCAAGCGTGCGTTGTGAGATTGGCGATGTGCATGTTCGTGGCATGTTCCGTCTGCAAGATGCTTTTTGTCGTGTCTGCAATGTTTGCCTGCATCTCAATGAGTTCCTTCAAAAACTCTTGATCGGCTTTTAGAATCTGCTGAAGAAACTTGACATAGCCTTTTGTTTTGTCGGCTTCGGCTAAGTTTTCGCTGTTTTCGTACTGCAACACTGCAGTGTGGATATTGACGCCGTCCAAGGCCAGGTCTTTGACGGTTGTCCCAACAGTTTGAGCCAAACTAAAGTATTTCTGTGCCTTGGCAAGCTGTTGCGCACCTTCAGCGGCAGTTTTAGTCGCTGCGTCAGCAACTTTTTCAGAAGTCTCAAGCGTTGCTTTGGCGGTTTGGGCCGTAATGTCGGTCGCTTCCTTTGTTGTTTGCTGTACGGCCTCTGTAACGATGTTGGTCGCTTGAGCGGTCGACTCTTGAACAGTTTGTTGGACAAGATTCTCTGCTTGTTCGACCGCAGTCTGAGCCGTTTTTTGTATCACATCAGTGGTTTGTTTAATCACTGTTTCAGTGGTTTTTGTCGCGAGGTCTGCGGCCTCTTTCATTGTGGTTTCGGCGATTTCGCTGGCAATGTTAATTGCTGCAGCGGTGCTCTCTTGCGCGACGCCTTGAGCAGCGCCTGCTGCCGCAGGCCCGGCGTCCGCCCCAAAGGTGGCGATGGCAACCACGACTGCTATGGTAATTTCAGCCGCGATCATAATGGCCATTGCGTAGTAGTCTTGATTACTTTCGATTTCGTGGTTCATCTTAGCCATAGCTTCTGGAGTAGGTTCGATTCCCTTATCCTTTAGCATTTGTCGCAACATGGCTTTTTGCATTTGACCAACGCCCTCACCGATTCCCTCGGTCAGCCAGCCAGAAAAGTTTTTTCCTTCGATCGGCACTTGAGTCACAACCGTGGCGGCTACCATGAGCGGGCCGAACACAACACCTAAAGAGCCTGCGGTACAGACGGTCATAAAAATACTAAACGCTGTCATGCACCATTGGGCAATTTCCATCGCCTCTCGTTCTTTTTGAATTTCTACGATCTGATCTGCAGCCTCTTTTAACGCCGTGATCTGTGAGTTGTTTGCAGCTTGTTGTTTCAGACTGTCTTGTTTGATCTGCGAGTTCTGGGCTTGCGCTAGCGCTTCAGAAGTTTTTTGGATTTCGGATTGAATGATCTGAATGAGATCTCCCACCGAGAGGCTGGAGGTGTCACTTGGCAGCACAATCTTGGGGCGATCTAAAGGCGATATATTTGGTTTTTGGGCCGAGAGTGCCGGCGAGAGCACGTTGGGGCGCGCAGCAGCAATGGTTTCAGGGGTAACTGTTCCTAACGGCGCTGTGCCTTGGGTTCCACCAACAGCCGCGGCTCCGCCGTTGGGCGGTGTTGTGTCAAACCCAGTGGTTGGAGGGAGTGACGGTGGAAGATTACCTAATCGATCAGTTGCCATACAAAATCCTAATTAATCTATCGAATACTGCGCGCGCGCTTGAATCGCACGGTAGGGTGAATCCGTATCAGCGGTTGAGTTACTTCGCTTCTTTACCAGCGCGCTGGGTCGCGCGTGCACAAAGGTCTTTAGCGTGATGTGCAATATGCGCCCATTTGTCTGGGTATTTTTCGCAAAGGCGACTTGCCAATTTGAGCGTGATCGACGCTTGTGAAAAGTCGCCCATCAAAAACTGACATTGGCCTACGTAAAAATGGATTTCCGCATCCATTGCAGCTAAGGCGACAGCCGAGCCATAAACGGTAATCGCGGTTGCGTAGTCTTCTTTCGCTTGCAAGCAAGCGCCCAAAGCTTTGTAATTTCGCGATGCGCTTGGCTGAACCACAGTTAATTGATAAAGAATCTTGATGGCGTCTTCTAGCCGATTGTTGTCGTAATATTTGACACCGATGGCATACATGGCGTCAAAATACTTTGGGCTAAAACCAAGTTGTGTGCCGATCTCGCGGCCAGAAGATAAATCGAGCTTTGAGAGTACGTCTTGAAAGTAGCGCATCGAGTCTTCGCTCGAGAGCTTTTTTTGATCTAAGTAGCCCACTAGATACCCCTGCCAGTTCAAAAAGAATTTAATACTAAAGTACTATATTCTCAGTGTTTGAATGGATTTGCAATCTACATAGTCATATTAAAAATAAATTCAATTAAATCAATGGTTTAATTGCAATAATCCGGGTGGTGGTGTGAAACCAATGACGCAATCCTTTGCGGTGCCTACGTTCAGTCTGTCTTGCATCGAAACGCGTAGCCATGACAAGGCTGGGTTAGCAGTCTTAAGGACTCTTAAGACCCTCAGTGCATGCCACGGTTTCGACGTGAAGCGGGTGTTTTGGTTCAGCAATGCGGCGTGCCCTATCGAGGCCGAGCTTGTCGCGAGGTGGGGTGCCGCTTTTGTGGTGTGGGTTAGGATCGAGCCGTTCGAGTTGAATCGGTCGTTCAACGATCAGCTTAATGAGCTGACCTTAGACCTTCTGCCCAAAACAGTGGATACCGACTTTAATTTGGTGGTTCAGGCAGATGGCTATGCCGTCAACTATCAGGCGTGGACAGACCAGTTCTTGCAATATGACTATATCGGTGCGTCGTGGCCGCATGAAAGTACTGGTCGCGACGTGGGTAATGGCGGTTTTTCATTGCGATCAAAAAAACTGTATCGTGCCATGCTTGATTTGAGACGTCGCTATACGCTTGAGCGTTTGATTCAGGGCCTGCAAACGATTGATATCTGTGCAGATAAGTTTCTTGGGTATTCAATCCCAGAGGACAATCTGATTTGCAAAATTTACCGTCCTATCCTTGAGCAACAGTACGGTATCCGCTTTGCACCTGCTGAGCTTGCCGATAGATTCAGCATTGAAACGAATGCTGGTTCACCGTGGTTCGGAAGCAGTTTTGGTTTTCATGGACATTTTGCCGGAAGCTTCTATATCAAGGCAGATTGAAGAGCGACGACACATGGATCAGCAGGCATAAGATCAGCCGTGTAAGAGACGGCTTTCTATGAATCCGCTCGCGCCTCTCAAAGGGCATTGCTTAAATGTCGTCGCCTCGGCGCACCACGCGTTGCATTCTCTGTGCCCAAACTCTCATGGCATCCTGCGGTGTTTCTTTACCTTGAACAACTTCTGTAAACATTTTCGCGACCATCATGTTGCCCCGAATGCGTGAGGCTGGCAGGCCGGGGCGCCCACCCCAGGGAAAGGGGCGCGTTGTCTGGGCGGCATCTTTAAACGCAGCGATTTGTGGTGCTTTCGTCCAAATCGGGTTGTCATCACCTTTGGTATGCACCGACGAAATAAAGCCTTGGGCGGCCGTCACCCAGGCTGCGTATTGTTTCGATTGCATCATGAAGTAGATGAGCGCTTTTGCCGCTTTTGGATAACGCGTTTGTTGATTGATCAGCTGATTTAAGAAAAAACCGCTTTCTATCGGCTGACCCGCAGCATTGCGAGGCAAAAGTCCGCAGCGCGTGTCTTCGATGATTTTTTCTTGCTGTTCATCACCAAAATTTGCGGCCGCATCATAAATATTCATGCCGTTGTAGGTCATGCTGAGTTGATCGTTCAGATAAAACTGATTGTTGTGGACGTCACCCCACTCTATGCAGCCAGGCATCAGCTCTTGATATAAGCGTTTCGCGTAGTTCAGCGCTACCAGTGTCTCAGCGCTCTCAAGGCTCACTTGATTGAAGGCATTAATCGGATAAGCACCGAAGGCCCATAGCAGCCAATAGGCAAAGCTATTGCCTTCTGCTCGAGATTGATACAGCGCGAAGCCCGCAGGCTTGCCTATGCTGTTTAGGCTCTTGCATAGCTCAAGAAAGCCCGCCGTATCCTCAGGCATCTGGCTAAAACCTGCTTGCTTCAAATAGCTGATCCGCTGATAGCAGCTGTTGCCCGCCATCCCCAGCGCAATCCCCATCCAGTCTTTGCCGTTTGCATGGAGGTATGCCTCAGCAATTGGATGCCATGCGCCGATCTCGGGCCGAAGGCTCGCCTCTAAATCATTGACTTGCATCCATAGGTCTTTGTAGCGGTAGGCTTCGCCGTCAATACCCAACACGATATCGGCATGCTGCCGCCCGAAATACAGATCGTCAATCGCCCACGGGAGCTCTAGAACGTTGATGTGACGGACGTTGACCTTTACGCCAGTGAGCGCTGAGAACTGAGCGATATTTTGCAGGTACTGCTCTTCATCCTCTTCAATGTATCGCTTCCAGCGAAAGACCTCGAGTGTGGCGCCCGGCTCAGGCGAAAAAGGTAGATTTTGCGCGAAAGCGGGCCGCGACTCACCCAGCCCTGCGAGGGAGGCGATCAGGCTGGCGGATAGAAAATCCCTGCGCTTCATGATCAAAGTACCGAGCAAACCAAGTGAATAATAAATAACTATAGTCTATATACTTTTGTACAATAAGGCGGCGATGTACATGTCGCCAGCAACCGTGCCCCTTAGGGGTCTGAGATGGCGCTTAACAAGAGTGGTGACAGGCAATGCTCAGCTCGACTAGTGAAAAGAAGCTTAGGTACGTTAGGGGCGGGCTACTCGCAGCCTGGCTGCTTTTAATCTTTTCGCTATTTTGGGATCCTCTGTCTCACCTCTTAACGGATCCAGCCAGTTCGTTCAGCCCCTTTGCCCCGTGGGTGAGTGCCGTACAGGTGCAAGGGCAATGGGTAGACCAAGTGCCTTACCCGCTTGGCAATCGTATTTTCTGGACCTTGATTGTTCCGCTCTTGCCCTTATTGTTCATGGTGTTTGGACATGAAACCTGGCGAAGGATCTGTCCACTGTCGTTTGTGTCGCAAATACCAGGCTACTTAAATTTACGACGATTAGTCTACGCCGATGAGCACAAAACTGCGCGGGCGGTAGGTCTGTTGCCGCTCATCAGTCGTACAAGCTGGGTAGCGAAAAACGCGCTCTATATTCAATTTGGTTTATTGTTTCTAGGCCTGTGTTGTCGCCTTTGGTTCGCGAACTCAGATCGTACTGGCCTAGCGTTGCTATTGTGCACAGTGTTGTTGCTTGCGCTGTTGACAGGCTATTGGTGGGGTGGCAAAACTTGGTGTAATTATTTTTGTCCAATTGGGGTTGTACAAAAAATCTACACCGAGCCTCGGGGGCTGTTGGATAGCAAGCCACACATCAAAATTGTGTCGTTGCCGCAGTCAATGTGCCGTACGCCGGGCAAGGCCGCTGATCGTAGCGCGTGCGTGGGCTGTACACCCTCGTGCCCAGATATTGACCTTGAAAAATCCTATTGGGAAAGTCTGCAAAATCCTCAACTTAAAACAGTCTACTTCGCCTTTTTAGGACTTATCTGGGGGTTTTATACTTTCTTTTTTTTGTATGGTGGCAACTGGGATTACTATTTTTCTGGAATCTGGACGCATGAGGATAATGTCTACCAAGCATTAACCTTGCCAGGGTTGTTTATTGCCGATATCTTGATCCCGTTGCCCAAGCTCTTGGCCGTACCACTTGTTCTTGGGCTGTTTGTAGGCATTGCAATTTTTGTCGGTAATTTTTCTTGTAGGCTGTATATCGATTTTCGCTCACGTCTTCAGCCGAAGGTCGATCGCGATGCCTTGCTCCATCAGGTTTTAATTTTTACCGCCTTTCTGGCGATTAATAGTTTCTATTGTTTTGGCGGGCGCCCAACGCTTAATCTATTACCCTCGGCAGTGGTTCAGCTGGTTGACTTACTGATCGTTGTGCTGACAACTGCTTGGTTTGTGTTGGCTCTACGCCGGTCTGCGTTGCGGTTCAAACACGAGGGCCTTGCTCCGTTATTTCAAAAACAATTTAAAGAGCTTAAAGCTGACCTCTCACTATTTATTGGATCGAGAAGCGTCGAGAGCTTGAGTGCAGACGAAATCTGCATTTTAGCAGCGGCGCCTGGTATGCAGTCTGACGAGGCACGGCTCAGTATGTACCGCGATTTGTTAGTTGAATACTCTGACGCGGGCGCTTCGCCGCAAATTCTGGCTCGTATCTGGGATGCTAAAGCCCGGCTTCAAATTACGCTTGCTGAGCACTTGAACTTAACCAATGAATTGCAAATCTATCTGCCGGTGAGTGCGTCGAGCGTTGATGATGGAGTAAAAAACGAGCATCTGGTCAGTTTGATGAGTTACCGGATGGAAGTGACAGAGTTTCTAAAAAGACAAAACCCCGAGCTATCAAAGGTGGATCTGCGTGACTCTCAAGTTAAGGCTGAGCTCGTGCGCTTGCAGTCGTTATTTCAAATTACGAAGCAAGAACATGACTTGATTCTCGATCAAATTCTTAGCGACTCAGATTCAAATAGTAAGCTGCTCTTTGCTCGGTTAGAAGATCTTGTCGATCTGACGGCATTGCGCTTATTGCTGAGGTCTCGGCGTGGCGAGTCTGCCCAATGGGACGCGGTATCGGTCGTGATGAATCGGGTGCTAGACGAACAGGTCAAGCAGGTATTGGTTCGATTTTTATCGGCATTGAGATTGATCCCAGAGATGAAGGATTCTCGCGCGTTTGCGCTCATGGCTGCCATGTACTCTGGCAGCATCATGGATCATGTGCTCGAATCGCAAGTGCCAACTGAAAAACATTGTGTGTGGCATGAAGTGTTTCCGACAGAGCTTTTAATGAGTCTTGCTTCGACCCACCAAGACGAAAGTGACTTTAGTGAAAGCGTTCATAAAAAACTCAAAAGTTTGCCGCGGTTACACAGCCTGATATCGAACGAGAATCGTGCGATCAGAGTACTATCTGTAAAAATTCAGATCGAACAAAATGCCGTTGCCGCAATGTCATATTTTTTGTTGGCACATATCAATGAGGGACGTGCCAATTTAGCGTATGACGAACGTATGCAACATTCAAGTGCCGAAGACCTGTGGCTGCTAGTTGAGCAACACCAGTCAACCAATGAGTTGAACGACACGCCTGCGTTCACAAATTTTGCAAAATTTCTCTTATTGGCCAATGCTGCAATCTTGAAACAGATTAGCGTACCGCAGATTGCAGAAATTGCTCGCAATACGTTGGCCGTGAGTAGAAAATTTGGTGAGACGGTCATTGCACGCGGCGAAGTGCTTCCCGCAGTTTTACTATTGCATCAGGGACAATTCGTTGTCGAAGGAAAAGGCAAAGCGACAACTGAGTTTGCGCCTGGCGATTTCATTGGCTTAGCAAATATCCTGTCCAAAAAGCCTTACAGCAAAACGATTCGGGTCGCTTCAGCTCAAGCGGATTTCTTGAGCATTTCGGCTGATGAAATTACGTATCTGATTGATACTGATCATCAAATGTCTTCGACGATGCTTCGTATTTTGGCTGAGGCAGCATGATGAGCGATTTTGATACGCGCTTGGCAACAGTACTGTTCTTGATATACGTCAGAGTGACCGATGTCGACAAATCGATCGGCTTGCGGGATATTGAAAAATTTGATCGCTTGATGGAGGCTCCCGAAGCGATCAATTTACCAATGTTGATTGGCAGCTTAAGGCACCTGCGCATAGCGTTCGCAAACCTGTGGTCGAATTATCGAAAGGGAAAGCTTGGCCAGGCGAACGAAGAAATTGCTAACGCGCTCGAAGAGATAGAATTTTCAACTGGCGGGGATAGTTGGTTTGAGCTGAGAGATGTTCTTATTAAGTATGTGAATTATTTTGCAATCGATACAGGTTTAGCTACTAAATTGCTCGCCAAGCAAGATTTGCGAAAAAATCGAATGGACCAAGTTGGGTTGATTACCCTGCTGATTATGAATTGGAAGCCTAAGGCGACCGGTGAAATGCTCTCGCAGGACTTGGCCAATTTAGAAACTAACCAGTTGTTGCTAGCGGTCTCAAATTCAGTGAAAAATATTTTGCTCAATTTTGAACGCAACGGCCTAGGTGAGGGGACGCTTGCCGGAGGCAATCAACACTTGATCTGTGTGGATGTGACTTACGAAAATGACGCGGTTTCAACTTACAAATTTACGACTAAGAATCAACAGTTATGGGCGTTTCAGCCAGGTCAATTCTTGACCTTCGATATCCCTGGTGAAAACGGCTGGTTGCGCCGTTCGTACAGTATCTCGTCTTCTCCTTCTCATCCCTATTTTTTAGATGTCACGGTAAAAAAGCTGACACAGGGCTATGGCTCGAACTGGTTTCACGATCACGTACACGTTGGAAAAGAAATCATTGCGCGTGGACCACACGGTAATTTTTCAGTCTTTCAGGCAACTCGCGATAAGTTTTTGTTTATTGCTGCAGGGGTTGGCATTACACCCTTGATTTCAATGGTCAGATGGCTAGTCGATGCGCTGGTGCCAAAAGACGTGATCGTATTTAATCGCGTGCATAGTCGAGAAGACATGATCTTCGCTGAAGAGTTGGCGATGCTCGAGAAAAGGTCAAAAGGCAAGGTTCGAGTGATCACAATGTCTTCAAGCGTCGAAGGAAGCTGGCCTGAAGCTCTCAATGTGCTTGATGCTTCGACGGAGAGAGCAGTCACGCCAGAGCTGATCTCATTTCTTGCCTCAGATTTTCGTGACCGAGATATTTTTCTGTGTGGCCCTGACTCCTTTATGGACGATGTCAAAGATTGTTTGAAGCAGCTTGATTACAATTTTGGTCAGCTCCACTACGAGAGCTTTATTGGCTTAAATAACTCGCCCGAGCGTAAGGATGCCGCTTTGCAGGGATCAGAGAAGACTTGGAATCCACAGTCTGCCGCGCGCGAGGCGCCAAGCGATATTGCCCCCGAGTTGCAATGCGAGGTTCAATTTAAACGCTCTGGGTTGACCGTGACCTGTCGTCTCGATGACAACTTGCTCGATGTGGCAGAGTTTTATGGTGTGGACGTCCGAAACTCGTGTCGAATGGGATCGTGTGGCAGTTGTAAGTGCGTAAAGATTTCGGGCGATGTTCAGATGAGAAGCTCGAACGGCCTCACGCAAGCAGAACAAGCCACACAACATGTGCTGCTTTGTGTCAGTCACGCTCAGTCAAAGACACTCGTTTTGGATGCCTAAGAAACTGAAATCCGATGTCTTCTTTAGTTTGTTGCGGATTTGGGGCCAGCCGCACATACGCTTTGATGGCCTTGTCACCCTTTTGGAAAATGCCTCTTATTCTCTGCTGGATCTTGTTGTGCCGACACGCATCGCTGGGGATATTAAAGCGACTACAGCCAAGTTAGAATAACTAAAGTATTACTTCTTTAGTATAGTAAGCTAAACTTCGCTCATGTTGTTGCCGAGTCGTTTTCTGATTAAACATAGGATTGGTTGCAGATGAATTTGGCTAAATTCGCTCAATTACGAGAAATTCTTCCTGAAGATCGATTCATGCTTTGCTACAGCGGGTATGTCAGCGAATCTGTTCTTGAGGCCGTCGGCGGCACGCTTAAAGAGCGACTGAATTTGCACCTGACCGAGAAAAAAAAGATCAAGGTCGTATTCTCGATTTTTGTCGAGTTGATGCAGAATTTGATCCGGTATGGATCCTCTGGTCCGAAAGGTATTCATATCCCCAATGATGAAAAAGCTGGCTTTGGCATGCTTATGATTATCGAAGATGACGATGGGGCAATCTCGCTGCTGAGCGGCAACTACGTCTCTGCCGAAGAAAAAACGGCTATGGAGTCGCGTTTAGAACGTTTGCTTGTCAGTAGCCCGGATGAATTAAGAGAACTCATGCGAGACCAAATGCGCAAACCCCCGGAACTTAAAAGCAAGGGTGCCAGTTTGGGATTAATAGAAATCGCGCGACGATCTACGCGACCGATCGAGGCCGCTTTTGTGCCTGCCGCCGGCTCGCAATATTTTTTTTCAATTAAAGCTTACGTTTAGCCGGAGTCAATATGGGCCAAAATTTCTTTCTGGCGGCAACGTCTAGAACTCCTGAAGTTTCGATTGATCCTGATACGCACAGTGCCGCGATGTCTGGCGAGTGTTACCCCGAAGATACTGAGAAATTTTTTACCGAACTGAATCGTGCTTTGTCTGACTATTTCGCCCAAGGAGCGAGCTCGCTTCAATTAGAAATTAAGCTTGTTTATTTTAATAGCTCGTCGGCGCGCGCATTGATGGAGTTGATGGATTCGCTCGAACAACGTGCGGCCGACGGTGCCAAGATTGAGGTGAGATGGTTTCATGATGAAGACGATGACGTAACTAAAGATTTTGTCGAGGACATCGCAGCAGATTATCGTAATTTAGATCTTGTGCTGATACCGACGCTAGACAGTTAAAGACTTGTTGATTAAAAGCGCTCTATTTTGGTACATTTCATCAAAATATTAATTGATCGTTTCTTTGGCAGATTTTCTGTTAGTACGAGTGCATTTGTATTTTTAGCGATTGGTCTTTTTATCGTGCCTAGCCTCTTTGCGATATCAGCGATCTTTAATTACAAGGCCCATGAATATAGTAATCAAATAGCGAAAGAGCGTCTGATCTCGCTTCGCAATAGTCGAACACAAATTCTTGTTAACTTTTTAGAAGCGAATGCGAAGCTGATCGGGCAGTTTGCGTCTGCACAGGTTGTGCAGAACAGCCTGATTGATTTCAAAGATGGATTGCCAAGCGCGGCGGATGCGGTGTTGCAATCGGTCACTGAAAAAGAAGCGTCTCTTGCGGCGGCCCGCACGACCATTCATGATTATTACCAAGGCCCCTACCTTAAAGAGTATCAAGAGTACAACCCAAATTCGAGTCTCATTCTACATTTCACCCCTGATAGCCAAGACAGCATCCTTTTGCAAGATGCATTCATTGCAACAAATGAAAATCCTGTGGCCGAGCGGTACTTGTTGGCGAGCTCGCCCGTCACGCCGACCTATTCGGTGTTTCATGAAAAGTATCATCCTGCCTTTTTGAATTTTTTAGAAAAAAATGATTTCTATGATGTCTTACTCATTGACGCCAAGACAGCTAGTGTTGTTTACTCCGCGCTAAAGGAGGCTGATTTTGGAGCCAATGTCGGTGACTCTGCGTTAAAAAATACAGCCCTCTATAGTGCCTTCGAACAGGCCAAGAAGCTCACGTCAGGGGAAATACATTTTGAAGATTTTTCGTTTTACACCCCTTCACTGGGTCAGCCCATTGCGTTATGGGCGAGTCCGATTTATCTAGAGCGAAATCTGGTCGGTGTCTTAATCATTAAAATCCAGCCGCGTTTGATTAGTAATGTCGTGACGAATCAATTCAGTTTTAGGGATGACGGCCTGGGTGAGACCGGCGAAGTATTAGTGATTGGTCACGATGGCTTGATTCGTAATGACAGCCGTATTTCTGTTGAAAAACCCGAGATTTATTTCCAGGGTTTGATGGAGGGAAAGTCAGATCATCTTGCGCGCATGTATCTAAAAACAAATTCCAATGCATTATTACAAGACAATAGATCGTTCGCGTTTCGAGAAGCAAGGCTAGGCAAACGCGCAGTAGCCTCTTACGAAAGTTTTGATAGTAAAAAAGTCATTGGTGCCTATGGGCCAATTCGTTTCAATCATTTGCAATGGGTCATTAGCGCAGAGATCAGTGAGCGTGAGGCCAATGCCTTATCGAGTGACCTCAGTCACTATGTGTGGTTCTCGCTCTTGGTCATTTCAATTATTTTGATCCCAGTCTCATTTTTTGTTACGCGAGTTTTCCTTCGGCCTTTTAATAAATTGATCAAGACCATCCAGAGGATTTATGAGACTCAAAACCTAACACTGAGGCTCAGAGGAAACTATACGACCGAAGTGAATTCGCTTATTTCTTCCTTTAACTTAATGCTAGATCGCCTTCAGAAAAATGAAGAGGTGATTACTTCGGCGAAAGACAACATCGAAGATTCGATTGCGGTGGCTAAGCGCGTGCTAGAAAGTAAGCTTCCGCGCAATGAAGAATTTGCAGAAATATTTGAATCTCATAGCATTCTTTGGCGTCCGCGCGATATCGTTGGCGGCGATGTGTATTGGTTGAAGGAATTTGGTGGTCGTATTTATCTAGCGTGTATTGACTGTACCGGACATGGTGTGCCAGGTGCTTTCATCGCGATGCTAGCGATCTCTTCTTTAGATCAAATTTCACCGACTACCTATGAATGTAATGAACTTTCGGACGTGGTGAAGGCCATTGATAAAAACTTTCAAGAACAATTTTCGCTGATTCATGACGCAAGTTCATTCAAAGATGGCTTTGCGTTGTCGCTACTTTGTTTTGATAAGTCAGCCGAATCTGTTTCGTTTATTGGCATGGGGCAAGATGCGCTTATTAAGCATGCAGATGGCTCAGCGACTGTTTTGAAGGGACACCGAAAAGCGATTGGCTATGGAGGTGACACTGCAAATTTAGACTTGCAGGTCATAGAAAAGCCTTGGTCAAGTGACGACACCTATTTCTCATACACCGATGGCTTGACGACACAAGTCGGTGAAGTCAAGCGAGCGATGATGGGAACCAAGCGCGTGACGCAGTACCTTGAGGGTGCCTCGAGCAACGCCCCAAAATACTTGATTGCGAATGTTCTCGAAAAATTTGAAACTTGGCGTGGTTCAGTAGACATACGCGATGATTTGACATTGATCGCGGTCAAGCCGCGATCTCTTTGAAAGGACATTTGATTAAATGACGAATCGTCGACAGCTTCTTAAAGTCTTAGGGGCTTCTATGGGCGCACAGTTGTTGGGGGCAAAAGTTGTTCGGGCACAGGATACTTATCGCCCTGACCGCTTCAGCGGGCAAACCTTGCAGGTCTTATGGCCTTCAGACTACTTAGCACTAGACGCTCCGGTTCGACTGTTTCCTGAGTTCACGAAAAAGACAGGGATTAAGCTCGAGGTTAAACGCGTACCTTATGTCACCATTAAAGATGCTGTGTTGGCCGGTCGTGATCAGCCTCAAGCAGAATATGATCTGTTTACCTACATTGCGTCTTGGAAGAGCGAGCTCTTTGATAAAAAGTGTCTGGCAGATTTGGGTCCCCTGTTTAAGGATCCAACAATCAGCGATCCTGAGTATGACTTTGACGACCTGATCCCAGGCTATGTCGTCAATAGCGCGCTGGTGGGGGGGCGTAAGGGCTACCTTGAGGGTGCAAATGCCAAACTTGTTGGGCTTCCGCGCGGGATGGAAACGAGTCTGTTGGCCTACAAAAAAGATGTGTTTGAGAAAAACAGTCTGACTATTCCTTCAAGCTACATGGAGCTCAGTAGCTTGATCAAGGCGATTAAGCGAAAAGCCAATCTGCCGCCGATGACAGCGCGCTTAAAGGCTGGCCATCACAGTGTGCATTCTTTCTTTCTGCACTTTAATCCACTAGGAGGAACATTTTTCAACGATCAATGGCAGGCCGCGTTCAATCAAGCGCCGGGCGTCGATGCAGTGAATTTCTTGAAGCTTGTGCTTGAAACAGGTTCACCGCAAATGCAGACGTTTGGCTTTGCCGAAAATCAAGAAGAATTCATCACCGGAAAATCTGTGATGTATCTGGAAAGTACCTCGATTATTCCGGCCCTCAATCTGCCAGAGTATCAAGGAGTGCGAGATAACATTGGCTACGCCTTGCATCCGCGTGGGGTGCGCTATTCTTCGGCGATGGCTGGCTTTGGGTGTGGCATTGCCGAGAAGTCGAAAAACCAGCAGGCTGCCTTCATATTTTTGCAATGGCTCACAAACAAAGAGCAAGACCTGCAATTTACGCGTTTGGGCGCACAATCTAATCGCAAATCCACCTTGTCGAATCAAAAATTATTAGCTGAAATTCCTTATCTAGATCTCTTGCGCAAACAATTGGTGATGGCCAATCCTGATTGGCGTCCAATGATCTCGCAGTGGGATGACATTAATAGCAACTACATCGGGAAGGCGATCCCTGCGGCGCTTGACGGTTCGCAAACCGCTCAGGCTGCGCTCAATGCGTGCGCCGAGCAAGTCAATGTCCTCATGCGTCAATGGGGCTATCAAACTTAATGGCTTTTGGAGCAATCAATATGAGCACTCGTACCCATTTTTCTCGCAGACGCTTGTTGGTCTCGGCGGCTGTCGCCGCGAGTATGCCAACAATATTCAGTAATGCCAGGGCGCGAGGCCAAACTATCAAAATTGGTTTTCCAGTGCCGTTGACGGGCGCCTTCGCCCCTGAGGCCAACGATCAGGTTCGTGCGGCAAAGTTAGCGATCAAGCAATTCAATGATGACGGGGGCTTTGACGGACGCCAGGCAGAGCTAGTTGTACGAGACGATAAATTAAGCCTCGACGAGGCGACGAAGGTTACGCTTGATTTAATCGCGAAACAAAAGGTGAATTTTGTCGTGGGTGGTTTATCCGCGGCTTCGCAACTCAAGATCAACAACGTTTGTAAACAACAAAAAGTCTTGTTTAATTCGATTAGCCAATCTGATGCGATTAACGAGGCGAAAGAATGGAGCCCCTACACATTTCATGAGGCGCTTAATCCCCATATGACGGCCAGCGTGGTGGGGCGTTATGCCTTCGGTCGTTTTGGTAAAAAAGTGGCGTACTTAATTGCAGATTATGCGTACGGGCATGAGATGGCTCGAGCCTTTCAGCGTATTGGGCGCGAGTTCGATACCGAGACTGTGGGTGAGTTTGTTCACCCTTTGGGCAAGACCGATTACTTGGCATCGCTCAATAAAATTAAGGCCTTGAAGCCTGATATTTTGGTGCTGGCAAATTTTGGCCGCGACCTCATCAATTCGGCTAAGCAGTGTAATGAAATGGGCATCAAGGATAATTCAAAAGTCATTATGCCCATCATGCTGTACACCGCACGGCAAGAGGGTGGTGCTGAGATTTTTGATGGGATGTTGGGCGGCTCGTCTTACTACTGGGCGCTAGAGTCACGTATCCCAAGCGCAAAGGCGTTTAATGACCTATTTAGAGCGGCTTACGGAGGCGCCTACCCATCGGATTATGGTGCCTTGGGGTATGCCGGCGTTCGAAGCGTCTTACAAGCTGTGAAAAACGCGGGATCGATCGACACCAACAAGGTGATTGAGGCGATGGAGAGTTTGCAGTATGACTGGTACAAGGGACCACAGTTTTATCGAGGCTGCGATCATCAAGCGGTGCAATCGGTGCTGATCGTTGAGTCAAAGTCTAAAAATCTACGCAATAAATACGACGTCTTTAACGTGTTGCAGACCGACGCGGTCAAAGAAGCGCAGCTCAGAACCTGCGCAGAGTTAGGTTTCAAAACCTAGGTGTGGCTTGCCTAGGCCTAGTATGGCCTAGCGTGCGTGCGCTTGATCCGCACACGGTTAGACCTCGGTTTAGTCACCTGTCGCTTTAGGTGTGGTCAAAATCCCTTGCTGTACGCAAAACTTGTTGACCTCATCCATAAACTGTTTCATGTCAGCGGCGCTGATGCCGCTGCCAGCTGCAGCGGGTGCATTGCCAGCGGGTGCCGTTGTAGCGGGCGCATTACCTAATTGGCTTTGTAGGGCGCTAACCGTCTGAGCGTTTGGTGTACCGACTTGGGGCGTACTAGGTGTCGTAATGGGAGTGGTATTGACGCCCCCTGCAGGACCAATGTTGTTGATAGGGTCAGCCATGGTAAGCCCCGAGATAAGGTTGAGTGGTGAGCGGTTGATGACCGCTTAACGATTAAGGATTACGACTAAAGTATATATTGATTTGGTTGTTTTGCTCACTTCGGATTATATTTTTGGGCATTCAACCCATCTTTATTCAGCTCAGAGGTAGATATGTCAATTGGAAAGCTTAGCGGCCATTCGGTACCGGATTTAAATCAACTAGATTCAGATCCACAGTCCGTTGCGAGCGCTACCGGGGCAGGCGAACAAGTTGCGGGGATCGGTCATCGCTTGGTTCAATGGGTGAGTCAAAAGGTGCAAACGCTGTCCGACAACACTCGCGCAGTTGCCGATCGCTTTGCTCATGATATTGAAGCGCGCTTTGCTGGCTCGGCCAAAGACAATTTAAGGGCCTTAGTCAGTCGCTCACCCAGGAAAGCGCCAGAGTCGATCGAATTGAAAAGTTTCAAAAAAGGGATTGATCCGACCTACGTTAATGTCGGTGCTCGCGAGTCATTTGGCTTCGAAAACTCCACCTATGGCGACACTTTGAATGTTCAATACCGGCAGCTTGAGACTGAACAGAGTGAGCGCGCGCCTGCCGCGTTCCCCATCGACACAAGTTTTCATGCCCGTGTAGATGCGGATTCACCTCCAGCGCTCAAAGAAGCAATTAACTTTGTTAAACAGGTGATAGATCAGCATGGGGCCCCTGGTGGACAAGCCTTGGCTGACAGTGGGATCTTCGTCAATAAAGAGGTGATTGGCCAGCTGACCCCTGAGCTTTTAGAGACCTTCGAAGAGAAGCTCAAAGAGGCCAAGGCTGCGACGCGTGCGCAGGTTGCGGCAGGCTTCGAGGTATCGCCCTCGGAAGTAAGATTCGAAAAATTTAACTCAGACAATAGTGACTCGCCTGTGCATGCGGTGTTGCAGCACGCGGTATTCACAAGTTCGCCTAAGTTAGCCAACAAGGTTAAGTGGGAGTTTGATCGTGTGTTATCCGCCGGCGTATCTGGTGCGACGGTCAAGGACATCGCACTGGGTGTGGCACATCGAATATTAGCCGAGACTCTGAAAGAATCATACGATGCGGGTCGAAGTGACTCGCCTCTGCATCCCGTCCTTGCAAAATCGTCGTTGGCAAATGCTTCTGATAAACAGTTAGTGCGTGTGAAAGCGGGGTATGACGACGCCTTGACCGAGGCGGCGTTTAATTACTCTTACAGCCGCGGTTTAGACCAGCCGCTTGATCCCGCGGCATTTAAGGCTGAATCTATCAAGGTTGCACACGCCGTCATCGAAAAATATTCTTTTTAACTTGTGCGATATAGGCGCCCCCCTAATTATTTGTGAACGCGCCTTGTCTCTGCCAGGATGCCGTCAAAAATCTCTTTACGGCTTAAGTTGAATTGGCCCCAAGTGATTTTTCCCTCGTAAAGCTCGCGGCGAATTTTTTGTGCCGCCGGGATCGCGACGCTATCGGTGTACAGCGCCATTTGTTTGTTTTGCGCGGATCCCGCGTGTAGGACTTCACTCATCTCAGTTGCAAGATTGTCGTAGGCTTGTGCCCAAGCATTCAGTGCAAGCTTTTCGGTATTATTGATTTTGCTTTTATCGGACATCATGGCGATATTTGCATCAGCCGGGGTACAAAAAGTCTTTGCAAAATAAGCGGCATATTCAGGCGCGCTGCAAAGCGCTTTTATTTGATTGCTCAAGCGCGTCAGTTTTTCTCGAGTCGCCTGAGTTTGCGCCTGTTCAACGTTTAAGGTCTCTTGCCGAGTCGGCAACATACAGGAGGAAAGAAGACAAACTAAACATAAGATAAGCAAACGCATCATCGGTCTCGCGTGTAGGGGAGGCTATTGTTAAATAATCACAATTGTATCCAAAGTGGCAGTTCATACGGCTAGCCTGAGAGTGAACCGCCAGCCTAGTGTGAGCGATCAATCGTGAGTCAGCGTATATTTTTTCAGCTCAGTGACTCTATTTCTATATTTTTGATGCCAACCCTCTTTGAATATCAATCGCATCCGAATTTTCCGGAGTCACCATGGTTGTGTGGCCTAGACAATTGTTTATATTCACTAAATTTTGGTTTAAATAAGAAATCAGTAAAAAACTATTCAAGCGCTCTAACAAAAACGATATCACCCGACATTGATATCGGACATCATAAGGCTTATAGCCATCCTTCCAAAATCCTATCGCTGCCGACTCAAGAGTTTCAAAAATTCTGAGAAAAGCACGCAACGTAAACGTACCACACGAGGGGGATGGGATTAAATATTGTGAATTTAAAAAATTGAATGCATCTGGATTATTAAATATACCTAAATCAATTAACGTCGACGTGAATCGCAATATATCCCTTACAAAATGAGCTTCAGCATACTGCTGAAGAATGCTTGGCATGTGAACAGCCGAGCCGACAAGATAAGCATTTCCTGGTCGCGGCAAATAATCATTGGTCACGTTTAACGTCTTGATCTCATCATGAGTTAAGACTCTACACCAAGGCATTGTGACTGATTGCACGCCCATTTTTTTATTCAATACAAACCGCCGATACTGGCAGATAGTAATTAATTCATCGAGATTGTTTGAACGTTCGAAAGTACGTTTTAGGTGAAACAGAGAGGCATATTCATTAAATATTGTGTGATTTGTATAGATCGCACTGCTAGAGTCAGTTTGAGAAGAGTTTGTACTTGGCACTTCATAAAATGAGAAATCTTTCCAAATTGGAAAATCTGGTTTTTTATGGCCAACAAAATACTTGTGATGAGTTTTTTCCATGAATTGAAAAAAACTTATAACTTTTTACGATTGGCAGTTTTCAGTGTTGCAAACTATTCAGCAACTGTTGGCAGGCGCTCGCACACTTATCATGCCGTCCATTGGTCTAGGTTGTTAGCGTGTTGGCGCGGATACACCGTCCGATTTCAACGGCTTCTGCGCCATTGCATCGCGTATAAAAAACGAATATTCACTATATCGGGACTGCTTCGATTAACAGCTTGATCTTAGCTGGTCTTTTGGATTGACCTCTGAATCAGTTGGCTCAGCAAAAGAACAAGGATTTTCAAAGAATGTTGAACGATAGCAAAAAAAATGGTGACACCAAGAACTAAAAGAAACCGATCAGCCCGATCAGGAAAGCTTTCGTAGACCCGCACTGTGTATGAAACCGCCTCAGATACGTCAAGCGCCGCCCCGATACTAGAAGACATCATTGCCAGCGTAAAAATCCGAAAGACGTTAGGCACGATCAGATAGGGCTGTGCAGTATTCTTGTTGGCGATGTGACTCAGGCAGTCTGAAGTTGCATCGCACACGGCAGCCGTCGTATAAACAGAGATGGCCACCACCACGGCAATTAACCGAATGGCATAGTCTGTATACCCTGGTAAAAACTCATCGTTATTGATTTTGTTAAATACGATGAACATCAAAATATAAACGGGAAACGAGCGAAATAGTGCCAAGGTCATCTTGATAAGCGAGTTGACTCGAAACTGATGCCGTAACGCAAACGCAAAAGGCACTCCGAGTACGAACCCCGCCGCGAGTGAAAGCAGCCCAATTTTTATATTGGTTACAAAGCAATACAGAAAGTTGATCATGAAGTCAGTGAGATTGAACGTCATGGTTGCGCCCCTGTATAGGTCGCTAAACGCTTTGAAGCCTGCTCAATCAAAATCACGACACCTTGAACCAAACACAGATAAAAAATGACCATAATTAAAAAAGGACCGAACTGATTTCCACTAAACGAGGTGATATCGGTTAGCGTTGTTAATAATTCAGGCACGCCCACAAAGCTTGCAATAGGTGTCGTTTTCACTGCGTTGATCAGGACTGCTCGAATTTGTACCATCACAGATTGTGCGACTGACAGTATGGATTGTTCTGCTTCGCCTGCTAGGCTTGCCTCATACATCGACGTACCTAAGTTTGCGCCGTTATTGAGTCCAATCACACAGACCGCGATTAGAACGGAAAGGATGAGCGAACTTCCCCAAATGAGAGATGAGCCGAGGCTTCCAAGAATCAAAAGCAGAATGACTGGACTATTTTGAAGAAAAATCGATAGGACCTTGATCAGATTGTGTTGCACGTTAGATTTTGAGCGCATGAGTTTGAACAGACATGCACCAAAAAGAAGTGTCGAAAAAATTGAGCCGATCGCAAGTAGTAAAGATAATTGAATACCACCGACAAACCACTCTAAACCGATCTCGCCCGTGAGCATGGGAAAACTAATTTGGGTAAATGTGCTTTTTACCAAAAACTCTTCAGCCTCTCTGACGGCTGCAAAGACGGATAGAACACCGCATAATAAGATATTTTCTAGTTGTTTGAAATGATCAAATAACCTGCTCGGCGAATCGCTCGTAATGCCGGGTGCCTTCAAACACGTTTGTTCAAAAGCAGTCATGTTATTGCAAGGCAGTTGAGACCAGCGATTTTTTTCGGATTCTAAAAAACTGTTTGAGACCCCATGCTGCGATGCTAACTCGATCAAGACGCCTGTTTGATGCATGTCCGCAAGAGTAAGGCTTAGCCATCGACAGCGAGTCTTTGTCTTCTTCGTTCACGCCAATCGACCACGGCACCTCAAAAAACGAAAGCTTCTCGTCAAATCGATCTCTCATGTCAGATGGTGCTCGCGGCCCAGTGACATAGTCGCTAGGATCATGTCGAAGTCGCCCGCCGCCAGACGACGAATTTGATTTGAACTTGTGACGGGTATGAATTTGACCTGTACGCCTAATTTGTTTGCAATGGCGTGAGCAAGATCAATCTCGTAACCAGAATATATACCGTCTTTGAGTTCGCTAAACAGACGGTAATCAGACCGAACACCGATTTTGATTTCGCCGCGGCATAAGATTTCTTCTAACGCATCGAGCTCGGGTTTAAATCTGCAGTTTGCTTTTCTTGCTTCGGTTAACTGTTCTTGTGCAAGTGTTGCTTGAACCGAGCTTTGTGATTGTGCGACCCTTGTTTGAACCGCACTTTGGGCTTTTGTGTTCAGCGCAATGACAATAAGCGCGAAAAAGATAAAAAATTGACCGATACGAGATATTAGTTTGAACATGCCAGGCACTTTGTATGCACAGCGATAAAAAATAAGCGAAGAAGGTAAATGATTATTCTTATTTCTAGAGCATGTCTTATTCTAAAATCAACCAGAGGATCCACTCAGGTGTGACGCAAGTTTGGCCAAAAGTCGATGTTCAATGAACAGTTCTATTTTTTAGTGCTGTTTGTCTGAGCCACTAAAATCGACTTAAATTATAAATCAGCTGTTGAATTTCACAATACGGTTGGTTGGGTCGAAAGAACCCAGCAACCAGCGCTATCGTTATCGTTGTCGTTCACGACTATATTGAAACCAAGCGGATATGACTCGAGCTGTTGCAGTCAAAAAAACGTCCGAAAGCGATAGCGTCTTAAAGCGCTGGATATCGCGCGCCCCCTTTTATTACGGTTGGGTACTGATTGGCATCGCATTCATCACGATCGCGATAGGGATTAGCGCCCGCACATCGTTTTCACTATTACTTCCACCCCTCATCGACGAGTTTCACTGGTCGCGCGGCTTAGCCTCGGGGTCTTTTGCGTTTGGATTTTTAGTTTCAGCGATGATTAGCCCCACGGTCGGGCAAGTGATGGATCGCTATGGGCCGCGTGTCTTGCTGCTCGCGGGCGCTTGCTTCACCGCGCTGGGGTTGCTGTTTGCCACCATGATGCAAGAACCTTGGCAGCTGTATGCGACGCTAGGGTTTTTAGTGGGAGGCGGTACAAACCTCATGGGGTTTAGCGTTCACTCGATCTTTTTGCCCAATTGGTTTGTACGCCGTCGTGGCTTGGCCTTGGGGATTGCGTTTTCTGGTGCAGGGGTTGGGGCCTTGGTGATTTTGCCTTGGCTGCAAGAGATTATTTTGCGCGCTGGCTGGCGTGCTTCGTGTTTGGCGCTTGGGGCAGTCGTCTTGCTTGTGCTGGTACCGCTTAGTTTTTTTGTATGGCAGCGCCCTCAGGACCTGAGGCTTGAGCCGGACGGGCAGCGCGGTCAGACAGAAGCAGAAGTCAGTGCAAGGGTGTCGAACGTTGTGGATCATGCCTGGGTCAACGTTGAATGGACGATTGCAAAGGCAATGCGAACCCATCGGTTTTGGTGCATCATTTTTGGCTATTTTTGCGCGTTGTTTGCTTGGTACTCGGTGCAAGTGCATCAAACAAAATATCTTGTAGAAGTTGGCTTTAGCCCGGCCACGTCGGCCTGGGCGTTGGCACTTGTGAGTGGTGTTGGTATGTTTGGGCAAATTGGCATGGGGGCTCTGTCTGATCGGATTGGTAGAGAGTGGGCGTGGGCCGCAAGTTGTTTAGGTTCGGCGATCTCGTGCGCGGCCTTGTTGGCGCTTGAAGGTACGCCTACTGTATGGTTGCTGTACGTGATGGTATTGTCACAGGGTATGTTGGGCTATGGCATGACGTCGTTGATGGGGCCCATCGTGATGGAAATGTTTCAAGGCAAATCCTTCGGTTCAATTTTTGGCGTGGTGACGATCGCAGTGATGGCCGGAGGCGCCGTGGGGCCTTGGGTGACAGGCGTGATTTACGACGAAACGGGCAGCTATCGCGTCGCCTTTGCGCTCTCGCTTGCGTGTTGTTTGCTAGCGAGTATCGCGATCTGGATCGCCGCGCCGCGCAAAGTGCGGTTGGTGCAGGGAAGAATTAGATCTAAAAAATAGGTACAAGGAAGAATGAGATCCAAAAAATCGAAAGCAAATAGGTGGTTGATCGCTTGTGCTTTAGGGCTTAGTGATACAGGCAGGGCATTGGCAGGGGTAGCTGTTTTTGCCCCCTATGAGTCGAACACGGCACCAACGGATTATGAGTAGAAAACTCTATTTTTCACCTTTAAAAATCAAATACTTATTTTTGGTGTTCAGCGAAGTGTGCCGATCCGGCAATTTCTAATTGGGTTGGTCTGTGCGCTTTATCTATGGTTTTTTAAGCTCACTTAAACGCTTTGCAAGCGCAGCGATATCTTGCTTGTCTTTAGGGCTCAAGTTCGCGTTCGCGCTCAAGGTAGAACCGCTCTTCTCAAAATTTGTGTAATCCTGATTAGGCTTTTTAGCGGGTGAAACATCCTCTTGCTTAAGCGCCTTGGCACGTCGCTCAAGTGCCGCAATATCTCGACGGTCTTTTTGAAGAGCCCGTTGTTTATCGATCGTGGCTTTACCCTCGCGAATTGCAAGCGCTAGATTTCTTTGCGCCTCTTTTAACTCGCTGACCTTAGTCGGTGAGCGTTTAGCAAGTGCCTTGGGCTGCACGCCCTGCGCCTCACCCGTTTTTTTGGTTTCGCTCGCCGCTTTAATCGCAGCAACAAGCGCTTTACTCACCTTCAGCGCTGCGACAGCCGTAAATTGGGCAATTTTCAGCGAGCCCTTGATCGCTAGCGAAACCCCTAACTTAATGCCTTTAGTCAAGACGCTTACCGTCTTGCTTAAAAAAGGCTTCAGAGCAACGCTATCCGCCTGAGCAGGAGGCTCTGCGCCTTTTTGAGAGCTGACATCGGTCGATTCAAGCCCTTGTGCGGGCGCGAGTGAGCGATTACGGTCGACAGGTATGGTGGACATATTTGATGGGTTGTCTCAGTCGTAGACGGTTGAAATCAACATCGTCAAAATCAAGATTTAAATACGACTTTAGTATATATTTGGCCGCTAGATCTCAGCAACTTGGTTTATTTATTTTTGGCTGGATTATTGACACACACCACCTCTCAACAACCTAAACGTTAGAGATCATGGGCCTCCTGAAAGACTTATTGACCTATTTTTCACCGGCGGACGAAGCAAAACGCTTTCCAAGTGTGCGATTCGTTGATCTCAAAGAGCTCGACATCTTATCGGCCCCTAATTTCGAAACTTTTTACCCTGCTTTTTCAAAACATGCGGGCGAGCGCGGCACGGTGCGACTTCTTCTCAGCATCGATATCTCGGGGCAAGTTGTTGGAGTGAAAGTTGCCAAAAGCAGTGGTTTTGCTAGACTCGATCAAGCAGCGATCAACCTAGGCCAACATTTCGTGTTTACTAGTTACCAGATCAACGGGCAGCCCTGCCCGATCCAGACGAGCATTGAGATCGAGTTTAGAGGTTAAGGGCTGCGTGACACGATACAAGCCCACTATCCACGACACAGTAACTATACTTTAGTATAGTTACGCCAATCCAAGAGGAGAAATTCATGCAGCAAGATTCTCGTACAAAAAAAATAACGATCGCCCTTCTCAGTATTTATGTCATCGTTATATTTGTGCAGTCTTTGTTTTTCAAATTTACCGACTCGGTCGAAACGCAATATATCTTTCGAACGCTAGACGCTTGGGGCGCTAGCTTGGGGTTTCCGGGCCTCTTTGCTCACAAGGGTATCTTTAGTCAGTACGTTGTCGGCACAACTGAACTGATTGCCTCTGCCCTACTTTTAGTTGGCTTACTCAGTGGCAAATCGCTAATCCGGGTGATGGGTGCGGCTGTGTCGCTCGGCGTAATTAGTGGTGCAATATTTTTTCATCTCTTTACACCCCTAGGGGTGCAAGTGTTAAACGCTGACGGTACCAAAGATGGCGGCGAACTCTTCGCTCTGGCGTGCGGTGTCTGGGTGTCATCGGCCATCATATTGCTGTTTCATAGAGGATTCATTCTAGAAACTCTGTCTAAATTCTCTAAGCGTGGATCGTAATCGTCCGAAAAGCGCTGCGCCGGTAGCTCTGACCCATCAGACGAAAAATGCTTTCTAGAACCTACGGCGCGTTTACCGTCATTTTATCGACCTGTGGGTATGCGCACGCGGGCCCTAAGATTCCTCGCACAAATCTAGAGCACCTGCGGCACGACACCCAAGCTAGCGAACCACTTCAGAGCAAGTTGAGCTATTTGAAATCCGCTCAACACACCGGAACCCCAGTCGTTTATGTGCATGGCACCCCGGGCACTGCCCAAGCCTGGGCCAATTATGTCGAGCAACCGGTCGATCAGACGTACTCGATTGCCCTTGATCGCCCCGGCTTCGGTCAAAGCGCCCCCGCTCGGGCCTTCACTAGCCTGCGCGAGCAGGCCGCAGCCGTCTTAGCAGTTATGCCAAAAGATGATCGGCCAGTGGTGCTGGTTGGTCATTCGTTAGGAGGGTCCGTGGTCGCGCACGTTGCGGCCGAGCACCCTCATCGCGTTCAGGCGCTTGTTCTTGTTGCAGCTTCGTTAGACCCCGCGCAAGAAAAAAATCACCCCCTGCAGCTATTAGGCACCATCTGGCCTTTTAGGTCATTGTTATCTGACAAGCTACGCAACTCGAACGACGAGTTGTTAGCTCTAAAAGCCGAGCTATTGCAACTTGAACCTCTACTTAAAAACATCTCAGCCCCAACGATGATTATTCATGGAACGAAAGACAATCTTGTCCCGTTTGAGAATCTTGCTTATATACAAACACAACTGACCCAGGCGCGTTGCATCAACACAAGGGTACTTAAAGATCAAAACCATTTCTTACCCTGGAATTCAGAGCCCGCCGTGCGCGAGGCCATCGCTTGGGCAGTCGGGCAAACATGCTGAACGATGCGCTCAACGGCATGGGCGAGCCTTGGTTCATTGTGACCGCCCTGATCTTGACAACCTTCTTACTTGAAGACGTTGCGATCGCTGCTGGCGTTTCGCTCGCGACTAACGGCAATTTAAGTTGGCTACTTGCTTTTACCGCCGTTGCTGCAGGAATCGCCTTAGGCGATTTATTACTGTATTGGCTGGGTGCCGGGGCACGTCGGATCAAATGGCTTGAAAAACGTTACATCACCACCGACACACGCAAGATCACAGAGAGCCTGCATAGTCATTTAATCAGCGCCACGATTTTGGCGCGCGTCATCCCAGGCTTACGCCTGTTCACCTACACCGCTTGCGGTTTTATCAAGGTCTCTCTTCCTAAATTCACTTTCTGGGTGGTCATTGCCGTAGTCGTTTGGACTGCCTCGTTGTTTTGGATTAGCGCGACGACGGGTCACGCGCTGGCCCAGCTGCTCGGTGTACCCGAGAGTGTCGCGGTCACCTTGCCGATCATTGCCATTGCGCTCGCTTTCCCAGCATACAAGTACTTCAAGCAGCACAAAAAAAGCAGTAATCCTTCAACTAAGAACGAGTAGTACACGATGACCAAACCTCATGAAGGAATGCCCGCCTTTGACCAGAGCGGTGAGCAGTTGAGCTTTTTTGAATTCTGGCCGATGTGGGCGTTTTATCCACCGATCATGCTTTACGCACTTTATCTGATGCTGCGCTATCGAGGCATCTTGCTGCCAACCGTCGCCAATCCATCTTTTCCTGGTGGTGGCTTCGTAGGCGAATCTAAGGCAGATATCCTCGCGTTAGCCACCAAGCACACACCAGAATGGGTGGCAGATTTTTTTGCAATCACTCGTCCATCTCTAGCCAACGTACAAGAGTCGAAGCAATTCTTGCAAGAGGTGCTCACTCGTATCCAACTAAAGGGTTTTATGTTTCCAGTCGTTGCAAAACCCGACATGGGCTGTAGAGGTGTCGGTGTAAAGCTTTTAAAAAACGAAGCAGAACTCTTGCAGTACATCAATCATTTTCCAGCTCAAGCAACATTTTTAGTGCAGCGATATGTCAATCTGGAAGGCGAGGCTGGTGTCTTTTACAGCAGATTGCCGGGACAAGCGAAAGGCGAGCTGATTTCAATCACACTGAAGTACTTTCCGTACGTCACAGGTGATGGCGTGCGTACCCTGCGAGAGTTGATTATGGCGGACGACCGTGCCGGCAAGCTCAGCCATCTGTATCTGAAGCGTCATGTTGCCCGCTTGGATACGGTGCCCGCTCAAGGCGAGTCAATCCGCTTAGCGTTTGCGGGCAGTCATAGTCGAGGGGCAATTTTTCGTAACGGCACGCACTTGATTACGCCACAAATGCAAGCATGTTTTGACGAGATCTCGCAGCGCTTGCCTGAGTTCTACTTCGGCCGTTATGACATTCGCTTTGCAGACTTTGCCGACGTTCAGCAAGGTAAAAATTTCACAATCGTCGAGGTCAATGGTGCCGGTGCCGAAAGCACGCACATCTGGGATCGCAAGACGACTTTATTTAAGGCTTGGTTAGACTTATTCAAGCAGTATCGTTTGCTCTTCAAAACGGGCTTCTTAAATCGAAAACGAGGTTTTAAACCTATCTCAATTAAAAGCTTTTGGCGCGGCTACCAACTAGAAAAGACCCTTACCCCGCTTTACCCACCTACCGACTAAGGACCCAGGTCGTTTCAGGGGCGCATTCAACTTATTGGGCACGATGAAATCAGGTGTGCCATCTGCTTTCGGACGCAGAGTACTTACTGGCCTAAGATTGTTTTTTTCAGCTCTTCATCGGCGGGCACATCTCCTAGCCATATACCTAAAATATTATTAAAAAATCCCCTATCGCCAATGGCCTTAGAGTGGGTTCCGTTTTTTCCAACGATCACGCCTTGTTGTGGGATAAAGTCTAGCGTGCAGATGTCTCCGACATCTACCCCTTTCATCTGCTTTAACTCGTCATAGATTGCATCCATGAAGGGTCTCATTTGAAGCAGCTCTTGATCCGACAAATTTTTAGAAAATCCGCGTTCAATAGAGTCTGTCCAGGCTTTGGCGTCTAGTTCTTTGTGGGGAATAATCATAATTCTGAAAGAGGTGTTTGGCAGACTCGCCATCTCTTCAAAATCGCTGATTTTTTTGGGCAGGTAAAAACCAATACTGTACCCCTTGATAAAAAGCACAGAACGCAAAGCGGATCCAGATAAAACTAACTGATCGCCCCCCAATAGAATACTGGGCTCAAATTGATACTCAGCGGGTTTTGCATAGCCGCGTCCAGAAAGCAAAACCAAGAAAAGACTACATAACAATAATTTCCAGCTTAATTGTGCGCCTACCTTGCGAAAGGTCATTTTTCACCCCCAACAATATACGACTGAAGTATAGTACAGCTTAGTTAGGTATCCGCCAGAACACAAAGTTCAGATGAACTCTTACAGAAGACTTTTTTTGAGAAAAAGCGCCCAATATGCGGGCGCTATCGGCAGTAGTTTGATTTATCCGCGGCTAAGCGTTGCCGATGTAAAACGCTTTGCCGGCAAAACGCTGAGAATCAATTGGCCTAGCGGCGTTCTGCATTTCAATATCGCTCGCGCGTTGATTAAAAATTTCTCAAATGAGACCGGGATAAAAATCGAACTTGACTCTAGTGATCCCGATCGTTCAAAGGTGAAAGTATTTGAAGCCTGTGCAAAGCCCGTTAATGACTATGACTTGATTGTTTTCAATATGGGATGGAAGGCGGCACTCTTAAAATTTGGATACCTCTCGAATCTAGCGGTCTTGTTTTCGAACCCAAGCCTCGCGGTACCCGATTATCAACTCGATGATTTGGTAAGAGGATATGTGCAGGCAGTGGGCATGTCTAACCACACGCAGCACAACAACAAATTATTTGGTCTGCCCTTTGGTTGCCAGACCAGTATCTTTGCGTATCGAAAAGATATCTTTGCAGAGCATCATTTAAGCGCCCCTGTTACGTATGACGAGTTGCAGCGGCTACTCATCAGGATTAGATTGCGCGCAAAAATGCCAGCCATGACGGCCGCTCTTGGTTCCTCAAAATCAATGATTGACTCGTGGCTGCTGCATTTTTTTCCTCAGGGCGAAAATATCTTTCGAGAAGATTGGCATTCGAACTTTGCAAGTGATTCAGGTCAGAGAACCATGGATCTTTTGAAACTGATTCGCGATACGGGCCCAGACAATGTGATGGACTTTAATTCTCAAGAAAATTTAGAGGCTTTTTTAAAAGGTGAGGCAGCGGTCTATATTGATTCAACCTCGGTATTAGGACAGTTTCGAAATGCCTTCCCAGATGCACACATCTTAGATCGCGTTGGTTATGCGTTGCATCCGCGAGGCCATCGCTATGCCGCCCGTTGTGATGGTTATGGCTTAGGCATTCCAAACAATAGTGCAGAGCCAGAAGCTGCTTTTATATTCGCGCAATGGATGAGTAGTCGAGAATCAGATCTCACCATTGTGAAGCGCGGTGGCGACCCACAGCGCATATCCACCATCATGAATCCTACTATTCGAAAACTGTACCCAGAGATTGCTATTCTGAAAAATCAGTTGATGCAAGCGACTCCAGAGTGGCGACCTAATATCCCTGAGTGGGATGATATTTCGACAACGTTTGTCGCAAATATTTTGCGTACCGGATTGAAAAATAATGTTCCAAACGAAGCATTGCTTGGCAGTCTTGACCGACAGCTTAACAATCGAATGAAACAACTTGGGTACATCAAGGCTTAATAAAGTATGTTTTTATTTGACAAGTTTCGTCGCTCGATCTCAACACGCTGGGCAATTTTTTTCACGATTGAGTTAATCACAATCCCCACGATTTTAATTATTTCAAGCTTCTATTATCGGGAAGAAAGTCAGACAATTCTGAAAGCTGCAAGTGAGCAGCTTTTGAGTATTCAAAAATCAAAAATTGATCTGCTGCAAGAATTTGAAAAAAACAATTCGATGCTGGTTGTTAACCTGGCAAACAACCCCACTGCCGTCAACGCAATGGTTGATTTCGGCGAATCAATGGATTTACTCCAATATAACTTTGTCGAGCAATCAAAAAAATCAAACTCCGGCTTGGTCGAGGTCGGCAAAAACTACCTCAATCGACAGGTGATCAGAGAGATTGGGCCACTGGGATCACCTTTGACGGCCGCTCAACTGCTTCCGCCTGATGAAACGGGATTAGTCATCCAGAATTTATATATTTACGGGAATAAAGAGACTAAGAAAAGAGATCTTGAGGATGCAGGCGATGATTCGCTTTATACCTTTTTTCACAAAAAATATAACCCATGGTTTAGATCGTACATTGATCGCAATCAATTCTATGATCTTTTTTTAGTCAACGATAAAACGGGTGAGGTTCTTTATACGGTTCAAAAAGAGGTTGATTTTGGTAACAACCTTAAAACGGGCGCGTTAAAGGATCACGGTATTGGCAAACTATTTGAGAAGGCCTCACGGGCCAAACCGGGCGAAGTTTTTTATAGCGATTTTGACTTTTATCCGCCTTCCGGCAACGAACCCGCGGCCTTTGTAGCGACCCCTTTATTCGAAGACACGCGCCGTATCGGCGTTTTAATCCTACAAATTAGTTCTGAGGCGCTGAATAAAACGCTCACGACCAATTACCGATGGAAGCAATACGGCTTGGGCGATACCGGTGAAAGTTTATTAATTGGCCTAGACGGACGCGTTCGAAACGATACGCGTCTTTCGATCAGTGACCCTGAGGCCTATCGCAAATTTATTGAGCAAAGCAACCCAGAGCCAAGCACTCTCAGGCAGATAGAAAAATTCAAAGGAAATGCGCTGATTCAAGCATCGAAAACCGAGGGTTTCAACCATGCACAAAAAAATAATCCAAACATATCGGTCTATAAAAACTATCTAGGCAAAGAGGTCTTGGGTGCGTACGACCTGATTCAATTTCAACAACAAAACTACGCGCTGACCTCTGAAATTGAAGAGGCAGAGTCTTTTGCACCACTAATAGTATTTAGAACGATTGCGATCGCCACCACGATTATCATTTCTATCCTGATTGGACTCCTGTCCTTTCAATTGGCAAGCTTCGTCGTAAAGCCTTTAGAGCTGCTTTCAAAGTCGGTGGTGAATTTCAGTAAAGGAGACTACGCGATTCAATTTAAGTCATCCGGACATGTGCAAGAAATTCAAGAATTATCCAATGCATTTAAAGCCATGGCAGAGGCCGTTTCAGCCGATATTCAATATCGCGAAAAGACGCAAAAGCTCATTGAAGCTTCGGCTAAAGAACTTCGAGAGGCGAATCAACACATTGAAGACTCGATCAAAGTTTCTAGCGGGATCCAGAAAAGTCACCTGCCAACTCAATCTGACTTGGATGAATTATTTACCCATTCATATTATTTATGGCAACCCAAGGATATTGTAGGCGGTGACTTTTTTTGGATTGCGAAATATGGAACGAGAACCTACGCTTTATGCGGGGACTGTACGGGGCATGGGGTGCCAGGCGCGTTCATGACTTTGTTGGCTTATTCTGCTCTGACTCAGATCTCAGAAGAGGTATATCGCACTGCGCCTCTTGATTTCATTATTCAAGAATTGCACCATCGTTTTTCAAAAAGCTTAGGCTTACACAAGCAAGACGCTGTGATCAATACGGGCTTTGAGGCCTCAATGCTGTGCTTTGATGCCGAACATCAAAGTGTATCTTTTGTCGGTGCCGGACAGCACTTAATCATTAAGAACGCTACCGATCAGTCTGTTCAATTTATCAAAGGTAACAAACATCCGATTGGGTATAAGACTGCAGATGCCGCCGTTATACCTGCAGTTGTTCATTCTTTTGAGCTGCAAGATCAGTTGTTCATCCTCTACTCGGACGGCTGGACGACCCAAGTTGGTCAAGATGTAAGACGCATGATGGGCAATGCCACCTTATTGAAGGCGATCGAAAATTCAGGCCAAAATACGCCTCAATATTTAGGTCGATATTTAGAAAATTTCTTTAAAGATTGGACTGGCACTGAAGCGCGTAGAGACGATTTGAGTTTGATCGTATTGCAAGGATTAAGCTCATCCAACGTGGCTAAGCCGCTCGATCAAACGGCTTGAAAAGTTCGCAATCACGATGAACAGAGCCACTAAACCTTAATTGAAAACGCTGTCAGCGGCCGGCTTGACCCGTGAGAGTATTGTAAGTATCACCGGCCGCTTTATATTTACCGTCAGCCATCTTGATCCATTTTTTTAAGGTGCTGTCATCGTTATTCAGGTAGAGCTTGCCTCCCGACACCTCAAACTTTGTCGGATCGATTCCATGTAACCCCCCTTCAGAGAGCCCAAAGGCGCAATAACCACCATACTCTGGCGCGTATTTTTCAGGGTCTTTCTTAAAGAGCTCTAAATTTGCTTCGTTGACGAACAGCCAGACCGCTTTTTTCCATTCGTAAGCGTATTTCTCATCTCCTTTGGCGCCTACTCCCTCAGTGTGATAAGAAACAGTGTCATAGCCCAAAATAGCAATATCTGAACGCATTCCAAGCGCGCCAGCCAGACCGTCTTTGAGCGTGTTGACCTCAGGGGCCGCCGATGCATTGAAATGTAGGCCGCAAACCACCAATATAAAGACCGCCCAAAAGTTTCTTTTACCAAGCACACTCAAACTCCGCTGACTGGCACCTATATTGATTTGAATTGGTGGTTGAGGGCCTAAAACACGGGGTGCACTGGCTCGGATCGCTCTTCACCATCAATTAATCAAAATTTAGACCTGATAACAAAAGAATTATTAAAATTAGACTTTAGTATTAAAGCATGTTTATGATGTGCCTCACCATTTTTGCTAGGAATCTCGACGATGCCCACTGAAAACTCCAGGCTCATTCACCAATCGAGCCAGTTGATTGATCAACTTCAAGCGTCGCTCGCCAACGGTGAGAGCGTGGTCGCTCACCTTGAAGCCTCGACGCAAGGGGGTGCGCCGACTGTCAGCCTCAAAAGTGAAAGCAAAAGCGCAAGACTAGGCTTAAATATCATTACCTTGGGTATCTATGGCGCAGTACGCGATCATCAAGTTAAATCCGCGCTAGTGGCACTGCTCAATAACGAGTTTCACACCCTGACTCAAGCAGGGCAAGCTCAAGCAGCTGAACACATTCAAAGCACGTTAAATCAGTTACAGGGCATCAGCGCCAGCGGCCTCTTAAGTCGTCAGAGCCCCGCACTGGGTTTGTTAAAACGAGATATCAGCGTAGCCAACGCAACGGTGTTGAGCAAAGCTGAGGCGCGTGCGCGCTCGGTGTCTTCTGCAAGCTTTCAGGAAGCCATCAAAAATCAAGCGCTTACCAAAACCGAGGGGATTACGGTCAACCCCGATGCAAACCCTGCTGCCTCGACACCCACCCAAGAGAAAAATCAGGCGCTAGACCGTTTGCGCCAAGGGCTAGTCTTAACCAAGGCCACGAATGGGGCCTCAATCGCGCTCAATAAGGATAGGACGACTGACTTACAACCAGAGGATTTTCAGCAACTCGGTGCCTGGCTAAAAGAACAGGGTTTACCGGCGCAACGACCTGGAAGCGCCCTTGCAGAGAACGAAAAGGTTATCGCCCTAGACCTTTCAAATGCCAAACACTTGAATCAGCGCTCGTTGCTTGATGTGGGCAATCAACTGCCTTTTTTAATCACAATACGCGCTGAAAATGTGGGGCAACTGACCGAAATTGATCACGTTAAGCATTATGTTCAACAATATTTTACAAGCTATCGCACACCGGCCGGCCCCGCCTTACATACCTTACCGGCCCATCGGGCAATTCTTGACTATCTGGATAAAAGTCTATTTCGCTCTGGCACGCAACACACGTACTTTCAAGAGCTGAAATACAAATACTCGCGCGAGGCATTGTTAAATGACTTTCCGGGCGACAGAACATTTAAAGGTGCACTGTTAAGCCCTCATCAACGAGAGTGCATTGGTATTGTTTTAGATGATATTTTTCATCACAAAATTCATAGCGGCGAGCGGTTGCTGCACGACAGTGACTTACCCAACAGTCATAACGGCGCCACTCGCGCCACCTTCACTCACGAAGACTTGCAACTGCTCAATAAAGGTATTTTAGGTGCCTCGTCTACGGTCGGCCATGAGTCTTTGGTAACACCGCAAGCCCGCCAGGCGATTCAGGTTGAGTTTGAGAAAAGAAAGTATGGTCTGACCGATCATTTAAGCGCTGTTCAAGATTCAATCCGCCAAGCAGTGGCAGACAAGATTAGTGTCCCAGCAACGGATGGTGGGCCTGCCAAGCAGATCGATCATCCCTATAAAGAGATTGATGAGGCCAATCCCTCTGGCCCTAAAAAAGTGAATTATCCGTTGGTGTTAGCGCATCTGAAAAGCCAAGATCCTGAAAAGCGCCTAGCAGCGGCTGAAGTGGCGGTTGTTATCAAGGCAGCTGGCGTGGATTTTGCCAATGTGCAAGGTCGAAATTTTGCACTTGCCGATTTTGCACATTTGGGAGCGGATCTAGAGCTTGACCTTTCGCAACGACAAACCTTATCGGCGATTGCTACGCTTTCTGACACCTTTAGTACTGAAATCGATGATGCCACACTGCAATGGCTACTCAAAGAAAATAGCAAAGCCGCCTCGCATCCGCGGGTTGCGATTGTCGGCGGTGGCCCGACGGGCTTATTTGCTGGCTTAGAGTTTTTTGCGAAAGGTGCTGATGTCAAGATTTCTGAAATACGTAATGAACTCTATCACCGTCATCAAATTGTTCGTCTAGACCCACTTTGGGTGAACAAGTTGAAGTTTTATTTAGGCACAGACTTTGAAAAATATTTTGGCGCCGAGGATCAGGCGTATACCGGGACGACTAAGCCCAGAATCGGCAATCGCTCTGGTGATGGCTTTGTCGAGACTGTTATCAATCATCTTGAAGACCGATTACTTGACCGTGTGGTGCTGCTGAACTCTTTGGCTGAGAGCGCTCCAAAACAACATGCGTTGAATGGCAAGCCTATCGTTACGGGTATACAAGTCTTGACAGCACACGAGGTCGACCCAAAGATCATCGTGGGCGATGAGGACTTTGTTGTCAAAAGCAAATACAACGCCAAAGGGGATGACCTCAAGATCGAAACCCTAGGGGTCGACGCACAAGGTAAACCTGTCAATAATTTGACCGTGATCCCTTCTGCGCCTAACCTGAGTAGCCAAAATACCAACACAGACCTCAGCTATCAAAAAGACGAAGAGTTTCCTGTTGATTTAATTTTTGACTGCGCTGGCAAACATAGCGCTTTCAAAGAGGGCAACTCAATCTCGCGCGATGTCACCAAGCAAGAGCCTCACATCGTTGCAAGCTTTTTTGTGCGTGGCGAATGCCTGTCTTACCGCCAAGAAAATCACGATTTTCGTAGGCAGTATCTGATTACCCCCGCGTTCATTCAAAACAGTCGCGACGCGATTACTAACAGCGTGACTCAATACTTTGACAAGGCATCAAGTCTTGCGGCAGATCCTAACGATTCCGTCGTAGTCGGAGGGCGCGCCTTTGATAACGATGCCTACAATCAACTCGTCACAACCGTTAAGGCTGTCGCCCTGGACTTAAGCGACAAACATTTAAGTACCAACCTCAAAGACTACGCCCGCATACCTGTGCAATTGGGTGTCCGTCAAGACCCAACGAGCGCTGAGGGTGAAGAGTCTCTGGTCTATGAAACAAGAACCTTCGTCAACACCAGCAACGACTTTCAAGAAGCGCCCGACGCCAAAGCACGTCTAGATGGCGGCGTTGCACAGCAGGCTGACGGTAAAGATCGACCCGACAATATCGTCTATCTCGGCCTAGAATTACCCGGGCCAATCGATCAGTTTCAAAAAGCACTTTACAAGCAACTGCTCACGACTTTAGCAACTGAAATTCCGGTAGAAGATGAGCGTAGAAAAGTTGCACGCGCCATTGTGAATGAGTGCAATCTAGGTTTTGTCTTGACCGTCGCACATGAGCAAGGGCTTGATCGCCCCCGCACGAGTGAACCAGACTCTACGCCCTGGGTAAGTTCAGAAAACGCAGACCGCAAATTCTTGAGCGCCTTTGACGTGAGCCAGGGCTCAGTGCCCAACGGGATCTTAGTGCGCGAGAACCCAAGCAACGGGAAAGTCATCATCCAGGCATCGGGTGGGGATAGTGCCGCTTCGCCGCACTTCATGCGTTACAGCGGGCTCAGTGGCGCGCGCGAGCACGTTGGCGTGATCGGTCAAATTGTTGAACGTATCGCAGCTTTGCCTAACACCAACAGCAATCAAATGGCCGAACTATTAAAACAGCAGGCAGCTTCCGCCAACAAACAATATGAGTCGATTAACGCGTTTGTGTTGAGCCGTGGCCAAGTCTTTTTAGAGAGCGCGACACCACTTGAGATTGCGCAAAACGTTCGTAAAGAATTAAATAAACTGCTTTCGACCAGAGATCATGGTGGGCACTTACTCGAGAACGTCCAAAGTCAGGCTGAGGCGGGGAGCATTCTGAGAGCACAGCTCGCTAAGGATATTGAGCTGAGTCAAGCTGCTGACGTGCCGGCCGAAGTTAAAGCAGTATGGAGCGAAATTGATGCCGTGATCAACGACCTCGAAGCGGGGCGCTATCAAGCGCCTACCACGCAGTCGAGAGCACCCGACAAAAGGTAGAGCTTTTGGGCGATGACTACCGTTCAACGGTAGTCATCGCACCTGGCGCTTACAACGCAGCTTTAAGCTCGGCAATGATTTGCCCGTACTGTTCGCGACCGCGCAGATCATCCCACTGGCCACCTTTCGTGAGCGCGACTTCAAGCGCTCGCACGCCAACCTGCTCCGCCGGATTACCCGACAAAGGCAAGCTTTGTTGAATTAAGTCTCGAACACGTTGCTTACCTTCTTCAGGGGTGATGCGACTAGTCCACATATCTTGGCGGATATCTTGAACTTGGTTCAGAAATTTATCGAGCCTACCGCTTTTCGCATTGTCGAACTCTGCCCCGACTGCGACTTGAATGATAGAGATGCCAGTTGAATACAAATCATGCGCAAAACCAAGCGGCGCATTGATGCCATCTGGCAAGGTGAAATCAGGTGTGGCCCCGCGTAGCACTGAGAACGCAGTATTAGGTCTGTCTTCTACTTTTTTCGAGACCTTGGTAAGAGAGCCTGTATCAATCAGCTTTAATTTACCGGTTGCTTGATCATAAAAAGCATTTTGTGGCTTGATGTCACCATGCACGAAGCCACGCTTACCCAAGGCCGCCAAGGCATCTAAATAGCCCGCCGCGATCTTTTGCACATTACCTGCAGTGGCACCGCCACTATTGACGAGATTACGCACCTCTTCGCCTGGCGCAACGTCCTGCAGTTCGCCTGTAATTTCAAGAGAATAATTCCACTCACCCGCGTGATCAGTGAGCTGCTTTTTAGCCCATGCCCGAAATTCTTTATCACGCAAAGGTACGAGAAGCTCCCTGGTTCGTGTGCCGACTTTTTCACGCACAATGAAGTGGGTTGGCGCCACAACCGAATCGCTTTCGGATTGCTTCAAGAACGCAGCCGCAACCTCTGGCGAGCGCAGTAACTTAGGGTCATTTCGATGGTTTGGATCTGTTGTGTCTAACGTGATCGGAAAGGTCTTGCCGTTCAAAAACTCTTTGATCACTTTTTCTTTACCGTCAAGGGAAGCCTGGGTGACGGTACCAAACGCCCCTTCACCGATATAGCTGCCCTTCACGAGATTGGCTTTGGTTAAGTCAAGGGTCAAATCCGTTGAATAGCCTAAGGCTTGCCGATGAAAGTCTTCGAGCGCTTGCGTGGTGAGTTGCGCGCGTGCGAGTTCATCGGGGGCTGCCTCAGCGGCACTAAGTTTTGTGAATAACGATACTAAGGCAGCATCACCCGTTTTGTGTGTTTTGACATACTTCGTTAAACACTCTTTGATTTCAGCGATATCTTCAGGCTTATCTTCTCTGGGATCCAATAAAGCGACCCAGACCTCTTGCTGTCGCTCGAACGCTTCAAAAAAATCTGCGGGTGCTGGGCGCTTGACTTGGCTATCAGAAATCACCTGAGCCACCTGTTCTAAGCCCGCAAACCTTAGGGTTCGCGTTAGGCGTGAAGCATCTTCAGGGGATAAAGGCTTTTTCGAATCTGTGAGCAGTTTTGACAATGCCTTGCCGACCTGTGCATTGTTTTGTTGCAGCCACTGGGGATCTCTGTGAAGCACTTTGCGATTAAAGGCGATCGAAGCGCGCTCAAGCAAGTTCGCGCTTCTAAGCTGCGACTGATCACCCTCTGCTACCAGTGTTTCGCCGCTTTGCAAAGCGCTCAACGCACTATTGATATTGCCGAAGATTTTTGTTGCCATCGTTCGTATTCCTTAAACATACAGAGTCTGTTCGTAAGACAGGCCAACTATACTAAAGTAGTATGCTCTCAGGAATCGCTGTTCAATGCAATTCAATCGATTATAAATATCGAAGAAATAATATGTAGAAAAAGTAACGATAATCAATGGCTTATGCCACCGAGACATAATATCCACACGCAATTGACTATGGGTTAGGCCGCTGCAGTGCGTAAATGAAAAGTCAAGGCCACCTACCGCGCCAAGCTTAAGCGCTCCAGCTCCTGACTTCTGCCACTTTTGCTGATATTTGATAGGTCTGAATAATTAGCTATTATTTTTCAATTAGTTACGTTTTTTGACTTCTCGAGTTTACGCACTAATGCTATCTTTTGGGCATGCGCGGCGATCTCACAACTCGAAAGACAAGAACGGCCTCAGGCTCGACAGCCGTTCAGGTGGTGCGCCATGAGGGCAAACGGCGCATTGTGGTCAAACACATTG
>JAURJT010000027.1 GCA_030832095.1 Gammaproteobacteria bacterium | reverse complement strand
TCTAACGTGACTTCAAAGCTATGGTGCCCGGGCTCTCGGTGCGGACGCTCTTCGACGATGTGTTCAGGGCGCAGTCCAAACAGTAAAGACGTACTGCTCAAATGGTTGCGATAGCGCGCGGCCTTTTCTTGAGGCACCGGAAAGGCAATTTGATCATTGAGACGCAGCATCAACTCACCCGAGCCTTCTTCAAGCCGACAAGGGATGAAGTTCATTGAAGGCGAACCAATAAAGCCCGCTACAAATTTAGTTGCCGGAAAATGATAAAGCTCTTGGGGGGTACCGACTTGCTCAATACGCCCAGCATTCATGACAACGACCCTGTCGGCCAGTGTCATCGCCTCGACCTGATCGTGCGTGACATACACCGTTGTTGTCTTGACTTTCTGATGCACGCGTTTAATCTCGGTGCGCATCTGCACCCGCAGCTTGGCGTCTAGATTCGATAGGGGTTCATCAAATAAAAATACCTTGGGGTCTCTGACAATGGCTCGCCCCATCGCAACGCGTTGGCGTTGTCCACCCGAAAGTTGTTTAGGTTTACGCTGCAAGAGCTCTGTAATATCCAGAATCTTGGCTGCCGCGTTCACCCGCTCTGCGATCTGAGGCTTGGGTACTTTTTTGAGACGCAAGCCAAACGACATATTCTCAAAGACTGTCATATGCGGGTACAGCGCATAATTCTGAAAGACCATCGCAATATCTCGATCTTTAGGCGGCACATCGTTCACCACGTGGTCACCGATCAAGATGTCGCCACTGGTAATGTCTTCTAACCCGGCGATCATACGAAGAGTCGTACTTTTGCCGCAACCCGAGGGCCCGACTAAGACTAAAAACTCTTTATCGGCAATCTCTAAATCAATGCCACGAACCGCCGGCGTATCGTCATAGTTTTTAACGAGTTGCTGCAACTTGACCTGAGCCATTTGATTATCCTTTTGTAGCGCCAGCCGTCAGCCCGGCAATGTAGTAATCCATCAAGAAAGCGTAGATCACCAAAGGTGGCGCAGCCCCTAACAAGGCACCCGCCATAATCTGCCCCCAGTTATAGACATCGCCCTTAATAAGCGTGGTCACGATCCCGACCGGCAACACTAATTGGTCGGATGACGTTGTGAACGCCAACGGGTACAAGAATTGTGACCAAGCCACCGTGAAGGCAAAGATCATGGCCGCGATAATGCCTGGGATTGCAACCGGGATAAAGATTTTTGTCAGCATCTGAAAATACCCCGCCCCATCAATCAACGCAGCTTCGTCGAGTTCTTTAGGAATCGAAGCAAAGTAAGCAATCAAAATCCAAGTCGCAAACGGTACGGTCAAGGTGGGATAAATAATGATCAAGGCCCACCAGTGGTTAATCAACTCAATGCCAGTCAGCTGATTGATAAAGGCAAAGATCTTAAACAATGGAATGAACAACAGCGTATCAGGCACCAGATAGGTCAGAAAGACGCCGGTCGCCAGCGTGGTCGAACCCCAAAACTTCATTCTTGATAACGAGAACGCAGCAGGGATACTGATCAACATCGTGACAATCACGACAATCACAGCAATGACACTCGAGTTTCTGAAAAATGTCAGGTAATCATTTGAGCGAAACAGTGCCAAGTAATTATCAAACGTCGGACGATTCACCCACCAGGGGTTTGTCACCGCTGAAATTTCACCACTGTCTTTCAGTGAAGTGATCAGCATATAGATCGGAGGCATTAAAAAAAATATCGAAAAAAGCACCAGAAAAAAGTAAGACCAGAGCAAGGCCCAACGTCTGCTGCGCTGCATGCTGCGCTGCACGGGTGCCACATTGCCAGTCGCTGCGATTGAATGTTGTGACACGATTAGGCCTCGTTTCCACGTTTGTTAACACCACGCAAAATGAATATCGCAGCAATCCCTAAGATCGGTAGCATGAACAGCGATACGCTTGCACCTAAGGGAATGTCGTTACCTTGTATGCCAAGGTTGAAGGCCCACGTCGCGAAGACATGCGTTTGATCAACAGGTCCGCCTGAAGTCAGGATTCGGACAATATCAAAATTAGAAAAAGTGACAATCAAAGAAAACAGGACCGTGATAGAAATAATATTTCTCATCATGGGTAAGGTGATGTACCAAATTTTTTGCCACCAGTTTGCACCGTCAATTGAGGCGGCCTCAAACAATTGTTCGGGCACTGACTTCAACGCCGCCAAATACATGATCAAAAAGAAAGGTGCGCCATACCAAACGTTGACTAAGATGACAGAAAACCGCGCCCAAAAAGGATCGCCAAGCCAATTCACGGGATCCATGCCGATGCGAACAAAAATCCAATTCAATGCGCTGTAGGTTGGATCAAACAACCAGAACCAGCCTAAGGTGCTCATGGCTGGCGGAATCACCCAGGGGATCAACAGCATACCGCGCCACTTACGCTGACCTTTGGCAGGAATCGTGTGCACAAAATGTGCCAGCATAAAACCAATGGCCGCCTTGAACAGCACCGCGGTCACAGCAAACAAGCAAGACTGCTTCACGACCATCCAAAACGTTTCACGCTTGAACAAGAATACGAAATTGTCCAGACCAACGAAGCGTTCCATTGACTTATTCAAGGTCGCCAGATACATCGAAAATAATGCGGGATAAATGACTAGCGCCGTCACCAGCACGATCAAGGGTAAGGCTAGAAAAAATGCCACCGTTGACTTGCGTCGAAGAAAAACTTTCAGGGTGGTAGGTCTGCGTGCTGCAGAACCCTGCAAACTCGTCACGTCATTTTGCATTGAAATTTTCCAGAATGACTTTTAACCAGATACGTGAACCATGGCGTGCGCACTCAAGCGCACGACCATGTTCGTTCAATAGGGCATACCGACTTAGAACTTAGGTTCGCATGAAGCCTTCAAGTTCAGATGACGCCCAACCAATTGCCTTCGCCACTGACTCACCACCTTGTGTGCACTTGGCAATCATTTTTGTCATGGTCGCCTGAGCGTAAATTTGCTGTGCAATGGCAACAGGCGCTGGGGCCGCCGCAATCGACACAATCTCTTCGCCACGTGGTGGGTAGTTATAAGCGACACCGACAGGTGGGCCTACCTCAGCCCAGGTTTTGAAATCGCGCAGGTTAGAGTAACCAGGGATGTCATAGCCACCGCTACCAATCACCATTTTCTCAATGCTGGCTCTGTCAGACAAATGCGTGAGCAAGCTTTTTGCGGCAGAGATATTTTTTGACCATTTCCAGGTGCCCCAAAAATAAGGCAAACCAGGTGAAAAGCGACCCTTTGGTCCCTTTGGCGACGGGAAAGTCCAGCACTGTTCTGCCACTTTTAAATTATCCCTGACTGCGACGGCCCAAGCGCTAGGCGGGTTCATGATCAGCGACCCTTGTCCCGAGATCAGATACTTATTATTCGAAGCGTCGTCCCAAGCAAACACGTCAGCTGGAATGACTTTCACCAGGCGTTGCATATACTCTAGTACCTGTTTGGTGGCATCAGAGTTCACGGTGATATTGCCTTTTGCATCGACTAAGATCGCACCATAGGCTGCAAAGAGTGCGCCGACCCAATCCACCGAGTCGGTTGTCTGGCCGAGTCCTAAACCAAAAGGATTGCCACCTTTGTGGCACTTTTCAGCGGCCGACAAGAAGGTGTCCCAGGTCCATTGATCTTGCAGCGCCTTGTCTGGTTTTCCATTTACCCCTGGATACATTTTGACAACATCTAGATTGGCATATTTCGCTAACAGATCCATGCGGCCACAAGGCCCCTTGACTTGACTGCCATTGGTGGCTGGTACGCCGATCCAAGAGCCATTGACTTTTCCAAGGTACTGCACGACATCGGTCGCATTGCCGTTCTTTTTTATTGCCGCATTCACAATGTCATCCATGGGCACTAAATTCTTAGCCTGATTGGGTGCATCCCAACTGGTCAATTGAAGAATGTCGTGTCCGGATTTTGCTTGTGCTTCTGCCACTGCGGTGAGTTGCAGTTTGCTACCCTGCGAGGTGATGTAATCAATTTTGACATTCACCTTTTCTTTTTCTCCCCACTCTTTACAAAGCTTGGTGAGAGAATCGTTGGCACCAGGTACCCAATGATCCCAAAAGCCAATTGAAAGGTTACCCGCAGCGTGTGCTGTTCTGATAAAGGGTGAGGTCATGGATAATGCGGAGGCAGAAGCTGCGCCTGCCAGCAGACGTCGACGAGAAAATTTCATATCTAAGGCCATGAGTGTGTCTCCTGATAGTTGGAAAACGAACGAGCTTGATGCCGTTACAACACTGCACAAAAATCAAAGCTCATTTATTTAAATAGTTTTAAGCTTGACCTGCGGTTGATCTGAATCAACAGCTTTATCGTACGACTGAAGTTGAAAATTCCTACTAGCGTTATCCCTTAGAAATACAACAAAAGCATTGATTAATTTTTTGTGTCGCAGGGTTCACGATGAAAGGTTCAAGATGCGAGGCTCAAGAAATATTGATTATCTTTAGTACCTCTGCGACTTACCAAACGAATGTCTTCTGACTAAGTCAGATCAAGTTCAGCATAACCACCCGCGGCCACTGCATCACAGCGTGCGCGAAACTCTGGGCCTGTGCCAGCATAACGTGCGAGCACACGCACCGACTTGCCCTCGACGTTCTTATTCACACCGGTCATCCACGAGTCGACGTCATTGGCTAAAAGACCGACCGAGGCGGCTTTGACGACGTCCATCCATCCCTCAACGCTTTCAGCACTCGCTTCTACGCGCGAGAGCTTTTTTGTTTTCATGTAGGCGAGTAGTTGCGAAACCCACTCGACGTTGTATTCAAGGCTGCGGGGAATATTACCCAAAGCGCCCATCGGCCCAAGTATCATCAGCAAATTCGGAAACCCTGCATTTTGAAAGCCATGAAAGGTTTTGGCACCCGCGGCCCATTGGTCTTTAAGCGATTGGCCTTTTATTCCACGAAAGTCGATCTGATCGTAAGCGCCGGTCAGTGCGTCGAAGCCCGTTGCATAGATGATCATGTCAAACTCAAAGTCACGCTCTGTCGTTTTGATACCAGTCGCTGTGATGCGCTCGATTGGGGTCTCGCGTAGATCAACTAGTTCAACATTAGGTTGGTTATAAGCTTCAAAGTAGCCACTCTCAAGAGGCAGACGACGCGTGCCGAACCCGTGGCTTTTAGGGATGAGTCTCTCGGCAGTGACAGGGTCTTTGACACGCTGACGAATTTTGTCAGCAATAAACTCTGACATCCAGGCATTGGTTTGCGGACTTGTTAAGAGATCGCAAAAATTTCCAACCGAAACAGAAAAACCGCGTTCTTTGTAGAGTTTCTCCCAGAGTTCTTTACGCTCTTGCTCTGATACATCGACACCACGACGTGGATCAGGATTATGAAGAAAACCAGAAACATTTTCGTGACAACGTTTGAAGATATCTGCGTATGAAGCCTTGATCGTGCGTTGCTGTTCGTCAGTAATCAGGCCGTTGTGTAAGGGCGCACTCCAGTTAGCGGTGCGCTGAAAAACGGTAAGGTGCCCGACCGTTTTGGCAACCTCTTGAATGGTTTGGATACCGGTTGCGCCGGTTCCTAATACCGCGACGCGTTTGCCCGCAAAGCTGACGGGTTCATGCGGCCAATTTGCCGTGTGGCAAGCGATGCCGGTATAGTCTTTGACACCTGGAATATTTGGCAAGGTCGGCACCGACAGTGGCCCAATCGCGGTGATGAGAAACTGCGCCACCATTCGCTCGCCGGTATCTAACGTTAGGTGCCAATCCCTTGTTGTTTCGTTCCATTCAGCACTGACCAGTTTGCGATTAAAAAGAATGTCTTGGCGCAACTTGAATTTATCGGCAACGAAACCGGCGTAGCGCAGGGTTTCGGGTTGTGGTGCAAAATGCTCAGTCCATTCCCACTCTTGAAGTAATTCTTTCGAAAAAGAGTAACCGTAGCTATAGCTTTCAGAATCAAAACGCGCGCCGGGGTAACGGTTCCAGTACCAGGTGCCACCCACATCGCTACCAGCCTCAATTACGCGCACCGACATACCAAGCTCTCGCACACGAAACAGTTGGTACATACCGCCCAGACCCGCCCCGATAATAATGACGTCAAGTTTTTGGGTGGGTGCGCTGCCACTGTTCGTGGTTTGGTTTTGATTCATTTTGGCTTTTTGTTATTTGAATGGTGAAAGAGAACTTACCACTTTTGCGTTGAACTTTAACCTTTCGTGCCAAAAATAGGAACGCAAGCTTACGCCGAGGCTAGGCATCGCTACTCAACCCGCTCTAATCAGTACCGGTGATCCGTAAAGCTTTATCCGAAGCCTCGAATATCCTTGAAAATATTGCGATGCAACATTCAAGCGCTATGTAAGTTAACGATCTCGACGACAAGCATTTGCGCTATAAATACACCACAAAAAATCGTTCTCGACGCACGCAATACACAGCGATTTGTTGAGTTGTTCCTCCGCATCGTCAGCACAACACAAACATGCCATTTATTGAGTGACTGCCGATAGACATTTGTTAAAGGAAATGCACGTCTATGCAACGCTTTGCCGCAATGCTCACCATCGCACTATTGTTTGCCTTTACTGGCTTTAATGCACACGCAGAGACTCGTACGATTAATGCCAAATGTTCGCTTAAGATCGACGGCGTCACTCACATGAATAGCCAATGTCATTTCAGCAGCGACGCACGGGGCGATAGCTTTGACGATCTACGACTAATGATTGTCTGCCCCAATGGGCGTAGCGCTGAGACCACAAATTGCTATGGGTATGAGCAGCGAACCGCTCGTAACGGGGTGTTTGGTTATTTATTCAGATCGGGCGGCGTGGCCCAACTTTGCTGGAACGGCGGAAACTACCGTAAGGCACAAGAGTGCTACGAGGGCTTACGCAGAACTGGTGCTTGTTGGGCTAATAGCCACGCACCTTCTACAGACAACCCCAAGCAAACGCGAAATATTGAATTGTGTGCTTGGCGTATTTAAAGAGTTCAAAAAAGCGTTAAAAGAGACTAATCCAAGCATAGAGTTTGTTGTCGAAGAGTTTCCGAAATTTGGCGCGACAGACTACACCTCTACTATTAACAAGATTTTAGCGGCAAAGCCCGACTACGTTTTTACGGTCTTATTCGGAAATGATTTAATTACTTTCGCAAAGCAGGCAACTGCAGTCGACTTTTTCAAGCAGATCAATAATCGCTTCGGTGCACTGTATGACTTTAATACGTTAAAGACGATGGGTGACCAAGCCCCTGTTGGAACCGATGGCGTGCAGCGAGCGCCAGCTAACTATCTCATTAAAAACAATCCAGAAGCTGCTTCGTTCATTGCCGATTACAGATCGAAGAAGGGTGGATATCCATCTGACTGGACAATTATGTCTTATGATTGCGTAACGACTTGGGCACAAGCTGCTAACAGTGCAAAGTCTTTGAATGCGGCTGAAGTTATGCGAGCCAGTCTTTACCCTCCCAGGCCGAAGTACTTAAACTGCGCGGCAGAAACTAACGTTGTGTTGTTACGCTGTATGAGGCAGTAAGAATTAAAAAATATTGGTGTTGGCGCCGATAACCAACGCCAACACACTATGCGCTTGTCGCCAAGCAGTCAGACATACCTCACAGCTTTAACTCAACCTGCAATGCTAACGCCTTGAATTTTTCGGTGTCTAGGCGAATTCGCTCGGCAAATTGCTCTGGTGTACTGCCGACAGGCTCAAGACTGAAGGCTGCCAACTCGACCTTACCAGAATCGCTCTGCACATACTTTGCCACCTCTTGTTGAATCCGCTCAACAATTGCACGGGGTGTTGCAGCCGCTGCCACTAGGCCGTACCAGAAAGAGGTATTAAACGCTTGCAAGCCATGCCCCTTACCTGCTTGTGAGAACAGCGGCACGTCTTTAAGTTCTGGTGTGGCGATCGTGACACCATAGGCGTTCAGTTTCTGAGTGTTCACTAACGCGGTTGAGGCACCCGGATTATCAAAAAGTACGGAGGCTCGCCCTGCAATCAAGTCGGGATAGGCCTGCGCAGAGCCCTTGTAGGTAATGTGCGCTAACTTGATGCCGGTTAACGCCTCAAACTGCAAACTCACAAGATATCCTAGTGTCGAGGCGCCAACATTTGCGAAATTCAATTTTCCTGGATTTTTTTTGGCGTAATCAATAAACGCTTCCAGATTTTTCGCCGGTAGCTCGGGCGAGGCGACCAGTACATAAGCCGTACTTCCGATTTGAGTAATTGGCGCAAAGCTTTGTAGCGGATCATAGGGAAGATCATTTCTCAACACGACCGCAGCAGGATGCGTGCTCGACGTAGCGATTCCAATCGTGTAGCCGTCGGGCTCACTTATCGCCACGGCGTTTGCACCAATTGTGCCGCCGGCACCAGGCCGATTTTCAACAACCACAGTCTGTCCCAGTCGAGTACTTAACTGGGCCGCAATTGTGCGAGCAACAATATCTGTGCCACCTCCGGGCGGAAATGGAACAATCAGCTTGATCGATTTTTCTGGCCAAGGGGCCGAAACAGAAAATTGACTGTATAAAATTAGCGTGAATGCGAATAAGAGTTTGATCATTTTTTAAGCTCCGGATACATCACCGCATCGCCGTGGGTTGCCATCCAGCCGACTTCCTCGTCAGAGATATAGTCAACGCTCTCACCGCGAATTGCAGCCAATTGCTCGGCAATAATATTTCGCTTGACCTCTGAAGCCAGAATGTTGACCCGTGCATAGCATTCGGATACGTTGCGACCCAGCACAGTAAAGCCGTGCCGTTTCATCACAATCGCATTGGTACCCGCGATGAAGTCTTTAATCGGACCAACATCTTCTTCAACGTTAAGATGTGCCGGCAAATATTGAAGTGGTTTTTGCATCAGGTAAGGCAATGTTAATCCCGTCGGGCGTATCTTTTCGTAACCTGCTGCCAAAAAAGCAATCGTCTCGTCATGATGCAAATGAATCACGCACTGCACATCTGGACGTAATCGTAATATTTCGCGATTCATCTGATGCCCCACGGTGGTGGCACGGTCACCAAATAAAATGATTCCGTGAAGGACATCGGTGATCACTAAATCATCGATCGTCATTTCTTCAAGTGACACGCCTTGAGCCTTCACATAGCAAATGCCATCCCTATAGTTGCGGTGCGCCACACGCATCACCATATTGCCCACGGCGGCCTGAACGTAGCCTCTAGCAGCTAAACGATGAGCATACAGAACGTACTGCTCAGCAATCGTCTGATCAAAAATGACAGTGGCGTCTGTCACCTTTTGATTCACTGAATAGACCACGGACTGGACATCATTCATCGTCGGTACCTCCCAAAAATACGACCCTGCACAAAATAACTTCATCAAGTTCAATGTTCATTTTGAGTCATTTATAATTTAACCCAACCCAAATGGGCTTAGTGCATGATTATTATGCGGATTAGATGTCAAAGGCAATGGCGAAAACAAGCTAGGCATCGCTACCCAACCCTCTCTGATCAATTCCGGTGATCCGTAGATCTTTATCCGAAGCCGCGAATATCCTTGAAAATATTGCAGCGCAACACTCAAGTGCTATGTAAGTTAACGATCTAGACGACAAGCAATTGCGCTGTAAATACACCACAAAGATCGTTCTCGACGCACACAATACACAGCGATTTGTTGAGTTGTTCATCCGCACCGTCAGCACAAAACAAACATGCTATTTGTTGAGTGACTGCCGATAGACATTTATTAACGAAATGCATGTCCATGCGACGCTTTGCCGCAATGCTCGGCGCCAAAAGTGTGTTTCAAAGCAGGCTGTAATTGTCCACCCACTCCCCAAGACTGGCTCATGGCAATTAGCATTCGCCACCGAGAACTCAAGCCTCACAAATTCATTGCTTTAATAGCAAAAAAGAGATAAATTGCTAATGTGGATAGTCCAAGTTAACCCGCTAGCCGTAACAGAACTCATGAGGATGCCCACCGATATCCAAGCGCGTTTTGTGCACATTTCAGAAATGCTTCAAGAGTTTGGACCTCAATCAGAGCGACTACGGAGAATAAATAATGGATAGCCTGAAAGAAGTTAAAGCACGCATATTGAAAGACGCCGAGGTCAGTGCCGAGTACGCATTGCAACAACCCGAGTTTGCCATCGCGCGCGAGCTGATTGCTGCGCGTATACGAGCAGGAATGACACAAGCCGAGTTAGCGCAGCGCATGAGCACGACCCAATCTACGATTGCCAGATTAGAGAGTGGGCGCATGATGCCTTCAATGCGCACATTTGCTCGATATGCTCAAGCGACAAATAGCCATACCGTGGTGCGATTGGTAGCAAACAAAAAAGCCCAACCTTGTGAGTTGCGCTCAGTTATTAATTTTAAATGGGTAAAAAAAGTTTCTTATTTTTAACGGTCTAGATAAATATCGTACTTTTCCGACATTGATGCCCGTTGATTAGCTTCCTACAATTATTATGAACATGACTCGCATGCACAACCCACCCCACCCCAGCCTAACCATCCGCGACGATATTTTGCCAGCGCGCGGTCTTAATGTCACTCAGGCGGCTGAACAATTGGGCGTTTCTCGTGTTGCATTTTCTCGCTTGATCAACGCACGTGCTGCAATCTCATCCGAGATGCCCTTGCGGATCGAAGCATGGCTTGGCAAAGAGCGCGGCGGCGACGCCCGCCTTTGGCTGGCGCAACAATCAGCCTACGACATGTGGCAAGCTGCTCAGCAGTTCAAGCTTAAGCCCATGCGCGTCACGCCTGCGCCAGCCATGTCTTGACATCCTCCCCGCGCTGGTCCTGACGGACGCCGTAATTCAGGAGCTTTTTAGATTTTTTCTGTGGGTCCTGAAGTTGCATCAAGTCAATGAAAGCAATTTTTCGTACAGGGCCTTCTAAATTGACGTTGCTGATTTCAACTGTATAGATTCGTTTAATCAGCCCAGATGAGCACGCACTTGTGCAATCAACGCAATCTGCTGTTCGTGCCTGATGAACTGACCGAGTTCAACCCGTAACTGAGATTGGCTGATATTGAAGGTTTTTGAGCCCTTGAGCGGCGGCTCGATTTTTGCCCACTGCGTGTTGAACTCATAAACGGTTTCTTTGTGGCCAATATATTTTTTGACCAATAAGCATTTATCTTCAATTTCAACCGTTTCGCAATCTAAGGCGTGCCTAGAGTAGATTAAAAAACCAATCGTGACGGCACATATTTCTAGGGCCGTAAAAATTGAAATCATCCATATCCCAGCCAAAAAGAAACCTGTGGCCACGATCAATGAGAGGCAGACTAAAACGACATAAAACATGAGCAGCTGCTTAGGTGTCAAAGCACAGTTTTTTCGCATTTGCCAGCGTTTCATGCCCATGTCGATGACCGTAGAATGACCTAAAGGGAAAAGATCGCTATTCTAAGATTTTTCTCTAGTTATTGCTAACTCAAGACACTAAACTGACAAGTTGCGTAGATATCAAGTAAGTCTTTGACTAAAAACCTAGCCATGACACAAATAATGTACAAAAACCGCCACTGGTTAGCCAACAAGCTCTTGTCAAAATGTCTTGCCATTATTCTCGTTTGTATCGCGCCTTTGGCCAGGGGGGCAGACCCTGCACCCTCAGCACCGCTGCACTTGACCCTGGCCAGACAGTTACTAGAAAATGTTGCACTAAGTCATAATGAGTATCGGCATACTGAACAAATCAGCCTGCCCAGCGATGGTCCGTCAAAAGGCTTCACCATGTATGCCGATTGCTCTGGCTTGGCGATCGCACTGCTCGACCGGGCAGCAAGCCCCGCTCGGTCATTGATGTCAGTTCCAGAACCGCGTCAACGGCCATTAGCAGAAGATTTTGTTGACTCGATTCAAGGCGCTCGGGGGTTTAACCAGATTACGACTGTCGAACGCATTCAACCCGGCGACCTGATCGCTTGGAAATTTACTTTAGATATTGATAAGAAAATCGCCAAAGATACGGGGCATGTGATGTTCATTGACACCATCCCGGTCAAAATTGAACACAGAGCGCCCTTTGTGCCAAACACCACACAATACGAAGTGTTTGTCATTGACTCGTCAAAGGCTTATCACGATCCGTACGATACTCGGGTACAAGCCGACGGCACAAAAATAAAGGGCTTAGGGCGCGGAAAGCTTAGGCTTTATGTATTCGCTGATCACGAAATCGTTGGGTTCGCCAATAACTTTACCAACGCAATGTTTCAACCCCTTAACCCTGCTTGGGCACAATACAGTACCGGCAAAAGTAAAAGCGGTGCGATTGGTCGACCGATGTATCGTTAACGGCCGCTCACCCTGATGATGAATTTTGTCTCGTATTTAAAAAATCACTTCGCTGTAGTGGGTCAATATCGCCCACTACTGGTGGCGTTTTATTTTCTTTTTATCTTGGCACTGGGAATGACAACCTTCACCCATTATGGGATGTCAGCAGACGAACTGATTAGCCGCACCAATGGCGGGATGAGTTTGAACTATATCGCTGAGAAGTTCAACATCACCTGGCTCAAAAACGATCCGATCTTAGCCACCTTCGATATTCCGCTCAACGAGTATTACGATCGCGACTATGGAGTCGCCTTTGATTTACCCGTGTTTTTTATCGAACGTTTATTTTCGCTGAACGACTCACGGCAGCAATTCTTACTGAGGCACGCCTTAACCTTTCTTGTTTTTTGGGCTGGCCTCATTGCAATGTATCACGCAGCGAAATTGCGTTTCAATCATTGGGGCTATGCCCTGTTGGCGAGCACGTTACTGTTGACAAGCCCTCGACTCTACGGCGAAGCGTTTTTCAACAATAAAGATATTGTTTTCATGGCGTGTTGCGCGGCAAGTCTGTACACCTTGACTCGACTGCGACTGACACTCAGTTGGCAAAGCGCTTTCTTACACGCATGCATGATTGCGCTCACAATCAATATCCGTATTGCTGGTGTGATTTTGTTTGGGCTAACAATTTTTATGCTTGTGATGCTTGCTAGTCTGCGTTTGATCTCGGTGCGACAGTGGTTAACGTTGACGGTTGTGTTTGGTGTGACCAGTGCCCTGTGTATCGTTGGGCTGTGGCCTTGGTTATGGGAAGACCCTTTCACGAATTTTTTAGTCGCGTTAAAAAACATGTCTAAATTTCGTTGGGATTACTTTAATCTCTACTTAGGTGACTATGTTTTTGCAAAGAGTTTGCCTTGGCATTATGCGCCAACATGGATTGCGCTGACCACACCCATCCTGATTTCGGCATGCTTTGTACTAGGCGCCGTACACGTATGCATAAAAGTCGTATCGCGACCGCGACAAAATTTACAGCGCCTGGATTATTTTCTGGATTTTTTATTTTTGGCAGCGGCAGGGGGCCCGATTTGCGCGGTTATCATTTTGAATTCAACACTCTACGATGGCTGGCGACAACTATATTTTATCTATCCTGCCATCGTGTTACTCAGCGTAGCTGGTTTGCACGCGCTCAACAAAAAACAAGTGCTTGGGATACCTGTGGCTGGTTTAATGGGGATTCTGTTCAGCGTACAAATCCTGTTTAACGTGAGCTGGATGATACGCAATCACCCCTTTCAACATTTGTACTTTAATGGTTTGATGGCACTACTGTCATCGCATCAAAGCTTTGAGCGTGACTATTGGGGCTTGACCGATGTGAAGGGGCTTGAATTTATTTTGGCCAACGACGATAGACACCGCATCACCATTCGGTCACTCGGCGTAACCTCAGCACAGCAGGCGATCGAGTTGCTGAGGCCGCAAGATCGCAAGAGAATGATCTTAGATCCTTCAAACTTAGAGTCGGATTATATTTTGACAAATTATCGATTTTTTGATGGCTCTAGATTTGAACAACCCGACAAGGTCTACACGGTCTTTTACGAGATCGTGATTGACGGCAGTACAGTGCTCACCGTTTATCGTCGGCTTAGCACTAGCCAGCAGTAGCGGTGTAATCGTTTGTTCAACCGCTCATTCTGCTAGTGAACGTTAACGCGCGTAAACAACACCCGCGCCACCCCTGGGGTCAGCTCCGCCTCGCATACGCCCGCCAATGGTTGAAATCACGTGCGCGCGCGACATGCTGGGCTCAAAGCTGTGCGCGCTTTGCAGAACGGTATGGCCCAACGCACGTAACTCTTTAATCACCGAGCGCGGCACGGTGGCTTCAGTATGTATACCCAGACCCTCGCAATGGATGCGTGGCACGGTGACGGCTTCGACCGGCGACATGCCAAAATCCACCACGTTCAGAATAGCCTGCAAGGTGGCGCTGATGATCACACTCCCGCCCGGTGCGCCGGCTAACAACACGGGCTTGCCGTCTTTGAGCAACATAGTGGGCACCATCCCGGTGGTGCGCGCTTTACCAGGGGCCATCGAATTCTTTTTATTCGGGACTGGATCAAACAGCTTCATCGAATTGTTGTAGTTAAAGCCTAAGCCCGGGCTCACGACGCCCGCAGCCGTGCCAAGCGTATGCGTCATCGATACCGCATTGCCCTCGGCATCCATGACACACACATGCGTGGTGCATCCTGGTGGCGCCTCTTCTTGGCCACCTGCATACTGACCCGACTTGATTCGGTCAGCCCAATACGCTGCACGCTTTTTCGATATCAGCATCTCGGTCGGGACGTCTGCAAAACGTGGATCGCCTAGATAAGCATTGCGATCCACGTGGGCAGCAGCCATCGCGCGCGCCACTAAATCGATGTGCCGTGCCGAGCCATGATCGAGTGCACTCAAATCAAAATGCTCAAGAATCTGCAACATTTCAATCAACGTTGCACCACTGCCTGGTGGGGGATTAGAGCGCACCTCATAGCCACGATACGACCCCACTAAAGGCGCACTTTCTTCGGGTTGATAGTCGGCTAAATCTTGGCGGGTGACGAACGAGCCGTTGGCTTGAAGGTCGCGGGCGATCTCATCGCCGAGCGCACCTTGATGAAACTCGCGCCAGCCACCTTTGGCGAGTCGCTCTAAAGTGCGCGCATAGTCAGGCAGGCGCATCACGTCGCCAACCTTGAATAAACGCCCCTCGGGGTGCAGATACACGCGCGCGCATTCGGCAGTTTTTCGGATACGTGTGAGGCCATCCGGAATACCGGGCTGAGCGTAACCGCTCCAGACCGTTGCCAGGTTTGGCGTGACTAAGATGCCTTCGTTCGCTTGGGTAATCGCCGGAGCGATCAAATCGGCCCAGGGCATCGAGCCAAGTTTTTCATGAAACAAACCAAGCCCTGCAGGCGTACCAGGCGTCATGATGGCGGTATAGCCAATCTCACTTCTGAAATCATCGAATAAGCTATAGCCTGAAATCGGAGTGCGGCCCTTACAGTCTTTTTCCCACATATCCGGGCGCACGTTAGAGCCCGCGCGGTTATAGAAATCGATCATCCCGCTGGTGCCCGTGGCTGCATGAAAGTAGTGCAAGGTACCCATGCCGCCCAAACCGCACATAAAGGGATCATTCACCATTTGCGAAAAAGCCGTTGCCAACGCCGCGTCAAAGGCGTTACCGCCCTGTTCAAGGATCTCGGCACCCACTTCAGCAGCACGCGGCTGCGGACATACGACAACGCCTTTCATGTGGTCTCCTCTATTTGCCTTGACCAAGTTTCATTGTTAGCTTAAAGATAGTATGAGCCTAGCGTAAACTTTGTACTGCAGCATACCAATTAGCAGCCTTTATCCAATGATTGAAGTACCCAAAAGTCAATACCGTCTCCCCTTCCTTCTGATACGCATACTCGCTTACTTGATGGCTGGTACCATCTTTATTCAAGCGCTAGGCTGTCTCGCTGCGTATCTTTTGATGATAGATTCTCAAGCAGCCGGGATGCTGGCACATCTACTGATGCAAAATCTCTCGTATTACTTTTTAGGGTGCACATTTATCATCTTGAGCCTCTCCAACCTTTTGATTAAGCGAGGCATCTCTCAGCTAAAAAGAGTTCGCTGGCCCTTACTGATATTGGTAGTTTCTGTTGCAACTGCAAGCTTTTTGCTGATTCCACGCATCGATCACTTGAGAGAAACCGCACTAGAAGATGGCATGCCGGTCATGCTCTCGCCGTTTGCAAACTACTTTGTCATCTTAAATAGCATCGTGTTCTTATTACTGTGCGCTCAGATTTTCTGTGGCGCCCTCGTGGCTTGGCGCCTCGCCCGAGACGGTATCGGCTCGGGCGCTACATCGTCAACTTGACTTAATCAGACCACACGCGAATCGTGGGCCAGAGTTGCCTGCTGGCTGTGATTTGTAATCATCGGGATCACGATGAACAACAACCGATTTTCCTAAGATTCCAGTGGGCCCACTATCCACAGCAAATCCACTTAGCGTTGCAGAATAAGAGGCATTGCCATTCGCATCGGACTTAATATTTGGCATATCTCCCGCATGATGTGAGCCACTTCCTGGCATCCCATGCGCTTTGGAATCTGGATTAAAGTGTCCGCCTGCGCTGGTTGCATCAGGTGCAGAACAATCCCCTTTTTCGTGCACATGAAATCCTTGCTCTGCATTGGGTTTCAAACCAGAAAAGTTTGCAGTCACTAAAATATTATTCCCTTGCGAGGTAAAGTTTACCGTCCCTTTTACGTTAGATCCTGAACGTGACTCTAGGGTGGCAGAGGCTTTTTGCCCCGTTCCATGTTCCATTGTTTGACAGGCTGTCAGTGACATCACAGCAAGCGTGCCCAATGCTAAAGACATACTCTTCATCATTACCTATCCCCCGATGTTGTTATTGATCCAGAATGGATGTGTTTTGATTTTCTCGCGAATAACTTTTAAGGGTTACAAAGACCTTGTCGTGAGTAGTCTTATTGGTAGCCTTATTGATTCAGATAACCGTTCACTTAAATCAGGATCAATCGAAGATGCCCCCACAATACAATGACTTAAACGGTCGGGAGTCACGTTTGAATCTTTGCGAGTTTAAGCATCCGTTAGCCAGCTGAATCTAACCCTAGCCTGTCATGCCTGACACTCAAGTCAGCGGTGCGCGGTCAGCCTTAGATGCGGCCTGAGCAAACGACTCATACAACGTCAAATCCAACGCATGCACTTCAAGCGTTTCGGGATGCCACATACGGCGCGGTAACTCGAGTATGTCGCCGCCGTAGACATGCAGGCCGATGGCTGGCACATTACCCAGACACTCGGCAACGTGCACGGTGTCAGCTAGCATCGGCAAAATCGAGCCGCCCGTGAGCGTGACTTCGCTGGCCTTGCGCAGTTTTCCATTTTCAGCGCGATACAGTGTGTTTTTTTCTTCGCCTGAGAACAGCAGAATGGTCGTCCAGGTACCATGATCGTGCGGCGGCGTGCGACGCCCGGCTGGGAAGCAAACCTTCAACAGCGAAAGCGACGGCGACCGGTAAAACACTTGCCGCGCATTGCCGCCCGTGCCTGCGACATACCGCAGGGCTTGGTCAACAGCGTCGATGTCGCCGCGCAGATGTTCGAGTTCTTCGCGCGCGGCTTGCATCGGGATGCTACTGGCGCCGGCCTTGGCGAGGCGGGCAACGAGTTCGTGTACTTGCATGGTGGTCTCCTTGGCGTATTCGGCCTTTTTGTTGTGCTCTTCTTCATCCAAGCATACAGCTTATTAGGGTTGCAACCTGTATACACTAATCCAGAGAAGATAAGTTAAAACTCATTGAGATTGAATGTTGGCATTGGAAACATAACGACCCCACAATTGATATTGCTGACCCACAAAACTCTTGAATGCCTCACCAATAAGAGGGTCAACTTCCATGCCTTGATTACGAATTCTTTCGCGCACCTCTGTAACCGGTAACTGAACGCCGTTCAATAAGCGGCGCTACTCTGCTTTCTTTCTCATCTGATCGATTAGATGCAGTACCGAACGCTTAGGATTTTGTGCAAATAACTCTTTCCAACGGCGTGGCGTTAACTCACCCATTTGCAGCGGTGGATGGTTTTTGACCCGTTGCAGCACATCAACCAGATATTCGTACGGGTCAATATCGTGCAGCCTGCAGGTGGTAAGCAAGCTTTGCACAACACCGACATGCTCGGCGCCAGTCTCAGTCCAGCAAAACAGCCAATTTTTGCGACCCATAGGAATCGCGCGCAAGGCACGCTCAAGATGATTGGTGTCAATCGGTACATCTGGATCATCGAGATAGGCCTCAAGGCCCTCGCGGCGCTCGCGTGCATACGACAGCGCTGTGGTCAGCGGGCTACTGGGCAATAACCCCTGCGAATCGAACTGCTTTTGCACCCAGGTAAAGAATTTATTGACGAGCGGTTTTGCTTCACGCTGGCGAATGGCTTTCTTAACCTCACTCGTGCGCTCTTTCTCGCGTAACCGTTCCTCAATCACATAGAGCTCGCCGATCATGTCGAGCGCCTGTCTTGCGCGCTCAGGCTCTATGTTTTGCGATTCAAAGAACTTTCTGCGTGTGTGCGCCCAGCACTGGGCGTGGGTGAGCCCCACTTTCTTGGCGTATTTTTTGTAAGCCGCATAGCCATCGGTGAGCAATACCGCACCATCGGGCGCACTCAGCCCTAAAGCATCCTCGACGTTCTTGGCCGACCGGTCGGGATAGAACTTGAAGCAGATCTCGTCGAGCTCGCCATAAATGGGCCAGAAGTACGCCGCCTTCATCTTGCCTGGGCTTGCCACCCCAGCTTTTATTGGGGTTTCATCCATGCACTTGACTCGGCTCTGGAGTATCGAGTCAAACTGCGCATCAAAGATCGGCATCAACGCCTCAATCGTTTGCTGCATGAGTTGCGTCAACCACGGTCGACTTAACTTAAACCCTTGATCAGCCAGTTTGCGATGTATGCGATAAAGCGGTTGGTGGTAAGAGAACTTATCGACTACAACGCCCGCTAAAAAGCTCACGTCAGCGCGACTGCCTTTAATGACGCCCTCGGGTGCTGGAATACTCACCAGTTTGCCGCTCTCGCGAAGCTTGAGCACGGGGCGCACGTACTTTGTCACCACGTAGCTGCCTGGGCGCTGCGCGAGGCGATACGTGACCTTCTCGCTGATCACCTCAAACTCGTCTTTGTTTAAACCGGTAGCCGTCTCAGGATCAAGATAAATGGTTTCAACGGGGACTTTGCTCTCATCGAAGAACAGAGCTGACTCATCGTTGCTTAATCCATCTTTGGGCTTGGTGCTGCGCTCGTGCTCAGCAATGCGAGTCTTTTTGCCAGCGGCCTGCTGTTCTGGCTTGGCCGCAAACTCTTCGCCTAAGCTTGATTGGCTCTCGGTCGAGACAGCGAGGCGGCGTTCACTTTTTTGGCCAAAGATCTGGCGCTTAAACCATTCGAGTTGGTGGCGCAACTGAGCGATTTCTACGCCCTGATCATTAAACATTTTTGCAACGTTTTCTGGCGACAACGCAGCGACTTCGGAAGCTGAAACAGTGCGTGGATGAGAAGCCGTTTGCATAGCATATATTGTACTGTGAGCCGCATATTTATTGAGTTTTTTCTACTATTGTTGTTGCGATTTCTGCCGATGTTGTTGCTCTAAAGTAACGCTTTTTAATGCGTTTAATTTCGATACCTTCGAGCAATAACTTTAAGCCCGTCCAATCCATTTCGCGGGTGTGAACGGTGGCCCAATCGCTGATTAATCGCCCCTCTTCTAGGCGCTTAGACCAAATGCAAAAACCACTGCGATCCCAGTACATGACCTTCATCTGTGTGGCACGTCGGTTGATAAAGGCAAACAAGTGACCGCTCATCGGGTCCTTGCCCATCACGTTTCGAATCTTTGCATACAGCCCGTCATAAGACAGCCGCATGCTCACGGGCTCGCCGTAAACAAAGATCCTGACCTGACCTTCAGGAAAGAACATCAGTGCCTCGTGAGGGTCAGAATGATTCCTGCACCTAAGTCGATGCGCAACTCTAAGGCAGTCGGTGCTGACGCACGCATTAACTCGGGCTCACGCGCTCTAGACTTTACAACAGGCTCAATTGAACCTGCATCAATGAAAGTGGCCACCTTCGGGCCAACAGCAACAACATTATCTGCGCTAATCTCTGCTAGTCGCTCGCGTCGCTTATAAAAAGTCGAGGCATTTAATCGGTGCAACTCACAGAACTTACGCGCCGTCAGACCGCTGGCTTCGAATTGCTCTTGTTCATCACGCCATTGCTGTTGGCGCGGGCTTAACTGCTGAATTTGCTTTGGGCTTTGCATTGCAATCTCTCGTGGTTTTTTGAAAGAGAGAGTTTGCACTTTAAAAAACGCAAATACTATAACGGCGTTCAGTTACCGCTTACGCACCTCTGACGACTGCAGTGCGGTCTTGAGCTGCTCTTCCCACCATTTAACTGCATCCGACCTTAGACCACTAGGTGCCGATACCCCGATCCATCCCGCAAGTTGCGCATTGGCTAAACCTAACTCACGTGTCGTAGGCACCTCGGGCAAGAGCTCCGATCTTTTATCAGACATTACCGCAATGGCGTTTAATTTCTTGGCGTTGAGCTGAGGCAAGATCGCCCCTAAATCTGCCGCGACAAAATCAATCTGCCTACCCAATAAGTCCGTCACCGCAAGGGGCTGTCCCTTATAAGGTATGCCACGCACATCTATCTTTGCTGCGTCGCTAAATACGGCAGCCGCGACCTGTCCAGTGCCTGAGCCGTACCCATACGTTAAATCTCCGGGCTTTGCTCGTGCTCGGTCAATCAAGGATTTAGCATCGGCAAAGGTCGACGCATTAGTGACAACTGCAATATCAAACTTCACCATGCGACCAATGTGCGTCAAGTTATTATCCAAATCCAATTTTTTAAGAGATTGCATCAAATGGGGGCCAGATGAATTCGTGGCGCTTGAGCTAGGCATTAAGGTGTAACCATCAGGGGCAGACTTTGCAACAGCGTCAGCGCCAATACTACCCAACGCACCAGGTTTGTTTTCAACAATGATCGTTGCACCTGTTCTATTACGAATTTCATCGAGAACTGTACGAGAAATGTTATCAATACTACTTCCTGCTGGGAACCCAACAACGAAGTGAATTGGCTTAGCCGGATAACTCTGTGCAGAAACTGTGGCAGAGACCAACATCATCAGGCTAGTAAAAATTTTCTTCATGTCCACTCCATTATCAATATTTTTTAGTTAAAAAAACCTAATCTTTCGAAATAAAATCCTTAGTATGCTCGCCAAGATTTGGGGCATGTCGTTGAATACTAGAGGGTGTCTTTGAAAAGTATATTGGAAGGCCTGCCTGTATTAAGCTTCCCTCTGTCGGATGTTCTGACGCGTGCCAAAAATTGATATGCTTCAAGTGAGGATCCCTCAAAAGATCATCGATTGAATTGACCGGAGCAAATGGGATATCTGCAGAAATTAAAATTGAACTCCACTCAAGATTAGTTCTGGCCCCTAAAACATCTTCGACATAATGATATAGCAAGTCATAATGCCCGCTTCGGGCTTCTGCTGTTTTAAATCTGTCATCATCAGCCAACTCTGGTTTTCCTGTTAATTCAAAAAACCGTCTCCACTGTGCGCCCGTGTAGGGAACCACACTCATATATCCATCTTTGGTTTTAAACGGGCGACGATATTGATTCAGGAGGCGCGCATATCCAGCCTCACCAACTGGTGGCTCGAAAGTTCTGCCCGCCAAATGCTCAACACACATAAATGAAACCATGCACTCAAACATGGGGACTTCGATAGCCTGACCAACATTCGTGTTTGAGCGAGCATACAAGGCTGCTGTAATGGCCTGAGTGACGTATAGCCCGACGACTTTGTCGGCGACCACTGAATTTACAAACCGTGGAGGTTCGTTGCCGGCCGCCCCTTGTAACCAGGCTAACCCAGAGGCTGCCTGTATCGTATCGTCAATGGCGGGCCTACCTGCATAAGGGCCTTTTTCAGAGTATCCATAGCATGAGCAATGAATCAGACGTGGAAATTCTTTAAGCAGGGTATCGGCATCGAGTCCAAGACGTCTCATTGCGGGAGCTCGCATATTTGAAACAAAAACATCTGCCGTGCCAATAAGTTCTTTAAGGAGCTTAACGCCCTCTACTGTTTTTGCATCAAGGACAACACTGCGCTTATTTCGATTTAAATTTAGATGTGCATGGCTCATGCCAGGATTGCGCTGCGGTATCACATGACGAAACACATCGCCTTCTTGCGACTCGATCTTTATGACATCTGCGCCCATATCAGCAAGCATTTGGGTAGCCATAGGCCCCATGCCAACAGCCGTCATGTCAATAATGCGAACCCCGTCTAATGCTCCACTCATTATTGCCCCTTGTATAACAAATATTGCACCAAGCAAAGATGAGGATTATCACTCAAAAAATGTGGAGGTCGGGGCTACCTCACATTAAATCTTCTTGTGCTTATAAAGATGGTTAGTCAAGTGGTTGAACATTCCGATTGAAGACGCTGATGCCCAGGCAAACGAAAAGAGCCCTGAAAAGGCAATCACTGAAGGTATAAAACGCCACCCTATCGGTAGAGTCATTGCCGTACTGCCGATGGTTGTAAAAAAACCAGCTGTAAACAAAAGAGCCGTCACCCAATCTTTAGCGAAATCAAAATTCACTAATGCTGCGACCCATATCAAGAGCGATAGAAACATCGCAATCACCAGCAGCATAATAAAAAGCACGAACCGAAGCACCTCGAGGTGCAGGCCATGAGCTCGGCTTTTTTCCAATAACTTACGATATTTAAGCGATATCCATGCAAAACTATAAAGATTAAAAATGACCACTGCGCACGTGACGCTTAGAGCAAAAAAAAGCTCTTTTAACAAGAACTCAATTTTAATAGGATCACTGATATCCATAAACTGTTCTCTGACCTGTTAAATGCGCAAGACGCGTTAGCTGAGCAAACAAAAATAGCCCTCATTGATACCGTAGATTTTGTTTCTGCTAAATGGCCCGCCGCTTGAATCCCTCGCGTTCGCGGTGCAACGAATAAAGCCATTCCATTTACCATCATCGTCAGTCGAGGTAGCAAACGAAGCGCCAAATATGAGCGACCTAAATATAGCAAATTTAACCGTCGCCTTTTTAAAGGTCGATCTACGTAGAATCTACACGGCATTGGCTGGCAAGATTCAACTCAAACCGTTTGTCGTCCAGGCGATACCTTTGAACAATAGCAACGAAATGTTTGCTCTCATGCTAGAAAGAAAATCGATTCGCAGCGTGATGCGTGATTCAGTCAGCGCCACAGAGTCCTTAAATCGGCAACTTGTCGCGTAAACTCTCATGTATCAACTAGGCGTTGCTGTTTTTTATACCGAATTCCGCCGAAATCTGGACTAATTTATGAGAGTTTTTTACGGCTGGAAAATGGCGTTCGCAGCCGCTGGTTTGCAATTGATACAGGCGATGCTGTTGTACCAGGCGTTTGGCGCCTATGTGGCAGTGCTTGCGACAGAGATGGGTTGGAGTAAGACTTCACTTTCCGTCGGCGCGGCGATGCTCGCCATGGAAGCAGCTTTACTTGGCCCTGCAATTGGCTGGTTTCTAGACTGTTTTGTAGCGTCTTATGCTGGGAATTAACGTAACAACACTGTGCACGACTGTGCTTTACTGCAGCACAGCGTACAACAATGGTGTCAACGCTAACGAATACTGGTGCCCCCCCCGTGAGTCGAACACGGCACCAACGGATTATGAGTCCGCTGCTCTAACCAAGCATGAGCTAGGGGGGCTAACTTTTAGGCTTTACTGGCCTTCAAGGAAACTCTTTAACTTATCTGCCCGGCTTGGGTGGCGCAACTTGCGTAGCGCTTTAGCCTCTATTTGTCGTATGCGCTCACGCGTGACGTCAAACTGTTTGCCCACTTCTTCAAGTGTTTGATCGGTGTTCATCTCGATACCAAAACGCATACGCAGCACTTTAGCTTCGCGTGGTGTTAACGAATCAAGCACTTCTTTGACAACATCGCGCATCGAACCATGCAACGCGGCTTCGGCTGGCGCCAAGGTGGCGTTATCTTCGATAAAGTCACCCAGGTGTGAATCATCATCATCACCGATTGGAGTCTCCATCGAGATTGGCTCTTTGGCGATTTTCAAGATCTTGCGAATCTTGTCTTCGGGCATATCCATCTTTGAAGCCAGTGTTGCAGGATCAGGCTCGGCACCGGTCTCTTGCAAAATCTGACGACTAATACGATTCATTTTGTTAATCGTTTCAATCATGTGCACAGGGATACGAATCGTACGGGCCTGATCCGCGATTGAACGCGTAATCGCCTGACGAATCCACCACGTGGCGTAGGTTGAAAACTTATAACCACGGCGATATTCAAACTTATCTACCGCTTTCATCAAACCGATATTGCCCTCTTGGATCAGATCCAAGAATTGCAAGCCACGGTTGGTGTACTTTTTAGCGATCGAGATTACCAAACGCAAGTTGGCTTCGGTCATTTCGCGTTTGGCTTTACGAGCCTTAGCTTCACCCGTCGCCATCTTTTTGTTCACGTCTTTTAAATCTTTAAGTGGTAAGACCACACGCACTTGCAGATCGATTAACTTTTGCTGTAACTCTTGCACAGCGGGTACGTGACGCGTAAGCGTCACTGCATAATCTGCACCACTGGCGACTTCGCCCAACACCCACTCAAGGTTTGTTTCGTTACCCGGAAACACCTTGATAAAGTGCGCGCGCGGCATACCAGCGCGTTCAACGCAGGTGTGCAACACAGCGCGTTCAATTTTGCGCACTTCTTCAACCTGTTGACGCAAGGTATCGGCCAAACGCTCAACCATTTTGGCGGTAAAGCGAATACCCATTAATTCGTTTTGAATCAGCTCTTGTGCAGCCATATAAGGCTTAGAACGATAGCCATCTTTTTCGTAGGCGGCGCGCATTTTGGTAAATTGCGCCCCTACGATCTCAAACTTGGCCATGCCTTTGACGCGCAGATCTTCAACTTGCTTGCTGCTCATGCCACCGGCTGGGCCGTCTTCTTCGGCCTCGTCAGCGACCCCAGCGCCAGCGTATTCTTCACCGTCATCATCCACCAAGCCGTCGATCACTTCATCGATTTGCGCTTGCGCATCGCGAACACGTTGCACGTGATTCAAGATTTCGTTGATGGTGGTGGGGCAGGCTGAAATCGCTTTCACCATGTCTTTTAAACCGCCCTCGATACGCTTGGCGATTTCAATTTCGCCTTCGCGGGTCAAGAGTTCAACCGTACCCATTTCGCGCATATACATGCGCACGGGGTCGGTGGTGCGACCAAAGTCTGAATCAACAGTGGTGAGCGCGGCTTCAGCCTCATCCTCAACATCATCGTCTGAGGTGGCAACCGGTGCGTTTTCACCGAGTAACAACGATTCAGCATCAGGGGCTTGGTCATAGACGGCAATCCCCATATCGCTAAACGTGCTGATAATGCCATCGATCGCCTCGGCATCAACCAAGTCATCGGGCAGATGGTCATTGATTTCGCCGTAAGTGAGATAGCCACGATCCTTACCGAGCTTGATCAGTAACTTCAGACGATTGCGACGGGCTTCGTATTCTTCAGGTGTAACGGGGCCGCGAGCGATTAGGTCTTTACCCTCGCCTTTGACGCGCTTGCCACGCTTAACGGGCTTTAAATCGGGTAAGACTTCAGCTTCGTGCTCGCCATCGCCCGAATCACCAAACTCGCTGTCGCTGTTGTTATTTGGATTTTTTGATGGGCGACCTGGGCGCCGACCTGTACCACCGGGTGGCCGGCCAGACACTTTTTTAGGCGGACCATCACCATCATCTTCGGGCGGTGGCGGCTTAGAGACATCGACCTTACCCGGCGCTTTGGCTGAAACCGGTGCGGGTGGTGGTGCTTTAGCTGGCACAGGCTTAGGAGCCGCTGGCACCTTGCCCGACGCAGCTTTTGCGGGAGCAGCTTTAGTGGCTGAGTTGACAGTTGAGTTTGCTGCTGTTTTAGGTGTGGCGCCTTTGGCTGCAACGTCTTTCGCGCTTGCGGCCTTGGCAGACACGCCTGCCGCCTTGTCAGCGGGTTTAGCAGCAACCTTTGTGACGGGTTTGACAGCGGTTTTTGCGGGGGTTGCCGATGCGGGCACTTTTGATTTGCTAGGTGAAGCCGACTTCATTGATTCCTTGACTGATTGAGCTGCAGTGTTTGCTGCGGATTTTGAAACAGACTTAACCACAGCAGGCTTACCAGAAGCCAGCCCCGCCTTAGCGAGCGGTTTAGCCGCAGATTTACTATTTTTAGCCGGTACGGGAGCAGCCTTAGCCGCCGGTTTAACGGCAGGCTTAGCGACTGGCTTAGTGGCTAGCTTAGACGCAGGTTTGACGATTGACTTAGCGACAGGCTTAGCGCTTGTCTTGACCGATACTGAGGCAGACTTAGAGCTAGATTTGGCCGTTGGCTTAACAGCAGCTTTGGGTTTGGGCGATGCGGCTGCCATGGTTTTTTTGATGCCGACGGATCGAGTCATTAGTGTGCTCTTTTGTATGGAATGTGCCTGCGGCACGAGCTTGCCCAACAAACGCTTGGGCTGCGTAAACCTTTATTTTAACCGGATCAGCGCGCTTTGCTGGCTTCGATTACCCCAATTAGACGGGTGATACGAGCAGAAAGTTCCCGATAATTTTGCTGCGATTGCAAATTATTTAATCCCTCTGCAATCAAGGCCTCTTGCTCACTTTTTAAGCTCTCAAGTTCAATCCGGCGTAAAGCGTCTTCCCACTCACCTCGAGGATTTGGCAAGGGCTCTTGGGTCATCAAATCCTCAGCAACCGACGCCATCAAGACGCCCAGATCTGCACCAGGGTCAGCCGCCTGAATCAACGCCCCGACGTGGCGGGCACCGCTAGCCTGGGCCAGCACGATCAACTCTCTCACCATCTCAAGATGGGGGCCACGCTCAAGAAGTTCAAGCTGCTGCTCACCCATTACGTCTACCAACTCAGGATGCGTTAACAGTAACCTCAGTAACCGCTTAGCCATTGGCGCCACAGCACGTCGATCGACCCGCGCTGCAGGCTGGCGCCCAGCCATACGCCCAGCGCTGCGGCCAAACTCAGGCTCGCCACCCGGCGCGTCGTGATACCCCTGAAATGCCTGATCATCACCAGAAAACTCGTCGCCGATAAGCTTTGAGGGTGAGGATGTGGCCTCGCCACCCTTTGCACCTCGTCCCTGCGCAACTCGACCCAAGGCGCCCCCGGATGCGGCAGCCCCAGCCCGAACCGCCCCCGGCAGGCCCGCAGCAGGCAAACCCACTAAGGCTGGGGCCGCTTCTTTTTCGAGTAAGGCGGTTAACTCTTCGGGCGTTAACTGAGCTAAACGGGCAAACTCATTTTGCAGTTGTACCTTTAGCGTGATTTGCGGGATCAAGGCGAGTAAGGGACGAGCCTCGTGCACTAAGGCCGAACGCCCTTCTACTTCTTTTAAAGCATGACGCGAACCTAATTCATTTAGAAAAAAGGTCGATAAAGCATCAGATTCAGCCAGGCAGGCACGAAAAGCCTCTTCTCCAAATTGCCGGATATAGCTATCTGGGTCATGCTCTGCAGGTAAAAATAAAAACCGGATATAGATATCATCTCTTAACAAAGGCAGGCACGATTGCAACGCACGCCAGGCCGCACGACGCCCTGCTCCATCACCATCAAAGCTAAAAATAATCTTGTCACTGGAACGCAATAGCTTTTGAATGTGAACCGGCGTTGTCGCGGTACCAAGGGTTGCGACAGCATTGCGCACACCCAACTGCGCTAAGCCCACCACGTCCATATAGCCTTCAACGACAATCACACAACCTTCAGATCGAATCGCCGAGCGTGCCTCAAACAAGCCATACAGTTCGTTACCCTTTGAAAAAACAGGGGTTTCAGGCGAATTCAAGTATTTAGGCTCACCTTTACCGATAATACGACCACCAAAACCGACTATCTCACCTTTAACATTTCGAATCGGAAACATCACCCGTTCGCGAAAGCGGTCGTAGCGTCGACCATCTTCAGACTCAATCACCAAGCCAGATTCAACCAACAGCGCATCGTCGTAGCGCGTAAACACTTTTGCCAGTGCCTGCCGATCAGAACCGGCCCAACCCAATCCAAATTCTTTAGCGATTTCACCGGTAAGTCCACGCTGTTTTAAATAGCGAATCGCGGCTGGAGTTTCGCGCAATTGGGCTAAGTAATGGGTTTGAGCCGTTTCAAGCACCTTGGTGTGCGCAGAGACCTCTTCGCGGCGGCGCGCAGTGGCTGCCTTTTGCCCAGGCGAGCGGTTTTCTTCGGGAACAGACATCCCAACGGCAGAGGCAAGGGTGCGAACGGCTTCGGGGAAGCTTGCCCCAGTATGCTCAATCAGGAAGGTAATCGCACTGCCATGCGCACCACAACCAAAGCAGTGATAAAACTGTTTTGTCGGGCTTACAGTAAAAGAGGGAGATTTTTCGTTATGAAAGGGACATAACCCGAGCAGGTTAATGCCACCTTTTTTTAACTGTACGTAGCGCCCAACAACGTCTGCCACGTCAACACGGGCAAGGAGATCCTGGATAAATGAATCTGGGATCAACGCTTAGGCCATACGCATGCAGCGCATCAGACGATGCGCCACAGGTTAAAACATGCGCGGAGGCAATTGCTGGCTACGGATGCGCTTGTAATGGCGCTTAACGGCAGCAGCCTGCTTGCGCTTACGCTCAGCAGTGGGTTTTTCATAGAATTCGCGGGCGCGCAACTCGGTCAACAGGCCGGTTTTTTCAATTGTGCGCTTGAAGCGACGCAGTGCGGCTTCAAAGGGCTCGTTTTCTTTCAGACGAACGATAGGCATAGGGTGCGTGACGTAAAAAAATGAGTTAAACAGCGAATGAAATTAGTTTTTCAAGCAATGTGAAGAAGCGTTGTAAAACCCATGATTAAGCCAACTGTAAAGGCCAAGGGCAAGCAACACTCTCTTTACACAGCCTCCGATAATAGCACAAATACGCTATTTGTTGGGTGCCGCAGACCACTTTTCGACCAACTCAGGCAGCTTCACAGTGTCGTAATGCTCGAACGGCTGATGGATCCAGGGATTGGTTGCAAGCACCGTGACAACATAGTCGGGCTTGACTGTTGAGCTAGCTTTTTGCCAAAGCACCGCCGTTTTAAGCGCATTGATCAAGGGAAAGGCGGCGAACAAGTGCTCGCAGACCGAGGTAAAGGTCACGCCAGAGTCAACCAAATCATCAACTAGCAAAATGTTGCCAGCCAGCGGGCCTGCGGTAGACGTGACCTGTTGGGCAATGTTTAAAGTACCCTGCTCTGTGCCCAGAGTGCCGCGATAACTGCTAGTGGCCAAAATCGCCAAGGGCACGTTAAATACCCTGGACAGCACATCACCAATACGCATGCCACCACGAGCCAAACACAGAATCTGATCAAACTGAAAGCCAGACTTCTGAATCTGCACCGCCAATTGCTCGATCAAGTCATCGTAATGCGCCCAAGTCACCCAAAGATCGCTTTCGCTAGTTTGGGTCAGGCGGTTAGGGCTTGAGCCGGGCAATGAAGGCATTAAAACTTAATCGCTTTCGCTAGTTTGGATCAGACGGTTAGAGCTTAATTCGCGCGATGAAGGTACTAAGACTTAAAGGGATGACGGATCATGATGGTTTCGTTGCGATCGGGGCCCGTTGAGACCATGTCAATCGGCACGCCACAGACCTCGGCCATCCGATTGAGATAGCGTTGGGCGTTGACCGGCAACTTCGCAAAATCCGTGACGCCGACCGTGCTTTCTGTCCAGCCAGGCATGTCTTCGAGAATGGGTTTGGCGCGCGCGACCGCAGCTGCCCCATAGGGCAGCACGTCACAAAACTCACCATCGATTTCATAGCCAACACCCATTTTTAGCGTTGACAGGCCATCAAGCACATCAAGCTTGGTGATACACAAACCCGAAATACCATTGAGGCGCACCGAGCGCTTAAGTGCTGCGCCATCAAACCAGCCGCAACGGCGTGGCCGACCGGTCACTGAACCAAACTCTTTACCGACGCTGGCTAAGCGCGCGCCAACGTCATCAAGTAGCTCTGTCGGAAACGGACCCGAACCCACGCGCGTGGCGTAGGCCTTGGTGATGCCTAAGACGTAGCTTAAGGTTTGCGGGCCCACACCTGCGCCGGCTGCCGCTGCGCCAGCAATACAGTTGCTGCTCGTGACGTAAGGATAGGTGCCATGATCAACGTCGAGTAGCGCGCCTTGCGCACCTTCAAACAGCAAAGGTTTGCCGGCTTGCTGAGCAGCAAACAACTCGCTGCTCACATCGGCCACCATCGGGGCAATTGCTGGGGCAAGCGCCATCGCCTTATCAACAACTTCTTGAACCGAGACTGCTTTCGCCCCTAAGTATTGGGTCAACACAAAGTTGTGTAGGTCGAGAACTTCTTCGACTCTGCTGCGAAAGCCGCTTGGATCAAACAAATCTTGTACGCGTAAGGCACGGCGCGCCACTTTGTCTTCGTAAGCTGGGCCAATACCACGACCGGTCGTACCGATTTTTGCGTCACCTCGACGGGCTTCGCGCGCCTGATCTAACGCCACGTGGTACGGCAAAATCAGCGGGCAAGCCTCTGAAATTTTGAGTCGCGAGCGCACATCAAGACCTGCAGCCTCGAGCTCGACGATTTCTTTGAGCAAAGCCTCGGGGGACAACACCACGCCGTTGCCGATATAGCAAGTCACCGAGGGGTGCATGATGCCCGAGGGAATCAAGCGCAAAATTGTTTTTTTGCCATTGACCCACAGGGTGTGGCCGGCATTGTGGCCGCCTTGAAAACGCACGACACCATGCGCCGACTCGGCTAACCAGTCAACAATTTTGCCTTTTCCTTCGTCGCCCCATTGGGTGCCGATCACTACGATGTTCTTGCTCATGTCAGGTAAATAGACTAATTAAAAATCAAACAGTAAACCTCTAGCGAGCCTTAGGTCTTGATACCGACCCAGTGCGCTAAAGCCTAGACCACGCGTTGCATTTTCCAGAGACCGCCTTGACAAACAAGTTCGCGATCAAAAACAAACTCGTCGTGCGTGGCAGTTTCACCTGGAAACACCTGCACGACGATATGACCCTCTTGCCTAAGCGCCTGCACTGCAGCACGCAAGGCCCGGTCTTGCCCGGCAGGGGCACGTACCGCCGGTGTTGCCAGCGCAGGCAACAAGCCCGCGGCAAGCTTACGCAAATCAAGGCTAAACCCCGTTGCGGGACGCGCCCGACCAAACGCCAAACTCACGTTGTCGTAGCGCCCGCCCTGCACCAGTGCATCATGCCAGCCATCGGCATAAATCGAGAAGGTGACACCTGTGTGGTAACCGTAGGTACCCACATCGGCAAGATCCACGCCTACTGACACGTCATCGAGAGCACCCAATAACTGCGCCAAGGTATCCAACGCCGCAACAACACCCGCAGTGTTAGGTAGCACCTTGCGAGCACGATCGATCACAGTACGATCGCCGTACAGCTTGGGTAGCCAAGCAAGCGCTTGAACCGTTTGAGCTTGCAACGCCTCCGCACCCTGCGCAAGCCCAGCAAGGCCAGGCAAATCCTTGTCACGCAGCAGCGCCATGATTTCGTCGGCACGCAGCTGCGCGGCGGCATCCGCCTCAATTAGGCTGCGCACTAGCCCCGCGTGGCATAGATCAAGGCGCAACGCTTGTACGCCAGCCAAGCGTGCGCTTTCGAGCGCAAGACGAATGATTTCTAAATCGGCCTCAAACCCTTTATGCCCAAAGATTTCGGCACCAATCTGCAAGAGCTCGCGACTAGAGAGCAAGCCAGCAGGCCGCGCATGCAGCACCGGGCCGCAATAACACAAACGCGTCACGCCTGCGCGATTTAACAGATGGGCATCAATTCGGGTAATTTGGGGAGTCATGTCGGCGCGAACACCAAGTGTGCGGCCCGACAACTGATCCACTAACTTTGAGGTACGCAAATTCAGATCACTGCCCGTACCTGAGAGCAATGAATCAATGTATTCAACCAACGGGGGTGCTACCAGTTCAAACCCGTAGGTACGAAACAGGTCAAGCAACTGCCGACGCAGCTCTTCGATACGGCGCGCCTCAGCCGGCAGCGTATCAGCCAGACTTTCAGGCAGTAACCAGTTACCTTTCATAGGGATTGCAACTAAAAGTTTAAAAAGTGTCGCCCAAACGAAAAGCGGCTTGGGGCGTAAGCCCGGCAAGCCGCCAGAACAATCGTTAAAGCTTACATCGTATTATACCTATTATGGCAACACTGTTACGGCCTCAGTACCGAGGCCGGTCAGTGACTATTTTTCTGTTACGCCCTCAGTTCAGAGGACGCCCAGTGACTATTTGCCAGAAGACGATTTTAAATACCTGAAAAAGTCTGACGTTGGGTCGACTACCAGGACATCGCCCTGCTTGCCAAAGGCCGCACGGTAACCCTCTAGGCTTTTATAAAAGCTATAAAAGTCTAAGTTCGCGCCATAGGCTTTCGCGTAGATGCCTGCGGCGACAGCATCGCCCTCACCCATGATGGCTTGAGCGCGGCCGTAGGCCTCAGCCACGATTTGCTCGCGTTTACGGTCAGCTTCGGCACGGATTTTTTCGCTTTCAGCTGCACCGATTGAACGCGCCTCGTTGGCCACGCGCAGACGCTCGGATTCCATCCGACGGTAAACCGACTCAGAAATTTCAGGGGCAAACTCAATGCGCTTTAGCCGCACATCGACAATTTGCACACCCAACACTTCAGCGCGCTTCACCACGTTTGAGAGCACTTCGTTCATGATGACTTCACGCTCAAGCGACACCACGTCTTTCACAGTACGGATGTTGACTGAGGCGTTCAGTGCATCACGAATTTGCGCCTGCAAGCGCTCTCGGGCAGCACGTTCGTTACCACCAAAGGTTACATAGTAAAGCTTAGGATCAGCGATACGCCACTTGACGAATGAGTCGATCAACAGATTCTTCTTTTCAGACGTTTGAATACGCTCGGCGTCTTGCGCATCAATCGTTAATAAGCGACGATCAAGCGTGACGACGTTTTGTAACGGAGGCGGTAGTTTGAAATACAAACCTGGCTCTGAGACAACTTTTTTGACTTCACCCAAGGCAAACACAACCGCGTAATCGCGCTCGCGCACGATAAACACAGAAGAAGACAATGCAATGAGGCCGATGATCAATGCGATCAACAGGGGAAATAATCTTTTCATGATCTGTCCTCTGCTTAGCGACTGCCGCGATCGCGCGTCAGTGAGTTAGGTGAACCGGACGCCGCGGGGCGTGCGGGCGTTGTCGCACCAGGCATTGGCATCGGAGGTATCACAGGCACCCCCGTAGACATTGGTGAGCCCGAAGCAGCACGAGAGGGATCTTGCGCCGCTTGCTGGGTGATCTTGTCGAGCGGTAAATACAACATATTGTTTGAGCCCTTGGTGTCAATCAGCACCTTGCTAGCATTGGCAAACATTTGTTGCATGGTTTCAAGATACATCCGCTCGCGAATCACATCGGGGGCCTTGTTGTACTCGGCCAAGACGCTACCAAAACGCGCAGCATCACCCGTAGCGGTACCCACGACCCGTGCGCGATAACCTTCGGCTTGTTCAAGCATGCGCGACGCTTGCCCAGCCGCCATTGGCACAATCTGGTTGCTATAGGCCTGACCTTCATTTTTTTGACGATCTAAGTCTTGCCCCGCTTTTACCGCATCATCAAAGGCTGCCTGCACTTGCTCGGGCGGCTGCACGTTTTGAATCGCAACGCTACTGACCTGAATACCGGTTTTGTAACGATCGAGAATCTGCTGCATCAGTTTTTGTACATCAACCGCGATGGCCGCACGCTCTTCGTACAACACTTTATCCATCGGCTTTTTACCGACCACTTCACGCATCGCAGCCTGTGCAGTTTGCCGCACAGACTCATCTGGGTCTTTGGTTTTGAAAATGTAATCCGGCGCACCATCGGCACGCAGGCGATATTGCACGACAAACTGAACATCAACGATGTTTTCGTCTTCAGTCAACATCAACGCTTCAGACAACACTCGATTACGAGCATTGCCACGAAAACCGACTTCAAAGGTACGTAATTGAGAAATGTTAACCATCTCGTGCCCTTGAATCGGAGCCGGGATACGCCATTGAAAACCAGCTTGCGCTGTGCTTTTGTATTTACCGAACTGCGTCAAAACGGCAACCTGACCTTCTTGAACGATAAAAAATCCGCTACCCAGCCACAAGGCCACCGCACCTAACGCAATGACGCTCAAGCCAATCTTTGACTGGCGTGGCGTGGGGCCACCCATGCCTGGCGTGGGATTGGGGCGCGATCCGCCACCGTTACCACGACCAAACAAAGAGCCTAAGCGATTATTAAAATCGCGCCAGACTTGATCAAGATCTGGTGGGCCGTTTCCTTGGGGCGGACGCTTAGGGGGCTCTGAGCCATTGCCGCCCTGCCCACGACCCCAACCGGGATCATTGAGATTGAATATTTTGGAGAGAAGTCGCATTATTTTCCAGATTTAAAGCAAACTGACTGATTGCACTACGTAAACCATCTAACCCCAACCGCTGCTGGGCACTTAAAAATACTCTGCAAATCGTACCATGCGGGTCAGACTCAACGCGCGGGTCAAGAGCTGCCAAATCGATCTTGTTATAGACCATGACACGTGGGATTTCGGCTGCACCAATGTCAACCAACACCTTATCCACCTCAGCAATTTGTTCGTCTCGCTGGGGGCTGGCCGCGTCAACCACGTGCAGTAAAAGATCGGCTTGAATCGCTTCTTCGAGCGTTGCCCGAAAAGCGGCGATCAGTGTAAGCGGTAAGTCACGAATAAAACCCACAGTATCTGAAAGGGTAATTTGGCCCGCACCCTCTATCCACACACGCCGTGTAGTGGTATCGAGGGTTGCGAACAGCTGATCTGCTGCATAGGCGCCGGCCCGGGTCATCGCATTAAACAGAGTTGATTTACCCGCATTGGTATACCCCACCAACGACACCGACAGGGTGCCGCCGCGCACCCTTGAGCGACGCTGCGTGGTGCGTTGACGCTGCACACGTTCAAGACGTTCGCGTAGCAAGCGAACTTTTGCGCCGATCATGCGGCGATCCATTTCAAGTTGAGACTCACCGGGGCCGCGCATACCGATACCGCCGCGTTGACGCTCAAGGTGAGACCACATGCGCGTCAGTCGGGTTGACAGATGCTGCAACTGCGCCAGCTCAACCTGTAACTTACCCTCATGGCTTTTGGCACGTAACGCAAAAATATCCAAAATCAAAGCAACGCGATCGACCACGCGCAAATTGAACTGGCGTTCGAGATTACGTTGTTGAGCAGGAGATAACGGCTGATCAAACAAAATGACCTCAGCCTCGAGCTCTTGTGCGAGCAAGACACCCTCTTGCACCTTACCCGAACCAATGAAGTAGGCTGCATCAGGTCGCTGGCGACGCGCAACCAAGGTCGCCACCACCTGCGCACCCGCACCCTTGGCTAGCATATCGAATTCTTGCGCATGCGCCAGATAATCTGGAGCACCCAAATCAACACTGATGATTAGCGCGCGCATAAGTCACCAACACAAGACATGCAAGCATGTCTTGTGTGCTGAAACAAACAAAGGGTGAAAAAGACCGAAATATCGCGAACCGATTATTCGGCAGCGGCGTCTGCGCCAACTTCGGCAGCGCCATCGGTAGGCAGTGTGACCGCACGCGCAGGCACCACAGTTGAAATGGCGTGCTTGTAAACCATTTGAGTCACGGTGTTACGAAGTAACACAACGTACTGATCAAAGGATTCGACTTGACCTTGAAGTTTGATCCCATTTACCAGATAAATGGAAACAGGAATGTGTTCTTTACGCAAAGCGTTTAGAAATGGGTCTTGCAGGGTTTGTCCTTTATTGCTCATTGGCAGGCTCCGTATGTTGCGGTGGTACGAATTGGGCTTTTGCAAAAATATGCATGTTTTCCAATCCAAGAGCACCACTCTACAGGGTTTCCTAAGGCTTCGCTAGCGCTTTACCCGTACCAACTGCAAGGGCAAAACATTTGGTTACGATTTATCAAACAAAGTCGAAATAATTGAGTGCACTTGACTCAATCGAGTCAAAAAATTGGTTACCAATTCAGCAAGCGACGCAGACATCACTCGTCAAGATTGAGGTATCCCAATGACATGCCAATCGTTAGTCATTTGGTCAGTTGAGCAGACATCAGACTCTACGACTGACCCAACGCGGCCTCGATCAACTGAGGATACGGCTCACTGACCCACTACTAGCTCGCGACAAGCGGTTAACAACTGCGCGCACTGCTCGTCGGTTCCGACCGTGATGCGTAAAAAATCAGCAATGCGCGGCTTATTAAAGTGCCGAACAATAATGTTTTTTGCCCGCAAGCCAGAGGCTAGGTCTGCCCCTTTGTGACCAGGCCGCCGCGCAAACACGAAATTGGCCGCTGAGGGCAACACTTCAAACCCTAGGTCTTGCAACCCAGTGGTTAGTGCGTCGCGGGTACGAATCACTGCGTTTCGGCTGGCTTCAAAATACGCTTCGTCTTCAATTGCCGCAGTGGCACCGGCTAAAGCCAGGTTATCAAGCGGATACGAATTAAAACTATTTTTGACGCGATCTAAGCCCTGAATAAGGTCTGGGTGACCCAAGGCATAGCCCACACGCAAGCCAGCCAGCGAACGCGATTTTGACAGCGTGTGCACCACCAACAGATTCGGATATTTTTCAACGAGCGTTGCAGCAGTTTGCGCACCAAAATCTACATAGGCTTCGTCTACCACCACCACGATATCTGGGTTGGCCGCAATGATTTGCTCGACCTCGGTAAGCGGGTTGGCACAGCCCGTGGGCGCATTGGGGTTCGGAAAAATGATCCCACCGGCGCGCTCAGCGACTGAAGCGCGCGGGCTAGCAGCCGCCGAACGATTCGCCGCACCACCCACTGAATCGAGAGCAACCTGAACGACAGCATCTGGCAGGTAGTCGTTAACCAAAACTTTAAAGCGTTCGTCCAAAGGAATCGCACGAAACTTGATTTGATACAAGCCGCAATACACGGGATAAAAGCTATAGGTGATATCTGGAAACCAAACGGGGGAATCTTGTTTAAGCAAGGCATGAAACGCATGGCCCAGAACCTCGTCTGACCCATTACCCACAAACACGTGCTCGGGTGTCAAGCCAAAACGCTTGGCAATCGCCTGGCGCAACACCAAGGCGGTAGGATCAGGGTAAAGACGCAAGCTGTCGTTGGTATGCGCCGCAATCGCGGCCAGCACCTTGGGTGACGGGCCGTAGGGGTGCTCGTTGGTGTTGAGCTTCACAAGATTTTGGATGCGGGGCTGCTCACCCGGCACGTAGGGGTCAAGGGTGGCAACCAGTTTGTTCCAGAAACGACTCATGAGGCTTAATTATTGTCAGCGTAAGGATTAAATGAAGACTTGAACTCAATGCGCAACGGCGTACCAGCAAGCTCAAACGCGTCACGAAAGCGACCTTCAAGATAGCGACGGTACGAATCGGAGATCGCATCAAGCGCATTACCGTGCACAATAATGAGAGGAGGATTTTGCCCCCCTTGGTGCGCGTAACGCATTTTGGGCCTGAAAATGCCTTTGCGTGGCGGAGGTTGCTGCTCAACCGCCGCTTGCAACTCGCGGGTCAGGCGAGGCGTCGACAGTTTGGTAAACGCCGCAGCGTGCGCCAGATTCACTGACTTGAGCACCGCATTGACACCCTGCCCGCGCAACGCCGAAATCGTGTGCTGCCGAGCAAACGACAAAAAGCGTAACTTACGATCAAACTCACGTTGAATCCGCTCGCGTTGCTCGCTATCGAGGCCATCCCATTTATTGATAGCCACCACCAACGCCCGACCTGTTTCAAGGATAAAGCCGGCGATGTGGGCGTCTTGGTCTGAGACCTCTTGCTGGGCATCAATCATCAATAACACCACGTTGCTCGCCTCAATGGCTTGCAAGGTTTTAATCACCGAAAATTTTTCAATCGCCTCAAACACTTTGCCGCGCTTACGCAAACCGGCCGTGTCGATCAATGTGTATTTTTTGCCGCCACGATCAAACTCAATTTCAATTGCATCGCGCGTGGTACCTGGCATATCAAACGCAATCACGCGCTCTTCGCCCAGAAAGGTGTTAATCAGCGTTGACTTACCCACGTTTGGGCGGCCGACAATCGCAAGCTTAATGCGATGATCCACCACCTCGACGGGTTCAAAAAAATCGCTTTTAAGTGCCTCTGCGCTTGGCTCGGCGTCATCGGCGTCGTAGTCTTCAAGTTCGGGCTCTTGCCCAAGCCCCTCAAGGGCATGCTCAATCAAATCAGCAATACCATCACCGTGGGCAGCCGAAATCGCATAAGGCTGACCCAGACCGAGCTCGTGAAACTCAGCAATTGCACTGCCGTGCGCCATGCCTTCGGCCTTGTTTACGCACAAGACCGCGCGTTGACCGAGTTTACGAAGCAAGCGGCCAATGTCATGGTCGTGAGCGTTTAATCCTGCGCGGGCGTCGACCAAGAAAATGACGACGTCGGCCTCGGCAATCGCCTGCTTAGTTTGCCGAGCCATCTGGTGCAAGATACCCGTTTTGGCAACAGGCTCAAAACCGCCGGTATCCACCACAATGAAGGGCTTGTCTCCTACACGCCCTTCGCCGTAATGGCGGTCGCGCGTCAAACCAGAGAAGTCAGCGACTAATGCCGCGCGCGAACGGGTTAGACGATTAAAGAGCGTTGATTTACCAACGTTTGGACGTCCAACCAGGGCGACGACAGGTTTAAGTGACACGAATTAGTTCAACCTAATTGAAACAAGCAGGCCATCGCCCGACTGCACGAGAATACCTTGCGGGGTCGAGACGAGCGGCGCTTGAATAGCACCGCCCCCAACGAGAATACGAGCGAGTAACTGACCATCAGTCGGTGACAAGAAATGCACAAAGCCAGCAAGATCGCCAACCGCAACAGCACCAGGCAAGACCGCGGGGCTGGTAAGTTTGCGATTACGCAAGGCATCTTGGCGCCAAGCCAAACCACCATTTTTCAGACCATACGCCGAAATCGCATCATGCTCATTTGGCACATACAGTTGCGTCGCGTCAATCCCTAAGCCCACCGAACTCGAAAAATCTTTGGCCCAGACGGTTCGGCCGCCTGCGGCAATATCAAAACAGATCACACGACCTTGAAAGGCCACCGCACATAACAATGTTCCGGAGAGTGCGGGCAAGCCAACCACGTCATTCACGCGCTCAAGATCAGTTGAGCCTTTAGGCAGTGCAACCGTACCCTCCCACTGCACATCACCCGACACGGCGTTAATCGCAATGAGTTTGCCGCCAGGGATCGCGCTGATCACTAAGCCCTCAAGCAACAGCATGCGCGCTGGTGCACGCAGGGCAAGCGCTGGACCCGGACGCTGGACGCTCCAGATTCGTTCGCCAGTTTCAGCATTAAACGCCTGGACTCGGTAGTCACCACTTCGAACCACGACCACACCCACCCCAACGACTGGTGGCACCGTGACTTCACTCGTGGCTTTCGTGCGCCATTTGATCTGCCCATTATCGTCAAGTGCCACCACCGTGCCATCCGAGGTCACAACAGCCGTTGTTTTGCTATCGCTACCGACGCCAGCCAATAATTTCTTATCGACCTTGGCCACCCAGACTGGGGCACCCGAAGCAAGATCAAACTTACCAACTGAACCATCCGCAGCGGCCGCATACACAATCGAACCAATGACCTCTGGAACAAACCCGATTCCAGAACCCTTACCAATCTGCGCTTTCCAGGCGATACTTGCCGAGAGCCCAGACTTGTATTCAGTTAACGGCGTCGGGTTATAGCGGCCATCGTCACCGGTCCACAGCGCGCAACCCGTCAGGGCCGACAGCAAAGCCGATAACCAGACGAAACGAACCCACTTGGCGTTAAACAATAAAGACATCGTTATGCTCCGAGCGCATCAAGTTTAAATATGACTAATTCAGAAAAGGCGGGCACCGCGTCACGCACCAAGCGCATCGAGCTTAAGCTTGACGACTGGGGTTAACGGATGCGCCACGCCCAACGCCTCAACCGCTTGCGTCCAGGCTTCGCGGGCAGCGGCCCCTTTACCCTGTGCTGCCAACACATCGCCCCTGCGATCTGCATAGAGCCCAACAAAAGGCGTAGGCGGATCAGTCAGTTGCACCAAAGCCGCGTCAAATTCTTTTTGTTCAAGCAGAATGCCGGCCAGACGCAGCTTAGCCACTGGCAGCAGCGCCGGGTCTTTGGTTTGAGCTAGCCATTCGAGTTGCGAACGCGCCGCCTGCAGTTCATTACGCGAGGCTAACGCTGAAGCCGCGACTAACGCACCACGCGCCGCATAATCGGTAGTACCGAACTCTGAGCGCAAGGTTTGCATCGCCGCGTTGATACGGGCAATCGATTCGTCACCCTGCTGGCGACCGGCCTCTTCAAGCGCCTCAAAATAGCCACGTGCCTGCACAGACTTGCTGGTTTCGTACCATTGCCAGCCACGCCAACCGCCTAACGCAGCCATGGCAACCACCAACACAGTCAAAATCATCGTGCCGTATTTAGCCCACCACGCACGTAGTTGGTCGAGTTGTTCTTGTTCGTCGAGATCGTATGCCATGCTTAATTAACCTTGTCTTTCAAAAATGCCACTAAATCATCAAGCGGGACAGAGAACTGTGCCGCGTCTGGAGCTTGGGCGACAGCGCGCAACATCTTGACCGAGGCGACCCCAGCCGCCAACTCGTCACCCCCAAGAATAACCGCAATCGACGCTGCACTTGCATCCGCCCGTTTGAACTGAGACTTAAAGCTGGCAGCGCCCGCATGGACAATCACCGACATGCCCGCGTCACGCAGCGACTCTGCCAACAGTGCTGCCCGGCGCTGCGCCTCATCGCCTTGATGTACCACGTACACCTCGCACTCTGGCAAGGTAACTTCGGGTTGATACTGCCCCCAAAGATCGAGCAGGCGTTCCATGCCGATGGCGAAACCTACGGCTGGCGCAGCTTTGCCGCCCAACAGTTCGATCAAACCATCATAGCGCCCGCCACCACACACTGTGGCCTGCGCACCCAGTTTGTCAGTCACCCACTCAAACACCGTTAAGTTGTAATAATCAAGCCCACGTACCATCCGAGGGTTTAAGCGATATGGCACACCCGCATCAGTCAAGCGCGCACAAACCCCGTCAAAATGGGCTCGTGAGGTTTCGCCTAAAAAATCAAACAGTTTCGGGGCCGAGTCAGCCATCGCCTGCATGGCTGGATTTTTAGTGTCTAGCACGCGTAACGGGTTGGTGTACATCCGCCGCAAACCGTCTTCATCCAAAATATCTTCGTGCTGTTCAAGGTGTTTGATCAGAGCGGCGCGATGTGCAGCACGTTCGTCTCCCTGCCCCAAAGAATTAATCTCTAGCTGGACATCCGTGATACCTAGCAGTTTCCAGAGCCTTGACACCATCACAATCAATTCAGCATCGATATCGGGGCCCGCTAAACCCAGCGCCTCAACGTCAATCTGATGAAACTGTCGGTAACGGCCGCGCTGCGGACGCTCGTGTCGAAACACCGGGCCCATGGCGTAGACGCGTTGTGGCCGGTCATACAAAAGATTGTGTTCGATTGCCGCACGCACCATCCCTGCGGTGAATTCGGGCCGCATGGTCAACGACTCACCATTCAGCGAATCAGTGAAGGTGTACATCTCTTTTTCGACAATGTCGGTCACTTCGCCGATACCGCGCGTAAATAGACGGGTGTGCTCAAGAATCGGGGCACGCATATTGCGATAACCATAGGCACGTAGCCACTCGCGCACCAACGCTTCGAGCCGCTCCCAACGCGCTGAAGCACCGGGCAAGGCATCGTTCATACCGCGAATCGCGGTGACTTTTGAAAAAGCTTGTGTCATCTCTTAACTTTGAATAGCGCGCGCGCCGTAGCGACGCGAGACGTACTCTTGAACAATCGTTTGAAATTCTTCGGCAATGTGATCGCCCTTCAGGGTAACCGTGCGCTGCCCATCGACAAACACTGGTGCCGCCGGCACCTCGCCTGTACCAGGCAAACTAATACCCAAATCGGCATGTCGACTTTCGCCAGGCCCGTTCACCACACACCCCATCACGGCGACGTTCATGGATTCAACGCCCGGGTATTGGGTTTTCCAAAGTGGCATTTGCTCGCGCAAATAAGTCTGAATGCGATCGGCCAATTCTTGAAATACCGTGCTACTGGTGCGACCGCAACCTGGGCACGCGATCACCATCGGGGTAAAAGCACGCAGGCCCATCGTCTGCAAAATCTCTTGCGCAACCACAACCTCACGGGTGCGATCGCCGCCAGGTTCAGGCGTGAGCGAGATCCGAATCGTGTCTCCGATCCCCTCTTGCAGCAGCACGCTGAGCGCGGCGGTCGAGGCCACAATGCCTTTACTGCCCATGCCCGCTTCGGTCAACCCTAAATGCAAGGGGTAGTCACAACGTGCCGCTAAATCGCGATAGACGGCGATGAGGTCTTGCACGTGACTGACTTTGCACGAAAGAATGATGGCGTTGGGGCTTAACCCGAGCTCTTCGGCGCGTTGAGCGTTGCTAATCGCCGAGACCACCAACGCATCACGCATGACGGCTTGTGCCCCGAGCGGCGCCGCAAGCTTGCTGTTGTCATCCATCATACGAGCCAGCAGTTCGTGATCGAGGCTACCCCAGTTCACGCCAATACGCACCGGCTTGTTATAACGGCAGGCAACTTCAATCATCTGTGCAAAATTATCGTCGCGCCTTTTACCGCCCCCCATATTGCCCGGGTTGATACGGTATTTGGATAGCGCCTGCGCGCACTCGGGAAACTGCGTCAGCAGTTTATGCCCGTTGTAATGAAAATCACCGGCCAGGGGCACTGAAATACCCATGCGATCAAGGTGCTCACGGATGGCCACGACTTCTTTTGCGGCTTCGGGCGTATTGACGGTGATTCGTACAATTTCAGAGCCGGCCAGGGCAAGTTCTTTGACTTGAATGGCTGTGGCAACAGCATCTGCGGTGTCAGTGTTTGTCATCGACTGCACCAGCACCGGCGCTTGCCCACCGATCGATACCACTTTGCCGCCCCACTCTATCGGCACAAGCCGTGTGCGGTGACGGGCAAGTGGCCCAACCAACACGCCAGTCGACTGAGGCACAGAGTTGCTCTCGGTCAAGGCTGTACGCACTGACTCGTTCATTTTGTCCAGGCCCCAAGCCATGCAGGTAACCACGCCGAAGGAATCAAGCCTTGCCACACAGCAACGCCTGCTGCCACCAACGCCAAGATGACGATCAACACAAACCACAACACCGAGCCACCTTGCGTGTGTTCAACTTCATGCGCGCCTAACGTGCGAGTCGACGTGTGGTTCGCAATGCCGCCTTGAACGCTGCCGATATAGGGTTCGAGCATCGCCTCAAGGGGCCTTGAGTCAATCTCTAACAATTTGGCGTAATTTTTTACCAGGCTTTTTAACGGCAGCCCTCTGGGCAAGCTTTCAAACCGTTCGGCTTCGAGCGCATCGATCAGCTTGGCCGAATACTTTAGACGAACCTCAACATCGTGCAGCGACAAACCTTTTGACACGCGCAAGCTACGTAACGAACCCGTCGAAATGATCAATTCATTTTGAACAGGTGGGGATTCTTCACGCAACGGATTTTTCAATTCGACATCGGTCATGCTCGAACCTCTTTTATCGGAATCGATCGTTTCAAGGCCATTGTTTCGCTTAAACGCGTACGGTCTTGGACTTCGCCTGCCAATTGCCCGCAGGCCGCATCAATATCGTCGCCACGAGTTTTGCGCACCGTAGTGACAATACCAGCATCGCTCAGTATCTGAGAGAACGTCTTGATACGCGCGGCAGCTGAACGCTTAAGCCCTGAAGCAGGAAAGGGATTAAACGGGATGAGATTCAGTTTGCAGTGCACGCGGCGAACAAGGTCAACAAGCTCGTGTGCATGTTGATCAGAATCATTCACGCCATCCAGCATCACATACTCGAAAGTAATGAAATCGCGTGGCGCAAACTCGAGATAACGCTCGCAGGCAGCGAGCAACTCAGCGAGCGGGTATTTTTTATTCAAGGGCACCAATTGATCGCGCAATGCATCGTTAGGAGCATGCAAAGACACGGCCAGCGCCACGGGGCAATCTTGCGACAAACGATCCATCATCGGGACGACACCCGAGGTAGAAATCGTGACGCGACGGCGTGACAGGCCATAGGCGTTGTCATCGAGCATCAACCGAACCGCAGTGACCACTGGGTCGTAATTGAGCAGGGGCTCGCCCATGCCCATCATGACAACATTGCTAATCACTCGCGTATCAGCGATTTTCTCGCCAGCCTGCAGCCGGGACGAGTCAATGTCTTTTAAGAGCTCGTGGCGCGCCCACCAAAGTTGTCCGACGATCTCGGCAGCCGTGAGATTGCGATTAAAACCTTGATGGCCTGTTGAGCAGAAGCGACAGCCAACATTGCACCCAGCTTGGCTAGAAATACAAAGCGTGCCGCGATCATCTTCGGGGATAAATACCGATTCGATCGCGTTGCCCTGACCAACGTCAAACAACCACTTGCGGGTGCCATCGCTTGAGCGCTGCTGTGTGAGCACTGCCGGCGCCTGCACCACGCACTGTTCGGTGAGCTGGGCGCGAAAATCGCGCGCCAGGTCGGTCATATCATCAAAGCAGCTTGTATTGCGCTGATGCACCCACTTTTGCAATTGCCGGGCGCGAAACGGCTTGCCCCCCCACTGCCCCACTAATTGGGTCAGTGCCGGGGCATCAAGCCCAAGCAGATTGATCGGTTCAGGATGCATGCAGAGCAAGCCACTTTTTCAGTCAACCGAATTAACGGCTGTGGATGTTGATTTCAGGAAAGAAAAACGCGATCTCGACAGCCGCGGTTTCTGGCGCGTCAGAGCCGTGCACAGCGTTGGCATCGATGCTGTCAGCAAAATCTGCGCGGATCGTGCCTTTTTCTGCTTTTTTAGGATCAGTCGCGCCCATCAGGTCGCGATTGGTTTGAATGGCGTTTTCGCCTTCAAGGGCTTGCACAAAAACAGGACCCGAGATCATGAAATCGACCAGGTCTTTGAAGAAGGGACGAGCACTGTGCACAGCGTAAAAACGCTCGGCATCAGCACGTGACAGTTGCACCAGGCGTGCAGCAATGACTTTCAAGCCTTTGGCTTCAAAGCGCGAAACAATTTGACCGATCACGTTCTTTGCAACAGCATCGGGCTTAATAATCGATAGGGTACGTTCGACAGACATGTAAAACTCCAAGATTTCTCAATAAAAACAGGGACTTTGCTTACGCCCACCGTAACCCAATATTCTACCACGGCACTAAACTCGACAACATCCTAAAATAGCAGGCTTGAACTGAACTTTTGCCAGCCTGACTGTAGGCTTGGCGCACTGCCTAACACTTGCGGAACACTATGAACCAGCCCAACCCACTGCCAGATGTGGATCTCTCAAAAAGCTTTGAACCCGCCGAGATCGAAGCCCGTTGGTATCCCGAGTGGGAGCGCAGAGGTTATTTTACCGCCGGCCAACATGTTCAAACGCCTGGGCCTGGAGCCACCGCTGCGGCTCAGGCAACTGCCCCCGCTTACGCCATTCAGTTTCCGCCGCCAAATGTGACGGGCACGCTGCATATGGGGCATGCGTTTAATCAGACGATTATGGATGGCCTGATCCGCTACCACCGCATGCTGGGGTGTGACACGGTATTTGTGCCGGGTACCGATCACGCAGGTATCGCGACTCAGATTGTGGTTGAACGCCAGCTTGATGCACAAAAGGTCTCGCGCCACGACCTCGGCCGTGAAAACTTCATTAAAAAAGTCTGGGAATGGAAAGAGGTTTCAGGCAACACCATCACCAGCCAGGTGCGACGCCTCGGTGCCTCTGCTGACTGGCCACGTGAATACTTCACGATGGACGCCCAAATGTCAGAAGGTGTTGTCGAAACCTTCGTGCGCCTGCACAAGCAAGGCTTGATCTATCGTGGCAAGCGCTTGGTGAACTGGGATCCCAAACTGATGACCGCGGTGTCTGACCTTGAGGTGCAAGCGGTCGAAACCGAGGGGCATTTGTGGCACATCCAGTACCCGTTCGTCGATGGCCCCAAAACCATCACACAAGCTGACGGCACGGTACAAACGCTGTCCGGCATGACAATCGCCACCACACGCCCCGAGACCATGCTGGCCGATGGCGCGTTATGCGTGCACCCCGACGACGAGCGCTACAAGCATCTGATCGGCAAAATGGTCGATCTGCCTTTGTGCAATCGTCAGATTCCAATCATTGCCGATAGTTTTGTGGATCAAGCCTTTGGTACCGGCTGCGTCAAAATCACAGGCGCCCACGACTTTAACGACTACGCCTGCGCGATGCGTCATGGTTTGCCCTTGATCGTGATCTTCACGCTTGACGCAAAAGTCAGCGATCAGGCGCCCACACAATTTCAAGGCATGGATCGTTTCGATGCCCGCAAGGCCGTTGTCGCCGAACTTGAACAACAAGGATTTTTGGTCAAAGTTGACGCACACAAAATGATGCAGCCACGGGGTGACCGAAGCGGTGCCGTGCTTGAACCCATGCTGACCGATCAGTGGTTTGTGGCAATGAGCAAACCTGCACCCGCAGACACACTCCACCCAGGCAAAAGCATCACCGAAGTGGCACTTGAGGTCGTCGCGAAAGGCGACGTGCAGTTCTATCCTTCAAACTGGACAACTACCTATAACCAGTGGCTTGAAAATATCCAAGACTGGTGCATTTCGCGGCAGTTATGGTGGGGCCATCAGATCCCAGCTTGGTATGCGACCGATGGTCAAGTGTTTGTTGCGCACACCGAGGCTGAGGCTCTTAGCCAGGCAGCGGCAGCGGGCGTCACTGGTCCGCTCACGCGCGACCCAGACGTGCTTGACACCTGGTTCTCGTCGGCACTGGTGCCCTTCACCACCATGGGCTGGCCCGAACAAACCGCCGACTACGCGCGTTATTTACCTTCGAGCGTATTGGTCACAGGTTTTGACATTATCTTTTTTTGGGTGGCGCGCATGGTCATGATGACCACCCACCTGACAGGACAAGTCCCCTTTAAACATGTATACGTGCATGGCCTGATTCGCGACGCCGAAGGCCAAAAAATGAGCAAATCCAAGGGCAACACGCTCGACCCTGTGGATTTGATTGATGGGGTCGATCTTGAAACCCTAGTGGGTAAGCGCACCTATGGCCTGATGAATCCCAAGCAAGCGGGAGCCATTGAAAAAACCACTCGCAAACAGTTTCCGGATGGGATCCCAGCCTTTGGCACTGATGCACTGCGCTTTACCATGGCTGCCTATGCAAGCCTTGGGCGCAACATCAATTTTGATCTGAAACGTTGTGAAGGCTATCGCAATTTTTGCAACAAGCTCTGGAACGCGACGCGTTTTGTTTTGATGAACACCGAGGGCCAAGAGCTTGCCGCAGCAACAGACACCTCGGCACAAAGTTTTGTCGATCGCTGGATCATCAGCGAGCTGCAACTGCTTGAGCAAGAGGTGGGCAAAGGATTTGCGGATTATCGCTTTGATAATATTTCAAATGCTCTGTATCACTTCGTGTGGGACGAGTACTGCGACTGGTATCTAGAACTTGCGAAGGTTCAAATTCAAACGGGTACGCCCGAGCAACAACGCACCACGCGCCGTACGTTAATTCGGGTACTTGAAGCGGTATTGCGCTTGCTGCACCCAATCATGCCTTTCATCACAGAAGAGCTCTGGCAAAAGGTATCGCTTGTAGCGGGCAAGCGCGTCGCCACCGACGTCACCAGCATTTCGATTCAACCTTTTCCACAGCCAAACCTCGAAGCGGTCGACCCAGCAGCCACTGCACGCGTGGCGTTATTAAAAGGCCAGATTGAAGCGGTCAGAGCCTTGCGTGGCGAAATGAATCTGTCGCCTGCTGCTCGGGTGCCACTGATCGCAAAAGGGCCTCAGGGCATGCTCAACGAGCACGCTGCCTATGTTGCAGCGTTGGCCAAATTGTCTGGGGTTGAAGTTGTGACTGAGCTGCCAGATGACGGCTCGCCCGTGCAAGTGGTTGGGGATACCCACCTGATGCTGAAAGTTGAAATCGATGTCGCCGCCGAACGCGTACGCTTAGACAAAGAGATCGCCCGTTTAGCAGGTGAAATTGCTAAAGCGCAGGCAAAGCTCACCAACGAATCGTTTGTTGCGCGCGCACCTGCTGCCGTCGTTGAACAAGAAAAGCTTCGCGTTGAACAGTTTGGCGACACGCTTAAGCAAGTGCAGGCGCAACGGGCTAAATTGGGCTAGCGGGCGCTGGGTTTAACGCGTGACGCTAAGGTTTAGCCGAGCGCGTTGAGCCTGCTTTTTAATGCGTCTGCCAGCAGTGCGCCTACGCTGTCCTCTCAAATAAGACTCGTAGCGAGTCGGTTGAGTGCTAATTAGCGCAACCAGAACAAGCGGCTACGATGCGGTCAACGTCAGCAAATACCGTTCGTCGGCCTTGGTCAATAAACCGCGGGTGCGTGCCTGCTCAAGCAGGTCTGGCCGGTTAGCAAGCGTAATGGCCAGCGATTGCTCGCGCCGCCAGCGCGCGATATTTGCGTGGTTACCTGACAGCAATACCGCTGGCACGGCTTGGCCGTTTAAGTTTTCGGGGCGAGTGTAGTGCGGGCTATCTAACAAGCCTGATAACGACTCTTGAAAAGAGTCTTGTGCAGACGATTGCCCATGATTCAAGGCACCAGGTAACAAGCGGACTGCGGCGTCGATCATGGCTAACGCAGCGATCTCGCCGCCCGACAAGACAAAATCACCAAGCGACCACTGCTCGTCGACATGCTGATCAATAAACCGCTGATCAACGCCTTCGTAGCGACCACAGATAAAAATCGCACCTGAGGACTGCGCCAGACGCTGGGCCTGCGCTTGATCAAACGGCTTGCCAATGGGTGAGAGCAACACCACGGGGGCTTGATCTTGAGTGGCTTGCTCTTGTTTCGCTTGCTCTTGTTTCGCTTGCTCTTGCCCAGCGTGATCTTGTGTATCCCTCTGAGTGCGAATCGCTGAGAGCGCACGCGTTAAAGGCTCGGCCATCATGACCATGCCGGGCCCGCCACCATAGGGACGGTCGTCTACCGTGCGATGCACATCTTCGGTGTAATCACGCGGGCTATGCGTATGCAAAGACCAGAGTTGATTGCCGTGCGCGCGGCCCGTCACGCCAAGGTCGCGCACCACGCTAAACATTTCAGGAAACAAAGTGACGAGATCGATTCGCATCGCAGCGATTCTAAAAATCTACGGGCCAATCGGTATCGATTCGACGCGCCGCAATATCAACATGCTGCACGTGAGCAGCCACAAAGGGCACGAGTGTTTCTTGCGGCTTACTTTTTGCATCAAGCAAGGCGAGAGGCTCTGCTGCCTCTTGTGCTTGCTGACGGTGTACTTTGAGAAGCGCGTGGGCGCCGTTATCAACGACCTCGTGCACCACACCAAGCAAGCCCTCTGCGCCAAATACCTGACAGCCCACCAGATCAACCCAGTAGTACTCGTCGGTTTGAGCTTTAGGGAAATGTTGTCGGGATACCAAAACGGCATAACCGCGCAAGCTTTCAGCCAAGTCACGCTCACCAACACCTTCAAGATCGGCAACGACCGTAGAGCCCTGCGGGCGCACCTGTTTGACCTTGTGGGGCACTGGGGCACCTGGCTTAGCCAAAGGCGCAACGGGCGCGACCAACCACCACACGGGTGCGGCGCGAAGTACAGTACCTTGAGCAGAATGCGGCTGAATCTTGACCCAACCGCGCACACCATAGGCTGAAATGATCCGACCTAGTTCGATCAGATCATCTGGCGCTGTTGCGGCGCCATCAACAGCCATCAATTAAGCCGCTGTCGCGACTTTGGCAGAGAAGTCTTTAACCAAGCGGGCAACCGCTGGAGACAACTGAGCACCAACACCAGTCCAGTGACTGACGCGGTCAAGCGCAATACGCAGACGCTCTTCGTTTGCATTGGCAACGGGGTTATAAAAACCAACGCGCTCAATAAAACGACCATCACGGCGATCACGAGAATCGGTCGCTACGAGGTTGTAAAAAGGACGCTTCTTGGAGCCGCCACGGGCCAGGCGAATCACGACCATAGGTAATACCTTGAAAATGTTCAGGAAAGTCTAGCAGTATAGCACCATTTTGCCAAAAGACTAGGAGGTTGTCGCCACCGGCTTCAGGCGTCGTTTCAGGTAATGCGTGACCCGCTCAACCTCGTCGACTTGAGTCAACAACTCGTTTCCGGTTTGCCGGCAAAAAGCCTGAAAATCGCGAACCGCGCCGCGATCGGTGGTGATCACACGTAACACCTCGCCCGGCAAGATTGTGGCAAGTGCTTTCTTTGCCCGCAAAATCGGCAGCGGGCAAGCCAGCCCAACTGCGTCAACGGTGTGCTGATACTCAGGGGTACTGCCTACAGAAGAGTCAGTCATGATGAACCTTAAGCACGCGACTCAGCCCACGCCTTTACGCTTGCCAAAGCACCCGAAAGTGCCGCTAAATCGGTGCCACCGCCCATCGCCATATCAGGGCGCCCGCCGCCTTTACCCCCAACCTGCTTGGCCACAAAGCCAACCAAATCACCGGCTTTGATCTTGCCCGATAAATCGGCAGTGACCCCGCCCACCAAACTAATTTTGCCATCGGCTGAGCGCGCGGCCAGCAACACGACGGCAGATTTAAGACGATCTTTCAGTTGATCAACCATCGAGCGCAAATCTTTGGGATCAACGCCCTGCACTTCGGTGACCAGCAACTTGAACCCTGCGGCGAGTGTAAGCGCCTGATCCGTCAAGGCATTACCCGCGCTTGAAGCTAGTTTGGCACGCGCTTGCTCGAGTTCTTTTTCAACTGCCTTGAGTTGCTCTTGAAGTAGTGCAATACGCTCGGGCAGTTCGGCTGGTTGTGTCTTGAGTGCCGCGGCAGCGCGCTGTGCGGTCGCATTCAGATTTTGTACC
>JAURJT010000026.1 GCA_030832095.1 Gammaproteobacteria bacterium | reverse complement strand
TGCAAACACAACATCCTTTTATCGACGCATTTTTTCATGGTGAACGCGGAGTGCGGGCGCTTGGAGGCCATGAGGCCAAGGGGGTAAGTCATGGAAAACCGTAGCCATGCGTTAATCGCGGGCTTGTTTACGCTGCTGCTGCTTGCAGCTGGTGCGATCGGTGCGGTCTGGGTGAGTAAAAAGAATATTCCCTTAATGCCCTACGAACTGGTTGCAACCTCTCCGGTCACTGGGCTCTCGGTGCAGTCAGCGGTGCGCTACCAAGGTGTGCCGGTCGGGCGTGTGAACTCATTGCGCTTTATGCCAGACAAGCCGGGCCAGGTACGTATTTTGATTGGCGTCGATCCTAAAACCCCACTAACCGAATCGAGTTGGGCCGAGATCGTGACCGCCGGGGTGACGGGTATTTCAAATATTGAGCTGCGCGACGATGGTAAATCCAGCAAGCTACTGGTGTCTTCGGCGGCGGATTTACAACTGATTCCAATCCGACCAAGTTTTCTTGAACGCTTGTCGGTGCAGACCACTGCAGCCTTACCGGCGATTGACCGTATCTTGGTGCAAATTGAAAAGCTCGCGAGTGATGAAAATATTGCAGCCTTACAAACAAGTTTGCAGAACGTGGCGCTCGTGTCAGATCAAATCAAGCGGTCGGTCAGCGTGATGGATCCAGGCTTAAAAAAAATCCCTGAAATGATCGAGGGCTTAGTCGAGACCACCAAAAAAGTGGATGCCGCCGTTGGCGAGATCGGTAAGTTAGCGCTCTCGTCGCAAGACACGATCAGGCTGCTTAACGCGCCATTTGGGCCGATGCAGCAGGCGGTTCAAAGTCTAAAAAGTATTCAAGACATCGCGGCGCAGTTGCGTGCCTCGACGTTGCCAGAGGTCAGCAGATTGTCGTCGGGCGTAACCGATGCTGCACGCTCATTTTCGGTGACGGCACGCCAGTTTGCGCAGTCGCCGCAGTCGCTGATTTTTGGGCCACCGCGCGCGGTGCCAGGCCCAGGTGAGCCTGGTTTTTCTGGCTTTGGTGCGACACCGCGCTAGTGGTTCTGTCTTGCTAGTGGTGCTGTCTTAAAAGGATTTGCGTTCATGCAATTTATTTTTTCTGTTTGTCGCCCGCAGGCGCCCCTTGCCTCGCTGACTTGGTTTTTTAGCACTCTACTTACGCAAGCGCCTTCTCGCTCAGAGCATCGACCGGCCAACCAGTTGGCCAGAGCGCTGATTTCTCAAGCGACCTGGCGACAAGGCGCGTTGGCTGCAATGGCAGCCCTGCTACTTGTTTTGCTAGCAGGTTGTGGTGCGGGTCGTAGCGGCGCGGCCCCTCAGCAACTGGATTTGGGCGCCGGCTATGCTGACTCGAAAGTGAGCCCAATTGCTTCCGTGCGGCACCCTCCAATTGCAGTGCCGGCAGGCTCGGCCGCGTCGCTGCTGACTGAGTCGGCGGTCATTTGGCGGATCGGAGATGCGGGTCAACCACAGGCCTACACAACCTATCAGTGGGTGGCGCCACCCGTGCGTCTAGTCACGCAACGTATTGTTGATCGTCTGTCTTTGCAAGGGCCTGTGCTGCAGCAAAATGCGCTAGGTGACATGCCCCAGGTCTGGTTAAATCTGCAGCGCTTTGAACAAACCTTTAGCGCGGATGGCAGCTCGAGCGTCGGTCAAGTCACGTTGCAGGCGATTTTTATTCAGGGCACTAAAGTGATTGAGCAGAAGTTGGTAGACATTAAGGTGCCGGCCAGTACTCAAGATGCGTTGGGCGGGGCGCAAGCCCTTAGAGATGCTACCGATCAGGCGGCCGAACAAGTGGCACAATGGCTGACTGTGCAGCTCAAGCGGTAACACCCCACACGATGACCACTAATAGAAATTTGATGATTGACCATGCCTGCTTATACTGAAACGACGACCTTTGACGGCTTAGCCGGTGTGATTGATTGTGCGCTAGATTGGCCAGAAGATGCCCCCACCGGTTGGGCGCTGGTTTTACACCCTAACCCCTCACAAGGCGGCACACGGGACAATAAAGTGGTGACAACGATTGCTCGCGCCTGTGTTCAGCACGGATTGTTGGCCCTACGCCCTAATTTTCGTGGCATTGGTAGCTCGGGCGGCACCTTCGATCATGGCAAGGGCGAGTTGTTGGACATGGCTGCGCTGGTTGAGCAATTTCGAGTGCGCTACCCAGAGATTGCAGCGATGCCTTGGGTGTTGGCCGGATTTTCGTTCGGCACCTCGATTGCGGTGCAACTGTATGCCAAGTGGGATCGCTTAGAAAAAAATCTGCCAAATATTGTAGTGTTGACTGGCTCGGCAGCCCTGCGGTTTCGGCATAGCGACGTCAAGGCCCCTGAAGATGCGTTGGTGATCCATGGCGAGGTAGACGAAGTGGTGCCCTTGTCTGAGGTGATGGATTGGGCGCGTCCCTTGGGCATGCCCGTTGTGGTCATCCCCGAAGCCGGGCACTTTTTTCACGGCAAACTTTTGGTTTTGCGCCAGTTGGTGCAAACGCGTTTGCGGGCCCTTTAAACTGTTTCGAGGTATTCAGAAATGCCCCAGACGATAGTGGATTGCCTATAATGAGATCTTTACTTGGGGGCGGCTCCTTGATGATCAATCTAGTCATTTCTGTGGTGCAACCTTTTGCACGTTTTGTTTCGGTCGCCGCGGTGATCTGTCTTAGCGCAACCGTGCTTGTTGCCCCTACGGCAGCATTTGCCCAAGCCGCAACGGGCACAACGCCTAAAACCGGTCAGCCGGCTGAGGCCAAGGTAGATCCAAAAGCCGATACTAAGCCTGACCCGAAGGCCAAGCCCAAGGGCGATCCAAAGGCTGATCCGAAGGCTGACTCTAAGGCTGACCCTAAGGCCAGCGCCAAGCCTGAGCAAAAGCCTGTAGCGCCCTCTGCCGCTGCGATCTCTGCCACGACGCCACCGTCGCTCACTCCGATTCAAGTCGGTGAATTGTCTAGCGTGCCTGCACCAGCGATTGCCGCAAAAGCTTGGATCACGTTTGATGTGACTAGTGGTCAGGTCGTGGCGTCAGTGAATCCCGATCAAAAAATTGAGCCCGCCTCACTGACCAAAATCATGACGGCCTATCTGGCGTTTACGGCGCTTAAAGAAAAGCGTTTAACGCTTGAGCAACAAGCCAACGTGTCACAAACGGCCTGGAAAACTCGCGGCTCACGTATGTTTATTGAACCGCGCAAGCCTGTCACGATCGATGAGTTGATCAAGGGCGTGATTATTCAATCTGGTAATGATGCCTCGGTTGCTTTGGCTGAGGCCATCTCGGGCACTGAAGCCACGTTTGTGACGCTCATGAATGAAGAGGCGCAACGCCTAGGCATGACAAACACAAACTTCACAAACGCGGGCGGCTTACCCGACCCGCAACATTTCAGCACAGTCCGTGATCTGGCTGTGTTAGCGCGCCGCATGATTAATGATCATCCAGAATATTTTCCGTATTACTCGTTGCGCGAGTTCACGTACAACAAGATCAAGCAACCCAATCGTAATCGGTTGTTGTGGGCCGACCCTTCAGTGGATGGCATGAAAACAGGTCATACCGAGGGGGCTGGCTATTGCCTGGTGGCCACGGCTAAGCGTGGCGATCGCCGTGTGATCACGGTGCTTGTTGGGTCAGATAGCATGGCCACGCGTGCCGAAGAGAGCCTCAAACTTTTAAACTGGACTTTCCAAAATTTTGAAACAATCAAAATTTTTGATAAAGCACAGGCTGCCGTCGAATCGCGTGTGTGGCAAGGTAAAACTGAGAACACCAAACTCGGTGTGGCTGAACCGTTATGGGTGACTGTGCCGCGGGGTAAGGCTGGTGATATTAAGCCAGTCGCCAAGCGCCCAGATCCACTTTTTGCACCACTGGTGCAAGGCCAAAAAGTTGGCACGCTGAGCCTGATGCTTGAAGACAAATTGCTGCGCACAGAACCGCTTGAGGTGATCGACCCAGTCGAGCGTGCGGGTGTGGTTGGGCGCTGGTCTGATTCGATCAGATTGTGGTTTAGATAAAAAATTCAAAAACAAGGATAGTGAAATGGTTCAGAACATGTTGATTCAAGGCGTCTCGGGTGACCCGATTGTGTATTTGAACGGGACCTTCGGGCCCTTGTCTGAAGCCAAAGTGTCGGTTCTGGATCGTGGTTTTATCTTTGGTGATGGGATTTACGAAGTCGTTCCTGTGTATCACGGCAAGCTCTTTCGGATGAAAGAACATCTGGCCCGCTTAGAGCGCAGCCTGAAGAAACTTGACATCCAACAGCCCATGACACTTGCTCAATGGGAAGCCCTTGTGAAAGATTTGCTCAGCCGCTCAACTGAAAAAAATTGCATGGTGTACTTGCAGATTACGCGTGGTGTTGCCAAGCGTGATCACGCTTTTCCGGTGCCTGCTGTAACGCCTACGATTTTTGGCATGGTGGCGCCCATGACGCCGCCCACAACTGCGGTGCGTGAAAAAGGTTTGCGCGCAATCAGCATCCCCGACGAGCGTTGGTTACATTGCGATATCAAATCAGTATCGTTATTGGGTAACGTGCTGGCTAAACAAGCTGCGGTCAATGCAGGTGTGGATGAGGTGATTCAGTTTCGTAATGGCAATCTCACCGAAGGCGCTTCGTGCAACATCTGGGTGGCTAAAGGCGGTAAGTTGATTGCCCCGTTAAAAGATAATTTGGTGCTTGAAGGCATTCGCTACGGTTTGCTGCAAGAGCTCACGACCGAAATGGGGATCCCGTTTGAGTTGCGCGTGGTCACGCAAGACGAGGTGAACAATGCCGACGAACTGATGATGTCGTCAGCAACGCGTGAAGTGTTGCCGATTGTTGAACTCGACGGTAAGCCCGTAGGTCAGGGCAAGCCAGGCGGTGTGTACCAGCGGTTGCGTGCGGCCTACGATGCGCGTATTGCCGCGCTCGCTTGATACCCAATGAATACATCGCAGTCTGAAGACGAATCGCTGATCGAATATCCGTCGGATTTTCCGATCAAGGTGATGGGTAAGGCTGTGCCTGATTTAGTCGAAGCGCTTACGGCGATCGTGCTTGAGTTCGATCCAGGCTTTAATCCCGTAACGATCGAGCGCCGGCCCAGTAAGGCTGGCAACTATCTAGGTTTAACCTTTACGGTGCGAGCAACTTCGCGCCCGCAACTAGACGGGTTATATCGTGCCTTGCACGCGCACCCTGCTGTCTCGGTCGTGCTTTAGTGTGGCTGAGCCACTTATCGTGCGCGCGCTAGTCAGGGCATCAACCACCGCAGTATCGGGTCAGCGTCAGACGGCAGGGCGTGATCGACAAACGGTGCTTCAGTGATTCGCACTTGGCCGCGACCAACCGAATATCAAGCGGTGTGGGTCGCCATGCAAGAGTTCACCAACAATCGTACTGCCACAACTCCAGATGAAATCTGGTTGGTTGAGCATTTGCCGGTGTACACCCAAGGCCAGGCGGGCAAGCCCGAACATCTGCTCAATCCGGGCAATATTCCCGTCATCAAAACTGACCGCGGTGGCCAGATCACCTATCACGGCCCTGGTCAGATCATGGCTTATGTGCTGGCCGATTTAAAGCGCTCTGGGCGCTATATCAAACAGTTGGTGTTCGAGCTTGAAGACTCTTTAATCGCCACGCTGGCGCTTTACGGTATCGACCAAGCCTGCCGCAAGCCGGGCGCCCCAGGGGTGTATGTGCCGGGCGAGCACGATTTAGCCAAAATCGCGGCCCTAGGGATCAAAGTGAAGCAGGGCTGCACGTACCACGGCTTGGCACTGAATCTTGATTTGGATTTGGCCCCCTTTGAAGGTATCAACCCCTGTGGCTATGCCGGTTTGCAGACTGTCAGCATGGCAAGTTGTGGCGTTCAAGCCCAGTGGGATGACGTTGCGCAAGCCTTGGCTCAACAAATCATCAAACGTTGCGGCTTACAGATGGGCGACCGTTAGCGTGATGTGGTCATCTGCTAGAAAACGCCTTTGAGCAGTTAAACTACGCTCCTAACGCTTAGGACACTACCGTGACGTACGACGCGACGCAGAAACAGAAGGCACAAGACAAAGTTTCACGCATCCCTATTAAGGTGGTTGCGGCCGAACGCCTGAAGAAGCCTGAATGGATTCGTGTGAAAGCCGCGCCAGCGGGCTCACGGTTTTATGACATCAAGCGAATTTTGCGTGAGCACAACCTGCACACGGTTTGCGAAGAGGCGTCGTGCCCCAACATTGGCGAATGCTTCGGTAAAGGCACCGCGACCTTTATGATTATGGGCGACAAGTGCACCCGTCGTTGCCCGTTTTGTGATGTCGGCCATGGTCGTCCTGATCCGCTTGATGTGGATGAACCTATGAACTTGGCGCGCACGATTGCCGCGCTTAAGTTGACCTATGTGGTGATCACCTCGGTTGATCGCGACGACTTACGCGATGGTGGTGCAGCCCATTTTGTTGAATGTATCCAAAAAGTGCGTGAGTTATCGCCCGTGACCCGAATCGAAGTCTTAGTGCCTGATTTCAGAGGGCGGCTTGACCGCGCGCTTGAAATTTTAGACGGCGGCCCGCCTGATGTGATGAACCATAATTTAGAAACCGTGCCACGCTTGTATAAGCAGGCGCGTCCTGGTTCAGACTATCTGCATTCGTTAAAGCTATTACAAGAGTTTAAAAAACGCCACCCAGGCACACCGACCAAATCGGGGTTGATGCTTGGCTTGGGCGAGACCGACGACGAAATCCTTCAAGTGATGCGCGACATGCGCGCCCACGACGTTGAAATGCTCACCATCGGTCAGTACTTGCAACCGTCGCAGCACCATTTACCCGTGCTGCGCTATGTGCACCCCGACACGTTCAAAATGTTCGAACGCGAAGCCTATGCCATGGGCTTCAACCACGCCGCAGTCGGGGCAATGGTCCGGTCTTCGTACCACGCAGACGAACAGGCACACGCTGCTGGCGTGAGTTGACCTAGCGCTAGACATAAACCTATAGGTAATTATTTGCTTTAAATAATTAGCCTATGGGTTATCTGAAACTTTCGCATTTGAAGAGTTCGCCTCGTGGTTCAACCGCCAAGGGGTTGGCTGCGTGCGCCTCATGAATGAGCGATTGGACTAGGATTTGGCTTCAAGTTTATATAAGAAACTTTTTTGTATGTTAATATTAATAGTTTGAAAATACAAATTAAACCTTTTATTAACATAAAGTTAAAAATATAAATAATTAACATATAAAAAAGTTTCTTATAGAAAATGAAAAAATGGGACTTTTACGGTCGGCACGATACGTTGAGTACGCTCGATAGCCTGATCCACAAGCCACGGTGGTTTTTTTGTCGTATTCAAGGGCGCCGTCGTATTGGCAAGACCACGCTGCTCAAAGAGTTGATGAAATCGGATCCAAGCCTGGCTGGGCGGATGATTTACATGCAAGTGCCCAATTCAGATGAGCGCGATGTGGCGGCCAGTTTTAGGCGTGCACTGAAGGATAGCGGCAGCGACGCTGCTGTGCTCTTGGCTGCCCCGGTTGATGACTTTGCCTCAATGGCAAGGGCAATTGGCGTGTTATGCCGCCAAGGCATGATGCTGATCCTTGACGAATTTCAGTACTTCACAAGTGCAAAGTTGCAGGCTTTCAATTCGCACTTGCAAGCACAAGTCGATCAACTAAAAGACACTGACCGTGGTGGCTTGTTTGTGTTGGGTTCTTTGCAGTCTGAAATGAACGCCTTGCTCAATGATGCCGCCGCACCGCTCTATGGTCGCCTGACGGCCTCGATTGATCTGAAGCATTGGGATTTTGAGGATTTGACGACGCTGTACGCGGCGCATGGGCTTCATAGCCCGACCCAGTGGCTGACCTTATGGAGCTTCTTTGAGGGGGTTCCAAAGTTTTATCGTGATGCCTATGAGCAAGACCTATTTAGCGTGCCTGCTGAAAACTTTGGCGCAGAGCTTCTCACACGTCTGTTTCTCAAAGAAGGTAGTCCGCTCGCAGAAGAGGCCCACACCTCATTTCTGCGCGAAGTGCGTGGGAAAATGATGGCAATTTTGAATTACCTGTCTGAACATCCCGGCTGCGTGCATGGCGAACTGATCGCTGCGTTAAATAAAGACGACGACACTTCGCCGATGGGCACTTACATTGCTCGCCTGGTTGAAAGCTATCGAATCGTTGACAAGAGATGGCCTGTGTTTTCAGACAGCAAAAGCCGCAATGCACGGTACTACATCACCGACAACTTTCTTCAAGGCTGGCTCTCTGTCGTCAAACCCGCCCGTGACGCGGCCCGCCTGCGACCTCTGGCACAGGTGTTGCAGTTAGCAAAGCCCAGAACTTGCATCCACGAAGGTGGTGCCTTTGAAAAGTGGATACGGCAACTACATATCGAATGCTCGCGTAAGGGCAAGGGTGATTTTGCCTTGACCGACATTAATCTCGGGTTCTGGAATCATCCGCGCGATGTGGATAAAACTATCGAAATTGATCTTGTAGCCATCAACAGCGACGACAAACGCGTGCGCTTTGGCTCTTGCAAGCGAAACGCGCGGGCGCACGACAATCTGTCATTGGCAAAATTTGAGGCGCATATCCAGGCATTTTTGGCCAGTAAAGAAGGCAAAAAACTCGAAGGCTGGAAAACCGAAAAGGTACTGTTTTCGCCGGTCTTTTTAAATGACGAAAAACAGATGCTGAAGCAACGGGGCTTTGCGTGTCTTGATCTGCCAGCCTACGCCAGCTTGTTTTAGTTCTTGGCGTACAGCGCTTGCGAGCCAGCGACGCCCTTGAGTTCAATCCCTGAGCATAGTCCACCGGCGGACTCCACACGCACACTCCTTGCGCGGCAGCCTCATGCGCAATCCAACGAAACAAACGGTTAGAATCAACCACAGGTGCCTATAAACGAAGAAACACCAACCTTTAACACAACGTAATATGACAAAAGAGCGCAGCAAAAAGCGCCATCCGTCAGGAGACAAAAAGTGATGAAAAGCAATCGATTGCTAGCCTTACTCGTTGCCGCGGGTGCTGCCTTTTTGGCATTACCTCAGCCTAGCCTCGCGCAAGACTATCCCAATAAGTCCATCAGGCTCGTTATTCCGTACCCCCCAGGGGGCGGCACTGATTTTGTGGGTCGTGTGGTGGGCACTAAAGTGGCCGAACTGACCAAGTGGACTGTCATCTTAGAAAACCGACCCGGTGCGGGGGGCAACCTGGCCGCCGAGGCAGTCGCAAAAAGTGCGCCTGATGGCTACACCTTATTGTTGGCGCAAACCGATAGCGTGATGGTGAGCCCTTGGCTAAACCCAAGCGTGGGCTACGACACGCTGAAAAGCTTTACGCCAGTCGTTCACTTGACGATCACGCCTGGTGCAATTGTGAGTGCAACGACCTCAACGATTCGCACACCAGCCGACATGATTGCCAAGGGCAAGACCACTGAGGGTTTGCGTTGGGCAACGGCCGGCGCGGGTACGTTTGGCGATTTGCTGGGCGAGCAATATAAAAAGGCCATGAAGATCAATTTGGTGAACACTGCGTATAAGGGTGCAGCGCCAGCACTCACCGATTTGATGGGTGGCCACGTTGACGTCGCCTTGCTGTCGCTAGGTTCAGTTTTGCCACAAGTGAAAACGGGTAAGTTGCACGCGGTGGCTGTGACCGCAGCAACACGTGCCAACCTGTTGCCCGACACACCAACACTTGCAGAGTCGGGTGCGACGGGCATGGATGGCAGTATTTGGGTTGGGATTTTTGTGCCGGTCGGGACACCGATGCCGATCGTGCAAAAGTTGAATGCTGAATTTAACCGCGCGCTACAGCAACCCGATGTCAAAGAAAAAATCGTCTCTGTCGGTGTGGATGTTGTAGGTGGCTCAGTCGAAACCTATACAGAATTTGTCAAAACCGATTTTGCACGTTGGGGCAAAGTCGTGAAAGACTCTGGCATCAAGTTGCAATAGTTTAATGTCAACTTTGCAATGTGACTAAGCTTCAAGCACCCTTGAGTCACCACACAGACTCAAGAGCTAAGAAAAGGTAACACCCCGTTATGCAGCTGCAAGGAATCCGTGTCATCGATTTAACCCGTATCGTGTCGGGGCCGTTTTGTACGATGTTTTTGGCCGACATGGGTGCCGAGGTCATCAAGATCGAAACGCCTGGCAAAGGCGACCCGGTGCGTAAGCAGGGTGAGTCACCGAACGGGTTCTCGTATTACTTTGCCACCTTTAACCGTAACAAGCGTTCGCTCGCCATTGACCTGCGCAGTGAAGAGGGCAAAGACATCTTGCGTAAGTTATTGGCCACCGCCGATGTGGTGGTGAATAACTTTAGGCCTGGCGTGATGGATACGATGGGTTTTGGGCGTGAGGCGTTGCGCCAGATCAAACCCGATTTAGTCAGCTGTAATCTGACCGGTTTTGGTTTGGACGGCCCGTATGCTGAGCGGCCGTCTTTTGACTTTATCGCGCAGGCCATGAGCGGTTTTATGAGTGTGAATGGCGATGAGGGCGAGCCGCCGATGCGCGCCGCACCGCCGATCTCTGATCTGTTGTCGGGTATGTATGCCGCGATGGGGATTATGGCCGCATTGCTGCGCCGCGAGCGCACTGGGCAGAGCGAAGAGGTCACCACTTCACTGACCGATAGCATGACGAGCGTGATGTCGTTTTTGGCGTCAAACTATTTTGCAACGGGTAAGCTGCCTGCGCGTACTGGTAACGATAATGCACTGGTATCGCCCTATGGGATGTTTGAGGCGGCCGATGGCCAAGTGGCGCTGGCGCCCAGCAATGACGGTGTGTATTCAAAGTTGTTAACCGTATTGGGGCTAGATCACTTACGCGAGCGCCCCGAGTTTTTAAACAATAAGTTGAGATTTCAAAACCGCAAACAGATCAATGCCGAGATCAACGTCAAAATTGGTGAAAAGCCAATTGCGCACTGGATCGAGGTGTTGAATCAGACGGGCGTGCCTTGTGGCCGAGTCTTGAACGTGCAAGAGGCCTTTGATGATCCGCAGACCCAGCATCAGCAAATGCGGATGACGATTCAGCATCCGGATCACGGTCGCTTGGATGTGCTGGGGTTTCCGATTAAATTTACTGATGACCCTTGCAAGATGTATCGGCCGCCACCGAACCTGGGTGGGGATAATATGACAGTGTTGACTGAATTGGGGTTGAGCAGCGAAGCGATTGAAGCCTTGAGGGCGAAGGGCGTGATTTAATTGGTGGCTGATCAATGCACGCGCCCGAATCGAAAGTACCGTGCGGTCGGGTTTGTTAATTGCTAAAGATGAAAGGATCGGCATCGCGGGCGTCCCTCGTGTATTAAGATAGGTCGGTTCGCCGATAAAGTATTGATTAATTGATTGATTGACTAAAACATACGAGGCATTTATATGAGCGCAACAGGTTCACGTTTTGTCACCATTACCGAAGTCGGTACGCGTGACGGTTTTCAGGCTGAAAAAGAACAGATCAGCGTTGCCGATAAGGTTGCGGTGATCGACGCCTTAATTGACGCAGGCTTACGCAGCGTTGAGGCCACTTCATTTGTGTCGCCACGCGCCTTGCCGCAATTGGCTGACGCTGCTGATGTGATGGCGCAAGTGCAACGCAAACCTGGTGTCAAACTTGCCGTGTTGGTACCGAATGCTCGCGGCGCTGAACGTGCTGCGGCAGCCAAGGCTGATGTCATGGTGGGTTTTATTTCGGCCAGCGAAAGCCATTGCAAAACCAATCTGAATAAAACGATTGACGAAGCGATTGC
>JAURJT010000025.1 GCA_030832095.1 Gammaproteobacteria bacterium | reverse complement strand
TTGAACCTGCGCGTAGTCGGTGGTTTCGAGGTAATCATCTGTCACCGTCCAAGCAAAATAATGTTTGCCCGCAGCAAGCTGAGCCGCTTTAGGCTGAACGGTGTAAGCACCGCCCTGCCAATTCGCATCAAGCTCAATGAAATCAAACATGCGCGCCGTGGCGATTTTGAAGGTATTGTTGGCTTGCCAGCCTGGCACCAACAACACGGCGTTGCGTACTGAGTCGGGGTAATGAATCAACCACTCAAGCGTTTGAAAGGCACCCATCGAGGCGCCGGCTAGTAAGGCGACTTGTGTTGAGGCGCCAAGCCCTAAGCCATCGCGTGCCAACAGATATTGCGCATGGACCATGTCGCGGATCGAATACTTAGGAAACCGTTCATGCAGGCCGTCAGCGGGTTGTGAAGAGGTGCCACCGCCGATAGCATCGGTGCATACGACGCAATAGTGATCGGTGTCGTAGGCGCGCCCGGGGCCAACGTGTTCAAGCGTGCTGTGGCGTAAGTTGCCAGTGCCCGGCATCACTAAACAGAGATTGTCGCGCTTGGCGTTGAGGGTGCCGTACATGACGTAGCCGACGCGCAGCTCGGGTAGTGTTTCACCGGATTCGAAGGTGAAGTTGTGGATCGTGAACGTGCCTTCGACGGCTGAGGGGCGGGTGCTTGTCATGGTGGTGTTGTGACTCTTTTAATGATGTGGCTATTTTTATTTGGCTATTTTTTATGCGGTTAGTTTTTATACAGCTATTTTGAGGGCTGCAACTTAAGCGACTTAAGCGTCACGCCCCATTGCACGGCCTCTTCTTTGATCATACTTGTGAGCGCCTCGCCTGTCATTGGCATGGGTTCGTGCGCCAACCCGCCAAGTTCTTTTCTGAAGGCGGGGGTTGGTACAAACGCACCGATCGAATCAGACAGTTTTTTAGTGATGGCACTTGGCGTGCCTGCCGGTGCAAAAAAGGCCAACCAGGTGCGCTGACCAAAGCCTGTTGCACCGGCTTCGTTCAGCGTTAGGGTATTAGGCATAAAGCTGCTGCGATTTTTGGTCGAGAAGGCAAGCGCTCTGACACGGCCTGAATCAACTTGAGGGATGGCGGTAGACGGGCCATCAAATACAAAATCGACTTGCCCTGAAACGATATCTGCCAAGGCGGCAGACGAGCCTTTGTAGGGCACGTGCAAAAACTCAAGCCCAACGGTTTGCGCAAAGATCTCTGAAAACAAATAGGCGTTACTGCCAATACCCGCCGAGGCGTAAGAGATTGCGCCAGGTGGCTTGCTCTTGCCATATTGAATCAGTTCAGCGAGCGTTTTCCAGGGGGCATCGGGGCGGGTAATGATGACCAGGCCACCCTCGGCTACGCCACCCGCACCAATCAAATCTTTGATCGGATCGAATTTAAGATTTGCATACATGTGCGGAAACATCGGGATTGAAGAGCTGGCCCACAACAAGGTATAGCCATCTGGTGCGGCTGTAGCAACCGCTTCAGCCGCGATCGTGCCGCCGGCACCGGGGCGGTTTTCAACGACCACGGCTTGGTTGAGTTGTTTGGATAAAAAGCTGGCCGCTAAGCGGCCGAGGGCGTCGGTGTTACTACCAGCACCGATCCCGACGATGACTTTGATTGGGCGCGCGGGGTAGGGGTCGGGGGTTTGTGCTTGGGTGGGGTGAGTGAAGAAGAGTGTGAGTGCTAAGGCGAGGCCGAAGGAGGCGCGACGCGCTGATGTTTGGTGAGCCATTGTTGTCTTTTCATTATTTTGATCTTGAAATTGTAGACGAACAAGGGTTGATAATTCAGGATGTTAAGTTTAGGGTTGGTCGATATGATTGTCGCCCTCCTCCAAAGGGCTAGCCGCAAAAAGTACTAAGTCTGTTAAGGGATTTTCGTGTTTATTTCGAATTGCTGTGCGCATGTACCTCGTAATATCTACGAACTGATCAAAGGTGCAGTCGACACCAAACTCGATTCCTAATGATATGTCCATGTCGACGTCGTTGCATAAGTAGCTGACTTCTTTTGCACGAAAGCCTTGCTCAGCGAGCGCGCCTAACGCGGTGGACATTACGTCAGAGATTTTTTGCCCAGTAAAATTGAGTGCTTGCGCACGCAGCGCAAAGAGCGTCGCGAATTCTGGTTCGATGTCGTCCAAAAAAGGACGGCCTGAAATCCCCTCAAGTTCTTTAGCCCAGGGGGCACTGAAGATCGAGTAGTCAACGATTCTAGTGCAAACAACAGCAGATCTATCAGAGGCTGGGACATACAAAGGCGATGGGTAGTAAGAGGGCTGGTCAATGCGCTCAACGTCATAAGAGTTGAGGCCGGTAGGGACTTGTTGGGAGGGTAGTTGGTGCATGGGTTTATTCCAGGTAAAGATGGTGTTGGTATGGTCGATAAAGAGGTTGATCGGTTAGTCGATTGCTAAACGCCTTAAGCAATTAATCAATTTGGTTTTACTAACATCTCGAAACTGACCGCGTAGGATGCCGGACAGCATGATTCGCGGCATGCCGAAAACAATGGCGGCTTGAGTTTGCGTCAGACGACGAGATTTAATGGCCTTTGAAATCTTTGCAGATAAAGTGGCTTTGATGTGCATCTCAGTTGCGGTGACGTAGCCGAGATCTTCATAGATATTGCCGGTACTGCTGTGTACGGTAGTCAATTCATAAGCCCTTTAACGTGTTTCAAAGTACGTTTGCTGAGATGGTCCTAAACTCTAAAATTGCAACTTTTGACTGGATCGGCGACTGGGATTACAATTCTCCCCAGACGTTTCGAGAGCGAGTGAAATACGAACGTGCTGCCAAGGTTTATTTTGGTCCTGCGCATAGCAGGGGTAACAGAATCTCGTACGATGGTAGTAATGCCATCACGGTAGGCCCTTCGGGGCCTATTTTTTTGCCTCATTTTCTGTAATGAGTATCAAATA
>JAURJT010000024.1 GCA_030832095.1 Gammaproteobacteria bacterium | reverse complement strand
GCGGTGCAAGGCCAGCAACACATCCTTGAAATTCAAACCCGTGGCATGCACTTCAATTTCGACTTCACCGGGTTGCGGCTCGGCCCGCTCGCAAGCTTGCCAGGCTAAATCTCCTAAGCTGCCAGAGGCTGGGATCGTGAGTTGATAGCTAGGTGTGGCCGGGACAGGTTTAGGCGGTGCAAGACGCTTCAATCGAGGAGCGTAACGCAGTGAATTTCGATAAGCGAGTTGATCCTCAATGGGTCGCTCGGCAGCTTGAACGGTATCTGAAAACAACATCGACGCTTCTGCAGCGCGATCAACGCCTGCAATATTTTGTTCGAGATCAATCACGCGACAGCTAAAGTTAGACACTTCAGCTTGTAGACTCTTCACCAGACCAAAAAGTGGTGCTGCCTGAAAGGTCGGTTGAGAATTTGACGTGAGAGCGCAGGCGCTACGGGTGACAAAATCTAGCAAAAGTCTGTCTGAGACCGTTTGTTGTTGTAACGCTTGTACGAGATGCAGAGGTGCTTTCCAGGCTAGCCCGATTTGCTCAGTGAGAGAGGTTGTGGGTGCGATTTGAATTGGCAACTCTAGAGACCACAAATACACACAACGGCTAATGACACGACCCGAGAGCTGTTCAAATAATTTTAAATAATCTTGCGCAGCAAACGGATTGATCGAAAATTGCGTTGGACTGAGCTCGGCGAAGTGCTCACCTTTATAAACAGAGATATGCCCAATCTGAGCGGCATCACAGCTGCCTTGTATGCACGAACCCAAGCCAGCATCATCAGAAAAAATCAACCAGATGTCTGGCTTATTGCTTGTGTCGCTAGTAGGAATCGCTTGTGGCAAAGGACTTAACTGCCAGTCAATGTCGTAAAGCAATTGACTAATTTGGTTGCTCGTCGCTACAGTTTTTTGCCAGCTTGCTGCTGCGACTTTGGTCGCTTTCAAATTTGAGACCTGGCATAGGATCTGGCCCGACTGATTAAACACCGTGACATCAGCAACTTGCACACGCTCCTCAGGGCTGCTGACTAACTCGACATGACAAACTATGTTTGGTTCAAGCGGTTGATACAGGGTCAGGCTGTCAATCGAAAAGGGCAGCCAAATCTCGTCGGCCGTTTGGGTTGGCAACACAGAAAATAAAATTTGAAAACAAGCATCAAGCAGCGTGGGATAACAATAGTACTGATCGAATTGCCCAACCAGTTCGTTGTCAGAGAGCGTAATGTCGGCTAGGGCTTGCTGATCAAATTTCCAAAGGTGTTTGAGCAAACGGTACGAAGGTCCGTAGTGAATGCCGAGTGCTTCGCAGTGCTGGTAAAAATCAGTAACAGTCAATTCGCCAGTCAGACGTTTGCGTAATTGAGCCAGAGTCTTGTCGGTCGATGCTGTTCGAACGCTGGGTGAAATCTGGCCGCGAGCATTCAACGTCCATTGGTCTGACACTCGTTCTGACGATTGAGCGTTGCTATATAAATCAAACTGATAACCCTCAGAGTTCTGGTTCAAAATAATTTGAGAGTCATGATCAATTTGCCCTGAAATCGTGAAGGCCTGGCTAATCTCAAAATTGGATAGTGTGACGGGTAAAGAGCCACCTTGCTGCATGTATGCCGCAAGGGCAATTTCAATTAACCCGGTTGCAGGCAAGATGGCCTGACCAAACACGCAATGCTCTGTTAGGTAAGAGAGTTCGGTATCAAGCAGTGTGCTGAAACGTGTTTGCTGCTCGGGTAAGCCTGGAAGCTTAAGCGGTGCGCCTAACAACGGATGGTTATGTTTGTCTGGACGAGTGGGTTGAGCGTGCTCTGGTCTACGCTCAACCCAATAGCGTTCGCGCTGAAATGGATAATTAGGTAGCGCCAAATGCGAGAAGGTCGACCGAGGATACGTTTGTTGCCAATCAACGAGTTGATGTCGCGTGTGCAGCTTACCCAGCGCGTGCAAGATGTGCCAGTTGTCTGCTTCGTGCTGTTTAAGACTGGGCAACAGTGCAGCGCCAGATAAAGTTTCGCGGGCCAGACTGCAAAGTATCGGGCTAGGCCCAACTTCAATACAACACTCAATATTCTTAGTTTTCAAAAGCTCAACAGCTTTTGCAAATTGCACGGGCTCGCGGATGTGCTTGAGCCAGTAGTCTTGAGTACAGATATCTTGGTTTGCCAGCTCACCTGTCAAATTACTAATAATAGGAATGCGGGCAGGATTGAAGGTGACAGTATTTAAGTACTCTTTAAACGACGCAAGCATGGGCTCCATTAAAGGAGAGTGAAACGCATGAGAGACCGAAAGCATGCTGTACGCGACTTGTTGCTGGTCTAGTGCCTTGAGCACTAAGTCGACACTGTCTTTGTTTCCAGAGATCACGCAACGCTCTTTACCATTGATGGCGGCGATAGCAACGTCAGTTTGATACGCTTGCAGGTGAGTCGCTAAATCTTTCTCAGATAACGACACGGCGGCCATTGCGCCATTTTTTGGCAATGCCTGCATCAACGAGGCGCGCTTAGAGACGATTCCAATTGCGTCTTCGAGCGAGAAGACGCCGGCAAGGCAAGCCGCAACATACTCGCCTAAACTGTGGCCGACAAGAATCGTAGGATGCACACCAAATGATTGCCAAAGTTTTGCAACGGCATACTCTAAGCAGAAGAGAGCGGGCTGCGTATACAAACTCTGATTCAGACTAGCGCTCTCGGTTTGAAACAACAGCTCAGTTAAGGGTTTGTCACAATGTTGGCTTAAGATCTTTGCGCACAGGTCGATCCATTTCTTAAATTCAGGATACGTGGCGTACAGAGCTTGACCCATCCCTGGATATTGAGAGCCTTGCCCTGTAAACAAAAATGCGGTGTCCGTGTTGCTAGTTGAATGCTCTGGCGCATGTACGATGGCGCGATTGGTTTCAGCACGTACAAACTCATTTAGACGCTCAGTAATCTCAAGAGACGTGCTTCCTAAGACAGACAGTCGATACTTGAGGTTTGCTCGACTTGCTGCTGCATTCGCACAAAGTTGATACAGGTTAATGTCTGGGTGGTTCAGTAAAAGCGAAGAGTAGGTGTTTGCCAATTCGCGAAGTGCTGGCTCTGAGCGAGCACTCAAATTTAATATTTGTGTAGAAACTCGCTTCGCCGCGGGGTGGCTCTTCAGGTCACGCGTGTCAAGTGGTGCCTCTTCGAGAAGGATATGGGCGTTGGTACCGCTAAAGCCAAAGCTGCTGACTCCAGCAATACGGGGTTTGCTTGAGCGCGGCCACGGTTGAGTCGCTTGCACCACACGAAGTGGCTTGTCTTTCCACGGAAATCTCGGAGTTGGTGTTTGGCAATTGAGGTGAGGGGGCAGCTGTTCGTGCTCAAGCGCAAGTACCAACTTCATGATTCCGGCAATACCTGCTGCGGCCTCTAAATGACCGATGTTCGTTTTAATCGATCCTATCCATAGTGGGTCATTTAACGCACGTTGTTCACTAAAGACTTCGGACATTGAGCCCAGCTCGATGGGGTCGCCAAGCGAGGTGCCAGTGCCATGTGCCTCGATGTAACTTACATCGCTTGGGCTGAGGCCAGCATTGTGCAGGGCTTGTCTGATGACGGCAGACTGCGAGGGGCCGCTTGGAACCGTCAGGCCACCGCTGGCACCGTCTTGGTTGACGGCCGATCCGCGGATTAACGCCAAAATTGGATCTTGGTCTTTGATGGCATCACTTAAACGTTTGAGGATCACGATGCCGCAGCCTTCTCCCCGAACATAGCCATCAGCCGATGAATCGAAGGTCTTGCACTGGCCGCCTGCCGAGAGCATGTGAGCTTTAGAAAAATTGACGCTCAGCCCCGGTTCTAACATCAGATTCACCCCGCCAGTAATGGCGAGATCACATTCGCGGCGGCGTAAGCTTTCACAAGCAAGGTGAATGGTCACCAAAGATGAAGAGCACGCAGTATCGAGACTCAAACTCGGTCCGGTTAAGCCCAAAATATAAGAGAGTCTCCCAGCCGCTACGCCTAGCGATGAGCCGGTGCCTGAGTACGCGTCGATGTTTTGTAAACCGTTGAGCGCTAAAAGTCGCTGCCCATAATCGTAGGCAATGATGCCGATAAACACGCCTGCTGCTTTGCCATATAGTTCGCGCGGATCGATATTTGAGTTTTCAAGCGCTTCCCACGTGACCTCTAGTAGCAGGCGCTGTTGCGGATCCATCGATGCCGCTTCGCGTGGCGAGATGCCAAAAAACTCAGGGTCAAAGTCAGCAACATGTTTAACAAAACCACCGTACCGGGTGTTCATTTTTCCCGGTACGGTCAAATCCGGGTCGTACAGTGCGTTGATATCCCAACGCTCGGCAGGGACTTCACAAATGCCGCTTCGACCTTTGGCTAGCAGATCCCAAAGAGTTTTGGGATTGATGGCGTCGCCGGGCAGGCGGCATCCCATACCGACGATCGCGATGGGTTCATTTTTTTGAGCGTGAATCAAGGCCAATTCTGATTCGAGCTCTTGAATGCGAACGAGGGCACCCTTGATCAGATCACGGGAGTTTTGTGGAGTCGAAGTGCCTTCAGCCATGGGATTTGAATCAGTTATTTTTTAAGTTTAGATGCAAGAAGCATTTCTAAATCGTCTTGAGAGAGGTCATCGAATTCATCTGTGGCGGGAATGCTCACCGCGACCGCGGGATCGACCACTGGTTGCTCATCTGCTGCAAAAAGATCAGACATTTTTGTCTTCAAATGACCGCTTAAGGCTTCAAGTGTCGGATAGTCGAACAAAAGCGTCGTACTTAAAGAGCAAAGAAAATTAGTTTCAAGGCGGTTTTTAAGCTCTACTGCGGTCAGAGAGTCGAGTCCTAGGTCAAATAATGGTTTTCTCAGTTCGATTGGCTCATTCTCATTGGCCCCGATGACCTTGTTGATAGCAGCCTTGAGTAGTTCAACGAGGCGACGGTCACGCGCAGACCTGTCGACTTCATTTAACAGTTCACGCCAAACCATTTGCTGCGTTTGCGTTTGAACCTGAGGCGAAGTGCGTTCAACAGTGGTTTGGGCTTGTCTGAACAAGGTATATAAACGGTCGTTCGCTGCTTTTGGAAAGTTTTTCAAAAACTGCAACCAGTTGATCGCAGCCACTCCGACCTGCGGTGGCGTCTTTTGACCCAAACCATTAAAGACCTGTAGCGCCTGTGCAGTGGCGAGATGTGCTATGCCTAGGTCAAGTAAGCGTTTGGCTTGCGTGGCGCTCAAGCGCTGTGCCATACCAGCTTCTTCCCAAGGGCCCCAATTGATGCTCAGCCCTGGTAGGCCTTGCGAGATGCGTAACTGCATCAAATGATCGACGAAGGTGTTGGCTGCGACATAGCTTGTTTGCCCGGGAGAGCCCGTCATCGAGGTGAGAGAAGAAAAGGCAATAAAGAAATCTAAGTCTAGCTTTCGACTCAAGGTGTCGATATTGAGTAGACCTTGTGTTTTGACATTCAATGCTTTTTCGAAATGTGGCCAACTCATGTTTTGAATCAAGCCGTCGTGTAATTGGCCCGCTAAAAACAAAATGCCTTTGACGTTTCTTTTTTGATTCGCCTGCTCAAGCCACAGCGCCGTCGCCGAAAAGTTTAAGACATCGACCTGCGTAACCTCGATTTGTACGCCCGAATGTTTGAGCTGTTTTAGTTTTTCCGAAAGCTCGTTGGCTGGCAGACTGCGGCCACATACAGACAGATAACGTGCGCCTCGGTCAATCAAGTTTCTAGTCAGTAGATAGCCTAACCCACCTAAGCCACCCACAATCAAATAGTGGCCGTCTGGATCTAACCGAAATGAGTCAACAGGCGAGTCAGTCAAGGTCTGTAGACGTTGTACCCAGCGCTTGTTGTTTCGCAAGGCAATTTGGTTGTCGTGCTCTTCAGAGATCAATTCTTGTCGCTGCATATCGATGATGACTTTGCCAGTGTGTTTGGCTTGTTGCATCGTGCGAAAAGCAGTTTCGATGGCCTCAGCCGCGAAGGTCTGATAGGGTAGTGGTTTGAGCTCGTCGGTGGCAAAACGCTCAAGCAGTCTGCGCAGTAACGTCTGCAGCACGTGACGCTGCTCTCGGTAAAGCACCATCAGATCAATCGGAAAATATTGTATTGCCGTAGAGAATTGTGCGATTTGTTCTGGCGTGCGCAAATCGGTGATGCCGATCTCTAGAAAACGCCCGCCCGCTCTTAACAGGCGCAAGCTTGCATCCGTAAACTCACCGCGCAGACTATTGAGCACAACGTCTAGACCTTCTCCGTGAGTCAGCGTTCGGATAGCCGCTTCAAACTCAGTGGTGCGCGAATCAAAAATGTGCTCGACACCTAGGTCTTTAAGAATTTGCCATTTTCCTTGGCTCGCGGTGGCAAACACGACAGCACCGGCAGCCTGCGCGATTTGGATGGCAGCTTGACCCACGCCACCGGTAGCTGCGTGAATCAGTACGCGTTCTCCTGGCTGCAAGTGCGCCAGACTTTCTAAGGCGTAGGCCGCAGTCAAAAACGTAATCGGGATGGTGGCCGCTGCGCGATCCTCAATGGCGGCAGGAAGCGAAACCGTGGTGGCGACCGGCGCGCAGATGAAGCGACTCAAACTACCAGGGACCATCGCCAACACGCGCTCGCCCAAGGCAAATTCTGTGACACCGGAGCCGAGTTTGACCACGCGTCCCGCGCATTCAACGCCTAGGCCATCACCCATGGCGGGTACGCGGTGCAAGGCCAGCAACACATCCTTGAAATTCAAACCCGTGGCATGCACTTCAATTTCGACTTCACCGGGTTGCGGCTCGGCCCGCTCGCAAGCTTGCCAGGCTAAATCTCCTAAGCTGCCAGAGGCTGGGATCGTGAG
>JAURJT010000023.1 GCA_030832095.1 Gammaproteobacteria bacterium | reverse complement strand
GGATCATACCGCCTCAGCTGAAGAAGAAGTCTTAGTGTGGCAAAATCGTCCGTTTGCCTTAGCTAAAAAGCCCTCATTCCAATGACTGAATCGACTTCTGCCAAAACTGCCACCCAAGCCACTTCTGCAAGTGCAGCGACCACGAACGGTACTGCTTCCGGTGCAACTGTCGCTGTAAATACTACTGCCTCTTCTTCCAAGCCATCTACTGCTGCAGGCACCCCCGCAGCGGCTGCTCAGCCTGGCACAACGGCAACCACTTTCAGCGCACCCGTCACCTCACAAGAGGCTGAGGTGCGGATCGTGGCGCAGTTGGCGCAAGAGCTTGGTATCCGTGCCGCGCAGGTGCTGGCCGTGATTGAATTACTGAACGATGGCTCGACCGTGCCTTTTATCGCACGCTATCGCAAAGAAGCCACCGGCGGTTTAGATGACACGGTGTTACGCAACCTTGATACGCGCCTGTTGTACTTGCGCGACCTCGAAGAACGCCGTGCTGCGATCTTGGCGTCGATTACAGAGCAAAACAAACTTACGCCTGAACTTGAAAAGTCGATTCAGCAAGCTGACACCAAACAGCGCCTTGAAGACCTCTATGCCCCGTTCAAGGTGAAACGCCGCACCCGTGCGCAGATTGCCCGTGAGGCGGGGCTAGAGCCTCTGGCTGATGGCATTTTGGCCGACCTGCAATGCGACCCTGCTGCACTAGCCGCGCAATACTTCAACGCCGAAGCTAACATCAACGACGTCAAAGCGGCGCTCGACGGCGCGCGCGATATTTTGGCAGAGCGCTACGCTGAAAACGCTGATTTGCTGAGCGATATGCGCACACACTTGTGGTCGCATGGGTACCTGTATTCAAAGGTGGCCGACGGCAAAGAAGCCGATGGCGCAAACTTCAGAGACTGGTTTGACTTCAACGAACCCCTGCGTACCCTGCCCTCGCATCGTATCTTAGCAATGTTGCGCGGCCGACAACAAGGTGCACTTGAGTTGCGTATTGGTCTTGAGGCAAGCCAAGATATTCTCGTTCCGCACCCTTGCGTCGAACGCGTTGCTAACTTTTTAAAACTTGGTCGTGACTTATTCTCCGCGGCGCCCAGCGCGCGCGCCAAATGGTTAGCCGATGTTGCGCGCTGGACCTGGCGGGTCAAACTCTTAACCATGTTCGAGTCTGAAATGGTCACGCGTCTGCGCGAAAGCGCCGAAACCGAGGCGATTCGCGTCTTTGCCGCCAACTTAAAAGATTTACTGCTCGCGGCACCCGCAGGCCCAAAAGCGGTTTTAGGTTTAGATCCAGGCATTCGCACCGGCGTCAAAGTGGCTGCGATTGATCACACCGGTAAGGTCGTTGAAACCGCAACCGTGTATCCATTTGAACCCCGTCGTGATCGCGCCGGTACGCTGGCGGTGTTAGCAACCCTCGCCCGCCGTCACAAAATCGAACTCGTTGCAATCGGCAACGGTACCGCTTCGCGCGAAACCGAAAAACTCGTCGTCGATTTAATGGCAGCCCAACCCGATCTTAAACTGACGCGCGTCGTGGTGTCTGAAGCGGGTGCATCGGTATATTCGGCCTCTGAGCTCGCTGCGCTTGAGTTTCCGGATCTTGATGTGACGTTGCGTGGTGCCGCATCAATTGCGCGTCGCTTGCAAGATCCCTTGGCCGAGCTCGTCAAGATCGAACCTAAAGCCATTGGCGTCGGCCAGTATCAACACGATCTCAATCAGCGCGAACTTGCTCGCTCGCTTGACGCTGTGGTTGAAGATTGCGTGAACGCCGTGGGTGTAGACGTCAACACAGCATCAGCTGCCCTGCTCGCCCGTGTTTCAGGGCTCAACAGCACCTTGGCAAAAAACATCGTCAGCTATCGCGACGAAAAAGGTGCGTTTGCCAATCGCAAAGCTCTCAAAGAGGTTTCACGTTTTGGCGAAAAGGCATTTGAACAAGCAGCCGGTTTTTTACGCGTTCAAAACGGTGACAACCCTCTTGATTGCTCCTCCGTTCACCCCGAAGCGTACCCAGTGGTTGAACGGATTTTGAAAAAAATTGCCAGCGAGATGAAAGATGTGATTGGCAACCGCGACAAGTTAAAAGGCTTATCGCCCGCCGAGTTCGTTGACGAAAAATTTGGTGTCCCAACCGTACGGGATATTTTGCTCGAACTCGAAAAGCCGGGTCGCGATCCACGCCCAGAATTTAAGACAGCCACGTTCAAAGAAGGCGTTGAGACATTGAACGACTTGCTGCCAGGGATGATTCTTGAAGGCGTTGTGACCAACGTGGCAAACTTTGGTGCCTTTGTGGATATCGGTGTGCATCAAGACGGCTTGGTGCACATCTCAGCACTCGCTGAAAAATTTGTGAGTGATCCACGTGACGTCGTGCGCGTTGGGCAAACCGTGCAAGTGCGTGTGCAAGAGGTGGACATTGCGCGTAAGCGTATTGCCTTAACGATGCGGCTCAATGATGACGCGCCGCCGGCGAGGTCGATGGCTGCGGGAGGTGGCCCGAGCGGGGGCAACGGTGGCGGGTCAGGTGGTAACAACAACCGCGGTGCGCGCAAACCGAGCACCAGCAGCGCGCCCGAGCCAAGCCCAGGTGGCGCAATGGCAGCAGCGTTTGCCAAATTAAAAAAGTCGTAATTATTCGACGCTAGGTTGCATTGCCAAGGTCAGCGCCGCGATCAATTGTTCACGTTGTTCGGTCGAGGTGCTGTCAGGCGCCTTGGCAATGACTTGCTCGCCTTGCACAATCAACAAACCAAGGTCGCCCTCAAGCTTGATGCTGGACTGCGCGCCTGCCTGCTGCAATGCACGCATGGCCGCACCCGCCTCTTTAGGATCAGCAAAAGCAATCGAGGAAAATAACTCAGCACCATCTTGCGCCAGCAAGCGAAACCGAAACTGACCGGTTTCGTCTCGAAAGGTAACGTAGCGCGCGCTTTTACTTGAGGATTTTTCTTTTTTAGTCGACTGCGAAGATGATGCAGTGCGGGAAGTTGCCAAGCTGCGTAAACCAACCGCCTGCCGCAATTCTTGAATAAAAGGTGTTGCAATCGCACGCGCTTTACGAGCACCGTCTTGCAGGATCTCTTCAATGCGGTCTGGGTGCGACATCAAGTCTTCGTAGTGCGCACGTAACGGGCCCATCTCTTGTTCGATGCGCTCGCACAAACGTTTTTTAGCATCGCCCCAACCCATGCCCGCTGCGAGCTCAGCATGAAACTTTGTAGTTTCGGCAGGTTGTGCAAAGGCCTTGTAGATCAAATATAGATGCGAAGCATCTGCATCCTTCGGTTCGCCAGGGCCTCGCGAGTCAGTCACAATTTTGGCGATGGCAGAGTTTAGGGCCTTCGCCCCACCTTCAAACAAGGGCACGGTATTGCCGTAGCTCTTAGACATCTTGCGACCATCCAAGCCCGGTAAGGTTGCGACATCCTCAGAAATCACTGCCTCAGGCAACACAAAAAAATCACGCCCCTGACCAAACAAATGATTAAAGCGCTGCGCGATATCGCGCGCCATTTCAAGGTGCTGCGTTTGGTCGCGACCAACCGGTACCTTGTGAGCGTTAAACATCAGAATGTCAGCCGCCATCAAAATGGGATAAGAGAACAAGCCCATATTGATGCCATCATCGGCTTCGACGCCTTTTGCAGTATTTTGATCGACAGAGGCTTTATAAGCGTGGGCCCGATTCATTAAACCTTTAGCCGTCACACAAGTGAGCATCCAGCAAAGCTCTGGAATCTCGGGGACATCAGACTGGCGATAAAACGTGACACGTTTGGGATCTAGCCCCGAGGCTAACCAGGTTGCTGCGATTTCAAGCCGCGAGCGGGCAATCAGCGCAGGGTCTTCAGACTTGATCAGTGCGTGATAATCGGCCAAAAAGAAGAAAGCATCAACGTTTTGCTGTTGGCTAGCCTGTATGGCCGGCCGGATCGCCCCCACATAATTACCGAGGTGCGGCGTGCCAGAAGTGGTGATGCCAGTCAGAACGCGGGTGTTCATATAGGGACCAAGTGCTGAGGTTTGAAAAGACAGCTAAGCTATAAGTGTACCGTTTAGGGTTGCTGGCGGCAGCACAAAACCTAAACTTAGATACTGACGGTATCGCGGCGCTCAGAGTCTAGATATTCTTTAGATTGCATTTCAAGAATGCGAGAGACCGTACGATGAAACTCATTAGACATCGGCCCCGAGGTGTAAATTTCATCGGGTTCGCACGCAGCCGACATAATCAGCTTGATTTTATGGTCGTAAAACACGTCGATGAGCCAGGTAAAGCGCCGAGCTTCAGAGGCTTCGCGCGGCCCCATTTTCGGCACATCAGACAAAATCACCGCATGAAAGCGGCTTGCTAATTCAAGATAATCGTTTTGCGAGCGCGGGCCACCACACAGCGTTGCAAAATCAAACCAGACCACGCTACCCGCGCGCTGTTTGGCGCGAATTTCTCGATGCTCAATCAACAAAACAGGATCTTGCGCTGCTGTGTCTGCCAACTGAGTGAATGTCAGTTGCAGCGCCTCATCGGCCTGCGCCCCACCAGGAGTGTGGTAACACTTGACTTGTTCGAGTGTGCGCCTGCGGTAGTCAATACCAGCGTCAACGTTCAAGATATCCATGCGGTCTTGAATCAGTTTAATCGCAGGCAATAAGCGATCACGATGCAAGCCATCAGGATAGAGCGTCGATGGTTCGTAATTTGAGGTCATGACAAACGAGGTGCCAAACTCAAAGAATTTCAATAACAAGCGATAAAGGATCATCGCATCAGCGACATCCGACACATGAAACTCGTCAAAACAAATCAGGCGATAGTTTTTTGAAATACGCCGTGCGACTTCGTCAAGCGGGTCTTGCATGCCTTTGACTTCGTCAAGCTGGCGATGCACGCTGCGCATGAACTCATGGAAGTGCAACCGTGTCTTACGCGTGACCGGAACGGTGGCGTAGAAAGCATCCATCAAAAAGCTTTTACCTCGGCCGACCCCACCCCACAAATAGACACCCCGCGGAACCTCAGGACGCTTGAAAAAGCGCTTCACTGCGCTTGAACGCTGCCCTTTAAAAACAGCCCAGTCATCAAAATAGCGCTGCAGACGGTCGACCGCCGCCCTCTGCGCAGGATCGGATTGATAACCCCGCTCAGCAAGCGTGTGTTCGTAGGATTGAAGAACGTTCAAAGGCGTTTCTTAAAAATTCAACGTACGCTTATCCACGGCCAGAGCCGCTTCTTTCATGGATTCAGACAAGGTGGGATGCGCATGGCAGATACGGGCAATGTCTTCAGCCGCACCTTTGAACTCCATGATGGTCACGGCTTCAGCAATCAATTCAGAGGCCATGGGGCCAATGATGTGCACACCTAACACTTCGTCGGTTGTGGCATCAGCCAAGATTTTGACGAACCCAGTTGTGTCACCTAAGGCGCGCGCCCGACCGTTCGCCAAGAACGGAAAGCTGCCCGCTTTATACGCGCGGCCACTAGCCTTGAGCTGTTGCTCGGTTTGACCTACCCAAGAAATCTCGGGTGAGGTGTAAATGACCCAAGGGATCGTATTGAAATTGACGTGACCATGTTGCCCACTAATACGTTCGGCAACCGCAACACCCTCTTCTTCGGCTTTATGAGCCAACATTGGGCCGCGCACCACATCGCCAACAGCCCACACGTTTGGCAAATTAGTTTTGCAATCGCCATCGACCACCACAAAACCACGCTCATCGAGCTGTAAACCAACCGTATCGGCCTGCAGCCCACCGGTGTAGGGCACACGGCCAATCGAGACAATCAGTTTATCGACCACAAGCTTTTGTTCGGCACCTGCTGCGTCGGTGTAAGGCACGGTGACGCTTTTGGCCCCAGCCTTAATCTCACCGAGCTTGATCCCGGTTTGAATCGCCAGACCCTGCTTGGTAAAGATCTTGAAGGCTTCTTTTGCGACCTGCTGATCCACTGCTGCCAAAAACTCAGGCATCGCCTCTAGCACAGTCACCTCAGCACCTAAACGGCGCCAGACGCTACCCATTTCTAAACCGATCACACCCGCACCAATTACACCTAATTTTTTCGGGACAGCCGCAATATTCAGTGCACCATCGTTCGACAAGACCTGCTTCTCGTCAAAGGGTAAGCCTGGCAGTTGGCGGGCCGAGGACCCCGTTGCGATCACGACATGTTTGCCTACGATATCAGCCGTTGCAGTGCCGCTGACGTTAATCGCCCAGCCGCCCTCTACCTTGCCAGTAAACGCACCTTTGCCATGAAAGAACGTGATCTTGTTCTTTTTAAACAAATACAAAATGCCATCATTGTTTTGCTTCACAACATTGTTTTTGCGGCCAAGCAACTGTTCGAGATTCAGGCTGACGCCTTTGACCTCAATGCCATGCTCTGCAAAATGATGGTTGACCTGATCGAAGTGCTCTGAAGACTGCAGCAAGGCCTTAGACGGAATACATCCGACGTTGGTACAAGTGCCCCCCGGGGCAGGACCGCCCTTACCATTTTGCCAGGCGTCAATACACGCTACCGACAACCCTAACTGGGCCGCACGAATGGCAGCGATATAGCCGCCTGGGCCCGCACCGATCACAACAACATCAAATTGAGTAGACATGAATATCTCGGTTTAGATTTCGAGTAACAAGCGTTGTGGATCTTCGAGCGCTTCTTTCATCGCAACCAAACCCAAGACTGCTTCGCGGCCATCAATAATGCGATGGTCGTAAGACATTGCCAAGTAATTAATCGGCCGAATCACGATTTGGCCTTTTTCAACCACAGCGCGCTCTTTGGTGGCGTGAACGCCCAAGATCGCTGACTGAGGAGGATTGATAATTGGCGTTGACAACATCGAGCCGAACACGCCACCGTTTGAAATCGAGAAGGTGCCACCGGTCATCTCTTCGATACCAAGCTTACCCTCTGAGGCGCGCTTGCCAAAATCAGCGATTGTTTTTTCGATTTCGGCGATAGAGAGTTGATCAGCATTGCGCAGAATCGGCACAACGAGGCCACGTGGGCTGCCAACAGCAATACCGATATCAAAATAGCCGTGATAAATAATGTCTTTGCCGTCGATAGAGGCATTTAATACTGGGTAACGCTTGAGTGCGGCAACAGCTGCTTTGACAAAAAATGACATAAAGCCCAGCTTCACGCCGTGCTCTTTTTCAAATTTGTCTTTATACATGTTGCGCAGATCGATCACGCCTTGCATATTGACTTCGTTAAAGGTTGTGAGGATCGCGTTATCTTGCTGCGATTGCAACAGACGCTCGGCAACGCGAGCACGCAAGCGGCTCATGGGCACGCGTTGCTCAGGACGACCATCAAGCGATTGCGTCATTGGTACAGAAGGGTTTGCCAGCGGCGCAGCCTTGACAGCAGCAGGGGTTACCGAAGCACCAAGCGCATCGCCTTTCGTGATACGACCATCCCGTCCTGAACCCGAGACGTTTGACGCTGCCACGCCTTTTTCAGCAAGAATCTTGGCAGCAGCAGGAGACGCCACACCAGCGCTACCAACCGAGGCAGCTATGGGCGCCGAGACTGGGGCTGGCGCGGCTGCAGCAGTACTTGCTGGTGAAGCTGTGGCTGCAGCAGCTTTACCGGCGGTATCGATACGAGCAATCACCTCGCCCGCCACCACCATACTGCCATCGGCGCGCACGATTTCTGTGAAGACACCCGAAGCAGGAGCCGGCACCTCTAGCACCACTTTATCGGTTTCAACTTCAATCAGAATTTCGTCAGCGGTGACCGCCTCACCGGGTTTTTTCTTCCAGGTTAACAACGTTGCTTCAGATACAGACTCAGACAGTTGGGGCACAACTACATCGGTGATTGCCATTTTTTTTCCGTGAGGGATCGTAGTATTTCGGTAAAGTCGCTTAGGCTAGATTATTTAGTCAGCATGAACACTTTGAACTTGCCAAAGGCTTGATCAACCAAAGCTTTTTGCTGTTCTTGATGCTTAGCTAAATAACCGACGGCAGGCGAGGCAGACGCTGGGCGCCCGGCATAACCCAGCTTTTGGCCAGCTGACATGTTTTGGTAAAGATGGTGTTGCACGTAAAACCAGGGGCCCTGGTTTTGCGGCTCGTCTTGCACCCAGACCACTTCAGTTGCCTTGGGATACTTGCGCAACTCAGCCTCAAAAGTTTTGTGGGCGAAGGGATACAACTGCTCAACGCGAACAATCGCAACCGAATCGTCTTTACGATCAGCACGACCGTGCACTAAGTCGTAATACACCTTACCCGAGCACACGAGAACGCGTTTAACCGAAGCCGCTTTAATCTTCTCGTCGAGCTCAGGGATAATTGGCTGAAACCGACCAGTCGACAGCTCTTTAAGAGCAGAGCCCGCATCTTTATTACGAAGCAGTGACTTCGGCGTCAAAATGACCAAAGGTTTACGGAACTGGCGTACCATCTGTCGACGTAACAGATGGAAAATCTGAGACGCTGTGGTGGGCTGCACAACCTGAATATTGTTGTCAGCGCACAATTGCAAGAAGCGCTCAATGCGTGCGGATGAATGCTCAGGCCCTTGACCTTCGTAACCGTGCGGCAGCATCATGGTCAAACCAGACTGACGTCCCCATTTGGCCTCACCAGACACGATGAACTGATCAATCACCACTTGAGCACCGTTCACGAAGTCGCCGAACTGGGCTTCCCAAATCGTAAGCGTATTAGGATCAGCGCAAGAGTAACCGTACTCAAAGCCTAACACGGCCTCTTCGGACAAGACCGAGTCAATGACTGTAAACGGTGCCTGCTCAGCCGAAATATTTTGCAACGGAATATAAGTGCCATCATCCCAGCGCTCACGATTTTGATCATGCAATACCGCGTGACGATGAGTGAAGGTGCCGCGACCTGAGTCTTGGCCAGTAATGCGAATTGCGTACCCTGCCTTGACCAGCGTTGCGAAGGCCAGATGCTCGCCCATCCCCCAGTCAAGATTTTGTTCACCACGTGCCATTGCTCGACGATCATTGAGCAGCTTTGTGACCAATGCGTGAGGCGTGAACCCCGCAGGCGTCTGCGTCAGAGCCTCACCAATACTTTTGAGTTCAGCTAACGGTACACCTGTGTCAGCCTGGTCTGTCCACTTTGCATTTAAGAACGGTGTCCAGTCAATGGCGTACTTGCTTTTGTAATTTGTCAGGACAGGCTCGATGGTGCGCTGGCCGTCTTCCATGTACTGGCGATAGTCTTTCACGAGTTGATCGCCCTCGCCTTCTTTAAGCACGCCCTGCGCAGTCAATTTGTCTGCATAGAGCTTACGCGTGCCAGGATGCGCGCCAATGCGCTTGTACATCAAAGGCTGCGTGAGCGAAGGGGTATCTTGTTCGTTATGACCGAGTTTACGGAAGCACACAATATCCACGACCACATCACGACCAAACTTCATTCTGAAGTCGAGCGCCAGACGAGTGGTAAAAGCCACCGCTTCAGGGTCATCACCGTTCACGTGAAACACCGGCGCTTCAATCATCTTTGACACGTCAGTGCAATAGATCGTTGAGCGTGTATCGCGCGGGTCAGAAGTGGTAAACCCGATCTGGTTGTTAATCACAAGATGGACAGTGCCACCGGTACCATAACCACGAGTCTCGGCGAGGTTGAGGGTTTCCATGACCACACCTTGCCCGGCAAACGCCGCATCGCCATGCACCAGCACGGGCAACACTTGCTTGTAGCCCTCAGCACCGCGACGCTCTTGGCGCGCGCGCACACTACCCTCAACCACTGGGTTGACGATTTCAAGGTGCGAGGGGTTAAACGCGAGCGACAAATGCATTGGGCCGCCACGCGTGGAAAGGTCACTTGAAAAACCGTTGTGGTATTTCACATCACCATCGCTTAAACCTTCGGCGTGATGACCTTCGAATTCGGCAAACAAATCGCCAGGCATCTTGCCCATGATATTCACGAGCATGTTCAGGCGACCACGGTGCGCCATGCCGACCACGATTTCTTGAACGCCCGACTCACCCGCATGATGTACGAGCTCATCCATTGAGGCAATAAAACTATCGCCGCCCTCAAGCGAAAAGCGCTTTTGACCAACGTATTTTGTGTGTAAATAGCGCTCAAGGCCTTCAGCTTCAGTGAGCTGCTGCAGCAGATTACGTTTACCTTCAGGCGAAACCAGTGGCGCAGACAAGGTTGACTCAAGGCGCTCTTGAACCCAGCGCTTGACTGCAGGATCAGACGCATGCATGAACTCGGCGCCGACCGAACGACAATAGGTATCACGCAAGGCTTTGAGAATATCGCGCAAGGTCATGGTGCTTGCGCTAGAAAAATAAGTATTGGCCGCCGAAAAAACCTGATCGAGATCGGTTTCATTTAAGCCATAAAACGCGGGGTCTAATTCTGGGATCGCGGGGCGATCGGTGCGCTTGAGCGGATCGAGATCAGCCCATCTTGAACCAAGTGAGCGATACGCTGCAATCAAAGACTGCACGTGCACTTGCTTAGTTGCAACGGCTAGATCAGATTCTTTTGCACGCTGTGCAAAGCCATTTGTTTTAGCGCGAATCGCAAACGACTCAACGATCGGCGCGTGAGCTTGATCACGGGTTTCTGCCTGACCATCTGTCGCAGGCATATGCTGCAACTGATCGAAATAGCTTCGCCAGTTGTCTGGCACCGAGCCAGGGTTGTCGAGATAAGCCTCATAAAGCTCTTCGACATACGGAGCATTACCCCCAAAAAGATAGGAGTTCTTTAGAGATTCGAGTTCTGATGACATTTGACGCTTCACCTTGTCGGGTGCTTCACCCGTTACGATGCAGGAATACCTTCCGTTTACTCGGCCAAACCGATTTGCGGATAGCGGGCAGAAGGCAGTTGTTTTGAGCCTTAAAGTCCGGCGACGAAGTATAACCCGCGGGGTCAATAAACCAACGGCTTTTGTGTAGATAGCCTTTGATTATCGAAGGTTATTTTGATAAGCGTTGTGCGAACGAAACAGGGTTCAGACGCGACCAACTCGGACTGGCATAAAAAAAACGACCCGTAGGTCGTCTTTGCCTCCTTGCTTGCGCGAGACGCACAAGCAAGGAAAACACCGGATACTTATTTACGCTTAGGAACAGAGCGCGAAGTCGCACCTTGATACAACTGGCGAGGGCGACCAATTTTGTACTCTGGATCAGAAATCATCTCGTTCCATTGGGCAATCCAGCCAACGGTACGCGCCAAAGCAAAAATCGCCGTAAACAAAGCCGTTGGCACACCGATCGCACGCTGAACAATGCCAGAGTAGAAATCGACGTTTGGATAAAGCTTGCGCTCAACAAAATACGGATCTTCGAGCGCAATACGCTCGACTTCCATTGCGAGTTTGAACAGCGGGTCATTTTCAAGACCCAAGGCAGCCAATACCTCTTTGCAGGTTTGCTGCATCAACTTAGCGCGTGGATCGTAGTTTTTATAAACACGATGACCAAAACCCATCAAACGAACGCCTGAGTTCTTGTCTTTGACTTGTTCCATGAACTCGCCGACCTTGGCCATACCGCCCTTGGCTTGCAGGTCTTCGAGCATTTGCAAGCAAGCTTCGTTGGCGCCACCGTGTGCGGGGCCCCACAAGCAGGCCACGCCCGCAGCAATAGCTGCAAAGGGGTTCGTGCCAGACGAACCGCACAAACGCACTGTTGACGTTGAGGCGTTTTGTTCGTGATCAGCGTGCAGAATAAAAATACGGTCGAGCGCACGCTCAACAACAGGGTTCACAACGTATTCTTCGCAAGGTGTTGCAAACATCATGCGCAAGAAATTGCCGGTATATGACAAACTGTTTTTCGGGTAGATGTAAGGTTGGCCTTGTGAGTATTTGTAGGCCATTGCGACCAAAGTCGGCATCTTGGCGATCAAACGGATCGCTGCCACGTGACGATGGTGCGGATTGGTAATGTCATTAGAGTCGTGATAGAACGCCGACATGGCACCGACCAGACCGGTCAACACCGCCATTGGGTGCGCATCTCGACGAAAGCCACGTAAGAAAAATTGCATCTGCTCGTTGACCATCGTGTGATTGGTCACCAAGGTATCAAAGGCAAGCTTTTGCTTGGCATCCGGCAACTCGCTATTCAGGATCAGATAACTGATATCCATGAAATCACAATTGACGGCCAACTCTTCAATCGGATAACCGCGGTACAACAACTCGCCTTTATCGCCATCGATGTAAGTGATGTCTGAGGTGCACGAAGCTGTCGACAAAAAACCTGGGTCGTAGGTAAACATCCCAGTTTGGCCATACAGCTTACGAATATCAATCACCTGCGGGCCGACCGTACCGTCGTAGACCGGGAAGTCAAAGGAGGGGCTTCCGTCAGAGAACGAGAGCGTAGCTTTTTTGTCAGATAGTTTCATGAATTGTTCCTTCTATATTTTTTTTACGCAGGTTCATAACGCGCGAATATTAGCGAGCACCGCGTGCACTGCCGGGCGATCTAGCACCCCCACCGGCTCGATCCGAGCTAAAAGCAAGTCTAACAGCTCATTATCACCTAGTTCAAACAACTGGGTGAGCGCTGAGACGTCCACATCCGTTAAGGCCGACTCGTAGGTATCCAGATACTTAGTGAGCATCAGATCATTTTCGAGCAAACCGCGCCGGGCACGCCAACGCAGCCTAGTGCGGTCCATGTCTGAGAGTTGGCTCATTTGTGCAGCATCCGTCTACACCGTACGACGCACAAGCATTTCTTTAATCTTGCCAATCGCCTGAGTAGGATTCAACCCTTTAGGGCAAACATCGACGCAGTTCATGATGGTGTGGCAGCGAAACAGACGATAGGGGTCTTCGAGGTTATCGAGGCGCTCAGCAGTCGCGTGATCGCGCGTATCCGCAATAAAACGATAAGCCTGCAATAAACCGGCGGGGCCCACAAACTTGTCGGGGTTCCACCAGAAAGATGGGCACGATGTTGAACAGCAGGCGCACAAAATACACTCGTACAAACCATTGAGTTCGTCGCGTGCCTCGGGAGTCTGCAGACGCTCTTTCTCTGGCGGTGGTGTGTCGTTGATCAGGTAAGGTTTAATCGAATGATACTGATTAAAGAAGTGCGTCATATCAACGATCAGATCGCGAATCACCGGCAGGCCAGGCAAGGGGCGCAGCACAACAGGCTCAGTCAATTCAAGCATGTTCGTGGTGCAAGCCAGGCCGTTTTTGCCATTGATGTTCATCGCATCTGAGCCGCACACGCCCTCACGGCACGAACGACGCAACGCCAAACTGTCGTCAACGTCCATCTTGATGCGAATCAAGGCGTCCAACAACATCTTGTCGGTTGGCTGCAGCTCGACCTCAAGCTTTTGCATGTAAGGGCGCTCGTCCTTGTCAGGATCGTAACGGTAGATTTCAAATTTCACGATGCGCTTTGTGCTCATGATAGGTATCCAGGTAACTTGTCTTAGAAGGTCCGCGACTTGGGCGGGAAACTTTCAACGGTGAGTGGCTGCATTTGCACAGGTTTGTAATCGAGGCGGTTGCCGTCCGAATACCACAAGGTGTGCTTGATCCAGTTATCGTCGTCGCGTGTTGGGTGATCGTCGAGCGCATGAGCGCCACGACTTTCAGTACGCGCAGCCGCAGAATGAATCGTCGAGCGCGCAACTTCAATCATGTTGCTCAGTTCAAGCGCTTCAATACGCGCAGTGTTAAACACTTTTGACTTGTCGACAAACGCGATGTTGTCGACTTTTTCGGCCAGCGCATCGATTTTTTTCACGCCTTCGTTCAACGACGCGAGGGTGCGGAACACCCCGCAATGCTGTTGCATGGCGTTACGAATGTCGTTACCCACCACTTGCGTTTTTTCGCCTTTGGTGCGGCTTTCGAGCTTATTGACACGGTCAAGCGAAAAATCGACCGACTCTTGTGCCAAGGGCTGGTGCGCATGCTGACGCTCGGGGTGAGCGGCAACGATATGGTTACCTGCGGCCCGACCAAACACGATCAAATCTAACAACGAATTAGTGCCTAAGCGGTTGGCGCCGTGCACCGACGTTGCAGAGCACTCACCAATCGCATAGAGTCCATTGACGATATGAGTTTGCTTGCCATCCCAAGTCGTGACCTGCCCGTTGTAATTACAAGGAATACCGCCCATCTGATAGTGAATGGTTGGCACAACTGGGATTGGCTCTTTGGTCGCATCAACGTTGGCAAACTTGTGACCGATTTCAAGAATCGAGGGCAAGCGTTTGCTGATGACATCTGCACCTAGGTGGTCAAGCTTAAGGTGCACGTAGGCACCATCCGGGCCACAGCCACGCCCTTCTTTAATTTCTTGATCCATACAGCGCGAAATAAAGTCACGCGGTGCCAAGTCTTTCAAGGTTGGAGCATAGCGCTCCATGAAGCGCTCGCCATCTTTATTGAGCAAGATACCGCCCTCGCCGCGCACACCCTCGGTGATGAGTACGCCAGCGCCAGCCACACCAGTTGGATGAAACTGCCAGAACTCCATATCCATCATCGGGATGCCGGCACGTGCAGCCATACCCATACCGTCGCCCGTGTTGATAAAGGCGTTCGTCGAGGCTGCCCAGATACGACCGGCACCGCCAGTAGCAATCACAGTTGTCTTGGCTTCAAAAATATAGATCTCGCCGGTTTCCATTTCGAGCGCAGTCACGCCCAACACATCACCGGCCTGATTGCGAATCAGATCAAGCGCCATCCACTCAACGAAAAACTGCGTGCGTGAAGCCACGTTACGCTGGTACAGCGTGTGCAACAAAGCGTGGCCAGTACGGTCGGCCGCTGCGCAAGCGCGTTGCACGGGCTTTTCGCCAAAGTTCGCGGTATGGCCGCCAAAGGGACGCTGGTAAATTGTGCCATCTGCGTTGCGATCAAACGGCATACCCATGTGCTCGAGTTCGTAGACCGCGTTAGGCGCCTCGCGGCACATAAACTCGATGGCATCTTGGTCGCCCAGCCAGTCTGACCCCTTCACGGTGTCATACATGTGCCAGTACCAGTTGTCTTCGCTCATATTGCCCAAGGAGGCGCCAATACCACCCTGCGCTGCAACAGTATGCGAGCGAGTTGGAAACACCTTAGACAACACTGCAACGGAAAGCCCGGCGTTTGCGAGCTGTAAAGAACAACGCATGCCGGCTCCGCCGGCTCCCACGACGACCACATCAAATTGACGGCGCGGTAAAGATGATTTGACGGCGACCACGGCTTAGTTTCTCCAGAGGGTGTGTACAAAGTACACGACTGATCCAGCCAACCACAGGATAGTGAGGACCAGCAACAACAAACGAATACCTACGGGCTTGACATAATCCATCCAGATGTCACGCACGCCAATCCAAGCGTGCCAGGCAAGCGAAAACATTGCCAGCGACGCAAGCACCTGACCCGCGGGGATACCAAAACAGGTAAAGGTAAAGAGGTTTTTCCAGCCAGCGTAGGTGAAGCCTGACATTGTCAGAATGCCGACCAGCAGCACCAAGGTGTAAATCGCCAGGATTATGGCGGTGACGCGTTGGATGATGAACTCACCAGTGCCGTAGTGCGCACCAACCACCAAGCGCTTGGTGCCAATTTTTTCGATAGGGACCATTACCAGACTCCGAACAATTTAAGACCAAACACAACAGTCAGCGCCAGGCTAACGCCCATCACGACACTCGCACTTTTTGCTGCAGACTCTTTATCGACACCAATGTGCAAATCAAGCAAGAGGTAACGAATGCCGGCACAGAAGTGATGCAGATAGCCCCAGATTAAACCGAGCAAAATCAGCTTCATCAACGGGTGTCCGATCACTTTGGACATCGACGCGAAGCCCGCCTCAGAGACAAAGCTCATCGCAAACAAGGCGATCAACAGCGGCAAGCATAAAAACAACGCGGCGCCACTGATTCGATGAAGGATCGAAACTTTGCCTGCCATAGGCAGGCGATAGTGCATCAAATCAGTCACATTAATATTGCGAAACTGAGGACGCGGCTTTGGGGCTGTGTCAGACATAACGACCTCGATCTAAAAACATTCAATTAGGATAAACACTCTATTCTCGCCGATGTGGGCAATCGGTTCAAATCAACCATTTAGTTCAATTAATTCAAGCTATTACGATAATGATACCGATCAGTCACATAATGACCCATGCGTAATTCTACCGGACGGTCGGCGTATGTGTACGAGATACGATCTACTTTAAGCATAGGGGTATCTTTTGGGATCCCCAACAAGGCACTCATGTCTTGATCGGCGCTCACGGCGCGAAGCTTCTCTTCGGCGCGCACCATGTTGATACCAAATTCGGTTTCTAGAAACCCGTAAAGCGGGCCGACGTACCCGCTCAGCAGATCGGCTGTTAACCCTTTAAACAAAACGCCCGGCAAATAGATGTCGTCAACGACGGTGGGCACTGAGGCAAAAGACAACAAACGCCTAATCGCCACCACGGGGTCGCCAGCCTTGAGTTCAAGTGCGCGCGCAACCTCAACACTTGCGCGCACCCGCTTGCAATCAAGAATTTGGCTTTCAGCAGGCTGAGCCTCACCTTGGTTGGGCGCGAGGCGCAAAAAGCGAAAGCGCACGCGCGCCTCGTGATGAGTTGAGACAAATGTCCCCTTCCCTTGGCGTCTGATTAAGAGATTCTCAGCGGCAAGCTCGTCAACGGCTTTGCGCACCGTCCCCTGGCTCACCTGAAAACGCATCGCTAGTTCAGTTTCGCTGGGGATCGCTTCGCCGGGTTTCCAATCGCCGCGGTCAAGCGCCTGCACCAACAAATCTTTAATCTGTCGGTAGAGGGGACTGAAGGCCGCCGAACCTGTCGCGCTTGCTGCAGGCAAGGGTTTGCGGGCTAAGGCCTCAGACATCATCAGAGCTATTCAAACGCATGTTGTCATTGTGTCACAAGCCGAGGCGTAAGTCTACGACTCTTGTGTCTTATATAAGATATATGATTGGTTGACTACGCATAGGATTTGTTCTAGCATCGCGCTCTGAAATTCGGCCTCCCCAGCCCTTAAGAGCGGGTCGAGGCAAAAAAGCTAAACTGCTAGTTAAGCAAAGCATTTCAGGCCATTCTCGTTTCTATATCCTAGCAATCTACTCAGCCTTCTCGGAGAAAACTATGTCTAAACCCGCCGTGCGCGTTGCGGTCACCGGTGCTGCCGGTCAAATCGGCTACGCACTCTTGTTTCGTATCGCTTCAGGCGAGATGCTCGGCAAGGACCAACCTGTCATCTTGCAATTGCTCGAGATTCCTGACGAAAAAGCGCAAAAAGCACTCAAGGGCGTCATGATGGAGCTCGACGACTGCGCGTTTCCCCTGCTGCAGTCAATGACTGCCCATGGCGACCCACGTGAAGCGTTCAAAGATGTCGAAGTGGCCATGTTGGTGGGTTCACGCCCACGCGGCCCTGGCATGGAACGCGCTGACCTGCTCGCCGTTAACGCCGCAATTTTTACGGCTCAGGGCAAGGCCTTAAATGAAGTGGCACACCGTAATGTCAAAGTGTTAGTCGTGGGCAACCCAGCCAACACCAATGCTTACATCGCCATGAAATCGGCTCCTGATCTGCCGGCAAAAAACTTTACTGCCATGCTGCGTCTTGACCATAATCGCGCCTTGTCACAATTGGCAGCAAAAATGGGCAAGCCTGTTGCCGATATTCAAAAATTGGCAGTGTGGGGCAATCACTCGCCCACCATGTACGCTGACTACCGGTTTGCGACTATTGGCGGTCAAAGCGTCGAAAAACTCATTAACGATTCAGCCTGGAATCGCGATGTCTTCTTGCCCACGGTCGGCAAGCGCGGTGCCGCAATCATTGAAGCGCGTGGCTTGTCGTCTGCAGCCTCAGCTGCCAACGCAGCAATCGATCACATTCGTGACTGGGTGCTGGGCACAAACGGCAAGTGGGTCACCATGGGTGTTGCTTCGGATGGCAGCTACGGCATTCCTGAAGGCACGATGTACGGCGTACCGGTCACCTGCCAGGGCGGCGAGTATCAACGCGTGACGGGTCTCGAAATCGATGCCTTCTCAAGAGAGCGTATGGATTTAACCCTGAAAGAGCTGATTGAAGAACGCGACGCTGTTGCGCATCTGCTGAAGTAATTTTTATGTACGTATAAAAATGAACCCTCTCAGACACTGTCTGGCGGGTTCATTTTTTTTATCTGTTTTTGGAGAAAGATATGTCTAAACAAGCAACCGCCGGCGAGCGCTTTCGTGCCGCCCTCGCGTCTGAGCAGCCGCTACAAATTATTGGTGCCATCAACGCACACCATGCCTTGCTGGCCAAGCGCGCCGGCTTCAAAGCCATTTATCTTTCGGGTGGCGGAGTCGCTGCAGGCTCGCTAGGCTTACCGGATTTGGGCATCAACACGCTTGACGACGTCCTGACCGACGTGCGTCGTATCACAGACGTGTGCGACACCCCCTTGATCGTTGACATTGATACTGGCTTTGGCCCCTCGGCATTTAACATCGCCCGCACGATTCAAAGTCTCACTAAATTCGGTGCCGCGGGTTGTCACATCGAAGATCAGGTTGGCGCAAAACGCTGCGGCCATCGTCCAGGAAAAGAAATCGTTTCAACCGAAGAGATGCGTGACCGCGTCAAAGCGGCCGTCGATGCACGTACCGACGACAGCTTTTACATCATTGCACGCACCGATGCGATCGCCTCGCACGGCGTAGACGCCGCGATTGAACGCGCCTTAGCCTGTATCGAAGCTGGCGCCGATGCAATCTTCGCCGAAGCCGCTTACGACCTTGCCACTTTTGAAAAATTTGGCAAAGCAGCCGGCGTTCCGCTGCTGGCAAATATCACTGAATTCGGCAAAACGCCCTTGTTCAGCGTCGACGAGCTCAAGTCTGCCGGTGTTGGCATGGTGTTGTACCCATTATCGGCATTTCGTGCCGCAAATAAAGCAGCAGAAGCGGTCTACGAGGCAGTTCGTCGCGACGGACATCAGCGAAACGTGATCGACATGATGCAAACGCGTGATGAACTCTACGAGCGCATTAATTACCACGAGTTTGAAGGCAAACTCGACGTGTTGTTCGCCCAAGGCAAATCGAAATAACCTGATCAAGGACACATATCATGGCAACTGCTAAAAAATCTCCTGCAACAAAAGCCGCTGCACCCGCAGAAGCTGCACCAACGTTCAAGCCTAAAAAATCAGTCGCGCTGTCTGGCGTGACCGCAGGCAACACAGCCTTATGTACGGTCGGCCGTAGCGGTAATGACCTGCACTATCGTGGCTACGATGTTCTTGATTTTGCTGATAGCAGCGAGTTCGAAGAGATCGCCCACTTGTTGATTCATGGCAAGTTGCCCAACAAGGCTGAACTGGCCGCTTACAAAGACAAACTGCGCAACTTGCGCGGCTTGCCTGCCCAACTTCAAACCGTGCTTGAATCGCTTCCTGCCGCTAGCCATCCCATGGATGTGATGCGCACTGCCGCCTCGGCACTGGGTTGCATGCTGCCCGAAAAAGAAGACCACAACATCCCTGATGCCCGTGACATCGCCGATCGTTTGATGGCAAATCTGGGTTCGGCGCTGCTGTACTGGTATCACTTTAGCCACAACGGCCGCATCATTGATGTGCAAACCGATGACGACTCAATCGGCGCGCACTTCTTGCATCTTTTACATGGCAAAAAACCAAACGCCGACTGGGTACGTGCGATGCACACCTCACTGAATTTGTATGCTGAACACGAATTCAATGCCTCGACCTTCACCTGCCGCGTGATTGCCGGCACGGGTTCAGACATGTATTCGGCCATCGCTGGCGGCATTGGCGCTCTGCGCGGCCCCAAGCACGGCGGCGCCAACGAAGTCGCTTTCGAAGTGCAAAAGCGCTACGAAACACCAGCCGAAGCCGAAGCCGATATTCGTGCACGTGTTGAGGCTAAACAAGTCGTAATTGGTTTTGGGCATCCCGTGTACACGATTGCTGATCCACGTAATAAAGTGATCAAAGACGTGGCCTTGCGCCTCTCAAAGAAAGCCGGCACCACCAAAATGTTTGACATCGCCGATCGCATCGAAGCTGTGATGTGGGATTCGAAAAAAATGTTTGCAAACCTGGATTGGTTTTCGGCCGTGTCGTATCACATGATGGGCGTACCCACTGCCATGTTTACACCACTGTTTGTGATCGCACGCACCGCTGGCTGGGCTGCGCACATTATTGAACAACGTGTCGACAATAAGATCATTCGTCCTGCTGCCAACTACACCGGGCCCGATGATCAAAAATTTGTACCGCTCGCGCGTCGTAAGTAATTAGCATCGTCCCTGTAAAAGGTGAGCCGCTAGGCTCACCTTTTGATTTTGCCTTAGACCACCATCCGACTGAGTTCATATGAATAGCGCACATCGCAAGCCATTACCCGGAACCAAACTCGATTATTTTGATGCTCAAGCGGCTGTCAACGCGATTACGCCCGGCGCCTACAACAAACTGCCGTATACCTCGAGGGTGTTAGCCGAAAATCTGGTGCGTCGTTGTGACCCCGAGTTACTGACTGCAGCGCTCAAGCAACTGATTGAGCGCAAGAGCGATATGGATTTTCCGTGGTTTCCAGCGCGTGTGGTGTGCCACGACATTTTGGGCCAAACAGCTTTGGTCGATCTAGCGGGCCTGCGCGACGCGATAGCGGCGCAAGGCGGCGACCCTGCACTAGTCAATCCGGTCGTACCGACGCAGTTGATTGTCGACCACTCACTGGCCGTCGAATGCGGGGGCTTTGATCCCGATGCATTTGCCAAGAACCGTGCAATCGAAGATCGGCGCAACGAAGATCGTTTTCATTTCATTAACTGGACCAAAAAGACGTTTAAAAACGTAGATGTCATTCCTCCCGGAAATGGCATCATGCATCAAATCAATTTAGAAAGAATGTCGCCGGTTGTGCACGCACTGAATGGTGTTGCGTTTCCGGATACGTTGGTCGGAACCGATAGCCACACGCCACACGTCGACGCCTTGGGCGTCATTGCCATTGGTGTTGGGGGCCTTGAAGCCGAAAGCGTCATGCTTGGTCGTGCCTCGTGGATGCGCTTACCCGAAATTATTGGCGTCGAACTCACGGGCAAACTCAAGCCTGGCATGACTGCAACGGACATGGTGCTGGCTCTGACCGAGTTTTTACGCAATCAAAAAGTCGTATCGTCGTACCTTGAGTTTTTTGGCGAAGGCGTGCCCCACTTAACGCTAGGCGATCGCGCCACCATTTCGAACATGACGCCTGAGTACGGCGCGACTGCCGCAATGTTCTATATTGACCAGCAAACGATTGACTATCTGCGTTTGACTGGCCGCGAAGACCAACAGATCAAACTCGTTGAAACCTATGCTAAACAAACTGGCTTATGGGCCGATAGCCTGAAGAGCGCCGAATACGAACGCGTCTTGCGCTTTGACTTATCAAGCGTCGTGCGTAATATCGCAGGCCCCTCAAACCCCCATCGTCGAGTTCCAACGTCAGAACTCGCAGCTCAAGGGATCTCGGGTAAAGTTGAAAACGATCCTGGTCTGATGCCTGATGGCGCAGTGATCATTGCGGCCATCACAAGCTGCACCAACACCAGCAACCCTCGCAACGTCATTGCAGCAGGCTTATTGGCGCGCAATGCAAATGCGAAAGGCTTAACGCGTAAGCCTTGGGTAAAGTCATCGCTCGCCCCTGGCTCAAAAACTGTTGAGCTGTATCTCCAAGAGGCCAAACTTCTCACAGAGCTCGAGAGCCTCGGCTTTGGCATCGTGGCGTTTGCGTGCACAACCTGTAACGGCATGAGCGGAGCGCTAGATCCAGTCATCCAACAAGAAATTATTGATCGCGACTTGTACGCCACGGCTGTCTTGTCGGGTAACAGAAACTTTGATGGTCGGATTCACCCTTACGCCAAGCAGGCCTTCTTAGCCTCGCCCCCTCTGGTGGTCGCTTACGCGATCGCTGGCACTATCCGATTTGATATCGAAAAAGATGTATTGGGTCTTGATCAAGAGGGTAAGCCCGTCACCTTAAAAGACCTTTGGCCCTCAGACGAAGAGATCGACGCCATCGTCAACTCGAGCGTCAAGCCAGAGCAATTTCGTAAAGTCTACGAACCGATGTTTGCCGCGACTGTTGATACCGGAGAAAAGCTTAGCCCCCTATATGGCTGGCGTCCACAAAGCACATACATTCGTCGCCCCCCGTACTGGGAAGGCGCCCTGGCTGGCGAACGTACGCTCAAAGGGATGCGTCCCTTAGCCGTGCTGGGCGACAACATCACGACAGACCACTTGTCACCTTCAAACGCCATCATGCTGGATAGCGCCTCGGGCGAATACTTGGCAAAGATGGGCGTGCCTGAAGAAGACTTCAACTCGTACGCCACCCATCGTGGCGATCACTTAACCGCTCAGCGCGCCACGTTTGCGAACCCCAAACTGCTCAATGAAATGGTGCTTGAAAACGGTAAAGTTAAGCAAGGGTCTTTGGCACGCATTGAGCCCGAAGGCAAAGTCACCCGCATGTGGGAGGCAATCGAAACCTACATGACCCGTCAGCAACCACTCATTATTGTGGCGGGCGCAGACTACGGACAAGGATCTTCACGCGACTGGGCTGCCAAAGGTGTTCGCCTGGCTGGCGTTGAGGCCATTGTTGCTGAAGGCTTCGAGCGCATCCATCGCACTAATTTGGTCGGGATGGGTGTCTTGCCATTAGAGTTCAAAGCAGGCGTGAGTCGCTTGACGCTTGGCTTGGATGGCACTGAAACCTACGACGTTTTGGGCGCACGAACCCCGTTAGCCACGCTGACGCTGATGATTCAGCGTAAAAATGGAGAACAACTTGAAATCCCAGTCACGTGCCGGTTAGATACCGCCGAAGAGGTTTCGATTTATGAAGCGGGCGGCGTGTTGCAGCGTTTTGCACAAGACTTTCTTGAATCAAATGCTGTGGCCTAATGCCAACCAAGTTTAATTGGACCAACAATTTTATAGAATGAATCGAGTCGGCTTCAAGCGCTACCCAACCGGACCAGTGCTTGAGTCAACCGAGCAAGTGTTAAGCCCTTTGAGTCGCTGAGCGTTGCTCAGCGTTAAACGATACAGACAGACATTGAAGGATATCGCTATGAGTCACGCCCCCCAAATAAAAATTCCTGCCACGTACATACGCGGCGGCACCAGCAAAGGTGTTTTTTTTCGTCTAGAAGATATGCCTAAAGCGACTCAAGTGCCGGGTGCAGCGCGTGACGCTTTATTACTCAGAGTCATCGGTAGCCCTGACCCGTATGGCAAACAAACAGACGGCATGGGTGCAGCCACTTCAAGTACTAGCAAGACCGTGATTCTTTCAAAAAGCACGCGTCCGGATCACGATATTGACTATCTTTTTGGACAAGTGTCGATCGACAAGCCCTTTGTCGACTGGAGTGGTAATTGCGGCAACTTGACCTCTGCCGTTGGCCCGTTTGGCATCAGCAACGGTCTGGTCGATCCTGCCCGCATCCCACAAAATGGGATCGCAACCATCCGGATTTGGCAAGCCAATATCGGCAAAACGATTATTGCTCATGTGCCGATGACCAATGGTGCCGTACAAGAAACCGGTGACTTTGAATTGGACGGCGTGACCTTTCCGGCTGCAGAAGTTCAGCTCGAGTTTATGGACCCCGCTGCCGACGAGGACGACGGGGGCGGTGCGATGTTTCCGACTGGCAATCTCGTTGATGATTTAGAAGTACCAGGCGTTGGAACCTTCAAAGCCACCATGATCAACGCTGGCATCCCGACTATTTTTGTCAACGCTGCCGACATTGGCTACACGGGGACAGAGTTACAAGACGACATTAACAGCGATCCCAAAGCGCTGGCAATGTTTGAAACCATTCGGGCTTACGGTGCTGTACGCATGGGTTTGATTCAACATATTGACGAGGCCGCCACGCGTCAGCACACGCCTAAAGTCGCCTTCGTCGCCAAGCCTGCAGACTACATTGCCTCGAGCGGTAAGGCGATCTCAGCCAAAGACACCAACGTGCTGGTGCGCGCGATGTCAATGGGCAAGCTACACCATGCCATGATGGGGACGGCTGCGGTGGCGATTGGCACTGCAGCGGCCATACCAGGCACGCTGGTGAATTTAGCAGCAGGGGGCGGCGATCTTGAGGCAGTACGTTTCGGTCACCCCTCGGGCACCTTGCGGGTTGGCGCGCAAGCAAAACAAGTGAACGGTGAATGGACTGTCACAAAAGCGATTATGAGCCGAAGCGCACGAGTCTTGATGGAAGGTTGGGTTCGCGTACCCGGCGGCGGGTTGCTCTGATGTCTGAATATTTGCCAGTCGCCTTAAGTTTTACCTTCACGCTTTTTATCACTTGCGCAATGGTATTTTTTGTTTCGGGCGCGTATCTGATGCTATTCAAAATTCGCTACGCCAACGAATTATTCAAGCATCCTTACTTGGCGCAGCGCACGTTCAATCAATACTCGTTTTCGATCAAGATGACGATCGTGCTGGATTACTTTTTACGCATTGCGTTTCCTAAATCCAAAACATGGATTGCAGGTAATGCCAATGAGTTGTTAAAGCACGTCGATCCGCAAGATATTCCCACCAATGTGAAGTGGCCGATTGTGGGGCTGTGGGGTGGGTGCTTTATCGGTATGATTGCAATGCTGACCCTCTGGGCTTTGCTGATTATTGGGATCTCGAAATGAATACCGCAACCTCCCCCGCTATCGAACATGATGCGTCAAAACAATGCTTTTTTGTATTCGTTGAAGCGCAACGTTGCGTGCTGGATTACACACTTAAAGATCAGCACATGACAATCACCTACACTGGCGTTCCTGACGCCTTAGGCGGTCGTGGTCTGGCCGCTCAACTCACTAAATTTGCACTCGAGTATGCGCGCGCTCAGCACTGGAAGGTGATCCCTCGCTGCAGCTATGCCGCCGTGTACATACAACGCCATGCAGAATACGCCACGCTGCTGGCGTAGCCTCGCGGCTTTATACGCCACGCTTTGCTCGCGCGACGCTTGTCACGCGAGCACCTGACCTAGTTCAAGCGGCGCAGCTTGGGCGGATTCGTCACGAAGGGTTTGACACCCAGCGCTTGATTAATCTCGTTAGGATAGATTAGTTTTCCGCGTGTCATCACCAGAGCAACTTTTCTGAGATCTTCAATGTTACGGGTCGGATCTCCGTCAAGCAAAAGCAAATCGGCAAACTTGCCGACCGATATCGTTCCTCTGTCATTCAGGGTATTGGTATATTTAGCACCGTTATACGTCGCAACCTGAATAGCCTGCGCGGGCGTCAAACCCGCTTTCACGTATAGCGCCAATTCGCTATGCAGCGTAAACCCGGCAAGCGCATCGGTTCCGGCAACGATCGGTACACCAGCGCGATATAAGCGCCCAACCAATTCAATCATTTTTTTATACGAAGCTTCGTAGCGTCTGGCGGTCCTGTCGTCAGGGATTTTCATTGTCGATGTTTTAAAGCTACGACGAACATCAGGCGGCATAAAGTCTGCAATCGTTTTATAGGGATCCGCGATCTCGCCATTACGCTGCTTGATAAAATCAAACGTGGCGAGCGTGGGATCAACTACGATATTTTTACTACGCAATTTTTCGATAAATTCTTGCACCTCTAACGAGTCTAAATCAAGACTCGCACCCTTCTCGGCCGGTATATAAAACCGCTCTAGTGTTCGGGTATCCGTGCGCGGTGTCGACAAAAAATTTAACATGACCTGATTGATATGATGCAACTCAGCGAAGCCAGCTTCGACGACGTCATCAGCGCGCGAAAATGCAGGGACATGCCCACTGACCTTCAACCCTCTACGGTGCGCATAAGAGATGGTCTCGGGTATCAATTCATTTGGAAAAGAGTTGTAAATTTTTAGATGAGGATAGCCACGCAGCGCGTACCAATCGATCGCATGACGGATATCGTTTAAATCACTAATTTGGATACCATCGTGCGCCGCATACGCACTCTCGCCCTCGATAAAACCGGCTGGAATCACACGTGGCGCCATCAAACTGCCGTCGGATGTTTCATCGATTATCTTCTGTAGCTCAATATTAGAGTTACCCAGATCACGCACTGAAGTCACCCCTGCCGTGAGGTGATAAGACGCGGACCAGCGACTAATATGCGTGTGCATATCGAACAAACCGGGCAACATGACGCGACCCGCCGCATCAAGTTCGTTATCGACTGGCGTCAGAAAGGTACCTGCAGGAAAGATCCCAGTGATCATTCCTCTAAGAACATAGACATCTGACGCCTTTGACAACGTCGCTGTTTCAGAGTCAAAAATGCGCGTATTACGTATCACCGTCAAGCCAGGCATCGGGTGCTGTAGTTCTTTAGCGCGCTTCTCAAGGATGCGACCAGACGCCTCTTGTTGTCGTCTTTTTAGCTCTGCGAGGTTAGCTTCCCAACCCTCTTTAATCGTAGCGGTGTTACCCGGAAGAATTGCTGCAAAAAGATGATGTTCAGCATTCGTCGTCGCCCAAAAAAACTGTGGGCTCAGGCCTAAACCGGTGTGCATCACTAACTGCACAACCTCTGATTCTTCGCCGCGCGTGACGACGACCTCATCAAGACGTTGTTGCGTTAACGTACCTTCTGGCAACAAACGCAAGGTACCCGTTCGAGAAGCTGACAACGCCGAGATCATCAATGAATTGACTTCGAGCGAAGAATCGACCGGCACATAAAAAGCGGGGCCACGCAAGCGCTGAGTGCCTCGCTCAGCTTTCACGCTCCATTCAGCGACACCGCCCCGGCGAGTGAATTTCTCATCTACGACGCCGCCCATTTCGGCGCTTCCTGTGACCTTGTAGTCGAGCATCGTGAGATCAGGACCAATTTTGATCACCTCGTCAAGGGTGGGGCCTCGACCATTTTCTTTGAAGTCGAAATGAACTTTAATTGTGTCTAGGTTTGGGCGTTCAACAATTTGTTCGCCAGCGACAACGCCGTTATCGAGAAAAATGGTGTAACGAACTGTTTTCAACGCCTGTGTTTGTGCGCAGACCGGCGTTACGACGGTTAGGGCAAGCACAAGGGCAAACTTAAAGATAACTCAACTCGAGGACACCTTACACTTCAAACTCACTGACCAAACTGCGTGCTGCATAGATAACATGCCGCGCAACTCGGCTATAGTAACCTGACCCATGCGACGGCCCGCCTACAGGCAAACAAGACAGGATCGAATATGAAAGGACAGAGCCCCTACCTTACCAACGAAACCGCAATCATCACTGGGGCTGGCAATGGCATCGGCAAAGCTCTGGCGTTCGAAGTGGCCGCCGAGGGTGCTAATGTGTTTTTGGTTGACTCGGATGCGCAAAAGCTTGGCGATACTGTGACCGAACTAAAAGCCAAGGGGTATCAGGCCAACGCTGGGGTAATCGACTTATCGCTTGCCGATTCAGCCCAACAAGTATTCGAGCAAGCGCGTGCCGCCTTCGGTCCGATTCATATGGTCGTGCACTCAGCGTCTCCGCCGAGGCGCGAAGCAGACACGTGGCGCACAGTCACCAGTGACACTTGGGACGCGATGTATCACGTCAACGTGAAGTCTGGCTTTGAGCTGGCCCGCTTGGTAGGTCAACATATGATCGATGAAGGCATTGCGGGGCGGATGCTGTACTTAACTTCACTGCATGCTCACACCCCTAGAAACCTGCCGCACTATGCAACGAGCAAGGCCGCCATGTTGATGCTAGTCAAAGAAATGGCGAAGGCTTGGGCGCGACATGGCATTCGCATTAACGCTTTAACCCCAGGTGCCATTGCGGCGGGCGGTTTCAAACCCGCTGGCGATCTTGCTTTGAAAATTCCGATGCAACGTCTTGGTAGCGCACAAGACGTTGCCGCCATGGGGTTGACCTTATTAATTGATCGCTTCTCGGGCTATGTCACCGGAACAGAGCTTGTCGTGGATGGAGGGTTGAGTGTCTTTAACTGGTTTGATCCGGTTCAGTAATCGGCAATACCAACACGCCCAAGCTTCAACTCTTGCCTTGAGCGCGGCCCGAATCGCGCACCAGGCATCCTTTAATTGCAAGCGATACCATGCCTGCTTGGCCTCAGCACTTAAATGGTCTTTTTAGAGACCGTGTGAGTTTGAACGAGTGCTATAAACAGCGCTTATCTGCACGGATTCTTCTTAGTTGCACTGTGTAGTGAACCAACCGATCAGTGAGCAACCTATGCGTTATTTTTTTGTTTCGACGGCACTTGCGTTGCTATTCGTTGTTGAAGGTCAACTCTTCGGATTGACACTGAAAGCACCCGTTTACGCACAAGCGCCCAGTATTGCTCAGCAAGAGAACGCAGCAAACGACTGGAAGAAGAACGCCACACCGCAAGAGAAGCAAGATGCTGAAAAATCACGTCAGCAAGCAGACAGCGCCTTTCAAAAAAATGCAACGCCTCAAGAAAAACAGCAGGCAAGCACCATGCATCAGCAAGCGCACAACGATGCGGCGCAAGACCGTGCAAACCCAAACGCTTCGCGCGAGGCTTCACAAGAGCGCGCTGGAGGCAAAGAAGCGCGCAGCGATGCCAACGCAGATCGCGGCAGTCATGGCCATGGTCGCAAGTAGCGATCGACAGCCTTGGTGCGTTGTTGCTTGAGTTCTAGATGACTTTTTTCATACTCGCGATGGCGTTTTTAATCGAATTAATCGCGTCGAGCCTCGGGCCTTTACAGCCAGAGCCATCCGCACCACCGCCACCGCATTGAATCGCCTCTTTGAGCGCTTGATTCAACAGATCAAGCGTCTTTTGAGCATGAGAGACTTGGCCGTAACTCACGCCCAACGCAAAGCATAAAGACATTGCGGTCGCGGCAAGCAGAATTTTCTTCTTCATTTAACACCTCAATCGGGACATTGTTCATTTGATAGGAGTTCTTATAGCGCCCCAAACGCATAATAGGCACTCGGATAAATTTTATCAATTTCTCTCCATTTTTTATACGATTGAGTAGGAAAACGAAAAAATTATCGTCTGGCTGCTCTGACACCCACGTCAGAAACGGTGCATAATGCCCTGCATAATGCGCCCTAAACCGGACGAGATGACATGACAAAGTTATTAGTATTGCAAGGGGCCAATATGGCGTATCTTGGGCGCAGACAGCCCGAGCTGTATGGCACCACGACTGCGGCAGAGCTTGATCAAAGGCTGCTCGCGCATGCACGCAGAAACGACTACGACTTAGACATCTTCTATACCCATATCGAGGGCGAAGCGATTGAACGACTCTATCAAGCAGTCGATCAAGGCGTCGACGGTGTGGTCATGAATCCCGCAGGGTTTTTATATGCTGGTTACGCGTTAAGAGACTGCCTGCGGGCAGTGAGTTTTCCGTATATTGAAGTGCACATCACCAATATTGAAAAACGCGGCATGCACTCGGTCTTAGCCGAGGCAAGTGTTGGTGTGATCGCAGGCTTTGGTTTAGAGTCGTACATATTGGGGCTTGAGGCAATGCTCAGACTCCACCGCTACACCAGTGAATCACTTCAGGTCCGCTGAAGTTTTGTTGAACGCGTCGCTGGGCTTCATCGCAGTCTGTACACTTGCCAACGCCCACGCGCACGATCGTATTATTAGCTGGTCTTAATTCGTAAAACTCTTCGATCGAGCCACCATTTGGGTAGCGAGTGGTGATTTTGACTTTAGCAGTAGGTGAAGTCGCGATCATTGCAGATTGCGACGGCGGTTGAAACGTTCGGTTAATCTGCTGTGCAACACTCGGATCATTTTTGAAAGGGTGCTGCCCGCCAATACGCTGCACAATCTGGGTCTTTTGAGACTCAAACCGCTTAAAGACCGCAGCCATTTTCGCTTGCGCCAGCACCGAGCTGCATGACTGCCCGCCGCGCTCTTGTCCGAGTACCCAATAGCCGCTCTGCCTAAACAAGTAATCCAGGTCACCGGCGTTACCACCAGCATTCGCTGTATTACCGCTGGATTGCCCAGCATTCAAGTATCCCGCAAGAACTTTGACACGCTCACCAGTGCGCGCATTCGCACAGTCTTGTGCCTGAATCGCTGCCCGTATCCCTTCATCTCCCGGCTTTTTGCAATCCATCTTTTTTTTCAACCAAGCCCGTTGCTCGGTGCGTAATTGCGTCTTCTTCTCTTCTGGCCAGGTCGACATCAACTGCTTATACTGCGTATTCAGCGTCTTATCCAAAATAGCGTAATTGGCATCGAGGCAGTCAAGAAGCGCTGGGCCGTCTGCCATCGAAAATCTAGAACAGTCTTGTAGCGCTTGGGCACGCACGGGTGAAGACAGGGTCAGCAACCAAAGAGCTATAAGCCCTAGAAGTTTTAAGTGTTTGATCATGGTCTTATTCTTACTGATTAGGCGCGGATTGATATTATTCAAATTGGCAATTAACGGTGTCACAGCAGTGTATTACACAACCGTTATATTCGCGTGAAGGCCCCCCTCTAGACTTATCACGCTTTATCTACTAAAAAAGTAGACTTCACTTTCAACGCAGTCACGTGGTCGCACTATGTCACAAGAAAAAGGTTTAGCCAGCGGCTCTTTAGGGACCCTTGAGTCTGCCGTCATGGGGGTCGCCGGTTCAGCCCCTGCCTTTAGCGTCGCCGTCACCACCGCGGTCATCGTCGCCTCGGTTGGCGTCCTGTCAGTGGGCAGCGTGCTGTACTGCGGCTTGATCATGTTTGGTATTTTGTTTGCCTTTATGAATCTAAACAAAATGACCTCGCATGCAGGCGCAACCTACGCTTGGGTGGGTGCGGTGTTTGGGCCTCGTTGGGGTTTCTTTGCTGGCTGGGGTTTGCTGGTGGCCTCAGTCATTTTTATGGTGTCTGCAACCATCCCTGCGGCCACCTCAACCCTCAAGATCCTCTCGGTCATGGGTTGGGTTGACGAGGCAACCATTGAAAGCACAACTTGGGTGACCTGTGTGTCAGCGCTTTGGCTCACGCTCGTGACGATTGTTGTCAGCAAGGGCATCAAGCACGCCAGTTATGCGCAATTGATTTTGACAGTGGTCGAGTCAGTTATTGTGTTGGCACTGATTATTGGGGCGTTTGTCGAGTACGGCTCCAAGCCCGCTCATGCTCCGTCTTTTGCCTGGATATCGCCCTTTTCGTTCAGCGCAGAAACCTTTGCCACGGGTGCCTTAACGGCCATCTTCTTTTATTGGGGTTGGGATGTCACCATGAACTTGGGCGAAGAGACCAAGGGCGGTACGCCTGCACCTTCGAGCAAAGGGGCCTTTTGGTCGATGGTGAATTTAATGCTTTTTTATATCATCATCGTAATCGTCGTACTCATCGTACTAACCGATGAAGAAATCGCTAAGGCCAATACCAATGTTCTTTACGCCGTAGCTGAAAAACTATTTCCGCATCCCTGGAGTTATCTCGCCGTACTATCTACGGTTTTGTCGACCATCGGCACAATCGAAACTCAAATCCTGCAGTTCAGTCGCACACTGTTTGCCATGTCACGCGATCGAGTGTTGAACTCGCGCTACAGCAAAATCCATCCCGAATGGCAAACGCCTTGGGTGGCTACGCTGACAATTTGGCTCTTGGGTGTCCTGTTGTTGTTCGGGTCGTCTTACTTGCCTTCTGTCAAAGACATTCTCGATAAATCGATCTCTGCGATTGGTTTTCAAATTTGCTTTTACATGAGTCTAGCGGGCTTCGCCTGTGCCTGGTACTACCGCGCAATGCTCACGGGGTCATTCGTGCGCGCCTTGACGCACATTTGGTGGCCGCTATTCAGCGCCATGTTTATGGTGTTCATTGCCGTCTTAAGTGCACTCTCGTTTGATCCGTTGACCAATCTCATCGGCATAGGTGGCCTATTACTGGGTTTTATCCCAATGCTTCTGAATCAGCGCTCTGTGAACAAACTACAATCCTAAGACAACAAACCGTTACGGAGACAAAAAAGTGATTCAGTTCAAACAAGGGTTTCAAACACTCGCCCTAGCGGCTACAGCCTTAGGTATCTCTTGCTGCGCAATCGCCCCGGCCGTAGCTCAAACAAGTGATTTTCCAAATAAGACAATCAAAATTGTGATTGGCTTCACACCCGGCGGCGCAACCGACACCGTCGGTCGGCAAATCGCGATCTCCTTCAGCAAGATTCTTGGCCAATCTGTCATTGTTGAAAACAAGCCCGGTGCAAACGGCAACTTAGCGACTGACGCGGTTCGTCGCTCGCCCCCCGACGGCTACACGCTGTTTTACACCTCGATCGGGCACGTCACCAATCCTCTGATTTATCCAGATGCTAAATACGATCCCATCAAAGACTTCACGCCCATTGGCCAAATTTTATCGGGGCCTAACATCTTGGTGGTACCTGCCAACTCTAAATTTAAAACAGTTAAAGACTTAATCGATTACGCTCGCGCCAACCCCGGAAAAGTCAACTGGGCGTCTTCAGGAATTGGCTCGTCTCTGCATTTATCTGGCTTACTTTTTATGCAGCTATCAGGGGTGGATATAGTTCACATCCCCTACAAAGGCGCCGGCAGCCTAATGCCCCACCTTTTAGCTGGCACCGTCGAATTAGCGTTTCCAAATCTACCCACGGGCGCCAAACTCGTCGACCAAGGTCTACTCCAAGCCCTTGGCGTGACCACCAAGACTCGCTCAAGTGCTGCGCCCAACATCCCAAGCATCGCTGAGGCGGGTATACCTGACTACGACATGTCAACTTGGTATGGCTTGGTCGGTCCGGCAAATATGCCGGCAGCTGTGCTGCAGCTCTTAAGCAAGGCGGCCGTGCAAACCGTGAACGAGCCCGAATTCAAAGAACGCCTCATTGCACAAGGTTTTGACCCGAAAGGATCGTCACCCGAAGAGTTCAGCGCCTTCATACAATCCGAATCAGTCAGGTGGGGCGCGATCATAAAAGCGATGAAAGTCAAAATTGAATGACTGAGATCTGTTAGTGCTATGGTCGCTCAAAATCAACCGGTAACAGCGTGAGTGAAAGATGAGTAAGGCGTCCTGGTGTTTGTGGTTATTGATATTGCTGACGTCTGCGATGGGCGTTCGCGCAGAGACCTTCAGCTTTGTCGCGCTCGGTGATTTGCCGTACGGGCCAGACGAAATCGCCGGCGCCAAATACCGCACGCTCATCACTCAGATCAATGAACTACATCCTGAGTTTTCAATTCATGTCGGCGACTTCAAAGAAGGCAGCGCACGCTGTTCTGACGAAGAATTTGAACGCCAACGCAAACACTTTGATTTATTCAAGAGTGCGCTGATTTACACGCCAGGTGACAACGATTGGACAGACTGCGGTCGTAAAAGTAACGGCAGCTATGACCCTCTTGAACGACTCGCAAAACTTAGAATACAGTTCTTTAAGCCTGACACCTCTTTGGGTCAGACGCCCTTAGCGGTGGTCACTCAGGCCAAGGCAATGCCTACGTATTCAACCTATATTGAAAATCAACGGTGGCAGTTTTCAAGCACACTGTTTACGACTGTGCATATTGTAGGTAGCGATAACCGCTTTGCGCCAAACAACGCTGAGGCTGAAAAAGAATTTCTGGCACGCGAGCAAGCTAACATCGCTTGGATTAAAGAAGCGTTTCGCGTTGCAGCTAGTCAAAAGCTACAGACCCTTGTTTTTGCTTTTCAAGCGGATGTCATTCGAGGGATGTCGCGCTCAGGCACTTGGGCCGAAAAGACCGGGTTTCATGCCTCAATTGAAAAAACTTTGCTGCCTCTTGCTAAAGAGTTTCAAGGTGCTATCTTGATTGTGCATGGCGACAGCCATAATTTCGAATTCGACCAAACATTTATGCTTGAGTCGCAAGTCTTAAAAAACGTCTATCGTCTTGAAGTGCCCGGTGCGAAAACAACTGGCGCGGTGAGCGTCACGATTCACGAGGGCAATCCAATACCTTTTTCTGTCAAAAAAATCATCGTGCCCTAAAACATCCCACGACTGACAAGATGTGGCCGATTGATCGTCAACTCGCCACCGCACTGAAGTTAACACCCGAATAACGATCACTTTGAGTGACAGTTAAGATACTGGACCACGCTACTGTCAGCATCTTGACTCGTCAACACCCACCCGACGGCGCTTTCGACGTCACCGCGCTGTTGTCGCACCTCGTGCACGCGGTGTGGTCGGTGTAAACGCGGTGTTTTCGGCGGCTGCATTCTCAATCACCACGGCATCTTCTGCCAGTAACAATCGTTCTGCAACGAGTGCGCGCGTGGCCACGCGTATCTTGGTCAGATACTCGTTGATACCACCGGGATACCGTACATCCAGCGCGACACGTGTATCGTCAGGCTTGCGATCTGCGGTCGTTTTGGCAAACGGCCTGTAGGTACCACTCTGCCGACAGGCCATCACAGTCAGTGGCGCATTCATATAACCATGACTCGCAATCGGCACTGCAACATCGGGCAGTACAACGCCGCTCATGGCATTACCGTCGAGATCGCGCTTAGGCACCATCACCATCGCGCCCGCAAGAAAGCGTGGCGCCTGAAAGACCTCGGGGTCGCTGAGTCGCACCTCAAGCTCGAAGAGTCGACTGGCCGGTGGCGTCGTGCCTCGCACCCACTCGTCTAGCAGCACTAATTGCGCTCGCACTGCAGGCGCCCAATCAATCTGGCCCGGTGCCTCGGTACACTCTGGATTTTTAGCACGGCCATTAATATGCGGCGAGCCAGAGATATCGAACATGCGAACATTCTCAGGCATAGGCAAATCGACGCTGCCCTGCGCCCCTGTGCGCGTGAGTGCTGCGCGCCCACCTAGGTAATCGTTGTAAGCATGGTTCACCACAACGCGTGGAAGCTTGCGATACTTTGTTTGTGCAACCTTCATGACATCGTCGTAAGCGAAGGGCTCTTCGTGAACACCGCGTAGCTCGGGTTCAGTGTGGCTTGGCGTTTGCCATGCGACTGAGCCAGGCCCTGGCCCTGCGGCAAGCAACGGCAACTGCCCAGCCCCAGCCTGTGTAATGTGCAGCGCATCAAACACCGGCTTGTCGTCAAGCTGATTAAAGCCATTAAGCAAAAAGCTTTTCAAGAAACGTCCGGTTTGCGAATAACCCACCGCATAGGTGCGTTCGATGGCGCCGGCAAGTGGATTACCTATGCGTGCGTCACGCAAAAACAGCGTAACGTCGCGCACCGCAGCGAACCCCACGCCCTCGGCAAAGAGCTTGCCGCCCTTGTCGTCAGAAAAAGTCGGGAACACTGGCCCTTCGCCCTGCTCCCATTGCACGACCGCGACTGACCAGCCTCGGTTCTGCAGAAATCCATTACCTTGGTCAAGTGAGCCTACTGCAAGCGGCCGAGCACGGGGGCTGTTGTAAAGCCCGTGACTGATTGGGCGGCCGCGATTAGGCACGTCAATTAACAAGTTACCGTTACCTGTGCGTGGCGACTCGGGGATAATCAGAGTCACCGGCGTACGGTATTCAACAAGCCCACGCGCGTTGCGCGGTGCCTTATCTAGCCCGGGGATCAGCTCAGTAGGCGACAACTCACCTAACGCCTCTGCCTCGATACGCAGATACTTACCGACGGCAAAATCACCATAAGGCTGCGTCGATTTAATCGCAAACTCTGTGATCGCCGCAGCAGCCACAAGCGGCAACGAGGCTGCCAAAGTGAGAGAGGCACCAAGAGTCAGCTTTGTTGTTTTCATTTTTAATCCCCGATGGTTTTATTGCACCTGCTCTCAACAAAAGACGCTCGGGCGTCATGATCCAGGTGTCTTACAGTCTGCATTGCCAAAACGCTGAACACATAAATCGCGAGCACAACTGCGCATCACGGCATCGCGAGGCTCAGCGTTGGTATCAATGACCTCTAACGACTGATAAGTGCGGTACTCGGTACGCCATTCAGGCTCACATTTTGTTTTGACGCGATTATCTTCTGTGCGACTTTCGCACTTTGACCCGCCAGTCGGCACCCTAACAGTCGTGGTGCGCGGCACATACATCTGTATCGTTCTAGGTGGAAATTGCCGATACGCACTTGGCGAACATTCATCTTGCGCTTGCAGGTATTCTTTGGTCGCGCAGCCGGACAACAGCAGCAGCATACAAAACAATATTTTTTTCACGATATCTCTTTCGCTTAACTCTAAGGACGATCCACACCCAGCTTTTGCGTCAAGCCGGGTGGGTTTGAAAAAGTCTTTCTGAAAGCTGACTGCCCCGCATTTGAAAACTTCAAACCAGCCTGTTTAATCGCCTCGTTACTCACTTTATGCAAGGGCGTGTAAAAGGGATGGTGGTGCTCAATAAACGGGTTATTTCGAGCCGCGTTATAACAAAAAATTACGGTCCAACGCCGATTTGGCGAACGGTTTTGATCCGATCGATGCATCACATTTGCATGAAAAAATAGTGCGTCACCAGGTGCCATTTCAACGTAATCCAGTGGCATCTGCTGCAGCATCTGCTCAACTCGCTTTGGATCGGCACCGACCTGCTCACCAGGGATGATGCCGTGTTCAACGCGACCCACCAAATGCGAGCCACGAATCACCTGCAAGCAGCCGTTTTCAGGCGTGGCATGGTCAAGCGCGACCATCACACTAGCCATGTGAGGCAAGAGGCAGCCATTATGGTACCAATAGCCATAATCCTGGTGCCATTCCCAGGCGCCGCCTTCGAGCGGCTCTTTGGCGGTGAGTTTTGAGTGGTAATGATAGACCTCACCCCCCAACATCTGCTCGACCGTATCGACCACCCGATGCGACCGCGCCGCCAAACCGTAGACGCTGTCACCTGGGTGATTCCAGGTCGCCATTTTAGTCGCCTTGCCCTGTGCGTCTTTGCGATCGTACAAACTCTTTTGCAAGTCTGGGTCTTGCTCGATGGCGCCTGCCATCAAGGCAATCTCTTCTTGATCGAAGAGTTGTCGAACAATCACATAACCATCTGCGGCAAAGGCCGCCGCTTGTGCAGCAGAGAAAACTGAAGCCATGTCAGAACTCCTTGGTCAACAACGGGGGTACCGGGCCTTAACCTGGCCGACGCTCAAAGGCAGGGATACCCTCAGGGATATGGTGAAACGGCTGTTTATCAATGGTAAAAATTGCAGCCGTCGGCTTGTAAACTGAAGGGTCATCGAGAGTGCCGACTTTGATGATCATGGCGCCAGGGCGAAACGGTGATTGGGTGGCAATACTCGTACCACAATTCGAGCAAAAGTGACGCGTAACGGCCTTGTCGATGTCCGTGCGTGTAAAAGTCGCTGTTACGCCTGTCTCGAACTTAAACCCCTCGCGCGGCAAAACCATCAGCGCATTAGGATGCCCACCGGCAATGTATTGACACTCACGGCAATGGCACTGTAGCGAGGCCATGACATCGCCCTCAAAACTATATCGAATCTGCTTGCAATAACAACCGCCCGTTAGTTTCATCGCTGGCTCCTAATATTTTTATTGGTCGACTCAGTTTGTTGAGAATTATCGTAACACTAACGCACCCTTAAGCAGCACTCAGTTCAGAAGATAAGATTGCTTTAAAGTGCCCTTATGCAGCACTCGCTTCGCCAGATGCGCTTGCTTTAAGAGGGCGCCCACGGGTGATGGGATGACCATAGTGCCGCCGGTGTGCTATACCCAAACAATATTGACGACCCTCTTGGAGGCAACTTTGAAACACCTGTCCGTCCCTTCCTTCCTTTGCAGATGGCTGCCGCTCGTGGCGCTACTTTGCCTATTGGCGCCAACGGTTCAGGCCCAAACTCCCATCACTAAATCTATTCGAGTGATTGTGCCCTACGGCCCGGGCGGGGCAACCGATGCGTTGGCGCGCTTAATCGCTCCTTACGTGGGCGACGAATTTGGTCAACAAGCTGTGGTTGAAAACAGACCAGGCGCGGGCAGCACCATCGGCACCCTTGCCGTGGCGAAAGCCGAGCCAGACGGCCTGACGATTGGGATGATCGATGCGGCGTTTATTACCAACCCAAGCCTCGTCTCAAAACTTCCTTATGACACGCTAAAAGATTTCACGCCCATTGTGTTTATTGCAACCTCGCCTTTGGTGTTGTTGGTAAACCCCTCCTTACCCGCTAAGACCGTGCAAGAATTTATTGCCTATGCGAAGGTCAATTCAGGAAAAATCACTTTCGGCTCTGCGGGCCAAGGGACAGGTGCCCATTTAGCTGCTGAACAGTTCAAGGTGCGGGCTGGCATCGAAATGTTGAACATACCGTTTAAGGGCGCGGGCGAAGCCATCACGCAACTCGTTGGTGGGCAAACCACCGCCATGTTCTCAACGCAAATAGGGTCAAAAGCCATGCTAGACGCGGGCCGCGTGCGAGCACTGGCGATCACCAGCAAAGAGCGCAGTGAACTCTTCCCAGACATTGCCACCTTTATCCAAGGTGGCCTGCCTGAGGTTGATGCCAGCACGATCAATGGCCTGATCGCACCCTTGGGTACGCCCGACGATTACGTAAAGCGTGTGAACGCGGCCGTGAATCGAGCCGTGAAGACACCAGAGCTTCAAGCCAAGCTCAAGCAACAGGGCTTTGTGACGGTGGGCGGCTCGTCTGGAGAGTTTGCAACCTGGATTCCGGCTGAAATTACGAAATGGGCGCAAATCATCAAAGACGCCAATATCAAGGCTGAATAAGCCTTGGGCTTAACCTCGTACAAAAAAATGCATCGAAAAGTAGCCCAGTACTTTGCTAAGACAAACGCCCAACATCAAATCTTATGACAATCCGAAAAATCGACACCTACGCTTTAAGCCTCCCTTTTGAAATCTACGGACCACGCCCAAAGTTCGCGGGGCTTGATCGCTCGATGGAAATCCTGTTGATTCGCGTCGAAACCGACTCGGGTGTCGTCGGTTGGGGCGAAGCGTTCGGCTTTGGCATTTGGCCCGCCACGCGCGCCGCCATCCACGCCATGGTGGCACCGCTTGCGCTCGGTCGTGACGAAACCAATATCCCAGCCTTGATGGAAGATCTCAACAGAAAGCTTCATATCGTCGGGCGCACTGGACCCATGGTCTTCGCCCTCTCGGGCTTAGATATCGCCCTGTGGGATATCGCGGGCAAAGCCGCGGGCAAGTCGGTATCAACCTTGCTGGGCGGTGCAAAACACACCCGCCTGCCCTGCTACGCAAGTTTGATGCGCTATACCGATCCTGGCCTAGTCGCCGAAAACAGCGCTCGAGTGGTTGAGCGCGGCTATGGTGCCGTCAAACTTCATGAACTTGGTGTTGAACAAGTTAAGGCTGCACGCGAAGCGATTGGCCCAAAGGTTGGACTGATGATGGACGTCAATTGCCCTTGGTCTGTGAAAGAAGCCCTAGCAGTTGCTGACGCTGTGCGCCCCTACAACTTGAGTTGGTTTGAAGAACCCATCTGGCCCCCCGAGGATTTTGAAAGCCTTGCACAAGTCAGAGCACAGGGTGGTTTAAAAATCGCAGCGGGCGAAAACGCCATGAGCGTGAAGAACTTTGAGCAAATGTTTAAAGCGGGCGCGGTAGATATCGCGCAGCCAAGTGTGACAAAAATTGGGGGTATCTCGCCCATGATGGAGATCGCCGCACTCGCTCAACAACACAATGTCGTACTGACCCCACATTGCCCCTACTTTGGACCAGGGTTGTTAGCCAGCGTTCATATCGCTGCAGCGCTTACCCACGCACCGATGATCGAATACTCGTTTGCCGACCTGGGTGCGAACCCCTTGGGCGATGCGATTGAGGTAAAGAATGGCTTTATCGCTGTGCCCTCGGGACCAGGCCTTGGCCGCGACCCTGATCCTGAGATTATCAAACGCTATAGCGTGTAGCGTTTTAATTTAGGGTCGACGACCTCACGCAACATTTCGGTGCAAAGCCGTCCGGGGCAGAGTTTTTCTCATTTGTGCAAGGCCTCGCAATACCTCGCAATACCGTCATCGCGCTGGTCTAAAACTTCTTGACCAAGGCACATGCAAAGGATAAAAATTTCTATGCGTGAACGTTTAGCGCACAACACGCATGGGGCAACATTAGATGAACTATAAAACTTTCTTCAAATCATTGGTCTTTGCAGCATCTTTAGCGATCGGTCACGTTGCGTTTGCCGGCGATGCCGATTTCAGGTTAACAAATCGTACAGGCTACGATATCGAATCCGTCTACATTACACCTAGTCAATCAAAAAGTTGGGGGCCAGACCGCCTAGGTAGATCAATTTTAGCGAATGGCCGCTCACGCGAAATGGTCTTCAACAAACAAGGTTCAGTTTGTATCTATGACATGAAGATACATTGGGACGGCTACGGCGAAGACGATGACAGAGTCTGGGAACAACTTGACCTGTGTTCCATTAACAAAATCACTTTGCGTTACAACAAGGCTACTGACGTCACAACTGCAGTCTTTGAATAAAGCCAGTTAATCGAAAAAAGCCCTGACGCAATTCAACGTGTCAGGGCTTTTTTGCCTATTTTTTACGCGGCGGCAAGCCAGTGTGTTGGGTCAAGATGCGACCTGGGGTTACCGCTTTGCGCACCGCAGATTCAGTACTGTTTTTACGTCGCGCGCTGGTGTAACTGCCATCTGTTCTAGGCTGATGAAACGGGATCAAATGCTTTTTGCCGTTACCAATCAGATCCGAACGCCCCATTGCCTTGAGCGCCTCGCGTAGCAAGGGCCAATTGTTTGCGTCGTGGTAGCGCAAAAAGGCTTTATGCAAGCGACGGCGGCGGTCGCCTCGCACGATATCCACTGTTTCGCTTGTGCGGGTGACGCGCCCTAAAGGATTGCGCCCCGAGTGATACATCGCCGTTGCGGTTGCCATTGGGCTTGGGTAAAAAGTTTGCACCTGATCGGCACGAAAGCCATGACTCTTGAGCCACATCGCAAGATGCATCATGTCTTCATCGCTCGTGCCGGGGTGAGCAGCAATAAAGTACGGTACCAAAAACTGCTTTTTGCCGGCTTCCGCGCTGAACTTATCAAACATTTGCTTGAACTTGTCGTAGCTACCGATGCCAGGCTTCATCATCTTAGACAAGGGCCCCATCTCGGTATGCTCAGGAGCGATCTTTAGATAGCCCCCCACATGATGCGTGACAAGCTCACGAATATATTCAGGCGACTTCACTGCCAAGTCATAACGTAAACCTGAGCCGATCAAGATTTTTTTCACGCCCTTGATCGCGCGCGCACGTCGATACATATGAATCAACGAACTGTGATCGGTATTTAGATTTTGACAAACATCGGGGTAGACACAACTGGGCTTGCGGCAAGCCGATTCAATCTCGGGGCTTTTACAACCAATACGATACATATTGGCGGTTGGGCCACCAAGATCTGAAATCACTCCGGTAAAGCCGGGCACCTTGTCGCGTATATCTTCAATCTCGCGGATAACCGAATCTTCACTGCGGCTTTGAATGATTCGGCCTTCGTGTTCGGTTATCGAACAAAACGTACAACCACCAAAACAGCCGCGCATAATGTTCACGCTAAACCGAATCATCTCCCAGGCGGGGATCTTGGTAGCGCCATCGTGACCACCGTTCTCGTCTGCATACACAGGATGAGGGCTGCGGGCATAGGGCAAATCAAATACCAAATCCATTTCAGGAGTGGTGAGCGGAATCGGCGGAGGATTGATCCAGACATCACGCGCCGTGCGGCCCTCGCCGTGCGCCTGGACAAGCGCACGGGCGTTGCCGGGATTGGTTTCTAAGTGCAGCACTCGGTTAGCATGCGCATACAACACTGGATCTGATTTCACTTGCTCGTAGGAGGGCAAGCGAATCACGCTGCGCTCACGCGGTGGTACCTTGAGCTTGCCTTTGGTTTGCAGAGCAGGATTAGGTGCAAAGACTAGCGGCGCTTCGTTGCTGGCTAACTTGCCTTGACTTGGTCTGCCCTTACCGCTGCTATGCTTGCCGTTGCCTACCGCCTTCGCGCCCTCTTGCGCCTTAGCAATTGCGGCCTTTGCGCTTGTTGCATGAGCGCCCAATGCTTTCTCGCTTGTTGCTTTGGCGCTTGCATCCTTCTCACTTTTGGCATTTGCGGCATCGGCCACTTCGCGCGCTTCATCGTTACGCGCACAGCTTTCGCCCTGCTCGAGCGCCTGCTCGCTAATCATCAAGTACGGGTTGACATGGGCCTCAACACGGCCGGGCGCATCGACACTAGTCGAGTCAATCGCAAACCAGCCCTCGGGGGTTTCGCGGCGCATAAACGCGGTGCCGCGGATATCGGTCATTTGAGTGATCGGCTCTTTGGCTGCTAGTCGATGCGCAATCTCAACGACTGCACGCTCGGCATTGCCGTACAGCAGCAGATCACACTTGCTATCGATAACAACCGAGCGGCGAACTTTATTAGACCAATAATCGTAATGCGCGATACGGCGCAAGGAGCCTTCGATTCCGCCCAAGATCACTGGGGTGTCTTTGAACGCTTCTTTACAGCGTTGTGTGTAAACAATTGCAGCGCGATCGGGGCGCTTGCCACCAACATCGCCCGCTGTGTAAGCATCATCGCTACGCATTTTGCGATCAGCGGTGTAGCGATTAATCATCGAATCCATGTTGCCAGCGGTCACGCCAAAAAACAGGTTTGGCTTGCCAAGGACTTTAAACGGCTCAGCACTTTGCCAATCAGGTTGGGCAATAATGCCGACCCGAAAACCTTGATTTTCGAGCATCCGCCCGATCACAGCCATACCAAAGCTGGGATGATCAACATAGGCGTCACCCGTGACAATAATGATGTCACAGCTATCCCACCCGAGTTGAGTCATCTCGTCGCGACTCATCGGCAAAAAGGGAGCCACGCCAAAACGCGCCGCCCAGAACTTGCGATAGCTGCTCAGGGGCTTGGCGTTACGTGGAAAGAGGGAAACGTCGATATAAGTTGTCATGTCAATCGGTCAATCCGATTGTACGCAATGTCGGCTGCCTTGGGCGGTTAGCCCCTGCAAACCTTACGGTCAAGCACGTACCTCAACACCCTTCCAAAACGCCACGTAGCCCAAAATATTATTGGCCTCGACCTTGGGATGGGGATAGAACCACGCCGCTTCTTTGTTCAGTTCGCCCTTTACCAAGACGTCATAGTAATGCGCGGTGCCCTTCCAAGAACATATGGTTTGCTTAGAGGATGGCTTAAAAAACTCTGTTTTTAAGGCAGAACTAGGGAAATAATGATTTCCCTCTACAACCACCGTGTCATTAGACTCGGCTAGAACTTCACCATTCCAAATCGCTTTCATGTATTTCTCCAAAGATGGCCGAAAAATAGGCCTAGTCTGATTGTCATGCGTGACAGGTAATCCCATGTTATCTCATGTTATACAGTCCGCTTAGACTCGCTAAGGGCATCCGTTAGTCATGCAAAAACCCGTTTTTCTTGAAAGTCACCAAGTCATTCAATCCTCTGCTCTGTTTTCTGAGATTGAGGCTGGCTTATTGGCCGAGCAGGCATCGATCTCTCCTAAGTTTCTATACGACGCGTTAGGTGCTCACCTTTTTACTGCCATCACACTCGTACCAGAATACTATCCAACCGCCGTTGAAACAGGTTTGCTGACGCAATATACAAGTGAAATTGCTGCTGCCATCGGACCAGATCCCGTTTTAATTGATTTGGGCGCAGGGGATTGCAAGAAGGCTGCCCTTCTGTTCGAATCGATGAAACCAGCGTCGTACGTGGCAATCGACTTTTCGGTTGACTACTTAAAAGATGCTTTAGAAAAACTACAAAGCCAGCATACTGATATCCCCATGTACGGGATTGGTATGGATTTTTCACAAACACTGAAACTTCCGACGACGATCAGTCAAACACCAAGAACCTTTTTCTATCCAGGCTCAAGCATTGGTAATTTTCTACCGACTGAGGCCCAAGCCCTACTGGCACAAATCAAACGCGAAGCGCTAGGCGGCGGTTTGCTACTTGGGGTTGACCTCATGAAGGCAGATGATGTGTTACAGGCGGCCTATGACGACCCTCTAAAAATCACCGCTGCGTTCAATTTGAATATCCTGCGCTCGGTCAATGCCATCATTGACTCAAATTTTGATGTCAGTCACTTTAGTCATAAGGTGATGATCAACCACTCAAAAGAACGAGTCGAGCTATATCTTGAAGCACTGCGCGATACGTCCGTGACATGGGGTGGCAAACAGCGGCTATTCAAACAAGGCGAGCTGATCCATACTGAAAATTCTCATAAATATTCAATCGCTTCGATACAACAGTTATTGAATCGCGCGGGCTTTCAGTCGTTAAAAATTTGGACAGATGCTCAACAATACTTTGCGGTCATTTATGCCAAGTAATCCACAAAATATCGATGCTTCAGTCGCAAGTCTTTTAGCGCAATTCAATGCGTCACGGCTCTATTCAACAGGCTTAGTTGCGTCACTTAGCCCAGAAGATTGTCAGGCTCAGTCGATGCCAGACGCCAGCCCTGCCAAGTGGCATCTGGCTCATGTGACTTGGTTTTATGAAGTCATGATTCTTAAGCAGTACGAAAACAATTTTAAATTTTGGAATCCGCAAGTTGCCGTCTTGTTCAATAGCTATTACAACGGCGTTGGGGATAAGCATCCGCGCAATCAGCGCGGGTTGCTCACAAGGCCAACCTTAGCAGAGGTCTATGAATGGCGTAAAAATATTGATGTTCGCATCAACGCCTTGCTCAAAGACAATCCTGTCGCTGAAGTTCAATGGTTGATTCAGCTTGGGATCAACCACGAGCAGCAACACCAAGAGCTTTTGTTAACCGATATTCAGCACCTTTTTTCTAGTAGCTCTTTGCTGCCATCTTATTTTTTGAACGATCAGCAATCTACCGCATCTCACGAAGAATTTAAATGGCTTGAAGGAAAATCTGGCCTAGTCGAAATTGGGCACCGGGGTGCTGCGTTTCATTTTGATAATGAAGGCCCAAGGCATACTGTATTTAACTCTGCTCACGCACTTGGTAGTACGCTGGTCACAAACGCCGACTGGCTGCTGTTTATCAAGGATAAGGGCTACCAAGACGCCGAATGGTGGTTAGATGCAGGGTGGGCCTGGGTAAAAGCAGAAAACATTTCTGCCCCCCTGTATTGGACGCCTCAACCCGACGGCTCGTGTTGTCAATTTTCACTTCACGGTCAACGCCCCCTGACTGCGCAAGACGCAGTTACCCACGTCAGTTATTTCGAAGCTGAAGCCTTTGCGCGTTGGGCCTCTAAAAACATTGAACAGTATGCAGGTGCGCGCCTGCCAACTGAATTTGAGTGGGAAGCCTTTGCTGCACAACAACAGGCAACAGACTTATTTGGCAGGGTGTGGCAATGGACAAGCAGCAGCTACAACCCCTACCCTGGCTACAAGCCTTGGGGTGGCGTCGCTGGCGAGTACAACGGCAAGTTTATGATCAATCAAATGGTGCTGCGAGGCAGCTCGGCTTACACACCCTCTGGTCATTCGCGCATCACATATCGCAATTTTTTCCCGACGCATGCACGTTGGCAACTGACTGGCCTGAGACTTGCAAAAGATACTCAGCCTCAACAGCGGTAGGCCCGCCTTCTCTCTATAATATCTACACCGTTACCCTTGAGAAGAACGGTAAATAACAGGTCTACAAAAAAGCAGACTACTCGGAGAACAAGATGGCGCTCGAACAAGCAGCAATTGGATTTATCGGACTCGGTGCCATGGGAGGTGGTATCGCACGTCGACTCGCCCAGGCGGGGATCAAACTGCACGTCTGTGATGTCGATCCTGCCAAAATCGCCGCCTTTGCTCAATGGGACGTCGTTGTTCACACCAATCCCAAATCAATCGCTGATGCCGTAGAAGTCGTGTTTGCCTGCCTGCCCGATATCGAAGTCAGTCAAGCTGTTGCCTATGGTGCAGAGGGCGTGATTCATGGCAAAAAGATTAAGGTCTACATCGAAACCTCAACCATTGGTCGCAGCCCTGTCATCGATATCGCAAAGACTTTGGCAACTAAAAACATCAGCGTTTTAGACTGCCCCGTCAGCGGCGGACCACGAGGCGCCGACAACGGCACACTCGCGGTCCTGGTGGCTGGTGACCCACCCGTGATCGAAAGCGTTCGCGGGGTCTTGAACCTAATCGGTAAAAGTGTCTTTGACATTGGCCGAGAGCCGGGCATGGCGCAGATGATGAAGCTAGTCAACAATATGATCTCTGCCACTAATATGGCCTCGGCCTTCGAAGCGTTGGTACTCGGTGCCAAAGCCGGTCTGGATGCCGACCTCATGGTCAACGTGATTAACGCGAGCACAGGACGCAACAGCGCAACGACCGACAAAGTGCCAAAATCCGTTTTACCGGGTACCTTTGATTATGGCGCCTCAACACACACCATGCATAAAGACATCTCACTGGCTCTGATCGAGGCTGAAGAGCTCAAAGTGCCGATGTGGGTAGCAAACAATACTCGTCAGGTTTGGGAGTTTGCCGTGACCCAAGGTGGCGCCGATCTTGATTTCACTACGCTGATCCAGCATTACGAGAAATGGGCGGGTGTGGTGGTACGCAGCAAGAAAAAGGATTAAGCGTGAGACTGAAAGATCAGGTAATTCGCGTTAAAAATAAGGAATAAAAATGAGACTCAAAGACAAGATTGCCGTCATCATTGGCGCGGGACAAAGTCCGGGGATGACAACTGGTAATGGTCGCGCAACCGTATTACGTTTTGCGCAAGAAGGCGCGCGCATCTTAGCGGTGGATCGTAGCCTTGCCTCAGCGGCAGAGACCTGCAAAATTGCGACTGACGACTATGGCGCCTTAGAAATCATCCCGTATGAAGCAGATGTGTGTAAAGAAAGTGATCTCGCTGCCGCAATCGCTTTTGCCAAACAGAAGTGGGGTCGAATCGATATCTTGCATTACAACGTGGGCATCAGCGTTGCCGGCAACGACGGCAGCCCCACCGAAATTACCGAAGAAGCCTTTGATCTGATCACCAATGTCAATTTGCGAGGCTGCGTGATGGCTTGCAAACACGTGTTACCGATCATGCGCGAACAGCAGTCTGGCGTCATCATTAATATTTCCTCGATCTCGGCCTATCAGCGCTATCCCTGGGTAGCTTACAAAGCGACCAAAGCCGCCTTGATTGTCTACACCAAACAACTAGCAATCGAAAACGCTGAGTATGGCATCCGTGCGAACACAATTTTGCCAGGCCTGATGGATACGCCGATGGCAGTCGATACGCGCGCAACTGTGTTTGGCAAGACACGCGAACAAGTCGTTGCTGAGCGCAATGTCAGAGTCCCGTTACGCAATCGCATGGGATCAGGCTGGGACGTTGCCAATGCTGCCTTGTTTTTAGCGTCTGACGAGGCGCAATTTATTTCTGGTGTCGAACTGCCTGTTGATGGCGCCGGCCTGGTCAATCTTCCGCGTTGACATCCTTCCCCTGAACGGAGAGGATTTCGGCGCATTTGGTTAAAACATTTATCTTCCACTTAAATCATTCAAATAGGATTAGACATGACAAATTCTTCAAAGCCCGTTGAACTCATTTCAGCCGAAACACTTGCCTTAGGCGAGCGTATGCGTCGCGCCACCTTGGGTGACGCGCACGTTGATCGTTCATTGAAAAAAGCAAAAGAAGATACATTTCTTCAACCGCTTCAAGAGACTGTCATGGGGCTGGCTTGGGGTGCGGTCTGGGGACGCCCAGGGCTCGACGTTAAATCACGTAGCCTAGTCACTGTCAGCATCTTGATTGCTCTGGGCAGAACCACCGAACTCGCTGTGCACATCAATGGCGCACTGAACAACGGCTGGACCAAAGCTGAGTTACAAGAAATTTTGATTCACTCGTCTGCGTATTGCGGCTGGCCTGCTGCGCTTGAAGCCTCGCGCGTCGCGAAAGAAGTACTTGATCAGCGCGCGGCTTAAGCGCGAGCTTTATTTATGCTTTTGAAGGCTGACCAACGATCAATACTGACTCAATGACAAACTTTCCCGAAGTCCATCCGTTGAATGCCACGCCCGAAATCGCGGCAATCTACGCTGATATTCGGGCCGTGTCAGGTTTGTCGATGGTCAACCTAATCTGGCGCCACTTTGCGGCCTTACCGAGTGTCATCGAATGGGCGTGGAAAGGTGTGCGTCCAATCGTGGCCTCCCAAGAATTGGTAGCTGCGCGTCAGCGCCTGATTGCTGCGATTGAGCTCCCCGCGCTACCCGCCGTGCCCCCTGAGGCATGGCAGACTGCTGGCGTCGGTGGCGTTGAGTTAACCGCCTTTCAAGCCATGATGGCCGACTACGTGCGCGGCAACAGCACCAACATTATCGTCTTGACGGCGCTACGCTTGCGTCTCGAAGGCGTCAATCATAGTGCACACGTTCTTTCGGCGGCGCCGACTCCCGCGACGGTGGCCCCTATGGCACCCTTGCCTCGCATCGACACCTTAGATCCAAAGCTTGCTGGCGCTATTCGCGCCCTCGCAGCGCGCCACGAGGGTGCGCAAGGCGGAATTATTCCCAGCCTCTATCTCGAACTTGCCCGTTGGCCCGCGTTGACAGATACATTTCCTCAGTGGCTTGAGGCGCTCTACCATCCCTCAGTAATGCGGGCAGCCCGTGAGAGCACCTGCCGTGCGGCAGAGCGCGAAGCCTTAAACCTGCTGCCCGCGCTTGACCCTGCGCCATCCAACGTCGCTGAGATGCGACCCGCGCTTGAGCGCTTCACGCGCTTAATCATCCCTGATCTAACGCCCGTGTGCGTCGCGGTGCAGAGACTGCTTCCCCTGCACTAAACAGCATCACTTAGGCGCCGGAGGCCTGGTCTCTAAAAATGACTGTCTTGCTGAGATCGCTTCAAACCAGCTATTGAGCTTAGGATAATTCGATCGCCATGAGAACTCAGGGATCAAGTCCGCAAACCCTAAGGTACAGCCAAACACGATTTGCACCATGTTAAGTTGACCATGAAACAAGGGGTGACTGATCTGTTGCTCCCACAAGGTCAAGAGCCGCTTGGCGCGCTCAGTTTCGTGGAGAACAATCTTAGGAGATTGCTCATTGAGCGGTCGCCACTTTTCTCGGCCCAGTACCGCCAAGCCATCCAGGGTGCTGCGCACAAGGGCCTCAAGACGTCTGGCTTCAAAACCTTGTTCACCTATAGGAAGCGCAAAGCTCGGCTGCCCCTCAAGATCATCCAAGTAAGAACAGATCAGAGCCGAATCTTCTAGCGCGAGACCATCATCACACACTAGATGCGGCACCCTTCCAGACGGATTGATTTGATAATAAGGGCTATCCGTTGTGCGGGTCTTGGCCGCAATCACTTCGACTTTGTCTGATAACTTTTTTTCAATAACGACGATGCGTACGATCCGCGCATAGGGCGAGCCTGGGCTGATATACAGTTGCATAGATGATTTCCTTTGAAAGGTATTTTTACGCAATCGCGATGCTTCGGATTGAATTCTCAGCCAGCAGAAAACGAGGCAACTGAAAGAATCGATCAAGCAGCATCGTGGGCGCGCATGTTTAAACTCCTCTGCCGCCCACTCAACGCTTACTTCGGTACTCTCAACATCGCACAAAGTTTGTTGCCGATTGGATCACGCACATAAGCCAAATACAGCTTACCGGCAGGGCCCTCGCGATAGCCAGGAGGATCTTCACAGGTTGTACCGCCATTCGCAACAGCAGCAGCATGAAACGCGTCGACCTGCTCTGTCGATTGCGCGGCAAATCCGATCGTACCGCCGTTGGCCGGAGTCGCGGCTTTGTTATCAATCGGCATAGTGAACGAAAATACACCTGTCGGCGTGCGATAGAAGTAGCGAATGTCTCGGTTAATGACACCCGGTGCAATGCCTAAGGTAGCAAAAACTGCGTCATAGAATTTTCGCGATACTTCTAAATCGTTTGCACCTACCATGACGTGACTAAACATATTGACTCCAAGAATTATTTTTGAGAATAAGCAGCGTAACCCAAAAAGATTGACTTCCTTCCCGCCCAGAGAAAATGTTGTGTCAAGTCTGGTTACAAACGGCTTCAAGGGTACAAATATCTACGATCCATAAAAATTACACAAAGCCATCGCTGAAACCCCTGCAAACACCCTTATGATATACGGTTAGATGTCAAACTCCTTTTCTCGACCAGGCATATCACTCTGTCGTTTTCAGGTTAAACAAATATGACTAGCACTAGAGCGTTATTCTTTTTGCTAACGCTGTTTGCCTTCACAGCCAGCACCCAAGCCCAAACAACGGCCGTGGGCGCTGACTCGTTCAACAAGATGGTTCTTGTGCCAGAGGGCTATTTCGTGATGGGCTCGAACAACGGGCCCGATGATGAAAAACCAGAGCACCGGGTTTTTGTGAAATCATTTTCGATTGATGTGCTTCCCGTCAGCAATGCTGATTTTGCAAAATTTCTGAACGCGCGCGGCTTAAAAAATCATCTAGGCGAATCCTTTTACGACGACGATGATCGCGATGCCAGAATTCATCAACAAAACTCGCGATGGCAAGCAGACATGGGTTACGCAACGCACCCAGTCAATGAAGTGAGTTGGGTAGGTGCTAGGGATTACTGCACTTGGTTAAATAAGCGCTTACCAACAGAAGCAGAATGGGAAAAAGCCGCACGCGGCACAGATGGCAGACAATATCCTTGGGGCAATTTAAGGCCGAACAACAAGCGGGCACTGTACGGCGCAGCCTACAACTCGTCGGCACCGGTTGACGCGTTTCCAGAAGGGGCGAGTCCTTACGGAGTTTTAGACTTGTCTGGCAATCAATGGGAGTGGGTAGCTAGCGCCTATCGTCCCTACCCCTACAGCGCTGACGATGGCAGAGAAAATCAAACGCCCGGCCCAGTTCGCTCGACCCGCGGTGGCGGGCATGATTCAAGCGAAGACGAACTCACGACCACCCAACGGGGCAGAAACTTATCTCGCAATCCCAAAGCGGGTCATCATAATATTGGGTTTCGTTGCGCGAGTTGAACTCGAATCAGAGACCTGCGTGTTAACCTTTCTAGACTTTACTTTTTACTTCTGCAACTCTTGTTTTCTTATGGAGTACTTGGTTTAGCAGAACATATAACACCGTGCCCTAGAGGCTCGGCATTAAAACCGCGGCCTATGTCGAATGTTTGGAGAATACACGTCTCATGAAATCTTACTGGATCAACAAGACCCCGAACGGTACAGAACTTGAACTGCGCGAGTTGCCGATACCTACGCCCGGCCCTGATCAGGTGCTGGTGCGGGTGCGCGCCACCAGCATCAACCGCGGCGACATCATGGGCGCCATTAAGCTTCATAGCGCCAAGGGCGGGCGCCCAGCGGGCGTCGATGGTGCCGGTGAGGTAGAAGCAATAGGTGCCAATGTCACCGGGGTTGCGGTCGGCGACCGCGTCATGTTTCGCGCCAAGGGGTGTTTTTCTGAATACGTGGTTGTCGAGTCAACATTGCTCACGCCGATTCCGGCATGCCTGAACTGGGAACAGGCCGCTGTGATTCCGATCGCCTACATCACCGCCTACGAGGCGCTATTGCAACTTGGTGGTCTGCAACGCGGCGACTGGGTATTAATTGCCGGGGCATCTTCAGGCGTCGGTGTCGCAGCGATACAGATCGCAAAAATGTGCGGTGCCAAGGTCATCGGCACCTCCGGATCTGCAGAAAAGCTTGCGCACTTGAAGGCGCTTGGCCTCGATGCAGGCATCCAAACGCGTGGCGAAAACTTTACAGAAGAAGCGCTGAAGATTACAGGCAGCGCCGGTGCCAAACTTGCGGTGAATTTGGTGGGCGGAAGCGCTTTTGCAGGGTGTCTTGGAGTGCTCACTGATTTCGGCCGTCTGGCAGTCGTCGGCTATGTTGACGGGCAGATGTTGACTGGGCTCGATATTGAGCCGGTACACGGCAAACGCCTGCAGATTTTTGGGCTTTCGAATGCCCCCCTATCAACGGCGATGCGTGCGCTTGCTCAACGTGGCTTCGAGCGCGACGTCATGCCCGCCATTGCCGATGGTCGCATCGTCCCAGTCATCGATCGAACGTTTTCCTTCGATGAATTGCCCGCTGCCAAGCAATACGTCGAACAAAATACTTTGCTGGGTAAAGTCGCCATCCGATTTGACTGATTTTCTCTGACGTCACATTATTGACGAATAACAGTCGCGCAGACTGCAAAGGGTTGCTGATGAATTGCTTTCGCCGTATCACCGTCACCTCACTACTTGCCGTCTGCGTCGCGCTGGCGCTTGGCGCTTCCAATACCTACGCACAGAAATCGTCGGTGCGACCGGTTCGATTGGTGATCCCGCTCACTGCAGGCGGTGGCGCAGACACCACCGCACGCATCCTCGCGCAGAAATTGTCCGAGAACACCGGCCAGAGTTTTATTGTCGAGAACCGACCGGGGGCCGGGGGCAATATCGCGTTCGATTTCGTCGCCAAGGCGGATCCCGATGGCCACACGTTGCTCTATAGCCCGGTCGCTATCGCCATTAATCCGACACTGTTTGAAAAGGTTAATTACCGGATCGAGGATTTCGTCGGCATCTCTTACGTCGGCGACGCGCCACTGCTGCTCGTGGCAAATAATGCATTGCCGGTGCGTGACATCATTGACCTGATCAATCTCGCGAAGGCACGCCCTGGTGAGGTGCGTTTTTCGAGCTCAGCCATCGGCAGTTCATCGCATCTCGCTAGCGAAATGATGCGTATGATGGCGGGCGTTGAAATGCTGCACGTACCGTATCGAGGCGGGCCACAGGCGTTGCAGGACGTGATCGGTGGCCAGGTTGAATTCGCCACGATCGCAATGCCCGAAGCGCTGGCACAGGTACGGGCTGGCCGCGTGCGCGCAATCGGCCAGACCGGTATCAAGCGCTCGCCTATTGCATCAGACATCCCGACGCTCGATGAGTCGGGGTTGAAAGGCTATACCGTGATGACCTGGTATTTGGTTTTTGCACCGGCGAAAACACCGACCGCGATTGTGCAACGCTTGCATGAAGAATTCGACAAAGCCCTCAGGGTTCAAGAGGTTCAGAACCGCCTGCGTGACGCCGGCATTACTGAAATCGTCAACGGCCCACCAGACGCCGCCATGAAATTCTTACAGAGCGAACATCAGCGCTGGGGAAACATCATCCGCGAATTAAAGCTCAAAGCCAATTAGGTTTCCTTAGGCTAAATTCACAGTTACCTGTCAGACATCATAAAATCCTACGACGAGAGTCCTGCTTAAGATCCGGCACTTTTTCCATCGAGTTAATCAAGCAGTAAACCAAACCAGAATATTGTTTTGAATTCCACCTCCGCACAAATCAAGGACTCCTCATGAAGCAAAAATTGATCAAAAAACTAGTCGCGGCATTCGTTGCAACTACCTTCGCGTTCACCCCGTTGTTAGGCAATGCCTGTACTGCCGTTAATGTCATCGCAAAAGATGGCTCGGTTGTTGCAGGAAGGACCATGGAGTGGGCTTTTGACATGAAGTGGGAGCTGATTGCAAACCCAAAGGGCACAAACATCTCGATGACTGCGCCAGCTTCAATGAAACTACCTGCAACAACCCTAGCTAGCAAGTATGCGTTTGTTGGAGTTGCCCCCGGGGTTTTGCAGGGTTCGTCTGCATATCTAGAGGGGCAGAATGAGGCGGGCTTAGCGATCAGCGGTAATTTTTTACCTGGTTTTACTGAGTACCAAACTGTCACTCCTCAAGATAAAAACTATGTTTCTGTGATGAACTTTGGAGGCTTTATCTTAGGAATGTTTGGGTCAGTCAAAGAACTGCGCACTGAAATTCCAAAATACAAAGTCTGGTATGACGCAAGCGAAGTCAAAGGTATTCCAACTCCTCCTTGGTTACATTTCGTATTAACAGATCGAACCGGTGAAAGCGTCATCGTAGAGTTTGTGAAAGGTCAAATGGTGATTCATGAAAATGTAGCGGGCGTATTGACCAACGCACCAACCTATGACTGGCATCTCAACAATGTTAGAAACTATCTATCGCTCACATCGACTGCAACATCCTCTGTCGCAGTGAATGGCGCAAACGTGACAGAGATTGGCCAAGGTGGCGGTTTGATGGGATTGTCTGCAGATTACACCCCACCGTCTCGTTTTGTGAGGCAAACCTACCTCAAGCAGTTTGCTTATCAATCAGCAAATAGTGCTGAAGCGATTCAATTGGCCGGGCATTTCTTGAATAACGTTGACATGCCTGCAGGCGTTGCCCGTTCTACTGATGGTAAGCAGGTTGTTTCCGACTACACGCAGTGGGTCAATCTAAAAGATTTGAACAATAACCGTATGAAGATTGCAAACTATTCAAATCGTACAAACTTTATCGAGATTGATCTCAATCAGGTGTTTAAGTCTGGCAAATCAAAAACGTGGGTCATTGATCAGTTACCGTACCCGAAAAATGATTTAACAGCAGAATTGTTGAAGTAATTTTTTAAAAACTGCCTACTGAACTTGCACCATAAAGTTGGACACTCGGCCAGCTTTATGGTTTTTTATTTTTTTTGAATTTTCCCGACTAAATACTGACCATTCTCCTCGAACGCTTCAAATTCGACGGTATCCCCGGGTGCGAGTGATTTCAGTCGGGCAGGTTGTTTTGCCACAAACACCATGGTCATGGGGGGCATGTCGAGTGCTTTGATCTCACCATGACGGATGGTGATCTTGTTGTTCTCTAGATCGATGCGGCGGACAACGCCCTCTGCCATCGCCTGCGCCAGAGCGTTTGCGCCCAAGCTAAGTGAGGCAAGCGTCAACGCGCAATGGATCAATGATTTTTTAATCTGCATTATTTGACTCCAGCGACCACACTAATCTTGCCGACCATGCCGGCCTCATAGTGTCCAGGAAGCAAACAGGCAAAATCAAACTGGCCGGCGCGATTGAAGTTCCAGATGATCTCGGCTTTTTTTGCTGGAGAGACATGTGCCATGTAGGGCTCGTCATGCTCCATGTTGGGATGCTTTTTCATCATCTCAGCGTGCGTGTCGAGCTCTTGCTTAGTGCCAATCACTAACTCATGCATGACTTTACCAACGTTTTTAACGGTCAGTCTGATCGTCTCGCCTTGTTTGACGGTGATTTGCTCTGGCACGAAACGCATGGTGTCTAGCATCGTAATCTCAATCGTACGGGTCACGGCTTTGGCGTCACCGCCGATCCCCCATTCCTTTTGTTCCTTGGGCATGTCCTGGTGACCTTTGTCACTTGCCTGGTGCGCCAAGGTCGGCAGGGCCATGGTCGCAAACGAAAGACTCACGAGCAAAGGACCGAATAATTTTTTCATCATGATGTGCTGCCTGTTTGAAGTGTGAGTCAATCAGTGTTGATGTGAACCGCTTGTCGCAGGGCTTGGCTTGCGGACCTGAGCGTTGCCATCCCCAGAATTAGGCGGAACTGGAGCTCCTGCCGGCGTTTCAGCAGACTGAGCATTGTTGTTTCTATTCACCGCAGGCAGGGTACCCTTGTATTCGTAGGCCTGCGTGCCTGGGGGTTGTTTGTACCACCCTGGGTCTGAATAGTCGTCTGGCTTTAAATCTTCACGCACTTTGAGCGTAGTGAACATGCCGCCCATCCCGATTGGTCCATAAGGACCTGTGCCGGCCATCATAGGTATCGTGTTTGGGGGCAATTCCATTTCCATTTCTTTCATGTCGTACATGCCGCGTTCGCCCATCACCATGTAGTCAGGAACGACCTTCTGAAGTCGTCCGACGAGGCCTTGATGGTTGATGCCGATCATGGTCGGCACATCGTGACCCATCGCGCCCATGGTGTGGTGGCTCTTGTGACAATGCACGGCCCAGTCGCCAGGTTCGTCGGCGATGAATTCGATCTGGCGCATCTGACCGACCGCGATGTCTTGTGTCACTTCAGGCCAGCGGGCAGAAACAGGGACAGGACCGCCATCCGTACCGGTGAGCTCAAACTCGATGCCATGCACATGGAACGGGTGGTTCGTCATAGTTAGGTTGCCAACCCGGATGCGAACGCGATCGCCCAGCTTGGCGACCATGGGAGAAATTCCGGGATACACGCGACTGTTAAAGGCCCAGATATTAAAGTCCAACATGGTCATAATCTTGGGCGTCTTGCTGCCAGGCTCGACATCAAACGCATTGAGCAGCAAACAATAATCACGGTCGACTTCACTGATGTTGGGGTGCTTGCCCTTCGGGTGAGTCACCCAGAAACCCATCATGCCCATTGCCATCTGTGTCATTTCGTCGGCATGAGGGTGGTACATAAAAGTCCCAGGTCGTTTCGCGACGAATTCATAGACAAAGGTTTTTCCCACGGGAATAGGGAACTGGTTTAGACCGCTGACTCCATCCATGCCGTTCGGGAGTCTTTGCCCATGCCAGTGAATCGTGGTCTTTTCAGGCAGACGATTGGTCACAAACATGCGGACACGATCACCCTCGACAACTTCGATGGTGGGGCCCGGGCTCTGACCGTTGTAGCCCCACATATTGACTTTGAAACCAGGTGCCATTTCACGTACGACAGGTTCGGCGACCAGATGAAACTCTTTGACACCCTCGTTCATCCGATAAGGAAGCGTCCAGCCGTTCAGCGTCACGACGGGCCGATAGCGAGCCTCAGGCCCTTCTGTTTCAGGGCCGCGCCATGGCGGCGCTGTGCCCGCGCTCGGTTGATAAATCGGCTCGGGCACCTTGGCCAGTGCATGCTTGCTAACCGCAGTCGCGGTGACCGTGCCGGCCAGACCGAGGAGTGCGCTGTGAATGAAGTCTCTGCGTTCCATAATATTTCAGTGACCTTTACCAGTAGAGCTATTCGCGTCGGGACCCCCGACATTTCCACCAGGACCCGCATAGGGCGCGCCTGCAAGCAATGCCCGCATATCAGTCAAGGCGATCCAAAAGGATTGTTTGGCTTGCGCGACGGCGAGTTCGGATTGCAGCTTGGTCTGCGCTTTGGCGATTAAGTCCCAGGTGCTGATAAACATGCCGTTGTAGCGCAGCAGCGCTTCTTCTTCGGCACCGCTGTGCAAACCTTGCAGCTTGTTCAAAATATCTGATGCTTGCGTATGGGCTGCACGCAAATGTTCGCGGGCTTGTTGTAAATCGCTTTTAGTCCTGATGCTTAAACGCAGCACCTCAGCCCGCGCTTTGATGGCTTTTTCGAGATCGTGGCTCCAAAGGATTTTCGTGCGGTCCAGTGTCGGAATCGCGTTGGTCCAGCTCGCGCTAGCACTTAACATCGCGTCGAGCTGTTTTCGCCATTGTTCGAGCATGGCGGGACCAACGATACGCTCGTAATACTGCGCCTCTTTTTCTAGAAGGCCGAACTGTAAATGGCGGGCTAGCATGTCGGCGAGTTGTTGCTCAAGTGGCGTCACAAGTTCGGATAAGCCTGCAAGACTCGAGGGTTTGGGGAGTGCGCTTGGTAAGCGCCAGTGCTCGGAGCCGACCTGTGCGAAGAGTTTTTGACGACTGTTAAACGCGGCTTGATCCGCCAGCAAAAGTTGATTGCGCGCGGACTGGTAGCCGATCTCGACATCGATGAGTCTGTTGCGACCCCAGTTACCGACCTTCTCCATTCGCTTGGCAAGTTCAAGCGACACACTGGCTGCTTCAGCAATGCGTTGCTGGATATTGAGCTGTTCTTTGGCGGAGACGGCTTCGAGCCAGAGTTTGTGTGTGGCTTGCTGTAGCGCGAGGAGTTGTGCGTTTCGGGTGAATCGTTCGATGCTACTGATCGGCTGACCTGTCAAAAGATCGGCGTTCAGCGTGAGCGCCGCTTTTCGGGCGAGCTCTTCGGTGAGTTCAGGCGCAGCTGGATCTTCCTTGAACGATCCTATGGTCAGGTTTGGATCGCGCTCTGTCAGCGCACTGCGACTCTGCTCGGCCTTGAGCAGATCAATATGACCGCGTTGGAAACGCCCTACGTCTGTGTTCGCGTTACGCCACTGTCTGAGATCGCTCTGTTGCGTGGCCTGAGCTCGCGCCAGAGCGGGCAGACTGAGTGCGGTCACGGCAAGCAACACTGTGAGCGAATGCTTGAGTCCGGGGCGGGCGAGGTAAAAATGCATCGTTGCCTGTGTCGCTTTAAAACGTTGAGATGGCGGGGAGGGAGTCCCCCCATCCAAACCGTTTAGTGTAGTGCTTGACGGTGCAAGCGGACGTGACGCTAACATTACAAAATTGTTATGTTGAGCCCACTGTCTTGCGCCGGCTGAGTGCTAAGGTATAGTCCCTTGGGGTGTCAGCGCTAAGCCTTTTCGTCACGATGCTGACTTTGGGAGTTCTGCCTGTTGAAAATTTTGATTGTCGAGGATGAGCCTAAAACGGGCGATTATTTGCGCCAGGGCTTGCGCGAGGCCGGCTTTGTCGTCGATCTCGTTCAAGATGGCCTTGATGGTCTGCATCTCGGAATCGAAGGTGATCAGGATTTGATTATTCTGGATGTGATGCTCCCTCGCATGGATGGCTGGGGTGTTTTACAAGCACTGACTCAGGCCGGGATCCGCACACCGGTGATATTTTTAACTGCTAAGGATCAGGTTGAAGATCGTGTCAGAGGACTTGAGCTCGGCGCGGCCGATTACCTGGTTAAACCTTTTTCTTTTGCCGAGCTGCTAGCCAGGGTGCGTAATGTCCTACGGCGAGGACCTGCCGCAATCGAGAGTTCGGTTTTGCAGGTGGCTGACCTCGAGATCGATCTGCTTAGGCGTCGCGTCTCACGCGCAGGGAAAAGGATTGACCTCACGCCCAAGGAGTTCGGTTTATTAGAGTTACTGGTGCGTCGCCAAGGCGAAGTCCTGCCGCGCTCTTTGATCGCCTCACTCGTATGGGACATGAATTTCGACAGCGATACGAATGTGATCGAGGTTGCGATGCGCAGATTACGCGCCAAGGTCGACGAAGGTTTCGAGGTTCGACTGATTCAGACAGTACGCGGCATGGGCTACGTTCTCGAAACGAACGGGGCGGCTTAATGCTCATACGTTTGACGCTTGTTTCTCGTTTGACGATTTTGTATGCCTTGATCTCGGCTCTGGTGTTGTGCGGTCTCGGAGTGATGGTGGCGCGTGCAAGCTATTTGCATTTCGTTGACCTGGATCTGGCCTATTTGCAGGGCAAAGCGAGCTTGGTGCAACGCGGTTTGGCACAGACCTCTGAACCAAGTGCCGTGCGCGTGTTACTGGCGCAACAGATGGACAGTCACGAGGGGCTTTATATTGCACTGAGTGACGGTCCCTCTTCAGGGCCCATGGTTCAAGGTGTGGATTTTTCTGCGTTGAGCACCGCCAAAGTCCCCCCCGCGACTTCTTATGAGTGGCAAGCAGGTCACATGACATTGCGTGGCATCAAAGTGCCGTTGCAACAAGGAGGGTATCTTTTGTTGGGTTTGGATACGCATCATCACACTCACTTCTTGACGCAGCTTCATTACACGCTAGCGATCTATCTGTTTGTCGCAACGCTGCTCAGTGGGCTGTTGGGTTGGTGGGCTGCGCGACGCGGCTTAGCTCCCCTACGCGTCATGCGCGAACGCGCCCGCAATATCGATGCGCGTCAGTTAAATATTCGGATGCCTACCGCGGACAGTTCAGCCGAACTCGTTGAGCTCGCGCAGGGATTGAACCTTATGCTCGAGCGACTGGAGCAAGACTTTGAACGCATCTCGGAGTTTTCAAGCGATTTAGCGCACGAACTTCGCACACCGATCACAAACTTATTGACGCAAACACAGGTTACGCTCACGCGAGAGCGAGATGCCGAGTCGTATCGGGATATCCTTGCATCGAATGCCGAGGAGTTTCAACGCTTGGCGCGCATGGTGTCCGACATGTTGTATCTGGCCAAGACAGAGCATGGATTGGAGTTGCCCAACCGCGAACCGCTCTCGCTGGCGGTAGAGGTGCAGGCTCTATTTGACTTTTATGAGTCTGTCGCCGAAGAGGCCCGTATCGGCTTATCGCTCAAAGGTGATGCGACGATTGTCGGCGATCGATTGATGGTGCGGCGAGCCATCGGCAATTT
>JAURJT010000022.1 GCA_030832095.1 Gammaproteobacteria bacterium | reverse complement strand
TTGATACTAAAACGTGTACCACTCGCCACATCTTCTACACGGTTCACGGTCAGACTCACGCCATTCACCGTGATAGATCCTTTGTAGGCCAAAAACGCTGCAAGCGAAGCGGGGGCTTGTACGACAAGCTCCCACGATTCGCCAACCGCCTCAAACTTCACCACTTCGCCCAAGCCATCGACATGGCCTGACACCAAATGCCCACCGATCTGATCGCCAATGCGCAAGGATTTTTCTAAGTTCACCGGGCCTAACGCATCAAGCCCCATGGTCAGTCGCAAACTCTCGCGCGACACATCCACCGAAAACCCATCACTATGCTTTGACACCACCGTCATGCACGCGCCTTGAATCGCGATTGAATCACCGAGGCCGACGTCAGCTAACTCTAAACCACCTGCGTGAATCTTGATATGTACGCCCGTGTTAGCTTTGTCACCCGCAAAGGGTTCAATACTTTGAATCTGACCAACGGCCGCGACGATTCCGGTAAACATCCTATTGCACCTTACCTGAGTTGCTATCGATTAAGTGAATACTTTGCATCAGTTCACGCCAGCGTTCAGGCAGGCGCGCCCGTACTCTAATATCTGTGCCCAACTGTTTGACCTCAGTAAACTCAAAGCGCTTCACACCCTCAAGTTGCGTCAGCACCGGCAACTGCGCCATGCTTCTACCTTCGCCCAGCAGCATCGGTGCCATGTACACCAGCAACTCGTCGACACAGCCGGCCTCAAGCAAGGCACCATTCAAACCCGAGCCCGCTTCGCAATGAATTTCGTTATGCCCTTGCGCGGCCAACCACTGCATCATCGCGCGCATATCAATGCGACGGCGCGCCTGACCTGCTTGAGGTGCCGCCGCTTCAGGCACACACACCACCTGCACACCCAGCGCGGCTAAGCGTGCAGCCTTGTCAGGATTGTTGTCACCCACAAACACAAACGCATCGCCACCTGCCAACACAGCCGCATCTTCAGCAATTTCAAAGCCTGGGTCAATCACTGCGCGCTTCGGTTGCCTGGGTGTGACAACATGCCGCACATTCATTTTTGGATTATCCGCACGCACGGTACCAATGCCCGTTAGCACCACGCAGCTGCGTGCGCGCCAGTGGTGTCCATCGGCACGCGCCTCGGGGCCCGTAATCCATTGCGAGACGCCATTGTTTAAGGCGGTGCGCCCATCAAGCGACACCGCCGCTTTCATCCAGACATAGGGCAGGCCGCGCGTCATGCGCGAAACAAAACCTGGATTCAGCTCAAGCGCCAAATCTGCACACACACCAACGTTGACCTCGATACCGGCTTCACGCAAGCCGCGCATACCTCGACCTGCCACACTAGGATTAGGATCAAAGTGCGCAAACACCACACGCTTAGGTTGCGCCGCAATCAGCGCATCAACACAAGGGGGTGTGCGGCCATGATGACTACAGGGCTCGAGCGTGACGTACACCGTTGCACCCAGAGCATTAAAGCCCTTGGCCTTCATGTCGTTTAACGCCATGATCTCGGCATGGTGGCTACCAACAACTTGGGTAGCACCGCGGCCCAACACTTGACCATCACGTACGATTAAACAACCGACTCGCGGATTAGGTGAGGGCACATACAGCGCGCCCTCGGCCAAGGCAAGCGCCTGACGCATAAAGAAAACATCTTGATCGGGATTGCGCGTATCCATACCGCGCGTATAGGGCTGGTTCATGTCTTGCGCCGCAAAGGTGGGCCCTGCATCTCGCGAATCGCCTCGACAAACTCGCCAATATCTTCAAAACTTTTATACACCGAAGCAAACCGCACGTAGGCAACTTTATCAAGTTTTTTAAGTTCGGCCATCACGAGCTCACCCAAAAATTCGGTTGACACTTCGCGCTCGCCACTGGTCAGCAGTTTGTCTTCAATGCGCATGACGACGGCGTCAACGTCTTCGGTACTGACTGGGCGTTTGCGCAGTGCAAGCGATAAGCTTGCGCGTAATTTACTAGCCTCATAATCGTGCCGGCTACCATTGCGTTTCACCACTGAAGGCATCGAAAGCTCGGGACGCTCGTAGGTGGTAAAGCGCCGATCACACTCAACGCAGCGACGGCGACGGCGAATAAAATCGCCCTCGTCAGCCCCGCGCGAGTCAACCACTTGCGTATCGGGATGCCCGCAGAAGGGACACTTCATCGGTGACCTTGGTTAAGAAACATCTCGGGCTTGAGCCAAAAACAATACAGACGTCATGAGCCCAAGTGCCTGATTATCGATAAACCGGGAAGTTCGCCGTCAACGCATTGACCCGTGCACGCACGGCTGCAACATTGGCTGCGTCGCGCGGATTATCAAGCACATCAGCAATCAAGTTACCGGTGAGTTCGGCCTCGGCTTCTTTAAAACCACGGGTGGTCATTGCGGGTGTGCCTAAGCGAATACCACTGGTGACAAAAGGTTTTTCGGGGTCGTTAGGGATCGCATTTTTGTTTACAGTAATGTGAGCCTGGCCCAACACTGCCTCAGTCTCTTTACCGTTAACACCCTTGGCGCGCAAATCAACCAGCATCACGTGACTTTCAGTACGACCCGACACAATGCGCAAACCACGCTTGACTAAAGTCTGCGCCAACACTTGCGCATTTTTCACAACCTGTGCAGCGTAGATTTTAAATTCAGGGGTTGCTGCTTCGTGAAACGCCACCGCCTTTGCCGCGATCACATGCATCAGCGGGCCACCTTGAATACCCGGAAAGATCGCCGAGTTGATCGCTTTTTCATGTTCGGCTTTCATCATGATGACGCCGCCACGTGGGCCACGCAGTGACTTGTGTGTGGTCGAGGTCACAAAATCAGCATGTGGAACAGGGTTTGGATATGCACCACCGGCGACCAAGCCTGAATAGTGCGCGATATCAACAAGCAACAAGGCACCGTTGTCTTTGGCGATGCGAGCCAGACGCTCAAAATCCATCCGCAACGAATAGGCCGAAGCACCGGCCACGATCATTTTGGGCTTTTGTGTTTTAGCCAAGTGCTCAACCTTGTCGTAATCGAGCACTTCGTTGGCGTCTAAGCCATATTGGTGAAAGTTATACAGTTTGCCAGAGGCATTGACACTTGCACCGTGGGTTAAATGGCCGCCCTCAGCCAAACTCATCCCCAGCACAGAGTCACCAGGCTTTAAAAACGCCAGATACACAGCCTGATTCGCCTGTGAACCAGAATTAGGCTGAACGTTGGCCGCTTCGGCACCAAACAAGGCCTTTAACCGATCGATCGCCAGTTGCTCGACGATATCGACGTACTCGCAGCCACCGTAATAACGCTTGCCTGGGTAGCCCTCTGCGTATTTGTTCGTCATCTGCGTGCCCTGCGCCTGCATCACTGCGGGGCTAGCGTAGTTTTCAGAAGCGATCAGCTCGATGTGCTGCTCTTGGCGAGTGTCTTCTTGCTGAATAGCAGCCCATACGGCTGGGTCAACGCGATCAAGGGTCAATTTACGGTCAAACATAGAGGTTCCTGGCGAGCCTGCAAAATTGGTTGATGATAGTGTACTGCGCCTAGCAAGGTCTCGCCCAAAGGCAAAGGTATGCCCCTGCAGGCGCCTCTGCTCTGGCGCGACCCTCAACGATTCAGAAGCTAGGCTAGGGTTACCCGTGCAAACTTACGCTTACCCACCTGAATCACATAAGTACCAGCAGGCAGTTGCAAGCCTTTGTCTTCGACTTTCACGCTATCGATTTTGACGCCACCCTGTTCAACATTACGTTGGGCTTCAGCGCCCGAGGCAACCAGACCGGCTTCACGCAGTACCTTGAGCACGCCAAGCGGGGCACCAGACAGGGTCATCTCGGGCATGTTTTCAGGGATCGCACCGTCGCGAAACCTTGCCTCAAAATTGGCTAACGCATCCTGCGCAGCCTGCTTCGAATGAAAACGCGTGATGATTTCTTGAGCAAGTTGAACTTTAGCGTCACGAGGGTTACGCCCAGCTTCGATTTCGGCACGCAGTTTAGCGATGTCTTCAAGGCTATCAAACGACAGTAATTCAAAATAGCGCCACATCAACGTGTCAGAAATCGACATCAGTTTGCCAAACATCGAGTCTGGCGCCTCGCCAATCCCGATGTAATTATTTTTGGACTTAGACATCTTTTCAACGCCATCCGTACCTTCTAGCAATGGCATGGTCAGAATGCATTGAGACTCTTGTCCGTACTCTTTTTGCAGTTCGCGGCCCACCAACAGATTAAATTTTTGGTCTGTGCCACCCAGTTCGAGATCGGATTTCAAGGCGACCGAGTCATAGCCCTGCATCAACGGGTATAAAAACTCGTGCACCGAGATCGGCACCCCACCTTTAAAACGTTTGGTGAAGTCGTCACGCTCCATCATGCGAGCCACTGTGTAACGCGAGGCAAGTTGAATAATGCCCCGTGCGCCCAAGGGATCGCACCATTCAGAGTTGTAGCGAATCTCGGTTTTGGCCGGGTCGAGTACTAAGCTAGCCTGAGCGTAATACGTTTTGGCGTTTTCAGCGATTTGCTCGCGCGTCAGCGGAGGGCGTGTGGTGTTGCGCCCCGAGGGGTCGCCGATCATTGACGTGAAATCGCCAATCAAAAAAATGACGGTATGCCCTAAGTCTTGCAACTGGCGCATCTTATTGAGCACTACGGTGTGCCCAAGATGGATATCAGGCGCCGTCGGATCTAAGCCTAGCTTAATTCTGAGAGGGATACCGGTCGCCTGACTACGGGCCAGCTTTTGAGCAAACTCGGCCTGAACCAGCAGCTCGTCGCAGCCGCGCAGGGCAACACGCAGTTGAGCTTCGGTGTCTTGCGTGATCGTATATTTTTGCATTGACATATCAGAAAAAAGTCATTTTGGGTATTAAAAATAATAAAAAAAGACTCGGCAGTGAAAAATGAGCTAACATTGTTGTTTTATTGCAAGGGCGTTGCGTCACATCATACGCAAACCCCACGCAACGCGCTAAGCGCCCCCAAGTGTAATCGCTGTAATCGCGAGGGGTTGCGCGTACGACTTAGTTGAACAGGATTATCGCTTAATGACTCAAAACAACGACCTAGCCACTGCAGGGGCAAGTGCCCTCACTCAACTAGGCACGTCTACCCAGCCAACAGCCGGTTCGCGCTTATTGCGCGGCTTGCTGTTAAGCGCAGTCTTGCTCTTGTGTATCGGTGCTGCAGCCCTCGGCATGGTGCAACCCGCACAAACCGAGCCCATACCGCCTGAGCAAAGTCTGGTGCAAAACGTTCTGCCGTTTCCGCTTTCGGCAGATCCAACGCCTGCAGAACACTCTGCAACGGCGCCCAACACGCCCTACGTCACCGAAACACGCATTCGCTCTGGCGATACCATCGCGACAATCCTCAAGCGGCTCGACATTACCGACTCAAGCTTGTCATCCTATTTAGCTAAAGAAGCCAAAGTTCGCTTTGCCAGCAAACTCGTTCCTGGCCGCTCGGTTCAAGCCGCCACCGATCACAACGGGCGACTGCAATGGGTTCGGTATTTTCATACCCCCACCAGCAACTCGACTGGTGAACCAACAGTCAAGTTGTTACAAATCAACGCAGAGGCAGACGGTTTCACCGCCGACGAACTCGAACTTCCTAGCGAAGTTCATATTGAGGTCGCGGTCGGCACAATCGAACGCTCTTTATTCGCCACGACCGATGCCGCCGGCATCCCTGACAACATCACCATGCAAATGGCCGAAGTGCTCGGCAGCAAGATTGACTTCTTTCGTGGCATTCATCGCGGCGACCAGTTTCGCGTAGTCTACGAAAACCGCACGTTTGAGGGACGTCCAGCAGGGCCAGGTCGGGTCTTGGCAGTCGAGTTCATGAACAAAGGTAAATCATCAACAGCAGTCTGGTTCAGCCCCGATGGCAAAACTGGTAGCTACTACAACCTCGACGGCGAGAGCTTGCGTGGGGCCTTTTTGCGTAACTCGATCAAATTCTCGCGTATCAGCTCAACGTTTGGGCTACGCACCATTGCCAATAATCAAGCCTGGTCTGGACATCACCCAGGCGTTGACTATGTGGCCCCGACCGGTACGCCAATTCATGCGACAGCAGACGGCGTTGTGCAACTCGCTGGGTGGCACTTTGGCTATGGCAACACAATCATTCTCAAGCACCACAGCAAAATCACCACTCTCTATGCACATCAAAGCCGCTTTGCCGATGGCATCACTGTTGGCACTAAAGTCTCGCAGGGGCAGTTGATTGGTTACGTCGGCTCAACGGGATGGTCAACCGGTCCGCATTTGCATTACGAATTTCGAGTGGCTGACAAGCCGATTGATCCACTTTCAGCAACGGCGGCCATGCCCGCAGCAACCCCGCTTGAGCCCGAGCAGCGCGCTGAATTTGCCCAAGCGGTTGCACCCTATCGTCAGCAGCTTCAAGTCTTGGCCAAGTTTCAAGAGGTCATGCCCGAAATCAGTAGCGTAGCAGTCCGCTGATACCGGCCCCAGTGGTGAGCGCGTCTTACTACATTGGGCTGATGTCTGGTACCAGCCTAGACGGGGTTGACGCCGTACTGGCCAGCTTTGATACCTCAGGCAAGCCTACCGTCATTGCCCGCGCGTCAAGTGCGTTTGACCCAGTGTTGCGCGAAACGCTCTTCTCGTTAAACACCTCAGGCCCCGACGAACTCGCCCGCGCTGCGCTAGCCGCCAACAGCTTGGTCGCGCTGTATGCCAACCTAGTCGCTCAAACGCTCGAACAAGCCAAGCTCTCGTCTTCGCAGATTTCAGCCATTGGCGCCCACGGACAAACCGTCAGGCATCAACCGAGTCTTGGCTACACCATTCAGTTGAACGCGCCCGCACTGCTTGCCGAGCTCACTGGCATCACGGTGGTGGCCGATTTCAGAAGTCGCGATGTCGCAGCGGGTGGCCAAGGCGCACCTTTGGTGCCGGTTTTTCACGCTGGGATTTTTTCTACCGACCATACTCGAGTGATTTTGAACCTAGGCGGCATCGCTAACATCACAATTTTGCGGCCGGATGCAGACCCGCTTGGTTTTGACACTGGGCCGGCAAATGCCCTAATGGATAGCTGGTGTCAGTTGCATACTCAACAAAGTTTTGACGTTGACGGGGCCTGGGGAGCGCAGGGCTTGGTCAATCAACCGCTGCTCGATCGCTTAAACAACGCAGAGCCTTGGCTGAAGTTGCCACCACCGAAGTCTACCGGGCGCGATTTATTCAACCTTGAGTGGCTTGAGCCTCGGCTGCAACACTGTCTGGGGCGACTTGAGCCTGGCCAACATTTAACGCCTCAAGACGTACAGGCCACGCTGTGTGCCTTCACAGCGGCGACAGCGGCGCAGGCGATCAACACCTTTGCGCCTGACGCACAAGAGGTGTTGCTGTGCGGTGGTGGCGCTCACAACAGCGCGTTGCGCCAAAGCCTGCAGGCAGCGCTGCCCTGCGTTGTATCAACGACTGAGAGTGCGGGGGTAGGCACACAGGATGTTGAAGCGCTGGCCTTTGCTTGGCTCGCTTGGGCCCATCAACACAAGGTGACTGCCGGCAACCCCAAGGTAACCGGGGCGCGCGCCGCGCGGATTTTAGGAGCGACATGGCCCGCCTGATTTGAGTCACCTGATTTGAGTCACCCAAAACAAAAAAGCCACGAACGTGGCTTTTTGCTGATAGACACTCGTTCTATCATTGAGCGTAAATTTTTTTCACAAAAGACAGACAACCGTCGTTTGATAAAAGCAGTACGCTTAGACTGAGAACGACGAGCCACAACCACAGGTGGTTGAGGCATTTGGATTGCGAATGACGAATTGCGATCCTTCGATATCTTCTTTGTAATCAATCTCAGCGCCGACCAAGTACTGAAAGCTCATCGGGTCAACTAACAAGGCGACGCCATTTTTTTCAAGTGTTGTGTCGTCTTCGTTGACGTCTTCATCAAAAGTGAAGCCATACTGAAAACCCGAACAACCACCACCCTGCACAAACACGCGCAGTTTGAGGTTTGAATTACCCTCTTCGATCAATAAATCTTTAACCTTGGCAGCCGCTGAGTCTGTAAACAGAATCGGCGTGGGCGGCGCTTGCAGGTCAACGGTTTGTGTGGCGATGTTCATAAGTGACTCCTGTCCCGCGGGACGATACTAAACTAAATGACGTGATACCTGAGTGCATTGGTCAACTATACCGCAAGTGCCTAGGTAATTCATAGAGCAACCACTCTAGAGGCAAGGACAATATCACCCTCAAGCACGCGAACCGTGACAGACTTTGGTGCAAACTTGGGCGGAAGCGCCAGCAAACCCTGCCCGCGCTGAAACTGCGCAAAGTCTAATCGCAAGGCAGCGCGCTGCGCCTCAGTTTGTTGAGCCTCAATCTGTTGCCTCATCTTCTGCTGGGTATTCACCCGCGGCGGTTCAGCCTGGTGAGACTTACCGTGCACGCTCTGCGCGACAAACCCTTCAGAGCCACCCGATAAGGGCTCGGCCAGCACTGGCTGCAAAACAACCATTTGCTCTGAGGCGTCAACATCCCCACGACAATGACCCATGGCAACAAACTGTAAGGTACCCACAAAATGCTTGGTTGTTTTGCCGCTACGCATCAGCAAAACCCGATACTGCAACCCCTCGGGGTGTTGCTCAATATCAACCGCCCGAATATCGAGCGCACCGTTAGGGCTTGATGGCAGTAGGTCTTCAAAGAACGCCAGTTGGTCTTGCGTACGGCCAAGCTCTAACTGAGTATTTACCAATATTTTTTCGAGCTCGAGGCGAGCAGCCCGCTCGGTCAGCAACTCTCTTTGAGTCTGATCAAAAGGCGAAACGGTTTGAGCGCGCTCGGCCTCTAGCTCAGAACGCTCTTGAAGCAAGGCGGCACGCTCTGCCCGCAGTTGCAAACGCTGCGCCCCTGTACCCATGCTCTGCATCAGCAAGGCAGCTAAAAGCCCGCCCAGTGTAAACAACAACACGCCACCGCCAATCATCCTAACAGACTCACGCCCAACGACTTTCACCATGCGTTCAAAGGCCTTACGGAAGAATCGCAACTTGATTCAAACCCGTGTTTTCGGGCAAGCCAAACATCAGATTCATGTTTTGAATCGCTTGACCCGAGGCCCCTTTGACAAGGTTGTCTTGCACGACCAAAATAATCAAACGATCTCCGTTACCAGGGCGCTGTAGCGCAATGCGCAAGGTATTTGAGGCCCGTACCGAGCGCGTGTCAGGCTGACTGCCAAACGGCATCACGTCAACAAAACTTTCGTTGGCATAACGCGCTTCAAAGAGCGCTTGAAAATCAACCCCACGCGCCTCAGGCAAGATCCGAGCGTAGATCGTGCTGAACATGCCGCGAATCATGGGCACCAGATGTGGCACAAACGTCAGCCCAACGGGGCCGCCGGCCAAGCGTTGCAGTTGTTCGTCAATTTCAGCTTGATGACGATGCCCAGCAACACCATACGCTTTAAAGTTATCGCTGGCTTCAGATAACAAGCTGCCGACTTCTGCCTTACGACCAGCGCCACTGACACCCGATTTGCAATCTGCAATCAGGTCTGAGGTATCGATCAACGGTTTGCCGCCAAGCAGTGGCGCCAACCCAAGCAAAATCGTAGTGGGATAGCAACCGGGGTTACCGACAACACGCGCCTTAGCTACCGAGGCACGGTTAAGCTCAACCACACCATACACAGACTCTTTAAGAATCTCGGGGCAGGTATGCGGGATTTTGTACCATTTTTCAAACGCTTTAATGTCTTGCAAGCGAAAGTCTGCGGCTAGGTCAATGAGCTTGACGCCTGCAGCCAGTAACTCGGGGGCCTGCGCCATCGCCACACCATGTGGTGTGGCAAAAAATACAACGTCGCAGCCTGTCAACGGTGCTTTGTCAGGGGCAGAAAATGCCAGCTTCACGTGCCTACGCAGGTTAGGAAACATATTGGCAACAGGCATGCCGTCTTCTTGACGCGAGGTAATGGCTGTGAGCTCAACATTTGGATGCTGCGACAGAATACGCAAGAGTTCAACGCCGGTGTAACCCGTGCCGCCGACAATGCCAACTTTGATCCGTTTGGCTGAAGCTTGTGTCATATCTAGACCCCTGAATCTATAACTGCCGAGCTACTAAAAAACGCGGCGCTTTGAAAGCAATATTATCCCACGCTCGCATGACTTATTTTCAACATCCTCCCCCCGCTAAAAGACAGGGGTTCTGACTGACTCGACCTTTGGATAAGGTAGATCGCTTCGTGGGGTTCGTGTTGCAAACGTCCTTGCAGAACAAAACCATGCGAACAATTTAGTGCAAGCTAAAAAAAAGACCGCTTGCGCGGTCTTTTTGCACTGAGGCCAAGATACAGCCTCGGGTGCTTCGATCAACGCTTGCTGAACTGTTTCCGACGACGTGCTTTGTGGAAACCGACTTTCTTACGTTCAACTTCACGTGCATCGCGAGTCACCAGCCCTGCTTTAGACAGAGAAGGCTTTAACGCTGCATCGTAATCAATCAGCGCACGAGTAATGCCGTGACGCACTGCACCCGCCTGGCCGCTTTCGCCGCCGCCGTGCACATTGATATGAAAATCAAACGAAGCTAAGTGGCCGGTGAGTTCGAGCGGTTGACGCACGACCATACGACCTGTCTCGCGAGCAAAGTATTCGTCAACGGGCTTGCCGTTGACAACAATCTTGCCTGCGCCTTTTTTCATGAAGACACGAGCCACCGAAGTCTTGCGGCGGCCGGTTCCGTAATTCCAATTACCGATCATGGCCTATCCTTTGAGTTCGAGGGGCTGTGGCTGTTGGGCCGAATGAGGATGTTCTGCACCCGCATAGACCTTGAGCTTTTTAATCATCGCATAACCCAGTGGGCCTTTAGGCAACATGCCCTTAACGGCCTTCTGAATCGCACGACCCGGAAAACGCTCTTGCAGTTTGGCGAAGTTTGTTTCGCGAATACCGCCTGGATACGTTGTGTGACGGAAGTATTTTTTATCTTGCGTCTTGTTGCCGGTTACGACGATATCTGCTGCATTGATAATGACGATGTAATCGCCTGTATCAACGTGGGGCGTGAACTCTGGCTTGTGCTTACCGCGCAAACGGTGTGCGACTTCGCTGGCCACACGACCGAGGACTTTGCCCTTCGCGTCAATCACGAACCAGCCACGTTGGACTTCATGCGGCTTAGCCACAAATGTCTTCATGATTGGATCCTAAAAATACCTGCCCGGGACCATCCCAGACGGGCCCTCAAATAACGTTTTGAATGTTGCCAAAGCGTGTAACCCGCCCGTGCACCAGCCTAGTTATTGGAGGAAAGCCTTTGATTCTACAATAAAAAAAGGATGCTGACCAAATGGCAAGCACCCTTTTTAGTTAAAACCCCGTTCCAATGAAGCCCAACGGGGTAAAAACGACTGAATGAATCGCTTATTTTTGACGTGACAGCGCAGCACCTACGTACTGATCGTACGACGCCTCGGCCAATCTGAACCAAGGCACCACCTGATCGCGATAGCCCATGTAGTTGTCGTGAATCGTCTTGAATTGCGGGCTTTTTGCCGAGTACTCGGCGAAAACTTTGATCGACACATCCCAACAAGCATCCATTACAGCCCGAGGAAAGGCGCGCAGCAAAGTGCCTTGCGACAACAGGCGCCTTAAAGCTTGCGCATTGAGGTTGTCATAGCGAGCCTGCATCGTTGAATTGCAGGCACGGCTAGCCGCTTCAATGATCGACTGATAGGTTTTAGGGAGTTTTGCCCATTCACCGTCATTGACATACAAAGCCACCTGCGCGCCACCTTCCCACCAACCGGGGTAGTAGTAGTACTTGGCGACCTTGGCGAAACCCATTTTTTCATCGTCATACGGGCCAACCCACTCGACTGCATCGATTGTGCCTTTTTCAAGCGCTGGGTAAATATCGGGGCCAGGCAACTGTTGGGGCAAACCGCCTAAACGCGTGATGATCTCGCCAGCGAGGCCGGCGATTCGCATTTTTAAGCCCTTGATATCCTCGACTGTTTTGATCTCTTTGCGATACCAGCCACCCATTTGGGTACCAGTATTGCCCAACGGGAAATTCACGATGTTGAACTCTTTATAGACATCGCGCGTCAGTTTCATGCCATCGCCTTCATACATCCAGGCGTTTGTTTGGCGCGAATTCAGCCCAAACGGTACGGCGGTATCAAAGGCCAGGGCGGGGTTTTTACCAATGTAATAATACCCACTTGAATGCCCCATTTCGACCGTGTTCTTTTGCACGGCATCTAGCACCTGCAAGGGTGGCACGATTTCGCCGGCCGCAAAGTTACGCACAGAAAACTTACCGCCGGTAGCCTCAGACAAATACTTTGAAAAAAGCTCAGACGTGCCAAACAGCGTGTCAAGGCTTTTAGGGAAACTCGAGGCCAAGCGCCAGTTCAACGTGGGCGCATCTTGCGCAAAAACGGGTGCTGCGACAACAGCACTTCCGGCAACAGCCCCAAGGCTGGCTTTCTTTAAAAACGAACGACGTTGCATTCGAAGTCTCCTGAAAATGATTTGAGCAGTTCGGGGTGCTCAGAACTTTGAATATTACACCGCTGACTTCGCACTCAAACCAGCGCGTTTATAGGTGTTTGCCCGTGTATGTTTCGGCCAGCACGAGCCACCGCTGACCTAATGGCGCTTGTCATACTGGCCTTGAAGCAGCGCTGGGCGCCCAATCTCCGACCACTTACTTGTCAGTCGGCGTTTCAGTTAACAGCCGGCCGACAGCATTAAGGGCGCCCCACCCAGTCAGCCAGCCCCGCGCAAGGTCTATGTGCCAGCAATCGCCATGTTTTCAATCAAAATTGAGCCAGTCGTTTTGCTACCCCGCGTGATGGTGTCAGCACCTACTGCCACGATTTGATTAAACATGTCTTTTAAATTGCCAGCGATGGTCACTTCTTGAACGGCGTGCTGAATTTGCCCGTCTTTGACCCAATAGCCAAAGGCGCCCCGAGAGTAGTCACCCGTCAGGTAGTTCACGCCTTGTCCAATCAGCTCAGTCACAAGCAAACCGGTGCCCATTTTGCGAAGCATGGCGGGTAAGTCGTCTTTGCGCCGCGTCAGACTTGAAGTGAGCTCTAAGTTATGCGAGCCACCGGCATTACCCGTCGTCGTCATACCAAGTTTGCGCGCGGTGTAGGTCGACAATAAATAGCCCTGCAACACACCGTCTCGCACCAGATCACGCGCCTGTGTCCGGACACCTTCTTCATCAAACGGCGAGCTTCCCATGGCGCCTTTAATGTGTGGGTCTTCAGTAATAGAGAGATGCTTTGGGAAAATCTCTTTTCCGAGCGAGTCAACCAAAAAGCTCACCTTGCGATAGAGCGAACCACCACTGACAGCCTGAGTCAATGCTCCGACCAAACCCAGCGCCAAAGGCGCTTCGAACAGCACCGGAAAGTGTCCGGTTGGGATTCTGCGTGCAGTCAGGCGTGACAAAGCGCGCTCGGCCGCATAGCGCCCCACCGCGGCAGGGTCCGCCAACCGGTTAGCACGACGATCGCTGGTGTACCAATAGTCGCGTTGCATCGACTGCCCGCGACCCGCAATCGGCGCCACCGACAGACCATGACGCGAGTAGGCATAGCCATCCAGAAAACCGCGGGTGTTGCCCAAGACAAAATGGCCTTCGTGCGTATCAACGCCCGCGCCTTCGGTATTCGTAATGCGCTTGTCGGTATCTAGTGCCGCACGCTCGGCAGCGATGGCAAGCTCGGTGGCCTGCGCCACACTCACCGCCCACGGGTGGTGCAACTGCAAAGTATGTTTGACATCTTTAGCCAACAAGTCAGCCTCGGGCAAGCCGGCGGACGGGTCTTCTGCGGTGTAGCGCGCGATATGCCAGGCAGCCTCAACCGTCTGGCGCATGGCTGCCGGTGAAAAATCAGAGGTCGAAGCCGAGCCGCGTCGCTGCCCGGCAAACACTGTAATGTCCATCGAGCGGTCGCGCGTTTGTTCGACTGTCTCAACCTGACCTTTACGCACCGAGACTGCCAGCCCTTGGGCCTCAGAGACCTCGGCCGCAGCATCGCTTGCGCCCAGACTTTTAGCGTGTTTAAGTGCTTGTGTCACTAAATCTTCGAAAATCGGGCGATTTTCAGCAACGGGAAGAAAAGAAATTGAAGTAGCCATTTGGGGTCCATTCGCGTGAGGCTTTATGATAGCCCCATGATGACTGATTTACCTGAAACCCAAGACGACTCACCCGACTCTATTTATGACGGCCCCAGCAAATCGCACGTCAAGCGCGAAATGCTCGCCTTGGTCGACCTTGGCAAAGAGCTCGTTGAGCTCTCACCCGAACGACTCAAGCAATTGCCGCTGTCTGAGCGACTGTACGAGGCGATCCGCTTGGCGCAACGCACCACAGCCCGCGAAGGCCTGAGGCGGCAAGTGCACTTTGTCGGCAAACTCATGCGCGATGCGCCCGCCGACCAGATTCGAGCCCAGCTCGACACCTGGAAAAACGGCTCACGCGAGCAAACACAGGCCATGCATCGACTCGAAGCCTTGCGCGACCGCTTGTTAAAAGACGATTCCGCCTTCACCACGTTGCTACAAAAATATCCTCAGGCGGATATTCAACATTTGCGCACCTTGATACGCGAAGGGCGCAAAGAGGCTGCCGCAAATGAAACCCTACGCCCGGGCCAAGAGCCTTTGCGCAAACACTATCGCGCGTTATTTCAGGCGCTTAAGACCCTACAGGATCCTGACACAGCACCATGAACGACAACACCTTGCTTGAGTGCGTTGAGCACGAAACCGGCCCCGCGCCAACCCATAGCGTGATTTGGCTGCACGGCTTGGGTGCAGATGGTCATGACTTTGCGCCCATCGTCCCAGAACTGCGTCTACCTGCTGGCAAAGCGGTACGCTTTGTGTTTCCGCACGCAACGATTCAGCCTGTGACGATTAATGGCGGTATGGCGATGCGCTCGTGGTACGACATTCTGACCTCACAACTGGTCAAGCGTGAAGATGAGACCGGCATTCGAGTGTCTGAGCAGGCGATTTTGGCCCTGATTGCCCGCGAAAACGCGCGCGGCGTGCCGAGTGCCAATATTGTGCTGGCCGGCTTTTCACAAGGCTGCGCCATGACGCTACATACGGGCATTCGGGTGCCCTTTAAACTCGCTGGTCTCATGGGTCTGTCGGGCTATTTGCCGTTGGGCGAGCTGGCCCAGGCCGAGCATCAGTCAGCAAATCTTGATACCCCTATTTTTTTAGCGCACGGCACCTACGACCCAGTCGTGGCGCCCGAGCGCGCCGAAACTTCGCGCGCCAAACTCCAAGAACTTGGCTACAAGGTGCAGTGGCACACCTACCCAATGCCGCACTCCGTTTGCCCCGAAGAAATCTCTGATATTTCGCAGTTTTTACAAAGCGTTTTGGTGTAGACCAGTGATGTTTTTCGAGCTCGTTTCTTTTCGAGATCGATATGTTCCCGATTGACTAGTCGCGCCGACGTACGCGCATTTCCCGATATTCTATTTGCGTTTTTTATAAACTTTAATTTCCTCATTTATGACTTCTGCTTCAACTCCGGTTCGCACGCGCTTTGCCCCCTCGCCTACGGGCTTTCTTCACTTGGGTGGGGCGCGCACCGCGTTATTTTCATGGGCGTTCGCGCGCCACTTTGGTGGTACGTTTATTTTGCGCGTTGAGGATACCGACCTTGAACGCTCGACCCCAGAGGCTGTACAGGCAATCCTTGACGGCATGAACTGGCTAGGCCTGACCCCAGATGAAGGCCCGTTCTATCAAATGCAGCACATGGAGCGCTATCGCGCCGTAGTCGCAGGCATGCTAGCCGCAGGTACCGCCTATCATTGCTACAGCTCAAACGAAGAAGTCGAGGCGATGCGAGACCTTGCGCGCAGCAAAGGCGCGAAACCACGTTATGACGGCACCTGGCGCCCCGAACCAGGCAAGGTCTTGCCGCCAGTACCCACCGATCGCAAACCAGTCGTGCGCTTCAAAAGCCCCCAAGATGGTGCAACCGCTTGGGTCGATCTGGTGAAAGGCCCGATCAGTTTTGAGAACACCGAACTTGACGATCTAGTCATCGCCCGCCCCGATGGCACCCCTACCTACAATTTTTGCGTGGTCGTTGACGACTGGGACATGCGCATCACTCACGTCTTGCGCGGCGATGACCACGTCAACAACACCCCAAGACAGATCACAATTTTGCGAGCACTTGGCGCCCCCGTCCCCGAGTACGGCCACGTACCAATGATCTTAGGCCCCGACGGCGAAAAACTCTCAAAGCGCCACGGCGCTGTGAGCGTCATGGAATACGATCGAGACGGCTACCTGCCCGAGGCCATGATTAATTATCTGGCTCGCCTTGGCTGGAGCCACGGCAACGACGAACTGTTTTCACGCGCCCAACTCGTTGACTGGTTCGACCCCCAGCACCTCTCAAAGTCAGCAGCCCAGTGGGATCCAAAAAAACTCAATTGGGTCAACGCACACTATATTAAGCACAGCGACGACAACGCACTCGCCCAAGCCGTCGCCCCCCGCATCACCGCGCGCGGCGGCAACCCAGCCCAAGTCGACCTATCAGCCGTCGTCAAACTCTTAAAAGACCGCGCCGAAACCCTCGAGCAACTCGCCGACGGCGCCATGCTCTTTTGCGGCCCCTTCAACCCTGCCGCAGACGACCTGATCGCCCAACACCTAACCGAAATCGCCCGCAACGCCCTACGCGATTTCGCAACCCAAGCCGCCCAAACCCCCTGGACCCGCGAAGCCCTAGGCGCCCTAATCAAAACCGTGCTGGCCACCCACACCCTGAAAATGCCCCAACTCGCCATCCCATTGCGCGTAGTCGTAGCAGGCACCGCCCAAACCCCAGCCGTAGACGCCGTCCTAGAAATATTAGGCAAAGAAACAGTGCTAGCCCGCCTAGCCAACATCTAGCCGCAAGCGCCCGCCGCACGCCACCACCCCAGCACTGACCAGCACCAGAGCTGCGTATTTTGCTCAGCCAAAATACCAGCGCCGGGGCTGAGGCAGTGCGTGCGTAGTCAAGAGGAAGGCAATGCGTGCGTAATCAATGGGAAGACAGTGCGTGCGTAATCAAAGGCAAGGCAGTGCGTAATCAAACGCAAGACAGTGCGTGCCGATCTACGGTTTACAGCAGCCGAAAGCTAGCCGGCACCTTCTGTGCCACCTCAGGCCGACTGTTAGCCCGATCTTCACGGTACGTCAGCCGAGTCGAATCATTACGCTCGATGATATAAGTGTTGGTATAGACTGGATCCCGGTAATCAACCAGCTCACCGTTAGAGCGACTAACCCGCGCCACAAGCTTGCCCGTGGGCGCATCCCAGCACCCCGTCTCACGCAACTCAGAGCGGATGTTGCGCCCCTGCTTGACACGCGTCTGCTGACGCAGTTTGCCATCTGCCGACAAAGTCAAAAGCGTTTGAATCTCTCCAGCGACCCCAGCTTGCTTGCGCACAATGTACCAGCTCCCGATCAACGGATGCTGGGCTGGCGGCGTCACACAAACAGGCTCGATCAAGCCGTCGGGGGCCAGGATCAACGCAGAATCAGGCGGGCGGGGAATCCCACAGGCTGCCAGCAACCCCAAGCAGCCAAACACCAACCATCTGCCCACGCCCCGATCAAACATTGCCGCCCCAACTAGTGTTATCTCTATCAACTCGAAAATGCCGCCCCGACTTTAAAAAGCGGTTCGTGCGCGGACATTGATCGCACCACTAAAAATATCTAGAGGTGACCCCGACATATTGCAGCAAAACTACTCGGTCAACATATTATTTGCAGCGAAATCACGATGCAAAACCACTTTGTTTTGCATTTTCGCCACACTTTAATCAAAACAAAAAATAAATTTCGATATTCCACGTTTAGGGGATAGCCAAATTCTGCATAGGTATCCCGCGAAGTGCTTACTTCGTTTCATTTCAGATCATATTTTTTGATTAATTTCAAGGGTTAACCCCTACTATTCAATTTAAAACATGACTATTGCGCTGATACGCCCGAACTACTAGAATTAGTGCAGATAGATCTTAAAAACACCATATGTAGTGTTAATCTTCGCCCCCGCCCCACGACAAAAATATCCTGTCCAAAGCGCTCGTGACAGATTAATGACTGTCGTACGACAGCAATACGCACGAACTGCTCGACCCTTATTGAATTTTCAGCGTGGCCCGAGCCACGCTAGCACCGCAGGAGCCCTACTTAATGCAAACAACTACAAATCCCGTCGAGCGCCAAGCCACTCAACAGCAATTCATCGCAACCGCGATGCCAACAAGCGAGGCAGCCTGGACGCAATATCACATCATTCGCCGCAATGGCGCAGTCGTCAATTTCGAGCCTAGCAAAATCGGCATTGCGATGACCAAAGCCTTTTTGGCAGTCAATGGCGGTCAAGGCGCCGCGTCGGCACGCGTACGCGAACTCGTCGACTCACTTACCCATCAAGTCGTCGCAGCCTTGATGCGCAGCCGCCCCAACGGTGGCACCTTCCATATCGAAGACATCCAAGATGCGGTCGAGCTTTCATTGATGCGCTCTGGCGAACACGATGTCGCCCGCTCATATGTGCTGTACCGCGAACGTCGCGCCCAAGAGCGCTCAAAAGGTAAAGCCGAAGCCGCCCCAACCGAAGCCCCCACCCTGAACGTGGTTGAAAACGGCGTACGCAAACCACTTGATCTGGCCAAACTACAGGCCACGATTGAAGCGGCCGGCTTTGGCTTAGGTGAGTTTGTTGACACGGCAACGATTCAAAAAGAAACACTCAAAAATCTGTACGACGGTGTGCCGGTTGACGAAGTCTACAAATCTGCCATTTTGGCCGCACGCGCCATGGTCGAAAACGACCCGGCCTACAGCAAAGTGACCGCTCGTCTCTTGCTTCACACAATCCGCAAAGAAGTCTTAAGCGAAGAAGTGGCTCAAGAAGAGATGAACACCCGTTATGCCACATATTTTCCAAAGTTCATCAAGCGCGGCGTCGAAGGCGGCTTACTGAACTCAGAACTGTCGCGCTTTGATTTGCCACGTCTGGCAGCGGCTCTAGATGCCAGTCGCGACCTGCAGTTTGACTACCTTGGCTTGCAAACGCTGTACGACCGTTACTTTTTGCACCTGCGCGGCCAGCGCATTGAACTCCCACAGGTGTTTTTCATGCGCGTCGCGATGGGTTTAGCGATTGCTGAAATCGATCGCGAAGCGCGTGCCATCGAGTTCTATCAAATCCTGTCGTCGTTTGACTTCATGAGCTCAACGCCCACGCTCTTTAACGCGGGCACCCTGCACTCACAGCTTTCGTCCTGCTATCTCACCACTGTGTCAGATGACCTCGACGGCATCTACGAGGCCATCAAAGAAAACGCGCTGCTTGCCAAATACGCTGGCGGCTTAGGTAATGACTGGACACCCGTTCGTGCAATGCGCAGTCACATCAAAGGCACTAACGGCGAAAGCCAAGGCGTCGTCCCTTTCTTGAAAGTCGTCAACGACACCGCCGTGGCCGTTAACCAAGGCGGTAAACGCAAGGGCGCTGTTTGCTGCTACCTTGAGTCATGGCACTTAGATATCGAAGAGTTTCTCGAACTGCGCAAAAACACCGGTGACGAGCGTCGTCGCACCCACGACATGAACACCGCCAACTGGATTCCTGACCTGTTCATGAAACGCGTGCTAGAGGGTGGCAACTGGACCCTGTTTTCACCGTCAGACTGCCCAGACTTGCACGACAAAGTTGGTGCGGCCTTTGAAAAAGCCTACGTCGGCTACGAAGAAAAAGCTGCACGTGGCGATTTGCCCCTGCACAAGACAATGCCTGCGACAAACCTGTGGCGCAAGATGTTGTCGATGCTGTTTGAAACTGGCCATCCTTGGATCACTTTCAAAGACCCCTGCAACATTCGTTCGCCACAGCAACACGTTGGCGTGGTACACAGCTCAAACCTCTGCACCGAGATCACTTTAAACACCAACGACTCTGAAATCGCAGTGTGCAACCTGGGCTCGGTTAACTTGCTCGCGCACCTTAAACACAATGCCGATGGCAGCCAGTCGCTTGATCAAGACAAGTTACAACGCACGATCAAAATTGCGATGCGCATGCTCGATAACGTGATCGACATTAACTATTACGCTGTCGACAAAGCGCGTAACTCAAACGTGCGTCATCGCCCAGTTGGTTTAGGCATTATGGGTTTTCAAGATTGCCTGCACGTGATGCGCGTGCCTTACGCTACGCAAGCGGCCATCGAATTCGCAGATCGCTCGATGGAAGCCGTTTGTTATTACGCCTACAGCGCTTCAAACGAACTCGCAGCAGAACGCGGCCGCTACGCAAGCTTTGATGGTTCGTTGTGGTCGCGTGGCATCTTGCCGCATGACTCGATCGCACTGCTGCGCGAACATCGCGGTGGTTATGTTGAAGTCGATGAATCAACAACGCTTGATTGGGATTCGTTGCGCGCACGCATCAAAACACACGGCATGCGTAACTCTAATTGCGTTGCAATTGCCCCAACTGCAACAATATCGAATATTATTGGCGTGTCTGCATGTATAGAACCAACATATCAAAACTTGTACGTTAAATCGAACCTCTCCGGCGAGTTTACTGTGGTCAACGAACACCTCGTTCGCGACCTCAAAAAACTGGGCCTCTGGGATGAAGTGATGGTCGCCGACTTGAAGTACTTCGACGGCAGCTTGTCCCGCATCGATCGCGTTCCGGCCGACTTACGCGCCCTATACGCCACCGCATTTGAAGTTGAGCCCACTTGGATTGTTGAGTGCGCTGCGCGTCGCCAAAAATGGATTGATCAAGCCCAGTCGCTCAATATTTACATGGCGGGTGCTTCAGGCAAAAAACTGGATGACACTTATAAGCTTGCTTGGTTGCGCGGTTTGAAAACGACTTACTACCTGCGTACGCTTGGTGCGACGAGTGCAGAAAAATCAACAGGTCGAGGCGGTGAACTCAATGCGGTAAACGCAGCGGGTGCCGGTTCAACCAGCGGTACGTTTGCAGCGGCAGCGCCACAGGCAATGCCCGAGCCCGAAATTTTGGGCGCGGCCTGCACCATGAGACCTGGTGACCCAGGTTTTGAAGAGTGCGAAGCCTGCCAATAACGCGACCGAGAAAAAATAATGTTGACCTGGAACGACGAACCCGCCACTCAACCTGCCCCTCCAACGGGAGCAGGCTTGATGCCACAAGCCTTGGCGCAAGCCATGGCAGCCTCATTGCCCTCACGCGCCGCAAGCGGCGTGTTTGGCGACTCTGCCTTACCAACACCCGGCCTCAAAGAATCGCCAGTCGTTGCCAACACGGCCACCCGTGTGAACGCAGCTGACAAACGAATTATTAATGGCCAAACTGATGTCAATCAACTGGTGCCTTTTAAATACAAGTGGGCCTGGGAAAAATACATCGCCACTTGCGCCAATCATTGGATGCCGCAAGAAATTAATATGTCGCGCGACATCGCTCTCTGGAAAAACCCCACAGGGCTGACTGAAGACGAACGCCGCATCATCAAGCGTAATCTCGGCTTTTTCGTCACCGCCGACTCTTTAGCCGCAAACAATATTGTGCTGGGCACCTATCGCCACATCACCGCCCCTGAATGCCGTCAGTTTTTGCTGCGCCAGGCGTTTGAAGAGGCGATCCATACCCACGCTTACCAATATATCGTTGAGAGCTTGGATCTGGATGAGTCAGAAATCTTTAACGCGTATAACGAAGTACCTTCCATACGCGCTAAAGATCAGTTTCTGATCCCGTTTATCGATGCCATTGCTGATCCACACTTTAAAACTGGCACGCTCGAAAATGATCAAACGCTACTTAAATCCTTGATCGTTTTTGCCTGCCTGATGGAAGGCCTGTTCTTTTATGTTGGCTTTACGCAAATCCTTGCGCTTGGTCGGCAAAACAAGATGACCGGCGCAGCAGAACAATACATGTACATTTTGCGTGACGAGTCGATGCACTGTAACTTTGGCATCGACCTGATCAACACCATCAAACTCGAAAATCCTCAGCTCTGGACGCCAGCCTTTCGCGAAGAAATTCGTGCGTTGTTCGCCAAAGCTGTTGATCTTGAATACGCATATGCCGAAGACACCATGCCGCGCGGTGTGCTTGGCCTAAATGCACCCATGTTCAAGTCATACCTCAGATTTATTGCTAATCGTCGCTGCCAGCAGATCGGCATCGAGCCGCTATTCGCGCAAGAAGAGAACCCCTTCCCGTGGATGGCAGAAATGATCGATTTAAAGAAAGAGCGTAACTTTTTTGAAACACGTGTCATTGAGTATCAAACCGGCGGAGCCCTTAACTGGGAATAATCCGCAAGTTTGCGCTCAAGACGCTGCAGTACTTGCCAGAAGGCGACGACAACCGCCCTCTGGTGCCATTTGAATTGGTTCGCGCCCCTGAGCGAGAGGCAGTTCAAATGGCTGTGCCGGATTCATTAGCACAAACCGCTTTGCTACCGATTATTGGTAGCGGCTTGTGCCGATGAATAACTCGGGCGACACGAAATCCCATGGTGGGATCAGTCAAGCACGGGTTTAACGTTTGGGACCCTGAACTAAGGAGTATTACCATGGCAACAGCCAAAAAAGCAGCAAAGAAAGCCCCTGCCAAGAAAGCCGCAGCTAAGAAAAAGCCAGCAGCAAAAAAGGCAGTTAAAGCAGTCAAGAAAGTTGTAGCCGCAGCTAAGAAAGTCGTGAAAAAAGCTGTCAAGAAAGTAGCAAAAAAAGCAGCGGCCAAAAAGCCAGCAGCTAAGAAAGCAGCGGCCAAAAAGCCAGCAGCAAAAAAAGCCGTAAAGAAAGTGGCAAAAAAAGCAGCTCCTAAAAAAGCAGCAAAAAAGCCAGCAGCAAAAAAAAAATAGTTAAAAAGCCAGCAGCTAAAAAGCCGGCAGCCGCTGCCCCCTCGACAGCAGCAGCACCAGGTGCAAAAACTGCCCTGAATCCTGCAGCGTCGTGGCCTTTTCCTACGGGTGGCCGTCCCTGAGCTTGATAGCGAAGGTTTAGCAAGTTCAAACCGTCCGGTTCTCCGGACGGTTTTTTTATGGCGCTACCGCGTGCGACGTCATTCATTACGCACGCACTGCCTCAGCCCCGACGCTGGTATTTTGGCTGAGCAAAATACGCAGCTCTGGTGCTGCGTCAGTGCTGGGGTTGTGAAGAGTCGTGCCATCGCCGCCGCCAGCGTTCATCTTCGCCACCAAGCTCAGAAGCTGCGATAATGACGCTGAGGCGTCGCCTCTTGTTTGTCAGCCATCTCGTGCTCGCCACGAGGCCTTTACCGGAGTTGCCACATGCTTGGCGAAGTCCTACGCTTTCTACTCGAAATTATTTTTTCTCTGTTGGGTGCTGCCTTGCTAGCTAGGGCTTGGATCTATGCGGTCAAGCTGCATCCCTTTAATCCCATGTCGCAGGCAATACACCAAGCGACTAACTGGTTGGTTCAACCACTGCGAAGCATCGTCCCTTCAGGTAAGGGTTTCGATGGCGCCAGTTTGGTCGGCGCGTATTTAATTGCAATCGTTTTTTTATCTTTGCTATGGCTAACCGCGATGGGAAGCATGCTCAGCCCCAAGCTCATCCCAAGCTTACTGGGGGCTGCCTTGGTGACCGTTGCGCGCTGGGCGTTCAACCTAATCGTCTGGCTCACCCTGATCCATGCCATCCTGTCATGGATTAATCCGCTGGCGCCGATCATGCCCGTGCTACGTACCTTAACGGCCCCTCTGCTTGAGCCGATTAAACGCATCATGCCCAACCTGGGCGGGCTTGATCTATCGCCACTCGTCCTGTTGGTCTTGGCTCAAATCGCTCTGATGATCTTAAACCGCATCAGCTTTTCATTACTCGGGATTTGACTGTGCGGGTAAACGTGCCAAACCAATGCACGGCGGTTACGTCAACACGTGAGCGATCGCTACGTTTGCTAGCACTCTTGACGAGTGCGTTCATTTTGTGGGGTTCAACGGCCCCACTCGGTCGTACCCAAGCGTTACCAACCGCACCGCCATCCACGACCTTGACTCCAACGGCAAGCCCAGCAAAAAATCCAGTCACAAGTCCCACCTCTCAGGCCACTGAGCGAAATGCCTCTGACATTGATGCACAACAGCAAGAGATGCAAACTCGCTTGGCTGCGACCCAAGCCGATTTGGTCAAAGCACAAAATGCCTTTAAAGAGGTCAGCACACTTGACCCTAGCGCCCAAGCCCTTGCCAAAGAACGCCTCGAAGACCTTTCGCACCAAAGCGACGCTTATACGCAGATTATTGATAATCTCAAAAATTTACGCCGTTTAAGTTACAAACTCGAAAATGCCCGCAAAGAAAAACTTGCTTGGAAGCCCCCTTCTGGCGTTGCCCCTTGGCCGCTCTCAATTGCCGACGAGTTACAGTTTGAGATCATACGTACGCAATCGCAAATTCAGTATTTAACGCAACGCCGTGCAATTATTGATGAGCAACTCTCTGAACTCAAAAAAACACGTGCAACGGTCGAAGCTGAGTTGCGCCAAGGTACTCAAAAATCGCTGGGGCTCACAGCACCGGGCGCCCAGAGCAATAAACTGCAAAACGCCAATGAGCGGCGACTCGTTCGCCTCAATCTCGAGCTCTTCAATTTTTCGGTTGATAGCGATACCATTCTTGTCGAGCAACGCACTGCCGCACTGTTGCTGGCTTCGCTCAAGCAAACCTGGGATTTCTACCAGCACCGTTTTAGCTTTTCGACTGACGACTTCAATAAGATTAGTCAGAGTATTGACAAGACAATCGAACAGCTCCGCCTCAAAGAGCAGCAAGCTAGCAACCGCATTAATCGAACACTCGAACAAGCTGCCTTGGCCAAAGCTCGGCTCGATCAGCTTGAGACGACGCCCAACGTAGGTGCCGAGTTAATCGTTGCTGCACGCCGCAGCTGGCGTACCGCAGATGTGATGGCCGAAGCCTCTCTGATTGAGCGTGAAAAGTATCGCACCCAGATTGACTTAAATCTTCTTTCTCTACAGTTTTGGGAGATTCGGCAAAAACTGTATTCAAACACCGATATTGCAAGTGACCTTGGCGACTTGGCGCTTCGCCAGCAAACCCTCTCTAAGCAACTTGCCCAAGGGTCGGCTTATCTGACACAAATCATCACTGATAAAGCACAAGCTGCGTTCGACCTCACGACACAACTTCAACAAGCCACAGACCCTGCAGAAAAAGCCTTTTTGAGTGGGTTGCTTGCCCCAATTTCTCAGCAAATTGATACAACGCGAAGCCTGTATGTCTTGATTGGTCGCATGCATCAATATTTGCAGATTGTGAAAGCCGAACTCGACTATGCCGACACAAACAAGAGCTTCATTCAACGGATCGAGGCGGCGCGCACCGTCGTTGTAGGTCTGAGCAAAGGCATCTGGAATTATGAACTCTTTGTGATCGATGATTCGGTGGTGGTTGATGGTCGCGAGATTAAAACCAAACGTGGCATCACAATTGGGAAAACAGCCGGTGCCATCATTATTTTGGTTTTTGGTTTTAGCCTGATCTCTGGTTTGATTCGCCGCACCCTGACACTCGCAGTCAACAAGGCCAACCTTGGGCTGACTAAGTCGGTAGTGCTGGGGCGTTGGCTCACATTGATTGCGGGCTTCACGCTTATTGTGACCGCATTGAATCTAGTCGACATTCCACTTAGTGCCTTTGCTTTTCTAGGTGGCGCGCTAGCAATTGGTGTTGGTTTTGGCACGCAAAATGTTTTAAAAAATCTGATCAGCGGCGTCATGCTATTGGTTGAAAAACCAATTCGCATTGGCGATCTAGTTGAAATCGACAATACGATCGGTACAGTCACCTCGATCGGCATGCGCTTTTCAACCGTTCATGGTCCGCAGGGCAATGACATTCTGATACCAAATAGTGTCTTAGTTGAACAAAAACTTATCAACTGGACATACTCGACACCGAGCGCTCGCAAAGATGTGCGTGTCACGGTGAGCTATCGCTCAAACGTTGATACCGTTCGCGAGATTCTTTTTGCGGCAAGCAAAGACAACCCACACGTGCTAAGCACGCCCGCCCCCCTCATCACCTTAGAAGACTTTGGCGACAACGGGCTCGTGTTCAACTTGCGCTTTTGGGTCTCTTTGCAATCTGGCGTCCCAGCCAATGAGATACAAAGCAATCTGAGGATCAAGATTCTTCAGGCGTTTGAACAAGCTGGAATCGAATTGCCGTTTCCACAACGCACCTTAATGTTTGGTCAAGAGAGCCCGTTGGCTGTGCAACTACAACCCAGCACACAAGCAAAGCCAAACGTGCTTTAGCTACTGACCGGACATCGGTGTAACCCGTGTTGGACCCGCGCCACTCACGACCTGCACCCGCTGATTCAACACCAAAGGCACATCCGCCTCTTGAGCAATCACGCGCGTCTCGCCGTTATCTAACCGAACGGTAATTTCAAGGCCGTCTTTTTTGCCGACTCGGTCTTCTACTGCATCACCGGCCAACGCACCCAAGATGGCACCCCCTAATACTGCCAGCGTGCGCCCGGTGCCACCACCAACCGTACTACCGACCACGCCACCCACCGCACCACCAGCAACCATACCCGCGCCAGAGGTACGATCATTTTGAATCGTGATCGGACGAACAGTGACGATCGTGCCATTGCGCACGACTTGATCACGCTGTGCTTGCCCGTAGGTATAGACGTTAGCCGAAGCGCTTGGCTTGGCACAACCAGACACCAAGGCAACACTGGCGAGCAGCGCAACGCCAACTGCCAAGCGGACATCGACCTTGGATCCAACGCGAATCGCTGATTTCATAACAAACTCCAAAAAAATTTCAATACCTAGCCTGGTAAATGACTACCGTAGTGAGCGTGCAACAGTGCGTCGATTTCAACTCGCGAGGGCGCGTGGTTTTGCGGCCCACGTGACGCGATTTTAATTGAACCCATCAAGTTGCCAAGCTTACAGGCCTCGATCCAAGTCCAGCCCAGCGTCAGCGCATAGAGCAAGCCGCCTCGATGCGCATCGCCACACCCTGTTGGGTCAAGCACTGCAGCAGGGATCACTGGAGCAATATGATGCTCTTGCCCCTCAGTGTACAGAGTTGCTCCGCCCGCCCCACGAGTCACGACCACGGCCTGCAAATTCTTTGCCAGTTGCGCCACCGTTTTTCCAGTACGTTGCTCAACCACACTCGCTTCATAATCATTCACAGTCAGTGCCTGTGCCAAGGCAACCATTTCTAAGATATCTTTGCCATCGAATAAGGGCATCGCCTGACCCAGATCAAAAATAAAAGGTGTCCCTTGAGCCTGCAGTCGCTGTGCATGCGCCATCATGCCAGCCTTGGAGTCAGGTGCAACGATCGCCCAAGCGGCTTGTTGCCCGGTTAAATTATTGTCTGCAGAACGTTCCATCGCACCTGGATGAAACGCTGTGATTTGATTGTCATCAAGATCAGTCGTGATAAAGCATTGCGCAGTCAAGGTGTCAGGCAAGCTCTGAATCATGCTCGTATTGATGCCGAATTGCTCAAAACGTTGCAGGTAGTCAGTCGCGTCTTCACCTACGGTTGCGACAGGAATTGGATTACCTCCAAGCAGCTTCAGATTGTAGGCAATATTGCCTGCACAGCCACCAAACTCACGGCGCATTCTGGGTACCAAAAATGACACACTTAACGCATGAATACGATCGGGCAGAATATGCTCTTTAAAACGACCATCAAACACAGCAATCGTGTCAAAGGCCACTGAACCACAAATCAATACCGGCTTAGTCATACTAGTCTCTTAGGGAAAAAATCGATTGAGGTGAGCACTGCTGATCTGTAAACCGTTGACAACGAGCGGCACGCTGAGATGCACTTCTTGGTTCGCACCAAACGGTTTGGCAACCAGGGATTCGGGCAAATACAACTCAGGGGCAAGCACCTTTCTGATCACCGGCGTGCCCGACGCATCTTTGAGCTCGACTGAAAGATGCGGCCAAGGTTGAATCTTGTCTAGGCGATTACGCATTGAAAACTTAAGCGTCAGGTTGCTTGACTGCCCTTCGGCTTGGCCGGCAGCAGGTTGTTCGAGTGCGATGGGGGTGACCGAAATACGCTCAAGGTGTCGCACAAACGAGACCTCGCATCTTAACTGAACGCAAGCCGCGCGGGCCATTGGCAGCAGGCTTGGCACACGAGTCACTAACTCGTTGCGATAGACATAAGCCAACTGCATCAATAATAATGACGCAGCCAAAAGCACCATCACGAACCAAAGTCCACGACGCAAGCCATCCAGAGGGGTCTCATCAATTAAAAAATCTGGGGTGCCGCGTCCAACTGATGACCGGTTCTCACCTCGCAACCTGGCCTCACCTTGCACTCGAAGCATTGACCCACGCTCAAGTGCGGGCTCAAGACCAAGTGTCGGCTCAACACCCAGGGTTGGCTCGCGCTCTCGCGCCGGCGCTTGATGAAAAAAAGGCTCTGGCTGTAATGCTGCCAGGGGCTCTTCGGGTTCACGCTCAAGCTCGGCACCGGTTTGCGCTCGACGCCGCAGCACCGATGGCGCACTGAATTCTTGCGCGGGCCCTCGAACTGATAACCGGTGAGGCACACGATTCGCCCCAGTCTCACGTTCAGCACTGAGTGCGCGCCGCACGGACGGGCTAGGCTCTTGCTCGATGCCTTGAGAAGGAGTCAGCACCGATGGAGTCGACGTTTCGCTCAAGTTGGCCGCGCGTTGAGTTAACACTGGCAGCTGACTTTCGAGGGTTGCATGCCCATCAAAAATATGCGTGCAATTGCCGCACCTGACTAACCCCTCATGCACGCGCAGTTGCTCAAGCGACACCATAAAGTCACTTTGGCACTTTGGACAACGCGTGACAAGACTCATTCAATCGCCTCAGAAATCGACGTCAACATTAAACAATAAGCACGACTCGCTTCAGGGTTTTGTACCAGCCAAACACACCCAACCATCGCGTGCCTGCCAGACTGTCAGCAGCAACCAAGGCGCGTACGCGGCCGCGACCTCTTGTGCCTGTCGCTCAAGGACCCCTGACAAAATCAATTGTCCACCCGAACGCACACGACCTGCAAGCATTGGCGCGAGAACTTTAAGCGGATTAGACAAAATATTGGCCACAACCACATCAAAATGTCCTTCAGACAAGTCGTCAGGTAGCATTGAATGCACCTCGACATTGTTGGTCTGCGCATTGTCGCGGGTTGCCTGGACGGCTTGCTCATCGATATCCACTCCGGTCACTTGCCCGGCACCCAGCAACACGGCGGCAATCGCCAAAATACCCGAGCCACAGCCATAATCCAACACCGTAGCACCCTTAGGTAATTCGTCAGCCAACCATTCTAAGCAGAGGTGCGTCGTGGGATGACTGCCTGTACCAAAGGCTAAACCCGGATCAAGCTGAATCGCAATTCGGCGAGGCTCGGGCGCCACCGGCATTTGATCAGCATGCCAGCTGGGCACAATCAGGATTCGAGTACCTACCGTAATTGGGCCAAACTGCGATTGTGTCAGACGTACCCAATCTGCATCAGGCACTTGTCGCAGGTGCCAAGGAAGCTCTGAAGTGTTGTCAAGATCGAGGCGCGCTGCCGCAAGCAATTGCTCGGGGTCGGTGCCGTCGGCCAGCAAGACAATCACTCGATTACGACTCCAGGCCTGCGTGTTGGGTTCGCTACCGGGTTCACCAAACAAGGGTTGCTCGTCATCGGTGTCTGAGTCGGCGTCTTCAACTGACACCGACAACGCCCCACATTCGAGTAACGCGTCAGACAACGGCTCAGCCAAGGCACCCGGACACAACAACACCAATTCACGCATGAGAGTTTCCGTTAGCGAGACGCTAAAAATCTATGTGACTTGACAACGACCTTTTGCGAGCCCTGCGCGAAGCGACTCGAAAAATCGTTCAGCAAGGCACCTTCAAGGTCGGGCGGCAAGCTTATGTTCAAGGTAATGAATACTTGTGCCACCGGCCATAAAACGACTGTCAGCCATCAAGTCGCGATGCAAAGGTATGTTGGTTTTAATCCCCTCAACAACCATCTCGGATAACGCAATGCTCATACGCGCCACGGCCTGCTCGCGGGTATCGCCGTACGTGATCACTTTAGCAATCATCGAGTCGTAATAGGGCGGCACAAAATAGCCATTGAACACGTGCGAATCAATCCTGACACCAGGGCCACCTGGCGTGTGCCAGTTTGTGACGCGGCCAGGGCTCGGCACAAACGTGAACGGATCTTCGGCGTTAATACGGCACTCAAGCGCATGGCCTTTAAAGCTGATATCACGCTGACGTAAGGTAAATTTTTCGCCAGCGGCGACACGAATCTGCTGTTGCACCAGATCAATGCCAGTGATCAGTTCAGTCACGGGATGCTCAACCTGTATGCGGGTGTTCATCTCGATGAAATAAAACTCATCGTTTTCGTACAAAAATTCAAAGGTTCCGGCACCACGATATTGAATTTTGCGGCACGCCTCGGCGCAACGCTCGCCAATCCGTTCGATCAATTTGCGGGCAATGCCAGGGGCCGGAGCCTCTTCGATTACTTTTTGATGGCGACGCTGCATCGAACAATCGCGCTCGCCCAACCAGACTGCGTTGCGGCCGCCGTCTGCCAACACTTGAATTTCGATGTGGCGCGGATTTTCAAGAAACTTTTCGAGGTAGACCTCGGGATTGTTAAACGCCGCGCCCGCTTCAGATTTAGTCATTGCCACCGAACTGAGCAAAGCGGCCTCAGTGTGCACCACACGCATGCCCCGACCGCCACCACCACCTGCAGCCTTGATGATGACGGGATAACCGACATCAGAAGCCAGTCGCAAGATTTCAGCAGGATCTTCGGGCAACGCACCGGGCGAACCAGGCACCACCGGCACGCCCGCTTCGATCATGGCTTGCTTGGCACTCACCTTGTCGCCCATCAGGCGAATCGATTCAGGGCGCGGGCCGATAAAGACGAAACCACTTTTCTCAACACGATCGGCAAAATCAGCGTTTTCAGATAAAAACCCATAGCCTGGGTGAATGGCTTCGGCATCGGTGACTTCGGCCGCGGCAATAATGGCTGGCATATTTAAGTAACTATCGCGTGAAGCCGCCGGGCCGATACATACTGACTCATCAGCGAGACGCACATACTTTGCCTCGCGATCGGCCTCAGAATGTACGACTACCGTTTTGATACCCATTTCGCGACAAGCACGTTGGATACGCAACGCGATTTCGCCACGGTTGGCGATCAGAATCTTTTCAAACATGTCAGACGATCACAAAAAGCGGTTGACCGTACTCAACGGGTTCGCCGTTTTCGACCAGAATCTCGGTGATCACACCAGACTTATCCGCCTCAATCTCATTCAAGAGTTTCATTGCCTCAATAATACAAAGGGGCTCGCCTTCTTTAACGGTTTGCCCAACTTCGACAAACGCTGCAGAGCCCGGATTGGCGGCGCGATAAAAGGTGCCAACCATCGGAGCCTTAACCGTGTGCCCAGCGGCAACAGGCGCAGCTTCGGGGGCCGCGCTACCCGCGACGCCTGCCGCTGGCGCTGCGGGCGCGTAGCTTGATGCCGCGACCGGCGCAGCATAGGCGACTGGCTGCTGTGCTTGCGAGAACTTCACGATGCGGACCTTGCCTTCGCCCTCAGTAATTTCGAGCTCGGCGATGCCAGATTCTGACACAAGATCGATCAAGGTTTTGAGTTTTCTGAGATCCATAATGATATTTCCGTAAAGTTCTGAATTGAACAGTTTCGAGCCGAACAGGCCTTAAACCGTTTGCGAAGACTGCACGGCAAACCGAACAGCAGCTTCGTACCCATAGGGGCCTAACCCCACAATTACCCCCACTGCTAACTCAGATAAGTAAGAGTGGTGGCGAAAAGTTTCGCGTTTATAAACGTTTGAAAGATGCACTTCAATAAAGGATATCTTGACCGCGGCTAAGGCATCACGAATCGCCACACTCGTATGGGTATAAGCACCTGCGTTAATCACAATAAAGTCAGTACCGTCGGTACGAGCCGCCTGGATGCGGTCGACCAATTCGCCTTCGTGGTTGCTTTGATAGGCCGTGAGCGTGGCGCCCAAACCGCTTGCCACAGCTACGAGATGAGCCTCAATTTGTGCCAAGGTCGTGTGGCCATAGAGATGTGGCTCGCGTAACCCTAGCAAGTTCAAGTTCGGACCATTCAGGACAAGAAGGCGTTGTGCCATGCGTGGGGCTCGCGTGAGGGATAACAGGTTAAACGATAACGAATCGAAAACCAAAAAACTAACTAAACAGAGCGCATTTTTACGCTAATTGCTGCGATTTGTCTATCTACGTCTTCGATTTTGTAACGAGACGATCAATGCGCTGCCGTAGATCATTGGGCTCTACTTGACCAAGAATTGAGTCGAAAATGCTGCCATTTGCATCGAATAGCAGGGTAAAAGGCAACCCACCCGCACTATTACCTAACTCGCGAACCATCGCAATCCCAGCGTGGCCAGCAATAAGAAGTTGATACGATATCGGTATTTTAGCAACAAATTGAGCGATGTTTTGTGGTGTATCGATACCAATGCCAACAAAATTTATTTCAGGCAACTCTTTCGCCATACTATCAAGATGCGGCATCTCTTGAACGCAGGGCGCACACCAGGTTGCCCAAAAATTCACCACAAGAGGTCGGCCTTTTAAAGTGCTGAGCGAAAACTCTTGACCATCAAGACCAGGCAAACGCGCGCCGTAAAGCGCCAAAGGGTTGGCGCTCACACGTGCAAGCTCGGTCGAGGGCCCCACCGCGCGGTTCGCGGCCGGTGCTGAACGTGACGAGGCACGCCATGCTGCCCAGCCTGATACTGCCATCGCAGCCAAGCCGCCCACACCCAGCAGAACAGTTCGTCGTTTCATAGCTTGCATCATACCGTCTCACTCTACAATGAGGCGGGGAGAATTTTCATGCATTTGCACATTTTAGGAATCTGCGGCACGTTTATGGGCGGGCTCGCACTGATCGCGCGCTCAGCGGGCCACCGCGTGACAGGCTGCGATGCAGGTGTATACCCACCCATGAGTACGCAATTGCAAGAGCAAGGCATCGAACTCATCGAGGGCTTTGAGCCAAGCCAGCTGACTCTGAAGCCCGATCTCTTTATTGTTGGCAACGCTCTGTCACGGGGCAACCCCTTGATCGAGGCGATTCTTGAAGCGGGCTTGCCGTACATCTCGGGGCCGCAGTGGCTCGGCCAAGAGATCTTACAAGGGCAGCACGTGTTAGCCGTCGCGGGTACGCACGGCAAAACCACTACCAGCTCAATGCTGGCCTGGATTCTGCAACAGGCGGGGCTCGAACCAAACTTCTTAATCGGTGGCGTGGCGCCTGGACTCGAGGTGTCAGCACGTTATCAACCGCAGAGTTCGCTCTTTGTGATCGAAGCAGACGAATATGACACGGCTTTTTTTGATAAGCGTTCAAAATTTGTGCACTACCGGCCGCGCACCGCAATTTTGAATAATCTTGAGTACGATCACGCAGATATTTTTCCTGACTTAGCGGCAATCGAAACTCAGTTTCATCATCTGCTACGCACCGTGCCCCGCAGTGGCCTAGTGATTGCGCCAGCGCAAGACAAGGCCTTAGCGCGCGTGCTCGCACGCGGTTGCTACAGCAACCTGATTCACACAGGCCAGGCGACGGGTTGGCACACCCAAAGCCTTGATCCCTTGTCGTTCAACGTATTGAATGGCACGCAGCTGCTCGGGCGAGTGCAGTGGTCTCTGACCGGCGCGCACAATCAACATAATGCCTTGGTCGCCCTACTCGCCGCCGAACACGTTGGCGTATCACCCGCCCAAAGCATCGCTGCGCTCAATCAGTTCGCCGGCGTCAAGCGCCGCATGGAAACCCGCGGCACGATCAACGGCGTAACCGTCTACGATGACTTCGCCCACCACCCCACCGCCATTCAAACAACACTTGAGGGCTTGCGCGCCAAGGTAGGGGCTGAGCGAATTTTGGCGGTACTTGAGCCACGTTCAAACACCATGAAACTTGGCACGATGGCCGCGCGCCTGCCCGCAGCGCTTGCCAGCGCCGACTTGGTGTTTTGCTTTGGGCAGAACGAAGGCAAACAAGCGCTCGGCTGGGATCCCACTGTGGTACTAGCCTCACTGGGTAGTCGCTTGCATGCGCACCATCGGCTTGATGATTTAGTGTTAGCGCTGACCTCACAAGCACGCCCTGGAGATCACATCGTTGTCATGAGCAATGGTGGGTTTGGCGGCATTCATACCAAACTCCTTAAGGCGCTTGCAACACCGCGGGCTTAACCAGCGCGCCCTTTTAGTTTTAACCGGAACACTGCATGTACGTTTTATTTGAAGAAGATGGCGCGTTTAAAACTGGCCACATCCTGTCAGAGGCAGATGCCGCCCTGCAGGTCGAATCGAGCTCAGGCAAGCGCAGCAAGATCAAGCGCAGCAACTGCCTGTACACCTTCGCAAACCCTGCACCCGAAGCCTTGCTGACCCAAGCCGAGGCGCTATCGCAAGACATCGATCTGCAGTTCTTGTGGGAGTGCGCGCCGCAAGAAGAGTTTGATGTCGAAGGATTAGGTGCCGACTATTTTGGTCACGCCCCCAGCGCGCTTGAAAAAACCACCTTGCTTCTGCGCTTGCACAGCGCGCCGGTGTATTTTCATCGCCGCGGTCGCGGCCGCTACAAACCAGCCCCACCCGAAATCCTTGCAGCCGCACTTGCGGCGCTTGAGAAAAAACAACGTCAAGCAGCCCTCACGCAAGAGTGGTCTGATCAAATGGTCGCCGGCGCCTTGCCCGCTGAGGTCAGTGAACTTGCTGTCAATCTGATTACTCGCCCAGACAAAAACTCACAAGCCTGGAAGGCGCTAGACGCCGCCTGCGCAACCACGCGTCAAACGCCCGAAAGACTGCTGCTCAGCCTGGGTGCCTGGCCTCACGCTTTGGCGCTGCACAAAGGGCGCTTTCTGGCGACGCATTTCCCGCGGGGCACGCACTTTAACGATGTTGCACTCACCGTAGTGGGGCAAGACTTACCGTTAGCCGAGGTTCAAGCCTATTCGGTCGACGATATCACCACGACTGAGATTGACGATGCGCTCTCGGTCAGCACCCTGCCCGATGGCAATATGCGAGTGGGGATTCACATCGCCGCCCCCGGCCTCGCAGTCACTCGTGACAGCGACTTAGACGCCTTGGCGCGCGCGCGGATGTCGACTGTCTACATGCCAGGCGAAAAAATACCCATGCAACCCGATGCGGTCATCGAGGCATTTTCGCTTGATGCAGGTCGTCCGGTACCAGCCTTATCCCTCTATGTCACAGCCAATCCACTCACTGGCGAAATTCTTGGTCATGAGAGTCGACTTGAGCGCGTGGTCGTACGCGAAAACTTGCGCCACAACCTACTTGACGAGGCCTTTACCGAAGAGGCACTTGCCGACACCACACAAGTGTTGCCGTACAACGATTGGATTCGACCGCTGTGGCAACTTGCCTTGGCACTCGCCAAACAGCGTGAACAAGTCCGAGGTAAACCCGAAAACAATAATCGCGTCGAATACAGTTTCTATGTCGATGGCGATCCAAATGATCCGAACACACCCGTGAGGATCTTGCCGCGCCGTCGCAATGCGCCTCTTGACCGTTTGGTGGCCGAGTACATGATCTTAGCCAACAGCACTTGGGGCGGCTTACTAGCCTCGTGCGGCTTACCCGGCATTTATCGCTCGCAACAAATGGGGCGTGTACGCATGAGCACACAGGCCTTGCCGCACGAGGCCATCGGCGTGCCGCAATACGCCTGGTGCACCTCACCGCTTCGACGTTACGTCGATCTGGTCAATCAGTGGCAGTTGATTGCCGCGATCGAGCACGGTGTATCTGCACCCTTGGTTGCGCCTTTCAAACCTCGTGATGCAGACCTCTTTGCGATTATTGGCGGTTTTGAAGCGCAGTACGTCGCTTGGAATGACTTTCAAAACAACATGGAGCGCTTCTGGTGCCTGCGCTGGCTGCAACAGCAGCAGATCACCACCTGCACCGCGACCGTTTTAAAAGAAGATTTGATCCGGCTCAACAACGCCCCGTTGGTGGCACGTCTGGCTGGCCTGCCGCAGCTCGGCCGTGGCCAACAAATCGAACTGCACATCACAGGGGCCGACGAACTCGCGCTCGAACTCGAGGCGCGCTACGTCAGCCTACTGGATGCGGTCGTTGAGTCTGAGGATATTGCCGATGAGCGCGAGACGAACCAAGCGGCTACGACTGAACTTGAGGCTACCGAAGCACCCGTTGCAACGCTTGCCACACTCAAGCCACAAAGCTCTAATACCAGTGCAGCCGTTCATCCTCCTCTTGTCTGATACTTGCGTTGAACACTTTAACGACTTCGCGTGATGCAAGCTTGCCGGTTGAACCACTTGAACCGGATGTCACCTCGACACGTTTTTTGCGTTGGGCGATTTTGCTATCACTCCTTTGTCATGCGGCCCTGCTGGGCTGGCAACGGCAAGTCGTAGTACCGGTGCGCCCACCGGTCTCAGAGCTTGAGATCGTGATGATGAACGCGGGTACCGACAGCTCCCCTGTCAAAGCCCAAGTGCTGGCGCAGGTCAACGTTGACGGCGGAGGTCAAGCGACCAGCGGCGTAGCCTCAAACAACCTTCCCTACCTCGACCAAGCGCCCGAAGCGGTTGTCTTAGAGCGCCTCATCAAACAACGCCTGCAGCTAGAAGCCGAACAACAACAGCTACTCACTCAGCTGAAATCTCAACAGCTTGTCCAAGATAATCGACCTGCCGAACAGTTTTTGAAAGACTCTCAACAACCCGGGCAAGACGAACGTAATCAAGAACAAGTTCTACTGAATAGTTCTCTGACAGCCTTGTCAGAGCAAGTGCAACGCTACAACCAACGCCCGCGTAAAATATTTGACGCTCCTTCGGCACAGCAGGCCCGCTTTGCTGAATACGTCAACCTGTGGCGGCAGCGAATCGAAGAAATTGGTACACAACAATACCCAACAGGCACTGAGGGCAAAACCTATGGGTCAGTGCAGGCCAGCCTGACCATCCGTTCAGATGGCGTGCTTATCGATATCAGCATTGATCGTCCCTCGGATAAAGCCTTGCTCAATCAAGCCGTCACGCGAATCGCCCAACTGGCCTCGCCCTTTACACCGTTTCCTCGCGAGATGGCATTGCAGGTTGATCAAATCGTACTCACTCGAACCTGGCACTTTGTCGACGGAACTCTACAGGCACGCTCACCATGACCATCACCACTCTAGCAAGCCAAACCTCTGCCCAAGCGATACTGTGCGCCGTCATTGGCAACCCCGTCTCACATAGCCGCTCGCCCGCGATTCACCAGCAATTTGCGCTGCAAACAAAGCTACCCGTGCAATACAACCGTCTGCACGCCGAGCTCGATCAGTTTGTGCCCACAGTCACACGCTTTTTTGCAGAGGGTGGCAAAGGTTTAAACGTCACCGTGCCTTTCAAGCTTGAAGCGTGGCAAATCGCCCGAGAGCATTTAAGTGTTCGGGCCACGTTAGCCCAAGCAGTCAACACGCTGTGGCTGCAAAACGGCTCCCTGCACGGTTGCAACACCGATGGCATTGGTCTGGTCATGGATTTGCAGCGCCTTGCACTCCCGCTGAAGGACGCACGCATATTAATGATTGGTGCTGGCGGCGCAGCGCGTGGGGTGATTGGCCCATTGCTCGACGCTGGCTGTGCGCACCTGCACATCGTCAATCGCACCCCCGAACGAGCGCACGCTCTGACTGCCGCCTGGCCACGTGAGCATCTGCCTAGAGCCAACAGTCTGTCAGCAGGCGGTCTGACAGAAGCCGCCCACACACAAGGTTGGGATTTGGTACTCAACGCCAGCGCAAGCAGCCTGAGTGACGCAGCACCTGAAGTGCCCTCGGGCCTTTACGCCTCGGGCGGCTGCGCGTACGACCTGATGTATGCCGCCGAACCCACTGCCTTTATGCGTCAAGCACAAGCCGACGGCGCTCAACAGGCGCACGATGGGCTCGGCATGTTAGTCGGGCAAGCCGCTGAAAGTTTTTATTTGTGGCATGGCGTGCGGCCAGAAACAGGCTCTGTGCTGCGGATGATTCGCGCAGAGCTTGATGCCTCGCGCACAAAGCATCCCTAAGTTCATCGGCGAAAATAAAATGCACTGTTTGAAGCTTGCCGAGCTTCGTTGGGGTTTAAACTAATCCTATGCGTACAGCTCGTCGTTACCTCGCCCGCGAAATTTATCGCTCCACTGCCGTGGTGCTGCTCGCCCTGCTCGGCTTGTTCATGTTTTTCACGTTAGTCGACGAACTCGACAGCGTGAGCGCCAAGTTTCCGCTGACTGCCTTGTTTTATCTTCAGGCGCTTTCGGTACCAACGCGGCTCTACGACCTTTTACCCATCGGTTTGCTGATTGGGGCCATTCTGGCACTTGCAGGCTTGGCACAACGCAACGAACTCGTGATTTTGCGCGTCTCTGGCGTGAGTGGCATGGGTTTGCTCAAAATGCTTTGGCTGATTTCAATCCCGATCGTCTTGGGTGCAACCGTGCTCTCAGAAATCATTACCCCCATTGCCGAAATCAAAAGCAGCGAGGCGAATCTGCTCATGCGTGGTCGCGTCGAAGGTGGGCGTCTTGCAAGCGGTTATTGGTTCAAAGAGCCCATGCAAGGGGGTGGTACGCGCATCATTAATATTGGCCGCCTGCTCGCTTCGGGTAACGCTGCCGATTTACGAATCTACGAATTTCCTGACGGCACAGCGCTATCCTTGACATCCACCGCCGAATCCGCGCGCTTTGCTGACGGACAGCTGATTATGCAAAATGTGCTCGAAACACGAATCGCACCCGAAACCAAAGATGTATTGGCAGACGCCAAAGTGTCTGACAAGCCGGTTGTTGTCAAAGAAAAATTCGCTAACCGCAAAGTTGAGACGAGCCTGACTGCCGAACGCCTGGTCGCGCGGATTCTGACGCCTGAACGTATGACCCTCAGAGCCCTGCATGATTACATCCAATATCTTGACAGCAATCAATTGCAGTCTGATCGTCAGGTCGTGGCCGTCTGGCGCAAACTTGCCTACCCGTTCACACTTGTTGTGATGTTAACCATTGCGGCCCCGATTGGCTTTATGCAAACACGCCGAGGCGGTGTGGGTGCGAAAGTCTTTCTTGGAATCTTGCTCGGCACCGGCTTTTTTATGATCAACCAACTCGCGCTAAACGTTGGGTTGCTCTATAAATGGCCCCCGGTTGTCACTGCGCTTCTACCCAACATTGGCGCAACGGTGCTAGCGCTGACAGCGATTATGGCGATGGAGCACCGCAACGCAATCATCAACAAGACCTTTGGGGTCTGGTTAGGCAGAAGATCAACGGCATGAGTATGCGTAGCATCTGGATGGTTGGCGATATTCAAGGCTGCTGTTCTTCTCTTGACGAACTACTGGCACACCCTGAAATCGCACAAGAGCCTCTGGCGCGTTTTTGGTTTGCCGGCGATCTGGTTAATCGCGGCTCGCAGTCTTTGGCAACGCTACGGCGTTTGATGGCACTCGAAGAACGCAGCGTTGCGATCTTAGGCAATCACGATCTTCACTTACTTGCGATTGCAGCGGGGGTGCGACGCCTCGGCAAAAACGACACGCTGCTCGAGATACTCGAGGCGCCCGACAGTGAAGACCTGATTAACTGGCTGCGTTGGCGGCCGATGGCACACTTCGAACTTGGTCACTTGTTGGTACACGCCGGAGTACTGCCAAAGTGGGATGTACACAAAACACTCTCGCTCGCCAACGAAGTCGAACAAGCGCTGCGCAGCCCAAATTGGCGCAAAAGCCTTGAAAAAATGTACGGTAACGAACCCGATCACTGGAAAGAGGGTCACACCGGCGGTAAACGGCTACGAGTGATTATCAACGCGCTGACTCGGCTGCGTATGTGCACAAGCAAAGGGCACATGGCCTTGTCGCTCAAAACGGCTCCCGAACTCACTCAAGGCGACCTAATGCCTTGGTTTGATATTAAAGACCGTGCCACGAAAGACGTCACCATGGTGTTTGGCCATTGGTCAACGTTAAAGCTATTGCTACGCGACAACGCTATCTGCCTAGATACTGGCTGCGTGTGGGGCGGAGAACTCACCGCAGTGCGCCTGCAAGATCGCCGCACGATTCAGGTCGCTTGTCCACAAAGTCTTGCGCCTAGCGGCAATTAGCAATTTTGACCAAACCAATCAAGCAGGATAGCGTTGGTTTGCTCAGGCGCCTCGTATTGCACCCAGTGACCGATCTCAGGCAAGATGATTCCCTTGCGATTGGCGTGTGGCTCAATCATGTTTGTCATCAAATATTCTGGGTCGCAGGTAATGTCATGAGCGCCCCAGACAATGAGTGTCTGACCGCTGTAATCGTCAAGCGCGGGGCCAAGTAAATCACGCCCTGAAATCCCGCGACTACGAAATCGGGTTTGCACACACGAATAGGTGTGAATGTCGAGTGCAAACGGATCAATCGCTTCGTCGGCGTACAACATATGCGCCCATAAATTAAAACGCATGGCCTCGCGCAGCTCTTCGTCGCCTACAGCGCGCTTCCAGTTCACCAGTTTGCCGCGTTCGCGTCGTGGGCCACCATGACCACCAGGCCCGAGTATCGCTAAACTTTTGACTGGCATGCCGCGGGCCGCTAGATTGGCTGAAACTAAACCACCAAACGAAAAACCCGATAGCTGAAACGGCGTGTTTGCGCCGAGCAGTTGTGTGATGCTTTGCTCAGTCACCGTCAACAAATCACCGAACTCGCCGAACAACGGATCACTCGAGTCGCCGTAGCCAGGCAAATCCACGACAAACAACGAAAACTTTTCGGCAAGTACGTCAATATTACGCGCCCAATGCATCCAACTGCCATGACCACCATGAATCAATAACAAGGGCTCACCCGAGGCTTCACCATACTGCCGCCAGCTCACTTGGTGATCTCCCACGTCCACTGAATGACGCACCGCGCGCTGTTCGTGCTGCTCAATCCAAGCTTGAGTGTTGGGGTCGTTCCATTGCGCCATGTCTTTATCTCTTTGATCAATATGCTACGGTTTTAGCCCAAGGCACGGGGTATCGCCAAGCGATTTTGTCAGAAGAAGGCTTGCGGCTGAGCCGCAAACGCCAATACAAAACCTGTTGCCTCCCTGTTCGACTTAGAATATAACAAAGGCCTCATAGATGAAAAACTACGAAGTCAAGATGACATAGGTCGGTATCGATCGCATTGAACTTGGCTGTTAAGACTGGCTTTTTCAAGCTAAGCGCAATACTTTCAACGCAGACTGACTCCTTGAGCCTTGCTCAGGGTTACAAAAATTTTCTTGAGATACACCACCCTATGATTATTGATGTTCACGGCCATTTCACGACAGCGCCACCTCAAGTTGCTAAGTTTCGTGCCGATCAGATCGCCGAATTTGACCGAACCGGCAAAGCACCCACTACCCCACCCCCAGCCGTCTCCGACGCTGAAATTCGCAACGGCATTGATAACAATCAGCTGCGCATCATGCGCGAGCGGGGCATTGATCTGACGATCTTTTCACCCAAAGCAGTGGCGATGGATCACCACCGCGGCAACGAAGATACCAATGTCGTTTGGGCACGCTACAACAACGCGCTCATTGATCGCGTCTGTAAGATGTATCCCGATAACTTTGTTGGGGTCTGCCAGTTGCCTCAGGCACCTGGCGTTGCGCCTGGCGCCCGTGTGTTTGAAGAGCTTGACCGCTGCATCAACGAGTATGGTTTTATCGGCGCCAATATCAACCCCGATCCCACGGGCGGACACTGGGGCGACCCGCCGCTTTGGGATCAAAAATGGTGGTATCCGCTCTACGAGAAAATGGTGGCGCTTGATATACCTGCGATGATTCACGTCAGCGGCTCATGCAATCCACATTTCAATGCGGTGGCTGCGCATTACATCAATGGTGACACCACCGCGTTTGTACAATTCATGACGTCGGATATTTTTAAAGATTTCCCGACACTTAAATTCATTATCCCGCATGGCGGTGGCGCAGCGCCTTACCACTGGGGTCGTTATCGCGGCCTTGCGCAAGACATGGGCCTGCCACCGCTTGAGCAAAAGGTTTTAAACAACGTGTTCTTTGATACCTGCGTGTATCACCAACCTGGTATTGATCTTTTATTAAAAGTGATCCCGACCAAGAACGTTTTATTTGCCTCTGAAACCGTCGGTGCAGTGCAAGGCATTGATCCACTCACCAGTTTTTATTTTGATGATACCAAGCGCTACATCGACGCCTCGCCGTCGGCAGACCTCACGCAAAAACAAAAGATCTTTTCAAGCAACGCACTGGGGGTATATCCGCGTTTGCGTGCGCACCCAAGGTGCCAAGGCTGCTAAGCACAACGGACAACCTCACCAATCGTATGACGAGCCAAGCGACCAAGCTCGGCGCGTGGCGGTGGGCTCTCAGCCCCCGCCTTGAGGATGATCGGTAAAAAATGGATTTCGACGGATAGACCGCTGGCACTTAGGACGCACCACACACTATCGAGCAAGGTCTGCTCGCCCACAAACGCGGCGACATCGCTGCGCCGCCCCTGATGAAAATACAGTAACGCCACCGGTTGAATTTGCACAGCCGCTTTGCGTGCAGGTTCAAACAGGTTGGCATAAAACGGCAACAAATCAAAGCCGGGTGACGTCGTTCCCTCAGGAAACAAACCCACAGCCTGCTCGCGTGCAAAGTGTGCCTGCATCGCGATGCCGACTTTGTGCACGGCATGGCGCGAGGCGCGTTCAATAAAAATTGTGCCGGCACCGGCAACGAGCCAACCGAGTAAGGGCCAACGCCTAATTTCGCTTTTTGCGATGAAAGCTGTAGCTCGCACACCGTTCAAGAAGAAAATATCGAGCCAAGAGATGTGATTCGCCACCCACAGCACACCTCCGTGCAAAACAGGGTCGCCCCGCTGGATGACGCGCACGCCGCACAATCCGAGCAGTATTTTTGACCAATATTTTTTTGCCCAAAGGCGCCCAGACAAACCAATCCAAGGGTATGTCAATGCGATGATCAAAAGGCCGCAAAGAATCCAACATGTCACGAGCACCAGGCGCAACGTGAACCGCAAGACCTTCAACCAGCAAGCTCCCAGGCGACCTGACCACGCACCATCGTTAGGCAAACACGACCGGGCAGCTCCATCCCTAAAAATGGGGTGTGCTGACTTTGACTCAAGAAGGACTCTCGGTTGACTTGCCAAAACGCCTTGGGATCGACCACGCACAGGTCAGCGGGCGCACCTACGCCGATTTGACCCGCTAGGGTAGCTTGAACAGAGGCGCCCGCAAGCACGCGACCTGGGCCGCTTGTTACGCGCGCCAGTGCCTCAGGCAAGGCAACCTTGGCCTCGGTTGCCCATTTCAGCGTCAATGAAAGCAAAAGCTCAAGCCCCGTGGCACCAGGCTCGGCTTCGGCAAAAGGCAACATCTTGCCATCATCATCAACCGGCGTATGGTCTGAACACACGACATCGATCGTGCCATCTGCTAACGCAGCACGAATTGCGTCGCGATCACGCTGGCCTCGCAAGGGCGGATCCAGACGAAAATTACTGTCGTAATAACCAATATCAACATCGGTTAAATGAAGGTGGTTTGCCGACACATCACACGTAACGGGCAAGCCTTCACGCTTGGCGGCCCGCACGAGCTCAATGCCCGCTGCCGACGAAACTCGGCAAATGTGTAAACGCACACCGCAAGTGCGCTGCAAATCAAAGAGCGTGTTTAAGGCAACGGTTTCAGCCTGCACTGGGATGCCAGGCAAACCAAGTCGCGAGGCGTAGGCGCCGCTGGCCGCAACACCAGAACCCGACAACCAGGGATCTTGCGCGCGCAGCCACAGCATAAAGTCAAAGGTGCGCGCGTACTGCATCGCGCGCAATAAAACATTGGTATCCACAATCGGCGTATCTGCTTGCGAAAACGCCACGCAACCAGCTTCGGTGAGTTCAGCCATCTCGGTGATGACCTCACCCTTGAGCCCAACCGTCATGGCCCCCAGCGGATATAAATTGACCTGATCGAGTTGTCGCGCACGATGCTTGAGCATTTCGACCAAACCAGGTTCATCAAGTGTTGGATCGGTATCGGGCGGCAAGACCAAACTGGTGATGCCGCCGGCCAAGGCTGCACGCATTTCAGACTCGAGCGTGCCACGGTATTCAAACCCCGGTTCGCGCAGGCGTGCCGCCAAATCCACCAAGCCAGGCAACACTAACTTATCGGTGGCATCGATGACGCGATCGGCCTTGAAACCCACCGGCGCCGCGCCAAGCGCTGCGATGACCCCATCGCTCACAAATACATCGGCTACGCGGTCCACACCGTTCGCAGGATCAATCACCCGACCATTTTTGATCTGTAGCTTCATGCTGAGGCTCCTGCAACAATACTCATCACCGCCATACGTACTGCGATGCCGAACGTCACCTGATTCAAGATGACAGACTGCTTGCCATCGGCCACCGCCGAATCAATTTCTATACCACGATTCATTGGGCCCGGATGCATCACGATGCAATCGGACTTAGCCAACGCAAGTTTTTCTTCGGTCAAGCCATAATGCTTGAAGTATTCGTGTGACGAAGGCAACAATGCACCACGCATACGCTCATTTTGCAGTCGCAGTGTGATGATCACGTCAACGTCTTTTAAGCCTTCGCGCATGTCTGTAAAGACACGCACGCCCATCTGATCTAAACCACTTGGCAGCAAGGTCAAAGGCGCAATGGCCCGCACCTCGGCCACCCCAAGTGTGGTGAGGGCATGAATATTCGAACGCGCCACGCGCGAGTGCAACACATCGCCCACCACAGCAACAGTCAAGTTTGAAAAGTCTTTTTTGAAATGACGAATCGTGTACATATCCAGCAAGGCTTGTGTCGGATGAGCATGGCGCCCGTCTCCGGCATTGATCACATGCACATGGGGCGCCACATGTTGCGCGATCAAGTAGGGCGCGCCACTGGCTTCGTGACGCACCACGAACAGGTCGGCCTGCATGGCCGTTAAGTTAGCGATGGTATCCAGTAAAGTCTCGCCCTTGGCCGCAGACGACACATTGATATTTAGATTAAAGACATCCGCTGATAACCTCTGAGCAGCAATTTCAAAGGTGGTACGAGTGCGCGTTGAATTTTCAAAAAACAAATTGAATACACTTTTGCCGCGCAGCAGGGGGACTTTTTTCACGTCGCGCTCGGCCAGCGGCACAAAGGTTTGCGCTGTATTCAAAATATGCGTCAATATTGCGCGCGGCAAACCTTCAGTCGTCAACAGATGCGTCAGTTCGCCATGGCGATTGAGTTGTGGATTACGCATCAGTTCTCCTTGGGTTCGGTCGTCAACACTAACGTCCCGTCTTCGGTTTGCGACAGCACCAGCGTGCCCGCAGGGGCAGGAGCCACCACACCACCGACCGCGACTGCTGCAATCGGAAGTTCGCGCCCACCACGATCAACCAATACGGCTAGGCGAATCGAGGCCGGGCGACCATAGTCAAACAGTTCGTGCATGGCCGCTCGAATGGTGCGCCCGGTGTAAAGCACATCATCAATCAAAATTAAATGCTTGTCGGTGACCGGAAAAGAGATATCAGACGGCAACACCTGGCTATGCAAGCCTATTTTGTCAAAATCATCACGATAAAAACTGATGTCTAGCGTGCCGTAGGGCTGCACCAACTTTAAGTCGCGATGCAAGCGTGCGGCAAGCCAGGCGCCGCCAGAGTGTATGCCGACCAGATGCACCTGCTGAATCGGCAAAGACTGGACGATTTGCCTGACTGCCACGAGCAGGGTTGCATAAAGCGTTTCAGCATCTGGTAGCGTGTCAGGGGTGTAGGCGGGCGGCTGTTGTGACATGGGGGCAGGCCTTAGGAATGCGCATCAAAATAGCGTTGCAGAATAATAGCCGCTGCGACAGCATCATCGGGCGCATTGCCTGTAATTTTCTGAGCCTCGACGCTTGAGCCGCGTTCATCGACCAGCACAACAGGTATCCCAAAACGGCCCTCAAGCTGGCGGGCAAAGCGTCGGCAGTGTTGCGAGGCATACTGCTCAGAGCCATCAGTTGCCAAGGCTAGGCCAACGACTAGGCGTTCGGGTTGCCAGGTCGCGAGCAACGCCTCAATACGGGCAAAGCGCCCGTCGCGTGTAGCTTCAAGTATCAAATCCAGGGGCCGCGCTTGCTTAAGAAGAGTGTTGCCGAGCGCAACACCGAGTTTTTTAGCGCCGTAGTCAAAGGCCAGAAGCGTTTCTTCAGGCATGCCCTGCCGCACCGGTGAGCATAATTGGATCGATACCAAGCAACTTTAGCGCCGCCGGATAGCGCTGTTCAGGAGGCGTCGAGAAAATGATCTCGGTATCGGCCGCGACGTTGAGCCAAGCGTTTTGGGCCAACTCGTTTTCAAGCTGTCCTGCCCCCCAACCTGCGTAGCCGAGCGTGACCAGCAGTTTTTCAGGCCCCTTACCCGCTGCGACCTCTTGCAACACGTCGCGTGAGGTGGTGAGCGCTAGCTTGCCAAGCTTGATACTTGAGCTGTATTCGCCCAAGGGGGTGTGCAACACAAACCCACGGTCAGTCTGCACGGGACCACCAAAAAACACCACGTTTGTCTGAAACGGACTTATTTCGAGTTTCAGGTCAATTTTTTCAAGCAAGCTCGTTAAGGATAAGTCGGTTGGGCGATTGATCACGAGCCCCAACGCTCCCTTGGGGCCGTGTTCACAAACGTAGATGACGGTCCCGGCCAACTCGCCCGTGACCATACCCGGCATCGCCATCAAAAACTGATTTGACAGGTCAATGGCTAAGTCTGGCGAGGTATCTTGGGTGATCTTTGGGTCTGGCGTCATCAATACACACCTTTTTAAAAATTATTTAGACTTCCATCATTTCAAAATCTTCTTTGCGTGCGCCGCACTCTGGGCAAACCCAATTTGGTGGCACGTCTTCCCACTTTGTGCTAGGTGCAATGCCCTCTTCTGGCAAGCCAGACTCTTCGTCATAGATCCAACCGCAAATTAAACACATCCAAGTACGCATAGCTCTCTCTTTAAATTAAGCCTGTTTCATCACCGATAACAGGCAGGCAAAAACGGTTGTTCTCATACAATGGGGTCAATCTTACCGAAACCAACCACTCGATGTCTGTTTATTACTTGCCTTTTTGACATGAATTCACCAAATTCGACCTCGATTGTTCTGATTTTTGGCCCCTTTGACCCCACTGGTTCAGATGGGCTACCAGCCGATGCCATCACTTGCGCCGCCCTCAACGGGCACGCGCTGGCCACTTTAACTGCCGTCACGATCCAAGACAGTGCCGACACCGAGGCTGTGTTACCGTGCCCAGCAGAGCAAATTGACGATCAGGCGCGCTGCCTACTTGAAGATATCCCAGTGCAAGCGATCAAAGTCGGGCAATTATCATCAGTTGAGGCCGCCAGTGCGGTCGCGCAGATTGCAGCCGACTACAGCCAAGTCCCGATGGTATTGCATCTTGGTCAGCAAGAGATCGATACCGAAGAAGCCACCGAAGACGAAGATGACGTGCAAGACTTAATTGGCGCGGTGATCGAGCTGCTAGTGCCCCAGGCACAAGTGGTAGTGGTTGATGGCAAGCGTCTGACCCAGTGGGTTACAGACGATTTGCTCGAAGCCTCAGGCCAGACTGCCGGCCCACAAGCCCTTCAAGCCATTGGTGCAAGTTGGGTGCTGGTGATTGGACATCAACAGCGCCCAGGGCATCACGCCAATATTCTGCTCGGCCCACAAAACGAAACCATTTCATGGCCGTGGGTGGCCCCACCCGACCGGCTGCGAGACTCGAGTGGTCTGGTGGCAACAGCCCTGGCCACCCTACTGGCGCAAGGCCTAGACGTACCCGAGGCTGCTCGGAAAGCCTGTAGCCACGCAGAACGCGCGGTTGCCCAATCGTTTCAGCCAGGCATGGGTAATCGCATTGCCCGTCGGCTTGCTCTCGGGAGTTAAACCATGACCTTACCAAATACAGCAATAAAAACGCTGCGTTTTCCTTCAGGGCTTTACGGTGTCACACCAGAATGGAACGATGCCAAAAGACTTGAACAGGCGGTGCGCGCTGCAGCCAGTTGCGGCATGCGTGCGCTGCAATTTCGCCACAAATCGCCTGATCGCGGCTTGCGCAAAGAGTTAGCGCAAGGCTTGGCAACGTTATGCCGCGAGCTGAACGTCACCTTTTTTATCAACGATGACTGGCGCTTAGCGCTTGAGTTAAACACCGATGGAATCCACCTTGGGCAGCACGACGACCCCGTTGCAATGGTACGCAGCGAGATTGGCCCCGACATGCTCTTAGGTGTGTCGTGTTACGCCAACATACAACTTGCGCAACAACTCTTGCAGCACGAAGTCTCGTATATCGCCTTTGGGGCGATGTACGCATCGCAAACAAAACCGCTGGCACCCCCCGCACCCTTAGCGGTTTTACGCGAGGGGCGCGACCTTTGCGAACGTTATTCGGCGCCTCGCCCTGCCGTGGTGGCGATTGGCGGGATCGGACCGCAGCACGCGCAAGCCTTAGCACTGGCCGGCGCTGACTCAATCGCAGTGATCGGCAGCTTGTTTATGGCCCCCGATATCCAAGCCGCAGCTCGCGCGCTCTCGCAACCCTTTTCTTCTCTTGTCTAGGCGGATCTACTCTTATGTCTCGCAACGCTGAACTTTTTGAACGTGCCGGTCGTAGTATTCCTGGCGGCGTGAACTCACCCGTGCGCGCCTTTCGCTCAGTCGGCGGCACACCGCGTTTTGTCGCGCGCGCGCAAGGCCCTTATTTTTGGGACGCCGAAGACAAGCGCTACATTGATTACATTGGCTCATGGGGCCCTGCGATCTTAGGTCACGCACACCCTGAAGTCGTCAAGGCGGTACAAGACGCCGCGGTGCATGGCCTGTCGTACGGCGCCCCCACCGAAGCCGAGATTGAAATCGCTGAAATGCTGATTGCTCGCATGCCTTCGATTGAGCAAGTGCGTTTAGTGAGCTCTGGTACCGAAGCCACCATGACTGCCATTCGCCTAGCGCGGGGCGCAACCGGCCGCAGCAAGATCATCAAGTTCGAAGGCTGTTATCACGGTCACGCCGACAGCTTGTTGGTCAAGGCGGGCTCTGGCTTGCTCACCTTTGGTGGTGACCCAACGTCTGCTGGCGTACCACCCGAATTTGTCGCTCACACCATCGTGTTAGATTACAACGATATCGCAGGAGTCAAAGCGGCGTTTGCCACACATGGCAAAGAGATCGCCTGCATCATCGTCGAACCCATTGCAGGCAACATGAACTTAATCAAGCCGATCGCTGGCTTTCTTGAAACCTTGCGCAGTGAATGTACTGCTCATGGCGCCTTACTGATTTTTGATGAAGTGATGACGGGCTTTCGGGTTGGCCCACAAGGCGTGCAAGGCTTGACAGGCATCAAGCCCGACATCACCACCTTAGCTAAAGTCATCGGCGGCGGCATGCCCATTGGCGCGTTCGGTGCCAGCGCTGCGATCATGAAAAACATTGCACCTCTTGGTGGCGTCTATCAAGCCGGCACCTTATCGGGCAACCCGGTTGCCGTTGCAGCAGGCATTACCACGCTTAAATTGCTGAGCAAACCTGGCTTCTATGAAGACCTTGCTGCACGCACGCGCAAGCTGACAGCGGGTTTAACCGCCGCCGCACAAAAGCATGGCATTGCCTTTTGCGCCGACTCTGAAGGCGGCATGTTTGGTATGTACTTTTCAAACACCGTCCCGACCACCCTCGCTGAAGTCTCGGCCAGCAATATCGACATGTTCAAAGTATTTTTTCATGCCATGCTCGACGAGGGCGTGTATTTTGCACCGTCGGCGTATGAAGCGGGCTTTGTCTCAGCCACACACACGGATGACGTCATCGCCGCCACGGTAGCTGCCGCAGATCGAGTGTTTGCGAAGTTGGCCTAGCGATAAAGTCAGTGCATGTTGATTTTTTAACCAAATACGCGGAAATCCTCTCCGTTCAGGGTGAGGATGAGTCGGGTGGATACCGCAGGTGTCCCTGTTGTTCGCTGACTTAGACGTTTACTTTCACTGAATATTTCGTCAAAAATGCTTGTCTAAAGTGAATCTGATTTAAACGCCGAGATACCGTGCCCATAAGGCACGGTCTGCGTTTAATGCGGCTGAACTACCTTGCCATACAACGCGGCCTCGTTCAAGGATCACGTGGCGATCGGCGAGTTTAATCAGACGCTCAACATATTTGTCGATCACCAAGATCGTTTGCCCTTCTTGACGCAAGCGCGCCAGGCACTGCCAGATCTCTTCGCGCACCAAGGGTGCCAAGCCTTCAGTCGCCTCGTCAAGCACCAACAAACGTGGATTGGTGACTAGCGCACGACCAATCGCAAGCATTTGCTGCTCGCCGCCCGACAGTTGGTTGCCCATATTGCTTGCCCGCTCGCGCAGACGCGGAAACATCTCGAAGACGCGTTCAGCATCCCACTGTTGCACTGAAGCGGCATTACGTTGCGCAGCAAAGGCCGTTAAATGTTCGCGTACAGTCAGGTTAGGAAAACACTGTCGCCCTTCGGGGACAATCGCCAACCCTAAACGCGCGATACGATCGGTCGACCAACCCGCAATGTCTTGCCCGTCGACTTGCAACGAACCCGCTTGCAAAGCAAGCTGCCCGAAAAGCGTACGCACGAGCGTCGATTTGCCCATCCCATTACGGCCTAATACAGCGACCACTTCACCCACGGCAATCTCAAGCGAGACGTCAAACAAGACCTGACTTAGGCCATAGCCACTTTGAATATTTTTAATACTTAACATGTTGAGCCTTCGTCGCCCAAATAAGCTTGCCGCACAGTCTCATTCGCACGAATCTCTTCGGGCGTGCCTGTCGCGATGACACGACCATACACCAGCACTGAAATACGATCGGCCAAGCGAAATACCGCTTGCATGTCATGTTCAACTAAAAGCATTGCCGCGCGACCACGCAACGATTCAATCAATTCGGTTAGGCGCAAGGTTTCATCAGGCCCCATGCCGGCCATAGGCTCATCCAACAGCAACACCGAGGGGCGTGCCGCCCAAGCCAACGCAAACTCAAGCTTGCGTTGCTCGCCATGGGGCAGCGTCCCAGCAGACAAATCCCATAACGAGGCATCGATTGAGCATTCGAGTGCCAAGGCCTGTGCCGCGCTGTACAAAACCGTGTCACGCTCGCGCGAACGCAGAAAACTAAACTGGCTGCCTTGCTGAGCTTGCACGGCGATCAGCAAGTTATCCATCACCGAGCTCTTTTGAAAAATATTGGTGATTTGATAAGAGCGAGCTAAACCAGCTGCAACACGTTGCTGGATCGGAGCGCGCGTCACGTCGCGCCCATTGAGCAACAGGCCGCCGCTATCAGGCGCGACAGCGCCCGATAACACATTGATCAACGTCGATTTACCAGCGCCGTTCGGCCCAATCAACGCGTGAATCTCACCTGGTAACACAGACAGCGAAACCTGATCGCAGGCCTGCAAAGCACCATAGCGCTTAGAGAGTTGAGTCGCGACAAGCACTGGCGAAGCTTCAGATCTCGTGCTCATGTCGTGCGCCGTAAAAAGACACCCGCCACACCGCGTGGGGCGAACAACACAATGATCAAGAGCAAAACACCCAGCGGCAAATGCCAATACTCGGTATACAGCCGCAAAAACTCTTCAAGTAGCAACATCACTGCGGCACCGACCACACCCCCAAAACGCAAACCGATACCACCCACAATGACCATAATGATGAGATTGGCCGAGGCTGTCCAGTGCATCAAACTTGGGGACACAAATAAATTGTGGTTCGCTAGCAAGGCACCCGCCAAGCCCGCCAACGCACCAGCAAACACAAAGGCCACTAACTTGATTCGTAACACCGGATAACCTAAGGCTTGCATACGCGTTTCGTTTTCGCGAATCCCTTGCAACGCCCGCCCAAACCGCGAGTTCACCATACAGTGCATCAGCCACAGAGATGCGGCGACGATGCCTAAGACTAGATAATAAAACTGCGTATCGTTACCCAAGTTCAAAGCGGGCAAGGTCGACGGAGCCGAAAGGTTGATGCCATCTTCGCCACCGTACTGACGCAATGAAATAAAGAGATAGAAGACCATCTGCGCAAAGGCCAGAGTGATCATAATGAAATACACGCCTCGCGTACGCAGCGAAATCGCTCCGATCAACAATGCTAAGGTGCCCGCCACTAGCATCGCCAACGGCCAGACAACAAGCGCCTGACCATAGCCCTGAGCTGACAAAATCGCCACCACGTAGGCACCCGCACCAAAAAAAGCTGCGTGACCTAACGCCACCATCCCGCCATAGCCCAAAATAAAATTCAAACTACTGGCGACCAAGGCGTAGATCAAGACGCGCCGCACAAACGAGACATAAAAACCAAGATCAAACACAGGTGCAACTAACGGAAACAACACCAGCAACAGCAAGCAGCCAAGAGGCAACAAAGAGTGACTCAAACGCTTCATCATCAGCCGCGCGCCGGAAACAAGCCCGCCGGTCTAAATACCAGCACCACTGCCATTAAGATATAAATCGCAATCGCTGCCAACGTGGGGCCCACACTTGAGGCCACGGCCGGAGAAAAAAACAGTTTGAGTAACGTCGGCAAAAAGGCACGCCCTGCGGTATCGACAAAGCCCACTAACAGCGCCCCGACAAAAGCGCCGCGAATCGAACCGATGCCCCCGATCACAATACACACCAAGACCAAGATCAGGATTTGCTCACCCATGCCCGCCTGAATGGCCGTAATCGGCCCCAGCAAGGCACCTGCCACCGCCGCCAAGACCGCCCCCAGCACAAACACGCCCATAAATAGCAAAGGCACGCGCACGCCCATCAACGTCGCCATCTGTCGATTCGAGGCGCCAGCACGCACTAACACACCAGCGCGTGTTCTGGTGACAAACAGATACAACCCAAGCGCCACCGCTAAACCAACAGCAATGATCAATAGGCGATAGGCAGGATAAAGAAAATCTGACGACAGTCGCACTGGACCGGATAGCGCAGAGGGCATATTCATCATGATGGGGGCGGGCCCCCAGATCATTTTGACGACATCATTCGCAATCAATATCACCGCGAAAGTACCAAGCACCTGCGCCAGATGATCGCGCACCACCAACTTACGCACCAACACCAACTCGAGCACCAAACCTACTAGGCCAGTGATGACAGCAGCCATCAACACGGCTGCCGCAAACGAACCAGTGACTTGCATGGTTTGGGCTGCAACATAGGCACCAGCCATGTAGAGCGAGCCATGCGCTACGTTCAAGATATCTAAAATCCCAAACACTAGCGTCAGGCCTGCTGCAATCAAAAATAGCATCAAGCCAAACTGCAAGCCATTGAGCAATTGCTCGGCAATCAGTGTGCCGCTCATCGAGGTGCCTTTTGCCGAGCCAAGCGACTTACTTTTTGCATTCGCCCACGTAAACGTCTTGGTACGAGTCAAATACTTTGCCGACTAACTTATTGGTGATACGACCATCAGCGCCTTTCTCGACCACGCGAACATACAGGGCCTGAATCGGAAAGTTATTGACGCCATACTTGAACGAGCCGCGTACCGATGAAAAATCAGCTTTTTTCAAAGCAGCAATCACGGCTTCACGATCAGCAACTTTGCCACCCGTCGCCTTCACTGCAGCGTCAATCGCCATGATGGTGTCATAGGCTTGAGCGGCATACACAGCGGGGTAGCGATTGTTGTATTCTTTACGAAACGCCTCGACAAATTTTTTGTTCTGCGCATTGTCTAAGTCGTGTGCCCACTGAGCGGTGTTAAACATCCCGATCAAGGGTTCACCCACGGCCTGAATCACGTCTTCATCTGCTGAAAACCCAGGGCCAACAAGCTTCACGCTTTTATTCAAGCCAGCCGAGACAAACTGTTTCACAAAATTGATGCCCATCCCACCTGGCAAGAAGATGTAAATCGCATCTGGCTTGGCATCGCGAATCTGCGCCAGTTCAGCAGCGTAATCAATCTGCCCAAGCTTGGTGTACACCTCTTGGTTTGGCGCAAGTTTGTAACCACGCTTAAAACCATTTAACGCATCTTTGCCGGCTGGATAATCAGGGGCGAGGATGACCATTTTTTTGAAACCACGGTCGGCGGCAACTTTACCTGCAGCCTCATGAAAGGCATCGTTTTGGTATGACACTCCAAACCAGTAGTCGTTACATTGCGCGCCGGCAAACTGGCTTGGGCCCGGGTTATTTGAGAGGTAAGGAACTTTGGCCGCGAATAACGCTGGGCCAACCGCCAACGCCACGTTTGAACCAATCGGCCCAGTAAAGAAATCGATCTTGTCGCGCTGGATATAACGCGTGACCAGTTGGCGCGCCTGGTCTGGGTTGCCACCCATGTCAGTCTGGATAAACTCAGCCGGTTGCCCACCCAGCTTGTTGCCAAGCTGTTTGATCGCCAGATTAAAGCCGTCACGCGCTTCGGCACCAAGTGCCGCAAACGGACCTGACAAATCGTTCGCAATACCGACCTTGATCGGGGTTTGTGCAAGTGCAATGGCTGGCAAAAGTAAAGCCGCTGCAACGAGGTTTTTAAACAGACGCATGAGAGGCCTCCTGAGGCACGATAATGATTAGCGTCAAATAGTAGCAGGTGAGAATTATTTTGCCACGACAAACTTTTACCCTCAAAATAGGCGCTTTGGTGCCTTTTTAAGGGCTTAACGCACAAAATGACCACAATAAACGGTGCAACACCAACGCCCGCGCAGGAAGAATTAGATTTGCAGTACAACGCGCGGGCAACGGTGCCTGATATTGCGCCTATGCTGCACGATTACGCTACGCTGAGCGCTCAGGCACGGTCAACCCTGCCCTGCGCACTCAACGTTTCCTACGGCGAGCATCCAGACGAGACGTTGGATATTTTTTTTGCGCAAGGCAAGGCACGCGCACCCGTTTTTATCTACCTCCATGGCGGCTACTGGCGCCTGCTCTCTAAAGACGACTCGAGCTTTATGGCGCCGGCCCTAACTGCCGCAGGAATGACAGTCGTTGCAGTCAACTACTCTCTGGCACCGGCTGTCAGCCTGGATCGGATCGTGGATCAGACGCGTCGGGCGATGGCTTGGGTGCAGAACAATATTGACAACTACCACGGCGATGGTCAAAAACTGATCATTTCTGGCAGTTCGGCCGGCGGGCATCTTGGCGGCATGGTGCTTGCTCGCGGCTGGCAAGCGTCCTACGGCTTTGACGCGCGTGCACTCGCCGGCGCCGTGCTGCTCAGCGGCCTATTTGACATCACCCCGCTAGTCAATACCCACATTAACGAATGGATGCGACTAAGCCCCGAAGACGCTCGACGCAACAGTCCTCTCTTTGAATTGCCCGACGACGGCCTACCGCTCATCGTGAGCTATGGCAGTAACGAAACCGTGTCCTTCAAGCAACAATCGCAAGACTTTCTCTCCGCCTGGAATACCAAAGGATTTAAAGGCGAGTACGTTGATATGCCTGACACCAATCACTTTGACTTGGTGCTGCATTTGAACCGACTTGAGAGCCCGCTCGTTCAAAAGTTGCTTAAGCTACTGGATCTGCCCGGCTGAAGTCGCTCGCTCAGGCAGTCTGACTTCAAAAAAAAGCGATAATCACGCATCTTTCACCTTTTTTACTCCGACTCGCCATGGCCGTTAATCTGCATATTCCGTCTGACGACGCTGTTTACCCTGTTGCCGGTATTGAAATCGGCGTCACTGAGGCTGGCATCCGCAAAGCCGATCGCCGCGACCTGACCGTATTTCGGCTGGCCGAGGGCACGAGCGTGGCTGGGGTGTTCACCCGCAATCGCTTCTGTGCCGCGCCGGTCTTGGTCTGTCAAGAGCACCTCGGCGGCAAACAAGGCATTCGCGCCCTCGTGATCAACACAGGCAACGCCAATGCGGGCACCGGCGAGCCCGGCCTGAAAGCCGCCAACGAGACCTGCGACGCACTCGCCGGCTTACTCGGCCTGAAGAGCACTCAGATTTTGCCCTTTTCAACGGGCGTGATTCTTGAGCCCTTACCTGTTGATCGCATCAAGGCCGGCTTGCCTGGCGCGATTAAAAATTTAGCAGCAAGCAATTGGGTGTCGGCAGCGCACGGCATCATGACCACCGATACGCTGCCAAAAATTCATTCACAACGTGTCAAACTCGGCGACAAAACCATCACCATCACGGGTATCAGTAAAGGCGCCGGCATGATTCGGCCCAACATGGCCACCATGTTGAGTTATCTGGCTACCGACGCCGGTATTGCGCAACCGCTCATGACACAATTAGCGCGCGAACTGGCCGATGTCTCATTTAACCGGATCACAGTCGATGGTGATACCTCAACGAATGATTCATTCATTGTCATGGCAACCGGAAAAAGCGGCCTGCTCGTTGACAGCGTGGCGCACCCGCACTATGCCGCGCTGAAGGCTGCCTTGGCCGTTGCAGCAATCGATTTGGCACAAAAAATCGTACGCGACGCTGAAGGCGCCACCAAATTCATGACGATCCAAGTCGAACAGGCCAAAACTGTCGACGAGGCCTTATTGGTGGCCTATGCGGTCGCGCATTCACCTCTGGTAAAAACAGCCTTCTTTGCAAGCGACCCAAACTTGGGGCGCATTCTGGCAGCCATTGGCTATGCCGGTATCACTGACCTGGATGTGCGTGGCGTCAAGTTATGGCTGGGCGATGTGTTGGTCGCCGACAAGGGCGAGCGCAATCCTCACTATCAAGAAACCGACGGTCAACGCATCATGAAAGAACCCGAAATTTTAGTACGCATCGCGCTCGGTCGCGGTGCGATCGCGCAAACCGTTTACACCTGCGATTTCTCGCATGAGTACGTCAGCATCAACGCAGATTACAGATCCTAATGAGCAACGCTAATTTATCAAACGGGCCCGACTCGGCAGAATTATTGGCGCGCGCCTTACGCGTATTGGCACAGCTTGAAGCCTGGCTGCCGCCAACGCCACCCCCCACTGACTGGAAAGCACTGGCCTTTCGTTGGCGCAAGCGTGGCGCCTCGCATGGCTGGCTCGATGCCATCGCTCACGTGTCACTGATCAACACCAGCGATCTGCAGCACATTGAAAGACAGCGCGACATTATTGATCGCAATACGCGTCACTTTATTGAAGGTAAGCCCGCCAATAACGTGCTCATGACCGGTGCCCGGGGCACCGGCAAAAGCTCGCTGGTAAAAGCCATGCTGGCCAGTTATGGCGCCAAAGGCTTACGACTCATCGAGGTCGACAAAAGCGACCTAGCCGATTTGGCAGACATCGTCGATCTGGTTGCCGAACGGCCAGAAAAATTTATTGTCTTTTGCGACGACCTATCCTTTGAAGAGGGCGAGTCAGGCTACAAGGCGCTGAAGTCGGTACTCGATGGCTCGGCCGCCTCGGCCGGCACAAATGTGTTGATCTATGCCACCTCAAATCGCCGCCATCTCATGCCCGAATACATGAGTGAAAATCTGCAGGCCAAGCATCAGGCCGATGGTGAAGTCCACCCAGGTGAAACCGTCGAAGAAAAGATTTCGCTGTCTGAGCGCTTTGGCCTCTGGCTATCGTTCTACCCGTTCAAACAAGACGATTATCTGGATATCGTCTCGCACTGGTTACGCACCTTAGGCTGCTCAGAAGCCAATATCACCGAAGCACGTACCGAAGCCTTGCAGTGGGCGCTTGAACGCGGTTCACGCTCTGGTCGAGTCGCCTGGCATTTTGCGCGCGACTGGTCGGCGCGCTATGCCTGACAACATCATTGATGTCGCTGTTGGGGTGCTGCTGCGCCCCGATGGTACCGTGCTCTTAGGCAACCGACCTGCAGGCAAGCCCTGGCCGGGTTGGTGGGAGCTTCCGGGCGGCAAGCTCGAGCCAGGTGAAACCGTCTTACAGGCGCTCGCGCGCGAGCTTCACGAAGAGCTCGGGATTGAGGTCACTGTCTCAGCACCTTGGGTCACCTACGTGCACGAGTACCCCACCACAACCGTGCGACTCGCCTTCTGCCGGGTGACCGGCTGGCTAGGCGAACCCAAGGGGTTAGAAGGACAAGAATTGCGTTGGGTCGATTTACGCCACGCTCACGAGGTGCCGCAACTGCTTCCGGCAACCTACCCGCCGCTACGCTGGTTGCAGTTGCCTGAGGTCTACGCAATTTCTGCGGTTGGGGCACCTGAGCATCTTCCAGATTTTTTACAGCGCTTGGACACAAATTTAGCAGCGGGCTTACGTCTATTGCAGTGGCGCGAACCCAACTGGCCAGACGGAGTCGCGGCGCCTGACCTGCATGAGGCGCTCGTGACGGTGATCGCTCGCTGTCGCGCTGCGGGGGCTCGTGTGCTAGTCAACAGCATTCATCCGGTCGAATGGTGGGCGCAGGCCGATGGGGTGCATCTGCGCTCGACAGACGCTGCAAACCTAACGACGCGTCCCAAGCTTGCTGAAGGTGCGCTGCTCGGGGTGTCGACGCATAACCTTGCAGAGCTCGCTCAAGCACGGGCACTGAATGCTGATTTTGCTGTGCTAGGCCCCGTTTTACCGACACCGTCTCATCCTGGCGTACCCGGCATGGGGTGGACAGGGTTTGCCGAACTCAATGCGCAAGCGGGGCTACCGGTCTATGCGCTGGGCGGCCAGTCTGCCTCAACACTCGCTCTAGTCCGCTCGGTTGGTGGGCACGGTTTTGCTGGGATTCGCGCTTGGATTGCCTGAGTCGTCTACACGTCTGAGTTCTTCCGCTGACCAACCGCCACCAAGCGCCGCAATGAGACGCAGGCTAGCTGCAAAGCGATTTCCAACCAGAGTGATATAAGTGCGCTCATTGTTCAAAGCAGTCGCTTCAAGCACCGCAACGCTCAAATAATCAATTAACCCCTGATCGTACTGATTTCGCGCGAGTTTGAGAGATAACCGAGCCGACTCCACGGCCAGGCGCTGCACCCCGTCTTCTTGCTCAAAGACCCGCATCTGAATCATGGCATTTTCAACTTCTTGCAAGGCGTTCAAGACAGTTTGTCGGTAGATAGCCGTCTGCACATCGAATTGCGCCCGAGCCTGAGCGATCTGGGCTTGCCTCGCACCACCGTCAAAAATTAAAGCCGCTAGTTGCGGGCCCAGCGACCAGAACTGAGCTGGCGCACTAAACCATTGCGTGAAGTCGTTGCTGCGATAACCTGTGTTGGCGTTTAACGTCAGACTTGGAAACCATGCTGCAGTAGCAACCCCGATCAAAGCGTTGGCCGAGGCGGCGCGCCGCTCGGCTGCCGAAATATCGGGGCGCCGTTCAAGTAGTTCAGAAGGCAAACCAACCGGCACTTTGGGCGGCACCAGCGACAGCGGTTGCGCCGCAATCGAAAATGTTGAGGGTGCACGCCCCAGTAACACTGCCACGGCATTTTCAGCGATTGCCCGCTGCTGCTCAAGGTCAATTAACTGTGCACGCGTGCTCTCAAGTTGAGTGCGCGCGACCGCCACATCGGCCTGACCTGAAATACCCGCGTTATATCGATTTTGAGTGAGTGTCAAAGCGCGCTCATAAGACGCGACCGTTGCTTGTAACAACCGCTTTTGCTCGTCTAAGACTCGCACCTGCAGGTAACTCAACCCCATCGCGGTTTGCGCGGTCAAGCGCGCACCAGTGACCTCTGCCGCGAGCGCCAGCTCTGTCGCGTCGGTCGATTCAATATTACGACGCACGCTTCCCCAGATATCAATTTGCCAGCTCGCCAACGCATTAGCGTTGTAGGTGCTGATCGACGTACTGTTCACCACGCCGCCAGGGCCTGTGGCAGACCCCCCGGCGCGGGTGGCTCCACCGGTAGCCGATACGGTGGGCAGCAGCGGCGCGCGCGACCCCCGCGTTAAGGCTACCGCCTGCCTAAACCGCGCCTCAGCCTGGGCGATATTCTGATTGGCGAGATTGAGTTCTTGCATCAATTGATTGAGCGTGACGTCGTGATACATCAGCCACCAGGCGCTGCCGGGCACCTCGGCAAGCTGTGGCTGAGCCGGCTTCCAGCCAGGCGTTTCTTTAAATTGCACCCCAACGTCAATCTTAGGTCGTACGTAATCTGGGCCCACCATGCACGACGTGAGAAGGCTCAGCGCGCCTAGCGTTAACGCGGCACGCACGCCGCGCACCACGTACTTAAACCCGACAATAGCAAAGCAGTCAATCATGTTTAAGCGCCATTAGGCAACACTACAGGTTTTGAACCGCGCCATGGCTTGGTCAACAACCATAGCCGAAAGCGATCAAGATATAAGTAAACCACAGGCGTGGTGTAAAGCGTCAGCAACTGGCTCACCAACAGCCCCCCTAAAATCGTGATCCCGAGGGGTTGGCGCATTTCAACTCCGGCACCCGAGGCAAATACCAAGGGTATCGCACCAAAAATTGCCGCGCACGTGGTCATCAGAATGGGTCTAAAGCGCGTCATACAGGCTTGATGTATCGCCTCTCTGGGCGACAAGCCTAGTTTACGCTGAGCATCAAGGGCAAAGTCCACCATCATGATCGCATTCTTTTTCACAATCCCAATCAACAAAAAAACTCCAATCAAGGCAATCAAGGTGAACTCGGTTTTCATCAACAACAGCGCTAACAACGCCCCAATCCCTGCGGAGGGCAGCGTCGACAAAATCGTCAACGGGTGGATCGTGCTCTCGTAGAGGATCCCCAACACGATGTACATGGTGACCAGCGCCCCCAGAATCAGCCAAGGTTGGTTCGCCAACGCACTCTGCAAGGCCTTTGCTGTCCCTTGAAAACCTGCTTGTATTTTTTCGCTCGGCAAATTAATGCTCGCAATCGCTTGGTCAATGGCGGCATTCGCTTGCCCAAGCGAGACCCCTGGCGCCACATCAAACGAAATCGTATCGGCCGCCGATAAGCCCTGATGTCGGACACTCAGCGGGGCGTTGTTCACCTCAAATTTTGCCACTGCCATTAGTGGGACACGCTGGCCCGTTTGACTCAACACATACACATCACGCAAGGACTCAGAGTCTTGCGCGTGACGTGGGCCAACCCCCATCACAACCCGGTACTGATTGCGCTCGCCGTACATCACCGAAATTTGCCGCTGACTAAAAGAATTGTTCAACACAGCAGAAATACTCGCCATCGGCACGCCCAGCCGCTGCGCAGCATCACGATCAATCTGTAACGAGACTTGTCGACCGCGGTCTTCGACATCGGTATCCACATCGATCAACTCGGGCAAGGCTGCAAGCGCTCGCTGCACCTTTGGCATCCATTCTTTCAAGTCCTCAAGCTCATTGGCCATGAGCGTGTATTGAAACGCTGAACTGCTTTGTCGACCGCCTATTCTGATGTCCTGTTGTGCCATCAAAAATAAACGCGCGCCCGGAATCCCCGCGAGCTGCGGCCGCAGCCGCGTGATCACATCTCTGACTGAAATTTTTCGCTCAGCGAAAGGCTTAAGCTGTACGGCTAAAAAGCTAGTATTGCTGCCGCCTCGCCCACTGGCGTAAGCCGTCACAGTGCTGATTGCTGGGTCGCGCAACAGCACCTGTCTAAAGCGATCCAACTTAGGCTTCATTGAGTCAAACGAGGTACCGTCATCGGTTGAAAAAAAACCCAGCATCATTCCGGTATCTTGCTGTGGAAAAAAACCTTTTGGTACGACGCCATACAGATAAAAGTTTAGGCCAACTGTCACCGCTAACAGCAACATCATCAAACGACCGTGACGCAAGGCCCAATTTAATGACCGCCCATAACCATTCACTGTTGCGTCAACAACCGCCTGAATACAGCGCGAAAAAATATTGGGCCGACCGTTTGCGACGCGATCTTTGAGGGGGCGTTTGAGCAAATGTGCTGCCATCATCGGCGTCAACGTCAGCGACACCAACATTGAAATCAAGATTGCAGCCGACAAGGTCACCGCAAATTCACGAAACAAACGGCCAGGCAACCCGCCCATCAGCAAGATCGGAATAAATACCGCAATGAGCGAGATGCTCATCGACAACACGGTAAAGCCAACTTCACGAGTGCCGCGTAACGCTGCCCGTTGGATCGACTCACCACGTTCGACGTGACGCATAATATTCTCAACCACAACGATCGCGTCATCCACCACAAACCCAGTGGCCACAATCAACGCCATGAGCGACATCGTATTCAAAGAGTAGCCACACAAATACATCACGCCAAATGTGCCGATCAAAGACACAGGCACTGCAATCGTCGGGATAAAGGCAGCCCGCAAATTACGCAAGAACACGAGCACCACCATCATCACTAAGCCAATGGCAATAAATAGTGTCTTTTCGGCCTCGTGCACAGAAGCCCGAATACTGGGAGTACGATCTTGTGCCACCGACACCGTCACATCTGCGGGCAACATCGCTCGCAACACCGGTAAATCTGCCCGAATCTGATCCACCGTCTTAATGATGTTGGCTTTAGCCTGACTTCGCACTGGCACCAAAATGGCTTGTTTGTTATTGAAATAGCCAACATTGAACGTATCCTCAACCGAGTCTTCGACGCGCGCCACTTCTGACAAGCGCACCGGTGCACCATTGCGCCAAGCGACGATGAGTGGTCGGTAATCTGCCGCTTTCCAGAGTTGATCGTTGGCCATAATCTGCCAGCGGTACATATCGTTTTCAAGTGCACCTTTGGGTCGGGTAGAGTTTGCCGCAGCGATGGCGATTCGAACCGCTTCGAGCGACACACCGGCCTGCGCCAGCGCGTCTGGATCGAGATCGATACGCACTGCCGGCAATGAGCTTCCGCCAATCTGCACCTCGCCCACACCTTCGACTTGAGACAGCTTTTGTTGCACGATCGTCGAGGCAATGTCATACAACTGCCCCTGCGACAGGGTTTCGGAGGTCAAGGCAAGCGTGATAATCGGTGCCGAAGACGGGTTGGCTTTGTTGTAAGACGGGTTGCTGCGCAAGCCGCTAGGCATCATCGCTCGGGCCGCATTAATTGCGCCCTGCACATCCGTGGCCGCACTATTGATGTCGCGACTCAAATCAAACTGTAACGTGATGCGAGTCTGGCCAGTGGTGCTGCGCGACGTCATTTCAGACACGCCCGCAATCGTACCGAGCGAGCGCTCAAGCGGCGTCGCTACGGTCGCTGCCATCACTTCGGGGCTTGCACCGGGCATTTGCGCTCGTACGCCAATCACCGGAAACTCAATCTGCGGTAACGGTGCAATCGGCAGCAGGCTGTGTGCCAGCCAACCCGCCAGCACCACACCCAGCCATATCAATATCGTGGCAACTGGGCGGACGATAAAGGGGCCAGACAGACTCATGACACAGGATCGCTTGTGCTTGTCGTGGTGCGACGGCCCACAAACATTCGATCAAAGAATAAATAAATCACTGGTGTCGTAAACAAGGTCAACACTTGGCTCACGAGCAGGCCGCCCACCATCACCAAACCAAGCGGCTGCCGAAGTTCGGCGCCTGTCCCGGTTGAGAGCATTAAGGGCACGGCACCAAATAACGCCGCGAGCGTTGTCATCAAAATAGGACGAAACCGCAAGAGCGCCGCCTGTTGAATCGCCTCGCGAGCTGGCATCTTGTGCTTGCGTTCAGCTTCAAGTGCAAAGTCGATCATCATGATTGCATTTTTTTTCACAATGCCAATCAACAGAATGATGCCGATAATTCCAATCATATCCAGATCGCGCCCTGTGAGGGTCAACGCCAACAACGCACCAATCGCGGCCGACGGCAAGGTCGACAGAATCGTAACCGGATGAATAAAGCTTTCGTACAACACGCCGAGCACGATGTACATCGTGATCACAGCCGCCAGAATCAAAAATAGCGTACTTGAGAGCGAGGCTTCAAACGCGCGCGCCGCCCCCTGAAATCTGGCCTGAATACCCAAAGGCATGCCAATCGCCTGCTGAGACTGAGCGACCGCGGCCACTGCGTCGGACAACGAGGCGCCGGGTGCCAAGTTAAAAGAGATTGTCACCGACGGAAACTGATCGAGCCTATTTAACACCAACGCAGAACGCCCTTCGGTCACGGTGACTAAACTCGTCAAGGCGATGGGTTTGCCATCGGCTGTTTTGACAAAAATTGATCCAAACGCTGAGGGATCACGGCGAAACTGCGGTGCCGTCTCGAGCACGACACGATACTGGTTTGATTGGGTAAAAATCGTCGAAATTTGGCGCTGTCCAAACGCATCGTACAGCGCGTCATCGATCGCCGCCGTCGAAACGCCCACGCGGGCTGCCGCGTCGCGATCAATCTGAATAAAGGTATTGAGCCCCTCGTTCTGCATATCATCAATGACATCGACCAGTGGCTCACGCTGACGCAGGTTCTCGACGAGTAAGGGTACCCACTGCGCAAGCAACGCTGGGTCTGCGCTTTCAAGTGTCAGCTGATATTGGGTGCGGCTGACTCGATCTTCGACGGTTAAATCCTGTATCGGCTGCAGATAAAACTGCAAGCCATTGACGACGCTCAAACGGTTTTGTAAGCGTTGGATGATCACAGAGGCCTGCTCATTTCTCAAGTGATGTGCACGCAAAGCCACCTGCAACCGACCTGTGTTCACCGTTTCATTCACAGAATCCACACCAACAAACGACGCCACTGTGGCGACATCAGGATCTTCTAGGATGACTTTGACGGCCTCTTGCTGACGCTGCGCCATTGTTGTAAACGCAAGATTTTGTGGCGCTTGCGTCACAATTTGGATGAGCCCCGTGTCCTGCACCGGGAAAAAACCTTTTGGAATAGCCAGATACAGTAGCGCCGTCAATAAAAACGTGCCAAGTGCGACGAACAGGGTGAGCGTCTGGTGATTGAGTACGATCTGCAACAAGCGGCCATAACCTGCAATCAATTGGTCAATTTTCTGACTGAGGTAACGCGCTATGGGGCCGCCACTTTGATGGTCTCCTACGCGTAACAGCCGCGCGCACATCATCGGCGTGAGGGTCAACGAGATCAGTAATGACAGCAAAATCGCTACCGCAAGCGTGACAGCAAACTCTCTGAACAGTCGACCCACCACCTCGGTCATGAAGAGCAAAGGTATTAGCACTGCAATCAGGGATACCGTCAAGGACACAAGCGTAAAACCAATTTGCGAGGCACCTTTTAGCGCAGCTTGCATCGGCGTATCGCCGCGTTCGAGGTAGCGGGCGATATTTTCGATCATCACAATCGCATCATCAACCACAAAACCAGTTGCAATCGTCAGTGCCATTAAGGTCAGGTTATTAATGCTAAAACCAATCAGGTACATGACACCGAACGTACCGACCAACGACAGCGGCACCACGATGCTGGGGATCAAGGTGGCAGTGAAGGTTCGTAAAAATACAAAGGTCACCAAAACCACCAAGCCAATCGCAAGCAAAAGCTCAGTCTGCACGTCACGTACTGATTCGCGAATCGTCTGGGTTCGATCCGACATGACCTTGATATCAAGATTAGCTGGCAACGCCACGCGTAATTGCGGCAAGAGTTTTTGTATGCGATCAACCACCTCAATCACATTTGCGCCAGGCTGGCGCTGTACGTTGAGTAAGATTGCAGGCTCGGTATCGGCCCAGGCCGCAAGACGCGCATCCTCAGCCTCGTACACAGCAGTGGCAACATCTGAGAGTCGCAATGGTGCGCCATTGTTATAAGACACCACCAAGTTCATATACTCAAGTGGTGTTTTGAGTTGATCATTGGCGTTGATCGTGGTTGAGCGCACTGCGCCATCAAGCGTACCTTTAGGCTGATTCACGTTGGCGCCGACAACCGCCGTTCGCACATCAGCAAGCGTCAAACCGTAGGCGGCCAGCGCCTGAGGATTTGCCTGGATGCGCATCGAAGGCCTCTGCCCACCCGCCACAGTCACCAAACCCACGCCCGCCACCTGAGAGATCTTCTGCGCCATGCGGGTATCAACTAAATCCCGTATTTGAGGTAAAGGCACCGTGGGAGACGTCACCGCCAGCGTCAATACTGCGGCATCGGCGGGGTTGACCTTGTTGTAGACAGGGGGTGCCGGCAAGTCACGCGGCAACAAACTGCTTGCGGCATTGATCGCAGCTTGCACCTGCTGTTCAGCCACATCAAGCGGCAATGACAAAGCAAACTGCAGCGTAATGACTGAGGTGCCAGCGGCACTACTGGACGACATCTGCCGCAAGCCGGGCATCTGTCCAAACTGCCGCTCAAGCGGCGAGGTCACGAGCGCCGCCATCACATCGGGGCTAGCACCTGGATAATAAGTGGTCGACTGGATAGTGGGATAGTCGACTTCGGGAAGTGACGAGACTGGCAACCAACGATAGGCAATCAGCCCAGACAGAAACAACGCCACCATTGCCAGAGTTGTGGCAACGGGCCGAACGATAAACGGCCGAGACAGGTTCACGGCCGAGGCGGTGCCGCAGTAGAGCCAGGTGCTCCGGCACCTTGATTCGCTGGAGCGCCGCCCCCAGGGGAGCGCCCGCCCGCGCCAGGCGCACGGCTACCCGCACCCTCAGAGCCACCAATGACGCGTGCCTTTGCGCCTGCGCGCAAACGGTCTGTGCCCTCAAGCACGACTCGCTCACCAACCTGAACACCCTCGAGGACCGCCACCCGATCGCCACTGCGTGCACCTGTTTTGACGGATCTTACCGCGACGGTATCGTCTGGCAAAATCACATATACAAAGGCACCTTGATTGCCCTGCTGCAGCGCCCCCGACGGGATGGTTAACGCGTCTTTCACAGTGTTGACCTTCATGCGCACATTCACAAACTGGTTTGGAAACAACGCATCAGCTTCGTTATTAAATCGCGCCTTGAGCTTGACTGTGCCTGTCGTCACATCGATTTGGTTATCAATCGTCATCAACTCGCCCTGGGCCAATTGCACTTGATCAGAGCGATCGTACGCCTGGACTGTCAGCGTTTGCCCGGCCAGTAAGGGCCCACGCACGGCGGGCAAATCGTTTTCGGCGAGAGTAAACAACACGGTAATCGGTTGTGTCTGCGTGATCACTACCAAACCCAGCGGGTCATTGGCGTTGATCAGATTACCCGCATCGACACGCCGCAGTCCAAGACGACCCGCAATCGGTGCGGTGATGCGGGTGTAATCAAGCTGCAATCGTGCACTATTCACGGCTGCCTGGTCGCTTTTGAGTTGTCCCTCAAACTTACTGACTAGCGCCAGTTGAGTATCGAGCATCTGAGGTGCAATCGAATCTTGTTTGCGCAAGGTTTGATAGCGCTGTAAATCACGCCTGGCGTTTTGGTATTGGGATTCATTTTGTTGTTGCTGCCCAAGCGCCTGCTCGAGGGCTACCTCGAACGAGCGAGGGTCGATTCTGGCGAGCAACTGATCATCTTTGACCTGCTCGCCTTCTTTGAACAAGACTTCGATTAATTCACCTTGCACGCGGCTGCGCACCGTGACTGTGTTAAAGGCCGTGACGGTACCAAGACCACGTAAAAATATATCCAAGTCTTGCACGCGAGCAACGTCGACCTTGACTGGAACAGACGGCACAAACCCAGCTGGCGGCCCCTTCTTTGCAGGGGTCGGCGCGCTAGGCATAAACCACCAAACTGCGAGCGCCACCAACACTACACTGACGATCCATACAAGCGGCGATCGCACGAAAGAGTGCGTTGACGAACGTTCTACCATTAGCGTTTCCAGGCGACCCTACAGGGCGCAAAGGGTCATTTTGAAGGCAACATCCTGTGCCACGGCTTGCGGTCGCTGATCACCTTGCTGCGCCGAATAACGAATCCAGACCATATACTTATTGGCACTGATTTCAGGAAAGACACCAGCAGCGTCATCGACCCAGACACGCAGAAGCTGATAGGTTTTACCCGCCAACATTTGCTGGTAAGCCCCCTGAGGTGCCACAGCTTTCACTGCCTCACCCGAGTCGCGCAACAATCGTAAGACGATCGCAATGCCGATGTGGACTGGCATCAAGCTTGAAATCCAGCGTTGCAAATCAGCCTGACGTTGGGCATCAGGCAAGCTTTGCCAAGCATGAAAAGAAGGCATGTCTACCTGAGTGCCCCCGCCAGGCACAACCAAACGCCCACGCAAACTAGTGAGCCATTCATTTTCGCGCAGCGACTGCCCAGTACGGCCACTCGCATTGAGATTGGCGGCAGCTTTCTCAATTTCTGCCAACATACTTTTCAGAGTTTTTGTATCGACGCCAGGGTGATCTTTTAACCCAACGAGCACCATACGCTGTCGTTCAAGGTCTTGTAAAACACTACCTTTAATGTCGGTGCGCTCGGTGGCATCCATCAGGTCAAACAAGGCAGAGAGTGCAACTTGATGCTGACGGGCATCGCTTAATCCAGCAAAAAACAACATTCGATCAAACAACGACTCGAGGCGCAGCAGCGCCCGAACACGTTCATTGAAAGGATATTCGAACAAAGTCACAATATTTGCATGTAGTTAGCTGAGTGCTCGGCGAGTTAGGATGCGCGATTTGACGCAAGTTGTGCAAGGTTACACCAGCCTTGGTGCAACACCAATACTTGTTTTTCTAGGGCGGCCATCGAAACCGCCTTTGAATTGTCAATCACATCGTCGGCCGCCGCCAATCGCTGCTCGCGTGTTGCCTGCGCCGCAAGAATATTATGGATCGTCGCAAGTTCGATGCCATTGCGGGCCTGCACCCGCTGAATCTGGGTCTCTTGATCGCAATCCACCACGCACAGGCGATCAATTTGCTGACGCCAGCGACCTGACTCAACCAGCAAAGGCACCACAAATACAAGATATAGCCCCTGCGCAAGCGCAGCCTCTTGGCGCACAGTCTGGCCAATCAACGGATGCAAAATCGCCTCAAGCTCAGCCCGCCGAGCCGGGTCAGTGAACACTAGCTCTCGCATCCGGGCCCGGTTCAGAGCGCCTGAGGGCTCAATGACATCAGCACCAAAGGCTTGCCGAATCGGGTCGATAGCTTGTCCGGCTGGGGCTGTCAGGCTGTGGGCGATCAGATCGGTGTCGATCACCGACGCGCCCCACCCGGCAAGCAAGTTGGCGACCTGGGTCTTGCCCGAACCAATCCCTCCGGTCAGGCCCAATTTAAACTTCGAAGTCTGCATATTCACCTTACGAGCAGGCCTGTCAGGAACCCAAACGAAAGAGCTGACAAGCTATTTTGCGTACAAAATAGCACGAGGATAGCGCCCATTGCCAAATAAGGTCCAAACGCCACAGCCTCGAACCCCTTTAGGCGCCCGCTCGCACGTCCAAACAACGCGGCCACGCTGGCTGCCAGCGATGCCGCCAGTAACGCCCAAGGCAGGGCCTCGACACCTAGCCAAGCGCCGTTTGCAGCAGCGAGTTTTAAATCCCCAAAACCAATGCCATCGCGACCACTGCAGCCCCGAAACGCAGCCCAAATTAACCATAGCATCCCATATCCCGCCGCGGCACCCGCCACGGCGTCGTCTAGCTCAATCCACCCGCCTGACCAGTGAAACAGCAAACCTGCCCAAAGTAGTGGAAGCGTCAGCATGTCAGGTAAAAGTCGGGTCTGCACATCAATCCGCGCCAATACCTGCAGAGTCGCGCAGTAACTGGCGGCCATCCAGGCTTGCCAACTGACACCCCAGTTCAGCACGACAAGTACATCGCAGACGCACAGACTGCCTATTAACCGTACATCTAAGTAATATTTTGTGCCTGACGAGTACGAGCTCACGCTTGCCGTCAGCGCATCGGTCGCCGCGTACTGCGCTATTAAGCGTCCAGACAACTCGCGCGCAAAAGGCACCAAGATCAACGCACTGAGCCCCCCCAGAGGCAGTCCAACCACCAAAGCGCTCATCAATCTTTCAAACATAGCGGTTTGCTACGAAGTTACTGTGCATGGACTGTGCCAAATGCGTAGAATGCATAGAATCCTCGAAGTCTCTTGAATTAGGAAGTCTCGATTATGTTTCGAAGCACAGGGCGCCTCGCCCAGCACACATTAAAATTTCGCCCTCACTTGATTGCTTTATTAGCAGTGGGGCTAACGGGCTGTGCTCAGATGCAGCAGGCGGGCTACTACAACCCTCCCCCAGCCAGCACAACCACTGACGCGATCGCCCAAGGCGATGGCATCTATAACAACCAAACGTTGCGTGCACCAAGCCAGATCCAAATTGGTCTGCAGCAGCCAGGCACTGCGACCCGAAACGCGGCCACGTCAACGGTGGCCCCAAGCGCTGTCGCGGCAAATACGCGCGCAGCGGCGCCCGGGCAAGTCGCGGGTACCAACATAACCTCAGGTGCCCCTGCCACTGCCGCAACCTATGACAGCGCCAACGCCCCAGTTGATGCCCCGCCCTCAAACGCAGGTTCAACCGTTGATTCAAGCTCGAGCGCTGCTGCAGCACCAGCCGAAAGCCTGCAGGCCACTCTGATCCCCGAACCTCAAAGCTTTGCCGGCACCTTGCCTTGTTTTCATCCCGAAATGAAATGTTCAGCACAGCGCGTGACCATCACGCTGGCGCCTAATGGCCGCTGGCGCGCGCGCGCAACCTACCTAGACCAAAGTAGCAAGAACAGTGCCGTGCAAACCGATCAGGGTTGCTGGCGAGCATCGGCTCAAGCAGTGCCTCGCGTAGTGCTGCTAAACAATCAAGGTAATGTGCGTGCCGAGCTCGCAATGACCTCGGGCAATATGCTGCGACTCATTTCAATGAACGGCGGCACAGCGAACCTCACCTACAATCTTTCGCGTCAACCTGATCTTGACCCAATCGATGAATTGAAAGGTAAGCCCGCGCCAAACTGCCCGTAATCTCTGGTTAGGCCGTCAACTGGGCCGACACCGCGCTGAGACCTAATCGACCTGATCTGGAATCCAGCCAAGGTCATGCGGTCGGCTAAGGCCTGGCTCGGACGGGAGCGGTGGCTCGGGACTAATGCAAACCGTCCGCGCCAACTGTGCAGCGTTGCGCACCCCCATTTTGTGAAAGATTCGAGCACGATGCGCCTCAACAGTCCGCATTGAAATCCCCAATTCACTCGCGATTAACTTGTTGGACTTGCCCTCGGCGACAGGATGAATCACATCACGCTCGCGCGCGGTCAGCGCTTTCCAGCCACTGTCTGCCCTGTTTTCTGAAAATTTCATACGGCCTCCGTGTCAACACGAAGCGCAGTCTGTCATGAGTGAGCAAACACGAATAGCTGTCAAATCTGACAGGCGGATTAACCCTAGGTTGTGACCGCAACGCTCAGAGTTCGAGATTATCGATCAAGCGGGTTGCGCCTAATTTAGCCGCAGCCAACACGACTAACGGCTCAGCCGCAGCAAGGTCTTGCGGCGTCGGCTTATTGAGATCGCGCTGGCGACGAATCGCAATATAGTCAACTTGCCAACCACGACTCTGCAGTGCGTTGGCAGCTTCGTTTCCAAGCTTGTTGGTATCGAGTTCGCCCGCCCTGAGCCTCTGTTGGACGAGTTGCAAAGCAGCATAGAGCTGCGGTGCCTCAACACGCTCGTGCGGCTGCAAATAAACATTACGCGACGACAAGGCCAAACCATCTTCCGCCCGCACTGTTTCGTGTGCCAAAATTTCAACGGGTAACTGAAACTGGCGACACATATTGCGTATCACCATGAGTTGCTGGTAATCTTTTTTACCGAACACCGCCACGCCTGGCTGCACGCAAGAAAAAAGTTTTAGCACCACCGTACTCACGCCACCAAAAAATCCTGGGCGGTGTTCGCCCTCAAGAATATCACCCAACTCTTGAGGAGGTTGCACACGATAGTTTTGCGGTTCGGGGTAAAGCTCGCGTTCGTCTGGGGCAAACAAGCAATAGACATCGCGGTCACGCTGGAGCTTTTTAATATCGTCTTGTAAGGTGCGTGGATATCTTTCAAAATCTTCACCCGGGGCAAACTGCAGCCGGTTGACAAAAATACTTGCTACGACTGGGTCACCGTGCTGTCGCGCAAGTTTCATCAATGCCAAATGACCCTCGTGCAAATTACCCATGGTGGGCACAAAGGCTACACGCAACTGTCCGCGCAGCTGGTCACGCAATTCTTGGATAGTATGAACAACCTTCAATTCTTTGTCTCCGTGTCTCGGCCAAGTGCGATCTAAACCGCCGCGCTTGTATAGGCCAAACGCACATAAATCGGGGCATAGGGTTCAGCTTGAGTAATGTCTAGCAAGGTTTCGCGCGCTAACTCAAGCAATGCTAAAAAATGCACTACCACTACAGCGATCGGTGCACCCTCGGCAATCCGCTCCATGAAAAGCTGGCTAAACTCAATAAAACGTACGCCATTTAAGCGCCGCAGAATATGCGTCATATGATCGCGCACTGACAATTGTTCGCGGGTGATGTGGTGATGTGCATTGAGCTTTGCGCGCTTCAAGATATCGACCCAAGCCTGCCGTAAATCCTCAACACTGACATCAGGCAAGGCGCGTTCAACACGCAAGTCGGCAAAGGCCTGCGAGCGTTGAAAGTCACGGCCCAGCTGCGGCAAGGCATCCAGCTTTTGGGCAGCGAGCTTAATTTGCTCGTACTCAAGCAAACGACGCACAAGCTCGGCGCGCGGATCTTCTGCCTCTTGACCGGTATCGGATTTTTTAACCGGCAGCAACATGCGAGCTTTGATTTCGATCAGCATCGCGGCCATCAACAAATACTCTGCCGCAAGCTCTAGGTTGTGCATCCGGATCTGATCAACGTATGACAGATATTGCCTAGTCACCTCGGCCATCGGAATATCAAGCACATTGAAATTTTGCTTGCGTATGAGATAAAGCAAAAGATCAAGTGGGCCTTGAAACGTCTCGAGAAACACCTCAAGCGCATCGGGCGGAATATAAAGATCGGTAGGCAACGAAAACAACGGCTCGCCGTACAGACGGGCAAGCGCCACGGCGTCGATGACGTCAGGAGTCGTATCGACCGAAGGCGTTACAAGCGCAGTCAGGCTGTCACCTGGGACTTGAGTCGAAGCCATGAAAACTAACTATTTTGATACACGTAGGGGCTTTGACGAACCCGCGCCTGTTTGAACCCTTCAGCCAGTTCCGGGTCTTGCGACTTATCCCATAAGCGCGCGCGCCCATCACGCTGGCGTTGTTCAACATCAGTGTGAGCGGCTTTGTAAGCCTGAAGAAATTGGGTAATTTCTGAAGTGTAGTTCTCAGCCATGGCGTTTTTATAAATAATTGGACTAGTGCTTAGTGTACTGTAGAGCCTGACCCCTGATGATTAGTGCCTTGACCCCCTAAGATTGCCGCGATGTCGATTGCTCCACTTGGGCTAAACCACCCACAACCAGCCTCACCTTCACCAAAAGATTCGGCAAAACCCGAGCGAATGCTGCCATTTATCGTCGGTTGCGCACTGCTTATGCAAATGCTCGACTCAACCGTGGTCACAACGGCCTTGCCAACCATGGCGGCTGATTTGGGCGCCGACCCTGTACGCCTGAATATTGCAATCACTTCGTATCTGCTTGCCGTAGCCGTCTTTGTACCCATTAGTGGCTGGGCCGCTGATCGCTATGGGGCCAGACGCGTCTTTATTGCCGCCATCGCTCTGTTTACACTCAGCTCCCTGACCTGTGCGCTGTCAACCACGCTCACAGAGCTTGTCTTGTCGCGCATCGTTCAGGGCATCGGGGGGGCCATGATGGTACCCGTCGGGCGAATCATTCTGTTGCGCACGATCCCCAAACACGAACTATTAAAGGCCATGGCCTTTTTATCAATGCCAGCGTTGATTGGGCCGATGGCCGGGCCCCCACTTGGCGGATTTTTAGTGACCTATGCCTCGTGGCACTGGATCTTTTTAATCAACCTCCCAATTGGCATCTTAGGTATCTGGATGATTTTGCGTTTCGTACGCGAATTACCCGCTGATCACCAAGCTCGCCCGCTGGACTGGTTAGGATTTGTGCTCAGCGCGCTGTGCATGGCAACCTTGGTCGCGGGCTTTGAGTCCTTAGGTCAAGGTGGCCCTTCCATTGCGGTGTCGGCAGCCCTGATTGCAACCGGCCTGATTTCAGGTGCGCTGTATTACTGGCATTCGCAGCATCATCCAGATCCCATCTTGGATTTGTCTTTATTGAAAATTCACACGTTCAGGGTCTCAACGATTGCGGGCAATCTTTGTCGTTTCGGGGTCGGTGCTGTCCCCTACTTATTAGCCTTAATGCTGCAAATCGGCTTTGGGCTCAGTGCGCTTTCAGCGGGCCTGATTACCTTTGCTGGCGCGGTCGGAGCACTCGCCATGAAAATTGCGGCGCCGCGTATTCTTGATCGCTGGGGCTATCGACGCGTGCTAACCGTCAATGCTGTCTTTACCGGGGCAAGCCTTGCCTGTTGCGCCTTTTTTACCGCGTCAACACCGGCAGTCGTCATGATTGGTGTGTTGCTGCTTGGCGGTTTTTTTAGATCATTGCAGTTCACTGCGATCAACACCTTGGCCTATGCCGACATCTCGCAAACTAGCATGAGCCGCGCGAGCAGCTTTGCCGCAATGGGGCAACAACTTGGTGTGAGCTTAGGGGTGGGGGTGGCCGCAGAAGCGCTTCACCTGAGTATGCTGTGGCGAGGCTCGAGTCAGCTCATCGCAGCCGATGTTGTCGTCGGCTTTGTCGTGATTGGTGTGCTGAGTGCCTTGCCAAGTTTTGCGTTCTGGCGGCTACCAGCTGATGCTGGCGAAAGTTTGCGACAAAATCGACCTGGTTAACCTGCCGTGCCTAAAAGCTTAGCCCGCTTTTAATCGGTGGTTGGTCGTACCCGAAAGCTTGACCAGCTAGTGGTCACTGCTTAGTCGCATCTGACAGCTTGACCAACTCTTAATCACTGGTTAATCGCACCTGACAGCTTGACCAACTCTTGATACTTGGCCCGCTCGGTTGCCACAAAGGCACTAAATTGCGCCACCGACAACGCCGCGGCTTCAGAGCCCATGGCTTTTAAGCGCTCTTTCACCTCGGGTTCAGCAAGCGCCGCCATATAAGCCGTGTGCAGCTTTTCAACGATCGCCGCGGGGGTGCCTGCAGTGGTGAACACGCCAAACCAAGTGCCAATATCAAACGGCTCGATGCCCGCGTCTTGCATGGTGGGCAACTCGGGCAATAACCCTGAGCGTGCCTTCGTTGTCACCGCCAGAGCTTTCACTTTTTTCTCGCGAATTAAGTTAGCCGCTGCCGCCAAGTTATCAAACATCAAGGCTGACTGACCTGACAGCAACGCTAATTGCGCGGGCGCTGCACCTTGGTACGGAATATGCACCATCTCAACCTTCGCACGCGCACTTAATAAAGCACCCGCCAAATGCCCAGCGCTGCCTGAGCCACCCGAGCCGTAATTCAATTGTCCTGGATTTTTACGCGCATACGCGACAAGATCTTGCACTGTCTGAATATTATTTTTTTGAGCGAAATCAAGATTGACCAACAACACGTTTGGCACAGAGGCCACTAGCACGACGGGCGCAAAATCTTTAACTGAATCATACGGAATCGAAGCAAACAGCCAAGGGTTAATCGCGTGGGTAGCCACCGCCCCCATCACCAAGGCGTAACCGTCTGGCTGCGCTTTCGCAATTAAATCAGCACCGATATTGCCACCTGCGCCAGGCTTATTTTCAACCACAACAGGTTGACCCACGCTTGCTTTCACTTTCTCTGCCAAGACTCGCGCCATCACGTCAAGTGGGCCACCCGGTGGATAAGGAACGACAAAGCGCAATGGCTTGGTTGGAAAACTCGCCACTGACGCAGCGCCTTGCGCCCGAGGCTCAGTCACGAACATGCCAAGCCAGAGCACCAGCAACGCAGCAAAGAACGGTCGCACACGCATCATTGAATTGAACATCGCTGCCTCAGCGCTAGGGGTTGAACTGCGAATCGTTCAATGAATAATTTGACTCAAAAACAGTTTGGTTCGATCGTTTTGAGGGTGATCAAAAAACGCATCGGGCGTATTTTCCTCGATGATTTCGCCCTGATCCATAAAGATCACCCGATCCGCCACCTTGCGAGCAAAGCCCATCTCATGAGTCACCACAAGCATGGTCATGCCAGTGTCCTCGGCTAAATTCACCATCACATCGAGCACCTCTTTGACCATTTCAGGGTCAAGCGCCGAGGTCGGCTCATCAAACAACATGACTTTGGGATCCATACACAGCGAGCGGGCAATTGCCACACGCTGTTGTTGCCCACCAGACAACTGACCCGGAAACTTGCTTGCCTGCTCGGCGATGCGCACCCGCTCAAGGTATTTCATCGCACGCGCTTCGGCCTCGGCCTTAGGAGTTTTTAACACCCAAATCGGCCCAAGGGTCAGATTTTCTAGCACGGTCAAATGGGGGAACAAATTGAAATGCTGAAACACCATACCAACATCACGACGAATCGCCTCAACATGACGAATATCGTTGGTGATTTCGGTACCTTCAACCACGATCCGACCTTGTTGGTGTTCTTCGAGGCGATTAATACATCGGATGAGTGTTGACTTACCCGAGCCGGAAGGGCCACAGATCACGATGCGCTCGCCAGGCGCCACCTCTAAATTAATGTTGCGCAACACGTGAAACTTACCAAACCACTTGTTGACGTCTTGCATGCGAATGATGGCATCTGCCATACACGATCTCCGAGAATAGGGCGCGCCTGATATCTAAAAACAACTTTCTAGCGCTGATGCTCTGTGGCCAGCCGCTTTTCGAGAGACTGACTATATTTAGACATCGAATAGCAAAACACAAAATAAATTGCCGAAATGAAAACATAAATTTCAATACTAAAGCCGCGCCAGGCTTGATCCACGAGCGCCGCCTTGGCTGCCTGAGTCAGATCAAAAATACCAATGATCACCACAAGCGAAGTATCTTTAAACAAGGCAATAAACAAGCCAACAAGCGGTGGGATAACAATCTTCAGTGCCTGCGGCAAGACGATCAATCGCATTTGCTGCCAATAGGTCAACCCAAGCGAATCTGCACCCTCAAACTGACCTTTCGGGATCGCTTGTAAACCGCCCCGAATCGTTTCAGCCATATAGGCGGCTGCAAACAGAATAATGGCAACCTGCGCGCGCAATAACTTATCAATCGTCAGCCCTTCCGGCAAAAACAACGGCAACATGACAGCTGACATGAACAGCAAACTGATCAAGGGTACGCCTCGAATCAACTCGATATACACGATGCAAATCGTTTTAATGGCCGGCATGTTTGACCGACGCCCCAAGGCCAGCACAATCCCAAGCGGAAACGCAAAGGCAATACCAAACGTCGAGAGCATTAACGTCAGGGGCAACCCACCCCAACGACTATTTTCAACATAGGTCAGCCCAAAGACTCCGCCCCACATCAAAATCGCAGCAGCCGACAACGCGATCACCCAAAATAACAAGAGTGAGAAGTTCCAGAACCGGCGCACACCACTCAATACAATGACGCCCAACAGTAGCAAGGTTGCTAATAAAGGCCGCCATTGTTCTTCGTAGGGATACACACCAAACAGAATCAAGCGATGCTTTTCAACAATGACTGCCCAACACGCGCCGGTGACTTTACGGCACTCTTGGGCACTCGTGGCCGTCACGGTTGAGTTCAGAAAAAACCAATCCACCATGGCAGGCACTGTTGCCAACAACAACCAAAGCGTCAATAAGGTCAGCAACGTATTGAGTGGCGACGAAAACAATTGCGTCCGCAGCCAATGCAGCGCCGCCACACTCGACCATACGCTCGGTACAGAAGACGGATTCACGTTGGGCGCAGCATTCATGTTTATCTTTCTACCAACGCAATACGTTTGTTATACCAATTCATAAACACCGAGATTGACAGACTCACGGTTAGGTAGGCTGCCATGATCATCAAAATACCTTCAATCGCTTGGCCAGTTTGATTGAGCGTAGTGTTGATCACCGACACTAAATCAGGGTAACCAATCGCCACGGCCAACGAACTATTTTTAGTGATGTTCAGATATTGACTAGTCATGGGGGGGATGATCACGCGCAAGGCTTGCGGCAACACGACCAAACGAAGTACGAGGCTATTTTTAATGCCCAAGGCACCGGCCGCCTCCCATTGACCACGGTGAACGGATTGAATGCCCGAACGCACCACTTCGGCGATAAATGCCGAGGTATAAATCACCAAACCAAACAAAAGTGCGGCGAACTCGGGCGTCAGTGTCATGCCGCCTGCGAAATTAAACCCTTTGAGTTCAGGGACATCAAGCGATAACTGAGCCCCGCTTAACCACCAAGCCAGTGTCGGTGTCAAAAGTAGCAACGCGATCGCTACGCGCCCCAACGCAAAGACCTGGCCGGTTTGCTCTTGGCGACGTCGGGCCCACCGACGAAGAACTAGGCACAGCACAACCGCCAGCGCCAAACCAACTAATAGCCAGGTCAGCCCATCGCCATGCACGGTGGGCATCTGTATGCCGCGGTTTGATACAAACACGCCTGGCATCGGATGATACGCACGCCGAGGACCAGGCATTGTTTCGATCAGGATGACATACCAAAAGAACAGTTGCAACAACAAAGGGATGTTGCGCATAACTTCAACATATACGCTACAAACCGTTCGAACCAACCAGTTCTTCGAGAGCCTGGCGATACCGATAATGGTCCCAAGAATCGTGGCAAACAAGATGCCAAGCAGTGCCACGCGCAAGGTATTGAGCACGCCCACCGTGATGGCACGCTGATAGGTGTCAGCCGGTGTAAAGCTAATCATGCCTTCGCCAATGGCGAAGCCCGCCTCACGAGTCAAAAAATCGAAACCCGTGTTGATGTTTCGCACAGACAGGTTGTGCAAGGTGTTATGCACCAGATACCAGCCCGCACCAACAACGAGGGCGACCGCTAGGACTTGGTAAACGATCGCGCGCACCTCTGGATTATTCCAGGACAAACGCTTTTTAGGCGCTTGCGCGACTGCGGTCGGTTTTATGTTCAGCATAAGAGTCGGTGATCGACAAGCAACAGCTTGACGATCACCTTAAGGTCAGCAATAGATTAACGAATTGGCCAAGCGTACATAATGCCGCCCTTCGTCCATTGCTCATTCAGGCCACGCTCTAAGCGCAGAGGCGTGTTTTTGCCAATGTTGCGCTCGAAGCTTTCGCCATAGTTACCAACTGCCTTGATGATGTTGTAAGCCCACTTTTCGTCAACACCCAGGTTTTTACCCATACCAGGAGTCACACCCAGAATACGCTGCACGTTGGGGTTGGTGCTCTTCAGCATGTCGTCAAGGTTCTTTTGGGTAATGCCGTACTCTTCCGCCTCAACCATGGCGTTAAAGCTCCAGCGAACCAGATTGAGCCATTGCTCATCACCCTGGCGAACTAACGGCCCTAACGGCTCTTTCGAGAAGTTTTCGGGCAAAATCTCATACAACTCGGGTTTTGCTTGCGAGGAACGCGAAGAGGCTAAGCCCGACTTATCTGTTGTGTAAGCATCGCAGCGCCCGGCCACAAACGCACCAACCACTTCGTCAAGCTTTTCGATCACGACCGGCTTGAACGACAGCTTGTTTGCCCGAAACCAGTCTGCCAAGTTGAGTTCGGTTGTGGTGCCTGGTTGCACACAGATCGTGGCGCCATTAAGTTCTTTTGCGCTTTTGATGCCGCTGTCTTTACGCACCATAATGCCTTGGCTGTCATAAAAATTGACGGCCACGCCGATCAAACCTAACGAGGTATCGCGCGTCATGGTTTGTGTGGTGTTACGCACCAGAACATCCACCTCGCCTGACTGCAGCGCTGTAAAGCGTTGCTGGGCTGTCAGCGGCGTCACTTTAAATTTTGTTGGGTCACCAAACATCGCAGCAGCGAACGCTTTGCACATGTCAATATCGAGACCAGACCAAACGCCTTTGCTGTCGGGTGCGCCAAAACCAGCTAAACCAGTGTTTGTGCCGCATTGCACAAACCCTTTCTTTTTGACGCTATCAAACGTGGCGCCTGCCTGAGCAACAGTACTGGCAGCGATCAGCGCTGCACCGACGGCAGCTAATTTAAGAAATTTCATGGCTAAATCTCCGGATAACAACTTTGGGGGGATGGCGGCCGAAAAGGCTCGCCGTGGCAACCGATGCTTGCGAGCGACAGATAGTAGCTGCACACCTCGAAACACTGTATGGGGGAAATCCCTCGCCGTCAATCCCCGAAATCGTGGGCAGAGTTATGATTAGGGTCTAAAAGCGATAGCCCATGATCGAATTTCAGCATGTTTACAAGTCGTACGGCCAAGGCCGTCCTATTCTGGCCAACCTAACCTTCAAGGTGTCGGCCGGCGAGTTCGTGTACGTTGCCGGCCCCTCAGGTGCTGGCAAATCAACCTTGCTCAAGCTGATTGGGGGCTTAGAGCCCCCTAGTCGCGGCTCGATACAAGTGCATGGGCACCGACTCGACCAACTCTCTGCGCGGGCGCGGCCCTATCTAAGACGGGCAGTGGGTGTCATCCTTCAAGATACCCACCTACTGTACGACCGAAGTGCCATCGACAATGTGTTGCTGCCGCTCGCAGTCACGGGGCTTGCGCCTAGTCTGGCTCGGGCGCGCGCCAGAGCCGCACTTGAAAAAGTTGGGCTCTCATCAAAAGAAAACACCCGCCCGATTGAACTCTCTGGCGGCGAACAACAGCGGCTAGCGATCGCGCGCGCGATCGTGAATCGCCCAGCAATTTTGATTGCCGACGAACCGACTGCAAGTTTGGATATCGACACGGCTCGACGAATCATGTCGGTGTTCAAAGACTTTAACCGTGTTGGGGTCACGACTGTGATTGCCTCACATGACGACGCCTTGATGGCCGAGTACGCTACACGAGCCTTCAAGATCGAACCTGGCAAGTTTGCCGACTCTGCCCGCGAGCAAGCGCACACTTACCACAAAGATAGCGATAACATTCAAGAGCAACAGACCCACGCCCGCTCAGGGCGAAGCGAGACGTTGCGATGAGAAGCCTGTTACGCCAACACCGTTATGCGCTAGCCGTCACGCTGCGCCGACTAGCGGCCGCACCGATTTCGTCGCTGACGAATTTGCTGGTCATCGCGCTGGCGCTTTCGTTGCCTTTGCTTGGCGCTTCGCTCTTGGTATCGATGCAGCCAGTCGCACGCCAAGTCTCTGTGACCCCAGAACTCACCGTGTTTTTAAAGATTGATGCGCCAAAAACTGCCGCCGAGCAAGTCGCGACTCGTATTCGCAAAGAGCACGCCGAACAAGTCGCAGGGGTGCGCATCATCACCAAAGACCGTGCGCTCACCGAACTGCGCACCAATCCAGCCTGGGAACAAGCGCTCAAGGTATTGCCTGGCAATCCACTGCCTGATGCCATCGTCGTCAGCCTCACACCAAGTGACCAACTGGCAGAGCGGGCCGACAAACTTGCACAAGTCTGGCGTAAGTGGCCTGGGGTTGACCTCGTGCAACTTGATACGGCTTGGGTACAACGCCTTGAGGCTCTCCTCAGGTTTGGCCGCATTGGTCTGCTGCTGCTTGCCTTAAGCGTCGCGCTCGTCGTGCTCGCGACTGTATTTAATACTGTACGCATGCAAGCCTTATCGCAGCGCGAAGAAATCGGCGTTGCGCGCTTGGTCGGCGCTACCGAGTCTTTTGTCCGTCGACCATTTTTGTATTTAGGCTCGGTCACCTGCAGCTTTGCGGCACTGATTGCGATTGGGGTTGCACGCGCAGCGCTGATCCCCTTGAATGATGCATTGGCCAGTTTGGCGCGCAGTTACGACGCCGAGTTTGCCCTGTCGCTGCCCCCGCTATGGATGCTCGCGACCGCAGTCGTCTCGGTCGCCGTGCTGGGCGCGCTGTCTGCACGTTGGTCGGTTCAGCGCAATACGAAATTTTAAGGCGCTGGGCTACGCCATCGTGCTGCCACCATTGACCCCAATGGTTTGACCCGTGACATAGCTCGAGAGCTCGTCACTGGCTAAAAACAGCAATACACCTGCGCATTCCTCAGGCCTTCCCAAGCGCCCCATCGGTATCGATTTTTTTAATTTCGCCTGCAAGTCATCTTTGCTCGTGACGCTATTGCTTGCATGCGCTGCATGGATAGGCGTATCAATCACACCTGGTGCCATCGCATTCACACGAATCCCTTCGCGAACCACCTCGCGAGCCAAGCCCTTTGTGTAGGTGGTGATGTAAGATTTTGAAGCAGCATACAAGCCCGCGCCTCGCGTGCCACCCGTGTTGGCGGCCTGCGAAGTGATGTTGATAATGCTGCCACCGCCTTGCGCTCGCATATGGGGGATCACTTCGCGACACAGCACCATCATCGAACGCGCATTGAAATGAAACACCTCATCAATCGCTGCATCACTGGCCTCAGTCAAAGCGATGCGGCGAATCATGCCACCCACGTTGTTAATCAGCACATCGATACGACCGAAGCGCGCGTGCACGTCCTGCACTAATTGAACTAATTGCGCCGAATCCATCACGTCGCAGCCAAACGCCTCAGCGCTTGCGCCCGCCGCTTGAATCTGTGCCACCACTGACAAAGCGGCATCTCGTTGTGAACGGTAATGCACTGCTACTCGCGCGCCATAGCGACCAAACGCTAAGGCGGCAGCCGCACCAATGCCCGAACTCGCACCGGTAATCAGCACGACTTTATTTTTCAAGTCATTCATCGTTGTCTTTGTGATGCGTCGTCGTTCTGTTTGTTAAGCTTCAAAGTTCTCTTTGTGATACGTCGTCGTTCTCTTAGTGTGGCCTCATCATTTGGGGCTGACGCTTTCGGCCTGGTAGCTATCGCCTTTCTTTTTGAGTCTGGCGCGGCCGGCTTCAAACAGCCAATCGCGTCCTGGTGCCGCCGCGAACAGGGTCTGCGTGTAAGCGTGCGCTGGCGCTAAAAAAATATCAGCCGTTCGACCGGTTTCAACGATCTCACCTTTTGACATGACTGCGACCCGATCGCAAACCTGCGCCGCCACGCGTAAGTCGTGGGTAATGAACAGCATGGCCAAATTCAACTGCTCGCGCACCTCGTCTAACAAACCGAGCACTTGCGCTTGCACTGAGACATCGAGGGCAGACACGGCTTCATCGGCAATCAAAATCTCGGGCTTCATCGCCAGAGAGCGCGCAATACAAATGCGCTGGCGCTGACCGCCCGAAAACTCATGCGGAAATCGTTGCAGCATCGTCGGTTCAAGTCGCACGAGCTCCATTAACTCGCTCGCGTGTTTCCAAGCCTCTTGGCGTGTGGCGCCATAATTCATTGGCCCCTCAATAATCGAGTCGCCAACGGTACGGCGAGGATTGAGTGAGCGATAAGGATCCTGAAAGACGATCTGCACACACTTTCGTAAAGGTCGCATTTGCCGATTCGACAACGGCGCAATGTCTTGCCCATGCTGAAAGATCGAGCCACTTGTAGTCGTGATTAATTTTGCGACGCAACGCGCGACGGTAGATTTTCCTGAGCCTGATTCACCCACAATGCCTAGGGTTTCGCCGCGGCGCAGTTCAAGCGCGACTTGGTTGACCGCCGGCGTCCGACTATTGGGATAGGTTTTGACCAATCTCTCAGTACGCAAAATCACCTCGCCTCGCGCCGATGCCTCGCGCACTCGCGGCGTCATACTGGGCACGGCACCAATCAACATTTGAGTGTACGGATGCTCGGGATACTCTAGCACTTGCTGTTTCTGACCAAATTCAACCAACTCGCCCTGGCGCAGTACCGCAACTCGATCAGCGATCTCAGCCACCACACCAAAGTCATGTGTGATGAACAGTACGCCGGTACCATGCTCGCGCTGCAAGGTACGAATCAATGCCAAAATCTGTGCCTGTGTGGTGACATCAAGTGCGGTGGTAGGCTCATCAGCAATCAGTAATAGTGGCTCTAATACCAGAGCCATCGCGATCATAATGCGCTGACGCTGGCCACCCGACAATTGATGCGGGTACGAACGTAGCATTCTGAGCGGGTCCGGAAGCCCCACCTGTTGAATCATATCGAGCACACGTTGCTGGCGCTCTGAGGCCGTCAGCGCTGTGTGTGTACGCAAGACTTCATCGATTTGCTCACCACAAGAAAAAACCGGGTTCAACGCCGTCATGGGCTCTTGGAAGATCATCGACATAGTGGTGCAGCGCAATTGCCGCAGTCGCGCTGGTGCCATCGTTAAGACGTCTTCACCCTGCAACAAAATCTTGCCTGCGGTTGGCACCAAGGCCTTAGCCTGCAAACCCATCACTGTATGAGCAATGGCAGATTTTCCTGAACCAGACTCGCCAACCAAACAAACGATTTCACCCGGGTTGACCGTTAAGCTGACCTGCGCGACAGCGTGGGCACGATCTGAGCCGCGCGGCAGCGAAATGTCTAACGCTTGTAGCTCAAGCACAGGCTGAACTGAAGTCACGTTTGAAGGCACCTGTTGTATGCCAGCTGTATGCGTAGGAAGCTGGAGCGCGGTGGGGTCTGTCATAACCTCTTTCTCATCCGAGGATCAAGCAAATCACGCAAGCCATCGCCAAACAGGTTGACCGCTAGCACCGTCACGGCTAAGAACAAACCTGGAAAGAAAATATTGTGTGGCAACATGACAAACATTGCGCGACCTTCTGCCATGATATTGCCCCAAGTCGGCGTTTCAGGCGAAATGCCGACCCCCAGAAAGCTCAGTACCGCCTCAACTAAAATGGCGTGCGCAGCGATATAAGTGGTTTGTACGATCAGCGGTGCAATCGTATTAGGCAGGATATGCCGAACCAGCAACACTGGCGTTGGCGTCCCCACCGAAATCGCAGCTTCGACGTAAGGCTCTTCGCGCACCGACAACACCACTGAACGCACCAGCCTCACCACCCTTGGGATTTCAGTGATCACAATCGCCAGAATGACCGTTGACAATCCGGCATTGAGTAGCGCCACCATTGACAGCGCCAATAAAATCGCGGGAATCGCCATTAACCCATCCATCACCCGCATCACGATGGCGTCGAGCCAGCGAAAATAGCCCGCTAACAAACCTAAGATCAGACCAATGAACGCACTCATCACAGCAACCGTCGCACCGATGAGTAACGAGACTCGCGCACCAAACACCACACGACTATAGATATCGCGTCCAAGCGAATCTGTGCCCATTAAATGTACAAATTGAATTTTATTGCCCTCATCATCGCGCAAGGTCGACTCGTAGCCCGGCAATTTGTTGCGCACGCTGGGGTTGATCTCATCGGGGCTCATGGTGTGCAAAAACGGGGCCGCCAAGCCAATGAAAAGCACGCACAACAAAATTGCAGCGCCAATCATCACGCTTGGACTTCGCAAGAGAGTACGCCAAAGCGTGACTCGACCCGACGACTCAGTGAAGGCGTTCAATACCGTATCCTCGGATCAAACAAGGTGTAAGACAGGTCAATCAATAAGTTAACCATCACTGACGTTAACGAAAACAACAAGACAAGGGCTTGAACAGTCGGAAAGTCACGCGCGAGCACCGCGTCAACCGTGAGGCGACCCAGACCTGGAATACTAAACACACTTTCGGTGACCACCACACCACCAATCAACAAAGCGATGCCGATCCCGATCACCGTCACAATGGGGACTGCAGCGTTACGCAAAGCATGGCGCATCAACACGATCTTGTTCGTCAATCCTTTTGCATGTGCGGTACGGATGTAATCTTCACCGAGGACCTCTTGCACGCTCGTGCGGGTGATGCGAGCGATCAGTGCACAGTACACGGCCGATAACGCAAAGCAAGGTAACAATAACTTTTGCAACCAACCCCAAAAGCCCTCAGACAAGCGCTGATACCCTTGAACAGGCAACCAACTAAGCTCGATCGAAAACACATACATCAAGAGATAACCGACCACAAAAACGGGTATCGAGAACCCCAGCACCGCCAAGCCCATCACGAGCCGATCGATCCAAGTTCCGGTGTAATAGGCCGCCAACACGCCAAGCGGCACCGCAATCATTACAGACAAAATGATGGTGCATAGCGCAAGCGACAGCGTGGGCTCAAGGCGGTCGAGAATGAGTTCGGAGACTTGTTTTTTAAAGAAAAACGATTCGCCCAAGTTACCTGTCGACACTTTTGTCAGCCACACGCCAAATTGCACAAGCACGGGCTGATCCAGACCAAGCTTGACGCGTATGTCTTGAATTTCCTCAGTGGTGGCGTTATCGCCCGCAATGATGGCGGCTGGATCGACTGCGCTCAAACGCAACATCAAAAACACCAGCACGACCACGATTGCCATGACTGGCACAGTGGCAAAGACACGTTTTGAAATGTAACGAAACACGGCTCAGCAGTCCGTCACTTGCCGGTTTTCGTGATGTTCCAGAACACTGGCGCAGGGGCTTTGATCAAGCCGCTTAAGCTTTTACGCGCAACCATTGGTTGGTACCACTGCCCCAAGGGAATATAGACCGGATACTCGATCGCTCGTAGTTGTACTGCCTCAACAAGCGCGAGTTGTTTGGTGAGATCCGTTTCGCGCGAGAAATCATTGCGCAACTTTTCAATCTGGGCATCACACGGCCAGCCAAACGTAGTCTTTTCACACGCCGCATTCAGGTAGCTGGACTCAAGCGGATTGAGCACGTTATTAGTTGAAGTGATGGTGAGGTTCCACCCGCCTTTTGCCACCGGATCTTTTTTAGCGCGGCGAACAACGACTGACTGCCAGTCCATCGACTGCATATCAACTTTGAAGCCTGCCTTTTCAAGCAAAGACTTTGCAACCGGCGCCAGATTGGCGTAAACGTGGCGATCAGTTGAATGTAACAACACAATGGGTGTGCCGTCATAGCCAGATTCTTTTACCAATTCACGTGCTTTTTTGAAGTTCGATTCAAGCAAGTTTTCCATGCCCTTGGTCGTACCGAAGGGAGTCCCGCAGTAGAACATTGATTTACACACTTTGTAGTAATCAGGGTCACCAATCACAGCCTTCAAGAAGTCTTCTTGATTAAAGGCATACCAAATTGCTTGGCGTGCCTTGACGTTATCAAAAGGTTTGTTCAGCGAATTAAACCTAAACACATACTGATTGCCCAAAGCACTCCAATCACTGAACTGAATATTGGCGTTCTTTTTTAGCAACGGCAGCAAGTCGTGCGAGGGCTGTTCGATGATGTCAATTTCGCCGGCCAAGAGTGCGCTCACGGCAGTTTGCTGATCTGCGATCGCAAGCCACTCAACACGATCGACCTTCACATCTTTGCCGCCCGCCATGGCAGACGGCGGTTCGGCACGTGGCTTGTACTGCGCAAATTTTTCGTAAACCACTTTACTGCCTGGCTTCCATTCGTTGGTTTTAAACACAAACGGACCCGAACCAATATATTCAGAAATTTGCTCTTGCGGGCTCGTATCTGCCACCCTCTTAGGCATCATGAAAGCCGTACCAGACGCACGACTTAGGCCAAGCATGACTGCAGCCGTCGGTTCTTTTAAGTTGATTTTGAAAGTCTTTTGATCAACCGCCACAAAGTCTTTGACATGCGCCATCATCGCTTGCCCCACCACATCACGCGCGGCCCAGCGTTTAATCGAAGCGATGCAATCCTCTGAGGTGACTGGCTGGCCATCATGCCATAACAGTCCGTCGCGCAAGGTCATGGTGTAGACCGTTTTATCTTCGCTCAGTTGGTACGTATCAATCATTTGCGGCTGCACCGCGCCCTGAGCGTCGGTCGCAAACAGGGTGTCGTAAATCATATACCCATGATTGCGCGAGATATATGCGGTAGTCCAAACGGGGTCGACAATCTTCAGGTCAGAGTGCATCACAGCGCGCACAACCGTTTGCGGCTTGGCTTGAGCCAGCGCAACGCGATGTTGCACCATCGCACCTAAACTACCAATCACTATCGATGCCGCCAAGAAAGTACGGCGCAATGTCTTCATGCTCATGGTGAAAGTCTCCGAAAGTTATTATTTTTTTTACAACACACCTAACTCTTTTTACAGTACCCAGTACCCCTGACCTTTTTACAATACCCCTTGATCGATCAAGTCTTGTATCTCTGAGTCCGAATAGCCTAGCATCTGCTTCAAGACATGCACGTTATCTTCACCATAACCGGGGGCACCACGATCAATGACGCCCCCCGCATACGCTGGTGTTGCACTCATTTTGACCGGAAACTCGTTGACCGGCCAGCGACCAATTTTGGTACCGGTCACTTCAGTTAACCATTCGAGCTCTTTTAACTGGGGATCAGTATCGTAACGATCAGCAGCTGTCTGACACACGCCAGCCGGCACCCCAGCGCCTTGCAGGCGCGCCATGCACTCGCTGGCATCTTGAGTCAACGCCCACGCGCTGATTTTTTCATCGAGTGCATCTTGGTTTTGCAGTCGCAGCGCCAACGTACTGAAGCGTAAGTCCCACTGTAACTCGGTCAGACCAGCGGCACGCACCAGCGCGTTCCACTGGGCGTCATCAAAGCACGCAAGCGCTAGCCAACGATCGTCACCAGCGCAACGATAGGCACCGTGAGGCGCGGCCGGCTTATAAGGTGAGCGGTTGCCGTAACGCGTCCATTCATTACCATTCGCTGACCAATCCAGGACCGCAGTCGCTGTTTGATAAATACCCGCCTCACACTGCGAGGCATCAATCCATTGCCCCTCGCCGGTTCGGTTGCGGTGATACAGCGCACCAAGCGTCGCTAGCGCAAAGCCATAAGCGCCAATCCAATCCAGATACGAATACCCCCAACCTGCGGGCATCGCCGGATCAGGACGGCCAGACATCTCTGTAGTGCCAGCGAACGAAGCTGCTACCGGGCCGACGGTGCGAAAGCGCCCATACTTACCAATACCGCCCATGCCCGATTGCTGTACGTAAATAATGTCAGACTTGAGCGACTTGAGCACCTCGTAGCCTAGGCCCAGACGCTCGAGCACACCGGGAGAAAAACCTTCAGCGACAATGTCTGACTGACGTGCAAGTTCTTTGGCGATGGCAAGACCTTTGGGATGACGAATATTCAACGACATGCCACGTTTGCCAGCATTTTTATTGTTGAACTGCCCACCCATGTCTGAGTCAGTGACACCAAGCAAAGGCGCGGTCGCAACCTCACGTGCAGCACGACCACCCACGGGCGACATCGCAGCCAGCCTAGTGTCTGGATTTTCTTTCCATTCAACCTTAATGCTCTCAGCGCCTAAGGCTGCAAGAATACGCGTGCCGCCTGCCGAGGCCAGAAACCAAGAGAAATCAAGAATCTTGATACCCTGTAACGCGAACGGTGCGCCACGTGCCGAAATATTATTGACCTTTGGGGTGTATTTGAACAATTGAGCGCGACCGTGGACTTGAGAGTCGATTCGCGACTGTGCCTCGCCACCAGCTTTCAGAGCATCGATATTTTTAGGCGCACTCAGCAGTGCACTTAATTCTGAGTTATGTTGCCCCAGTAACGGAGCACGCTTACCTGCCTGCCATGCCGTCGCAGTACTCAACCACTTACTAGTCGGGTAACGCAAGGCGCGACCAAGCTCGGGGTGATCGATATCGGTAAACGAATGGCGCATCAACCAATGCTCATCTAAGGCGTTTTCATGTGGCTTGCGTACGGGTGCCCACAATAGACCAGCGTCTTGCGCTTCGCGCCAGGGCAAATCTTTATAGTCATACGAACCGACGAAATCACGAATGACTTCAAGCATACGCACCGTTTCCGCATCCATCCCAGCAGAACCGGGCGTGCTACGTGCCTTGAGATCAGCGGTGGCCGACGGCGCTTGCAAGTCGGCTGCCTTGCCATAACGGTCTAAGAAAGGCACAAGTTTGGCCTTATCGCGCGCCGATACGCCCCAGGTCATATTCCAGCGCTTGTCTTTGGTTGCACTGACGTTAGGGATCGGGGTTGGTTTTTCAACGGCATGGCGAGCCGTCTGGCGATAGAGTGGCGCTCGCCGCATCACCCACGACATCACATCAAGCTCGGTATTTTTTGCAACCGCTTCATGCACAGCGCACGACAAATCTTGCCCTGCACCCGTTGACTGACGCGTGATCAACGCCGCCACCACCGCGGCTGTCATTTGTTCGGCCGCAATATGGTAGGCATGCCATACCTGTGGTGCCACCGGCGGATGCTCATAATGACCATCCGCATTGCGGTCGTAGCCGCAACACATCATCACACCACCCAGTGCCAAATGAATCAGATCTGAACCCTTAAAATCTTTCCAGGGGCCAGTGTCACCAAAGGGCGTGATACGTGCAGTGATCAGCGTAGGAAAGAGCTTGTTCAACGACTGCGCGGGCTTAAGCTGAGCCAAAAACTGGCCGCAGGTACTGTCTAAAAAAACGTCTGCGGTCGCTAAGAGCTGCAGGCAAGCGGCCTGACCCTCTGCGGTGCTCACATCTAATTGAACCGATTTTTTACCGCGGTTGTACGCGCAAAAGAAAATCGATCTTTCTGGATCAGGCTGCTCACCTAAGTATGGGCCAATGCTCCGGGTTGGGCTTCCGCCAACCGGCTCGATCTTGATGACCTCAGCGCCTAATCCGGCCAACAACAATCCACAGTACTCGCCAAGCTCATCGGCAACTTCAATCACACGTAAGCCAGCCAGCATTCCGGGCTTATTTTGTGGGTTGGCGAATAACTCGGCGGCAACGAAGGGCGACTGCGACATAACGTGGTCCTCTACTTTGTCTCTAGGCGAGCAACCCTTCACGCGGGGCTCGACCTTGTTTCTATTTATTTTGATCACTAGCATCATGCCCCACAAAATGGGTATCATGCAACTGCGCCGTAGTTTTTTCTCGGCGTCGGCCACTGATGCACCCAGACGTCAGAGCTTTAATGCCAAAGGATCTCGCTGTGAATGAGCTACACGCGCTAAAAAATAAAATTGCAGTCGTCGGAGTCGGTAATACGGCCTATGGCGATTTTCCGTTAATCAGCGACTACGGCTTAGGCGCACAGGCGTTTAAATCTGCCATCTCAGATTGTGGACTCAACAAAGACGAGATTGACGGGTTGCTCGTGTGTCGTGTGCCTTCCTATGCTCGCATGGGTGAAGTCCTAGGGCTCAATCCTCGATGGACTATGACCTTGCCCGGGCACGGCCGCATGTCAGGCATGTCGATCATCGAAGCCATGTTGGCCCTAGAAACCGGTGCCGCAAAATACGTCGCCTTGATTTATACCAATATCGGTCGCTCGCGTCGCGTGAACTATGGCGGCGAAGACGCCTCAAGTTTCTGGAACCCCTGGGGGTTTACCTCGCCCGGTGCCGCACACGCCATGATGTTTCGTATGCATATGGCCAAATACGGCACCACGATACGCCAACTCTCTGAAGTATCGGTGGCCTTTCGCAAGCACGCGTTGCTCAACCCAACCGCCGTCATGAAAAAACCTATCACCTCTGACGACCACGCAACCGCCAGACGCATCACCGAGCCTTTAGGCCTACTCGATTACTGTCTGATCAACGACGGTGCCGTTTGCATGATCCTAACCACCACTGAGCGCGCCAAAGACCTCGCTAAACCACCCGTACTGATTTCAGGCGTCGGCGCACGTGACGCCTTCGAGCGCAGCGCGATCTCAAATTTTGATCAAGACTTTTGGTACAAAGAAATTAAAGACGCCGGCACCCAAGCCTTTGAAATGGCCGGCGTCGCCCACGACGATGTCGATGCCTTGATGTGCTACGACAACTTTAGCCCGACCGTATTGTTCAGCCTTGAGGGGTTAGGCTATTGCGGTCAAGGCGAATCCGGAGCCTATGTCGAAGGCGGCACTCTACAACTTGGTAACAAACTGCCCACCAACACCGACGGCGGTCATCTTTCAAATTCGTACATGCAAGGCTGGGGTTTAAACGTCGAAGCCGTGCGCCAAATTCGCGGCGAGTGCGGCGCTCGACAAGTTGCAGATTGCAACGTTGTGCAATACATCGCCTCGACCCCTTGCACCCGTTCAATCATCTACACAAAAGGCTAAATCATGACGACCCAAACCTATGACAAGCCATTGCCGATTATTGACGAGCTCAGCAAACCCTTCTGGGATCACGCCCTTGAGCACCGCTTGTCAGTACAAGCCTGCACCCATTGCCGCCACCTACAGTTTCCGCCCAGCCCCGTCTGCCCTAAATGCCTGTCAGACGAACAAGAATGGCTAGTCGTCAGCGGTCAGGCCACCCTCTTATCCTGGGTCAAGTTTCACCGAGCCTACTGGGACGGCTTCATGCAAGACATTCCCTACGACGCCTGCCTAGTGCAACTCAAAGAAGGCCCGATCATGGTGAGCAATTTCAGCGGCCCCGCCCCCGCCAACGTGCACGTCGGCATGCCACTCAAAGTCACCTTCGAACACGTCACCCCAGAAGTCGCCCTAAGCCGCTTCACCCCAGCTTAAAACCATCTAGGCAATCCGCAACCCCGAGCACTTTGAACAACCCGAAGCCGCGTATTTTTTGCTCAGCAAAAAATCACCGGTTCGGGGCAGTCAAAGTGCGGGCGCAAGAAAAAAACCTAAGCGATCCACACCCCAAGCACTTTGAACAACCCGAAGCCGCGTATTTTTTGCTCAGCAAAAAATCACCGGTTCGGGGCAGTCAAAGTGCGGGCGAAGGCAAAGGATCTAAGCAGCTCGGCTCCCAGCCCCAGCCGCAGCCACCTCAAACTCACCCAGCAACCTAGCACGAGCAGCCTGAGCCCGCACCAACACAGCCTCTTTCACATGCCCATACCCCCGAATCTCTTCAGGCACACCAGCCACCTCAACCGCCTTCTCTAGAGACCCCCGCGAAAGCTTAGCCAGCATACCCAACACCGTCTCACGGTACTCAACAATTAACGCCCGCTCAGCACGCCGTTCAGCCGTATACCCAAACACATCCATCCAAGTGCCACGCAAGCCTTTCAGCTTTGCTAGCAACCTGAACGCCACCAACATCCGAGGCCCAAACTTCGCTTTAATCAAGTGCCCCTTACCGTCGCGCTTAGCAAACAGTGGTGGCGCCAGATGAAAGTGCACTGACCAGTCTCCTTCAAACTGCTCGTCTAAACCACGTAAAAACTCACCATCGGTGTAGAGCCGAGCAACCTCATACTCATCCTTGTACGCCATCAGCTTAAACAGATAACGCGCAACAACCAGCGTCAAGCGCTGCGTACCGCAAGCCTGCATTTCGGCGTCCGACACCCTATTCACAAACGAGACATACTCTGACGCATAAGCCTCGTTTTGATACTCGCGTAAAAACGCCGCCCGATGCTCACGTAGTTGTTCAACCTCAGACCCCGAGCGTTTAAACTCAACCACCGTTGCACCGTGTGGTGTCGGATTAGACGCCTGATGCCCTGCCCCAAGCAACTGAGCCACCAACTGCGGCTCGTGCGCAGCGCGGCGCCCCCAACTGAAGGCTTCGAGATTCTTTTTAACTTGAACCCCATTTAGAACGATTGCTTGCTCAAGCGAGCGATGATGCAAAGGAATCCAACCCTGCTGATAGGCAAACCCCATCAAGAGCGGATTCGCATACACCGCATCACCCAGCAACTTTACTGCCATCTCAGAGGCATCCACACTTTGAATGCGACCCTCACCGCAAGCTTGCTCAAGCTCTTGGCGCAGCTCACGTGCGGCCAGTGTCCAGTTTGGGTTGCTAATAAACGCGGCTGTCGGAGCAACATCTGCGTTTAACAACATCCGAGTGTGCGCCGGTCGCATCCGCGTCACCGCCTCGACGCTCGAACCCACCACCAAATCAGCACCCAAGACTAAGTCGGCCTGCCCCAGCGCAATACGCGTATTTAAAATATCTGCAGCCGTCGGCGCAATGATTGCGTGTGAAAACACGGCTCCACCCTTTTGCGCCAAACCCGCCATATCAAGCACCGAACCCGCTTTGCCCTCAAGATGGGCCGCCATTCCAAGCAACTGACCAATCGTGACCACACCTGTGCCACCTCCCCCCGCCACAAAAATACCGTAAGAGCCCGTCAATTGAAGCAGTTCTGGGTCTGGCAACGCCTGCGCATGAGTGTCGTTCGCCTCAATCAGCTTGGGCCGACGCAACTGCCCGCCCTCAACCGTCACCAGACTCGGGCAAAAGCCTTTTAAGCACGAATAGTCTTTATTACAGCTTGATTGATTGACCACGCGCTTGCGACCAAGCTCTGTTTCAAGCGGTTCAATCGACAAGCAGTTTGATTGCGTTGAACAATCACCACAACCCTCACACACACGTGAATTAATCACCACACGTCGCGCAGGATCAGGGTAGGCCCCACGTTTGCGCCGGCGACGTTTTTCAGTGGCGCAGGTTTGGTCGTAAATCAGGGCAGTCACCCCAGACACTTCACGCAATTCTTTTTGAACGCGATCAAGTTCATCACGATGCACCACTGGCACGCCACCGGGCAACCCAGCCATCTGTGTATATTTCTCAGGCTCGTCGGTCACCACCACAACTCGACCCACACCTTCTGCCAGCACTTGGGCCGCCATCACCGGCACGGTGATTTGACCATCAACAGGCTGACCACCCGTCATGGCGACCGCATCATTAAATAAAATCTTGTAAGTGATGTTGACGTTAGCCGTCACTGCAGCACGGATGGCCAATAGCCCAGAATGAAAATACGTACCGTCACCCAAATTGACGAACACGTGATTTTCATTCGTAAACGGAGACTGTCCGATCCAAGGTGCACCCTCGCCGCCCATTTGGGTAAAGACATGTGTGCTGCGATCCATCCACAGCGCCATATAGTGACAGCCAATCCCAGCCATCGCTCGCGAACCTTCGGGCACACGCGTTGAAGTGTTATGCGGACACCCGGAACAAAACCACGGTTTGCGTTCAGCCACTACGCGTGGGCGTGCCAACTCAAGCTCACGTGCTGCAATAAAAGCTAAACGAGCTTCGATCTGTACACGAACCTGTGGAGGTAATTCAAGCCGTAACAATCGGGTGGCAATTGCACGCGCCACCATCGACGGAGAAAATTCGTAATGTGCCGGCAATAGCCAGGGGCTTTGCGGCACCGCCCATTCACCACCATCCTTATCATCAAATTTACCCACGACCCGCGGAATTTTTTTGCCGCTGCCGATCCAGCCAAAGAGCTCTTCTTTGACTTGATACTCGAGCATCTGCCGTTTTTCTTCGACAACCAAGATCTCATCGAGGTTTTCTGCGAAGCTGAGCAAACCAGTCGACTCAAGTGGCCACACCATTCCCACTTTGAAGAGCCGCACACCGATTTGTTGACAGACCTCGGGCGTTAACCCTAAATCAAGCAAGGCCTGCGTCGTGTCTAAATAGGCTTTGCCTGAGGTAATGATGCCAAAACGTGCCTGCGCATCCGGTACAGACCAAAGCTGGCGATTCAAGCCGTTCGCGCGAGCAAAGGCCAGTGCAGCATACAGCTTCTGATCGAGCAGGCGCGCCTCTTGAGCAAGCGGCGTGTCGCCAAGGCGAATGTTCAACCCTCCTGCGGGGAGCATAAAATCTTGCGGAATATTGACTTGAACGCGTTCAGGATCGACGTCGACAGTGGCTGAGACCTCGACAATGTCTGTAATGCACTTCATCCCCACCCACAGGCCCGCATAACGACTCATTGCCCAACCCAGCACCCCATAATCAAGAATCTCTTGCACACTAGAGGGAAACAAGACGGGTATGCCGCAGGCCTTCAAAATATGATCACTTTGATGAGGCAAGGTGGACGACTTTGCAGAATGGTCATCGCCCGCAACAACCAATACCCCGCCTCGCGGTGAGGTACCGGCCGCGTTGGCGTGCTTAAACACGTCACCACACCGATCAACGCCGGGGCCTTTTCCGTACCAAAGACCAAAGACGCCATCATATTTGGCACCTTCAAACATGTTGACCTGCTGCGAACCCCACACAGAGGTCGCCGCTAAATCCTCATTCACGCCTGGCTGAAACACCACATGGTGTTGCTTAAGTCGTTCGGCGGCCTTCCAGAGGTTTTGGTCTAAGCCGCCTAGCGGCGAACCCCGATAGCCAGAAATAAACCCCGCAGTATTGAACCCATCGCGCTCATCGCGCACGCGTTGATTCATCGGCAAGCGTACGAGTGCGTGCACACCGCTGAGCCACGCACGGCCTGAGGCAAGATCGTATTTGTCGTCTAGCTTGACGGCGTTTAAGGCCTGCAACTGTTTGTCTGAAAACGGGGCATTCATTTGTGTTGACTCCGTTTGAGTAGTTTGGCCCGCTGCCGTTGACGTCGATCGCTCTTGTGAAGAAACTTAGTCAACCTCGAGCATATATTTAAGGCTTGGAATACGTCTTATTCAAGTGACGTTAGCTCTGTTTTAACCCCGTCTGGGCGCTGCGGCAAGTCCTGTCTGAGACAGGCATAATGCAACGCTAGTGCCCTCGAGCCCCAGAACGCTGATGTGACAGAAGAAAGATATGAAAATCGCCTCTCGCTTAGTAGCGTGGCAACGCAAGCACGGTCGCCACGGCCTGCCTTGGCAAAACACACGCGACCCCTATCGAGTGTGGCTCTCTGAAATCATGCTGCAACAAACTCAAGTGACTGCAGTACTCGATTATTACCAACGTTTTCTGAGTCAATTTCCGACCGTCAAAGCTTTAGCCGAAGCACCCGCTGACCAAGTGATGGCACAGTGGGCGGGGTTAGGCTATTACGCCCGTGCTCGAAATCTGCATGCCTGTGCCAAGCAAGTCATGAATACGTGGAATGGAAAATTTCCGCCCGATGCTGCGGGACTGGCCACCCTGCCCGGTATCGGCCCCTCGACCGCGGCTGCGATCGCCGCCTTTTGCTACGGCGAGCGCGCGGCAATACTCGACGGCAACGTCAAGCGGGTGTTAGCGCGGCTCTTTGCCATCGAAGGCGACCCAACAAGTCGCCCCACTGAGTTGCAACTGTGGTCGCTAGCGCGCGATTTGGTACCCACGGCTCGCGCTTGCGCGCAAGATCCCGACTCAATGTCGGCTTATACCCAAGGTTTGATGGATCTGGGTGCAACAGTGTGCACCCGTGGCCGCCCCAAGTGCGAAGCATGCCCTCTTAAAAAAGACTGTCTGGCCTTACTGCAAGGACGCTGCGACGAACTACCTTGGCCTCGCGCACGTAAAGTCTTGCCTGAGCGCAGCACTGGAATGTTAATCGCGCATCGACCGGGCTACCTCTTGCTGGTACAACGACCAACAACGGGCATCTGGGGTGGCCTCTGGAGTCTGCCAGAGTGCGACCCAGCGCTTGAACCGGCACTCGCCTGTGAACAGCTCGGCTTAGCGCTCAGCACAGCAGACACGCTAGCTGAATTTGTACACGTTTTTACCCATTATCGACTGACGATTCGCCCTCACCTCGTACAAATAAAACCAGATCGTGCTGCGCACGCTCAGAAGGCTGCACTTTTCGTCAATGGAGGGGAATGGGTACCACTCAACAGTCTTCATGAGCGCGGGCTACCCGCGCCCGTACGCAAATTGTTAGACGGACTGCTCGCGGCGCGCTTACTGACTTAACTCGTTGGCTGGGGCGGTCGGTATTTACTGATGCTCATTAAAATGCCGCAAGCGATGCCGATTGTCAGCAAAGCAGTACCGCCGTAGCTCAACAACGGCAAAGGCACGCCCACGACCGGCAAAATACCCGTGACCATCCCCACATTCACGAACACATAAATAAATAGCACCATCGTCAACGCACCAGCAAGCAACCGCTCACCGTAATTCGGGGCGCCCACCGCGATCACCAATCCTCTAAAAATCAATAATAGGTAGAGCACCAGCAACGTTACACCACCATACAAACCAAACTCTTCAGCAAATACCGCAAAGATAAAATCGGTTGTTCGCTCAGGAATAAATTCTAAATGGGTCTGCGTTCCATTCATGTAACCTTTGCCATACACACCTCCTGCACCTATCGCGATCATCGATTGGATCGTATGAAACCCTTTGCCTAGTGGATCTGTACTGGGGTCAAGCAGGGTGCAAATTCGATGTTTTTGGTAGTCATGCAAGACCACCCAATCAAACTTAGCATCGCATAATTTCTCTTGATTGGCATAGATCGCACCCAGCCCGATCGCACCAATCAACATGACGGGGATCAAAAATTTAAAGGATATTCCAGCAAAATAAATCACAAAAAAACCTGCGCCAAACACAAGGATAGCGGTGCCTAAATCGGGCTGCTTGACAATCAGCAAAAACGGTATCAGCAACAGCACAGTTGACACACAAAAATCTATAAACTTCATCGGGCCTTCGCGAGTGTGAAAATACCAAGCCAACATCAGCGGCAAGGCTATTTTCATCATTTCAGAAGGTTGGATTCGCGTGATGCCTAGGTTCAACCAACGCGTCGCCCCTTTACTGGTATCACCCACAAACATGACCGCTAACAGTAAGATGATCCCCAGCACGTAAAACGGCACCGCAAGTTTCAAAATCCAGTGCGGCGGCGTCATCGCCATCATCCACATCGCGATAAATGCCACATAAAAATTACGCGCTTGATCAGCAAAACGAGCATCTGTGCCACCCACAGCAGACTGCATGACCAACATCCCCACTGCGCAAAGCAATAACAAAATCAGCATTAAGGGCCAATCGATTGACGTGAGGCTGCGAAACACCATTCTAAAAATAATTTTCATGGCACAGCCCTTGGCATCGCGGCCACAAGAGGGGCCTGCGGCACGACCACTTCGGTACGCCGGACGGGTGGCGTACCGCCCGGTGAGGGCTGAATTTTTGCGTCACGCAACAACCAGGCGTCAAAGACTTTACGCACGATAGGTGCCGCAACGCTACCCCCCCAACCCGCATTCTCTACGACCACCGCAATCGCAATTTTTGGCTGATTGGCAGGAGCAAAGGCCATGAACAACGAATGATCACGCAGTCGCTCATCGATCGCACTACTTTGATATTTGGCACCGCGCAAACTGTACACCTGAGCAGTACCGGTTTTACCGGCCGTGGTGTAAGGCGCACCAACAAACGCCGCTGCAGCCGTACCAGACACCGTCACCTCAGCCAACGCACGCTTAATCACTTGGATATTTTCTTTTTTTAACGCGATTTTATGAGTCGCCTCAACGACGGTTTGTGTGTGCTCATCGGTTCGTGGGTTTTTAATGGTACGCACTAGATGCGGTTTCATATACACACCATCGTTTGCCAGCACGGCCGTTGCCTGCGCGAGTTGCATCAACGTGAAGGAGTTATAACCCTGACCCACAGCAATTGAGATTGTTTCACCCGCATACCAACGCTGTTGATCGCGATTTTTATAGGCTGCGCGTTTCCAATCCGTCGAGGGCAACACGCCGCGCCGCTCACCTTCAATGTCAATACCGGTGAGTTGTCCAAACCCAAACGGCTTCATGAAATCATGCAGATTGTTCACACCAATTTCGGGGCCTAGCGAATAAAAATACGTGTCAGACGACACCACCAACGCCCGATGCATATCAAGCGTACCAAAGGCCGTTGAGCCCGAGTTTCTAAAACGTTGCCCACCAAATTCAAAATAGCCAGGATCCGAAATGACCTCATTTGCCCGTCGCTTATTCAACTCAAGTGCGGCGAGTGCCACAAACGGTTTATACGTCGAACCAATCGGATAGGTACCGTATACGGGACGATTAATTAAGGGGTGATCGGGCGATTCGTTCAAGAGTCGCCAGCTTTCTACGTCGATACCGTCAATAAACAGATTCGGGTCAAAGGATGGCTGTGACACAAATGCCAACACATCACCGGTTGCGGGTTCAATCGCGACTAAGGCACCGCGTAAATCTTTGAATGCTTCTTCGGCAATACGCTGCAAACCCATATCCAACGACAGCACTAAATTCGAGCCCGGCGTCGGATCAACCCGCCTGAGCACTCGCACGGGTTTACCTCGCGAAGTCACTTCGAGCTCTTCAAGGCCTGCCTTACCATGCAAAACTGCCTCGTAAGTTTTTTCGATCCCCTTTTTACCAATGATATCGGTACCGCGATAATTGCCAGTTTCACCGCGCTCTTCGAGCGCTGCGACGTCGCTTTCTGAAATACGTCCGACATAGCCAACAACGTGCCCGGCAGATTTTCCTTGTGGGTACTCGCGTACCCAACGCGCGCGCAACTGCACACCAGCAAATCGCAAGGCATTTGCCGAAAAAAACGCTGCCTCTGTTTCGTTTAAGTTATTACGTAAAACAATACTTGCGTACTTGCCAGATTCAGCAGCTCGTCTTTTAAAACGTCGCTGCTCGGCCGTACTGATAAACACAATCGGTGTCAGCGCTGCGAATAGTTCATCGATATTGCCCGCTCGAGCAGGCACCACCTCAAGCGTGTAACTCAAATAATTTCTGGCAAGTACCTCGCCGTTTCGATCAACAATTTCACCTCGACGCGGCGGTATAGGCACCACCGCCAATCGATTGCTGTCAGCACGGGCGGACAATCCTTCATGCCGATCGACCTGTAGCACCCAAAATCGCAACGACAATAAACCAAAACAACAGACCGCAAACAAACCCGCCACGACGACTCGCAGCGTAAAGTTGTTTTTTTGTTGCTGATCGTTTTTCTTAAAGTCGAACATGTCTGTGGGGTGTTAACTTGCTGTCGTCTCGGGGTCTTGCAATCGATGCTGGGGCAGTAATAACAACCACGCGGTCAAGGGCCAGAGCGCCGCGGTCAAGAGGGCTGCAAACAGCCACGACCAACCAGGCCACGCACTTACAAGAAAAGCGCCAAGCAACGCCCCAACTGCTTTAATCACGACCCACAGTGGCAGCAAGTGCATGGCTTGACTTACCAGTCCAAAGCGCAGCAACCTACGTTGCAATGACTGTGCGCCAAACACTGTCAGGGTATATGTCAACGCTTGTAGCCCTAAGGGACCGACATCATGCACATCCATCACCAAGCCAAACGTAAATGCCGTGAGTAAACCGATTCGTCGGGGGTCGTGCAACGACCAAAATACGATCACCAACAACAGCAAATCAGGCGACACCGGCCATGTGCGCCAGGGCAGCAAAGAGAGCAGCCAAACACCAAGCAGGGTCGCCCAGATAAAAGCGAGGCTTGTTGCGTGGTCAATTGGATTCGGGCCCACTGGGCGTGGCAAAGGCACGGGCGGAGGCGCACCCCCCTCACGCGAAGACCTCAACCCGTTATTTCGATTTCGATCTTGCACGGGGAGCCTCCGTTGTCGCAGCGGGCTTCACAGAGCTGACCGCCAAATCAGTCTCGATTGGTACCTGTAACACCAGAAATTGCCGATACCGCTCTGGGTGCGAGGACGGCAACGCTTCTGCGCGCGCGAACCCCGAGGCTGAACTGCGCTGGACCTGATCGACGCGTCCGACCGAAAGCCCGGGCGGGAACACCCCCCCAACTCCACTGGTGACTAGAACGTCGCCTTCGCGAATATCGGCATCGGATGAAAAATAGCGCACTTCGACCTTCCCCGGCGTCGTTGAACCAAAGGCGATCAAACGTAAGCCATTACGCAACACCTGCACGGGTATCGAAATAATTTCATCGGTCAACACAGCTGCTTCAGAGGTCATGGGCGAAACACGTGTGATCTGCCCGACCACACCGCCCTCATCCAAAATCGGCATCCCGACTGAGATGCCGGCTCGGCTACCTTTGTTAAAGACTAGCCGACGACTAAAAGTATTGGCTGGCTCATACAGAACCTCGACCACTACAGATGGATGCTCTGCGGCTTTTTCAAAAACACCTAGTAGCCGCCGCAGTTGCGCGTTTTCGGCGCTTAAGAGTGCTGCATTGGTCGTTACCTGCGCCAACTCGATACGTTGTTTTTGCAACGCCTCAGTTTCAGATTGAATCAACGCAGCGGCATCAAACCAGTCATGACCAATCGAAATGATGTCACGCGGAAGCATGACAAAACGTTGAAACGGATACAACGTCGCTGACAACAATTCACGCACAGGGTTAGTAGTTTTGTACGTGGCGTCAGTAAACAACAACGCGAACGAGACCAACACGAGCAGAGTCAGTTTCACTTCAGCGGCCGGGCCGCGTCGAAAAAGCCTAAGGGTGGCGGGTCGTTGCATGATGGCTCGGTACTTAATCACTCACCGCTTGGGCGCTATAGGCGCCGGTTGCGTTGGTTTCGCGCAGCTGCCTAGTATGGCGCCTCACCGCCTGTCGATACGCGGCACGACTAGTCGTCAATAAAAATGGCGCCAAGTTTTTCAAGATGCTCGAGAGCATCGCCACAACCACGCACCACACACGTCAAGGGATCATCGGCCACGATCACAGGCAAACCGGTCTCTTCTTGCAGTAAACGATCAAGATCACGCAGCAAGGCGCCCCCGCCCGTCAACGAAATACCCTTGTCGGTGATATCGGCACCAAGCTCGGGTGGTGTGTTTTCGAGTGCAATTTTGACCGCTGAGACGATTTGGTTCAATGGATCAGTTAAGGACTCGAGGATTTCATTAGACGAGACCGTGAAGCTGCGCGGGACGCCTTCTGCCAGGTTGCGACCCTTCACCTCGATCTCGCGTACTTCAGAACCAGGAAATGCGGATCCGATCTGCTTTTTGATGTGCTCAGCAGTGGGCTCGCCAATGAGCATGCCATAGTTGCGCCGGATGTAATTAACGATCGCTTCGTCAAATTTATCGCCGCCCACACGTACAGAGCCCTTGTAAACCATACCGCCTAGCGAAATCACCGCAACTTCGGTCGTGCCACCACCGATGTCCACCACCATCGAGCCACTGGCGTCTGACACGTTGAGCCCAGCGCCAATCGCGGCAGCCATCGGCTCTTCGATCAGGTACACCTGGCTGGCACCAGCGCCTAAAGCAGATTCGCGAATGGCGCGGCGCTCTACTTGCGTTGAGCCGCAAGGTACGCACACGATGATTCGCGGACTCGGCGCAAACATATTGCGCGGATGCACCATACGAATAAATTGCTTGAGCATTTGCTCGGTCACGGTGAAGTCGGCAATCACCCCATCTTTCATGGGGCGGATCGCCTCAATATTGCCCGGAACACGCCCTAGCATCTGCTTAGCCTCGCGGCCCACAGCCTGAATGATTTTTTTACCGCCGGGGCCGCCATCATGACGAATCGCTACCACCGAAGGTTCGTCGAGCACAATACCCTTGCCACGAACGTAAATGAGAGTGTTGGCGGTACCAAGATCGATCGCCATATCACTTGAAAAATAACTACGCAGGAATCCGAACATGAGAGCCCAGCCAGAATAAAAGTTGACGCACGTAACATGCCGTGAATAGCGTTCCATCATAACTTATAATTCTGTTTAGATCGGCAAAATGAGCTAACGTCAAGCTCGCAAAGCTACGAGGCCAGAACCACTGTGATGAAACCGGTTTGCCCTAGCCAGAATTAGGCACTGGCTTGAATGGTTTGCATGGGCTGAATCGGGCTCTGTCTTCGATGTTTGTCTTTCAAATTCAGGCATATGCCCTGCACCGCGCATTTTGGCGGTGTTTTGTGCTTGAACCCGCCTTTTATTTTTTAAAAAGCAACGACCCATGGCCATTACTGAACAAGAAGTCACCCGCATTGCCCGACTAGCCCGCCTGACATTGTCGGCCGAGCAAAACAGGCAGGCCCAGGGTGATCTGACCAAAATTCTTGGGCTGATCCAAGAGCTTCAGGCCGTCGACACCAAAGGGGTCGAACCGCTCGCTCACCCCTTATCTGCGCTGCGTGACGTCCACTTGCGACTGCGCGAAGACGTCATCACCGAGGCATCCTCACCCGAGCGGCGCGAGGCGCTGATGGTAAATGCACCAGGCAAGGCTGAGGGGCTATTTTTGGTTCCAAAGGTGATTGAATAAATGAGCACAGCACTTCACAACTTTCCAACCCTGGTGAGCCTCCAAAGCGCCTTAGCGCAGGGCAAACTCAGTGCGTCCGAACTGGCCCAAGATTGCCTCAAACAGATTCAAGCCCAACAGGTGCTCAATGCCTTCGTACATGTTGACGCAGAGCTCACCCTTGCGCAAGCACGCGCCGCCGATGCCTGCCGTGCCGCGGGTATAGCCGGCCCCTTATCGGGCATCCCGATTGCCCACAAAGATGTGTTTGTCACTCAAGGCTGGCGCAGCACAGCTGGTAGCAAGATGCTTAACAATTACGTCAGTCCGTTTGACGCCACCGTCGTGGGTAAGCTGCTGACTGCCGGCTGTGTCAGCTTAGGGAAACTAAACTGCGACGAGTTCGCGATGGGCTCGGGCAACGAGCATTCTGCCTTCGGGCCGGCCCATAATCCTTGGGATTTGAGTTGTGTGCCAGGTGGCTCCTCTGGTGGTTCGGCAGCCGCCGTGGCCGCTCGACTAGTTTTTGCGACGACCGGCACAGACACTGGGGGTTCGGTACGTCAGCCGGCGGCGCTCTGCGGGGTGAGCGGCATCAAGCCCACATACGGTACGGTCTCGCGCTACGGCATGATTGCCTACGGCTCAAGCTTGGATCAAGCAGGCGTCCTCGCACCAGCGGCAGCCGACCTCGTTGCCTTACTCGACACGATCAGTGGCTTTGACGTGCGCGATGCTACCAGTGCTCAGCAATGCCACGGTGTGCCCAACGCACCTGGCCGCATTCAAGGTGAATTTGATAAAGCAAGCGCTCACTTTCAATCTCAAGCCTCATTGCCGCTGAAGGGTTTACGTATTGGCGTACCCACAGAGTTTTTTGGTGAGGGGCTTTCGTCTGAAGTCGGGGCAGCCATCGAGGCTGCTCTGGTTCAATTCGAACAACTTGGCGCACAACGTGTCTCGATTTCGTTACCACGCACGCGTCTGTCGATTCCGGCCTATTACGTGATCGCGCCCGCCGAAGCCTCAAGCAATCTGTCGCGCTACGATGGGGTGCGCTACGGACATCGCAGCGACTCGTATACCGACCTCGCTGACATGACCGGCCGCTCGCGGGCCGAGGGCTTTGGTACAGAGGTCAAGCGCCGGATTCTTGTCGGCACCTATGTGCTGTCGCACGGCTATTACGATGCCTACTACTTGCAGGCTCAACGTTTGCGCCGCATGATCGCCGACGATTTTCAAGCCGCATTTGCACAAAAATGCGACGTCATTATGGGCCCGGTCACGCCCGCAGTTGCCAAGGCAATTGGCGACAATCAAGACGATCCCACCGCAGACTGGTTAGCCGACGTCTATACGCTTGGCTTGAACCTGGCCGGATTACCCGGCATGTCGGTTCCCTGCGGTTTTGGTCAAAGCGCCGCAGGCAAACCCTTGCCGATCGGCTTACAAATCATTGGTGACTATTTTGATGAGGGTCGTCTGCTGGCGATTGCACATCAATATCAACTTGCCACCGATTGGCATCAACGTAGCGCGGGGCAAGCATAATGGCTTATGAAATCGTCATTGGTCTCGAAACACACACTCAGCTTTCGACTCAGACCAAAATTTTTTCAGGTAGCAGTACGCGCTATGGTGCACAACCCAACACGCAAGCTAACGAAGTGGATATGGCGCTGCCTGGTACTTTGCCGGTCATGAACCGCGCAGCGGTTGAACATGCCATCCGTCTTGGTCTAGCTGTTGGTGCCACGATCGCGCCTCGCTCGATTTTCGCGCGCAAAAATTATTTTTATCCTGATCTGCCCAAAAACTATCAAATTAGCCAATACGAAATCCCCGTTGTCCTGGGCGGATCCTTAACCTTCTTTGTCGGCGACAAAGAAACCACCATCAATCTCACTCGCGCTCATCTCGAAGAAGACGCAGGCAAATCGTTGCACGATAACTATATTGGCCCGCATGGTGAGCTCTCCACCGGCATCGACTTAAATCGAACCGGTACACCACTGCTTGAAATCGTCTCTGAGCCTGAAATGCGCTCAGCTGCCGAAGCTGTTGCCTACGCCAAGACTCTACACAGCCTCGTGATGTGGCTGGGCATTTGTGATGGCAACATGCAAGAAGGTTCGTTTCGGGTCGACGTCAACGTGTCAGTGCGCCCTGTTGGTCAAAAAGAATTTGGCACGCGCTGCGAAATCAAAAATGTAAATTCTTTTCGCTTTATCGAACGCGCCATCAACTACGAAGTGCGCCGTCAGATTGAGCTCATTGAAGACGGCGGCAAGGTGGTTCAAGAAACCCGCCTCTACGACGCCGATCTTGACGAAACACGCAGCATGCGCAGCAAAGAAGACGCTCACGACTACCGTTATTTTCCCGATCCCGACCTACCTCCCCTGGTGATTGGTCAAGACTGGATTGCTCAAGTCCAACAATCAATGCCGGCCTTGCCCGACGCGCTGAGGCACCGCTTTGTGAATGAATTTGGGATCGCGCCAATTGACGCCGCCCAACTCTCTAGTAGTCGGGCAATGGCAACATATTTCTTAGATGTCATCAGCGCTCTTGAAGTTGATTCGGCTGATGCAGCCAACGTCTTAGCACTGCGCCCTGCGCGAGCAAAACTTGCCGCCAACTGGTTAATGGGCGAAGTCTCTGCCACGCTCAATCGCGAAGAGAAAGACATTTCGCAATGTCCAGTCTCAGCTACCATGCTGGCCGCTCTACTTAAACGCATTTTAGACAACACGATTTCAAACAAAATTGCGCGCGACGTATTTGCCGCGATGTGGACGGGCGAAGAAAATGGTCAGCCCGATGCCATCATCGCAGCTAAAGGCCTTACCCAGATCAATGACTCCGGCGCGATCGAAGCCATGATCGATGCCGTGTTAGCAGCAAACGCTGCGATCGTGGCCGAATACCGCGCCGGCAAACAAAAGGCCTTCAATTCGCTAGTAGGTCAGATTATGAAAGCGGCCAAAGGCAAAGCGAACCCGCAGCAGGTGAATGATTTGCTGAAGGCCAAGCTCGATCAAGCTTAAGCCATGTGCGGCCCCCCTGCGCACGCGCTGGGGCGAGCGACTATTTTTGAAGAGCGCAGCGTTTGAGCATTAAATGAGTGCGCAACGCTAGCTCTTTTACTAGATACCGTATCGCGCCCGATAGGCGAGTACAGCCTCGCGATACTGCGCAAACTCGGCATTCTGTCTAAGTAACACCAAGATGTCATCAAGCGAGGCGATCGTCACAACCGGTAAGCCATAACGCTGCTGCACCTCTTGCACCGCTGAGTGAGGCGATAACTGTCCATCTGCGCCAGCGCGCTCCATGCGATCCATGGCGATCAGCACCGCACAGGGTTCTGCACCTGCTGCACGAATGATCTCGACCGATTCGCGCACTGAAGTGCCTGCGGTGATCACATCATCAATGATGACGACTTTGCCCTTTAGTGGTGCACCAACTAACACCCCGCCCTCACCGTGATCTTTCGCCTCTTTGCGGTTGTAAGCGAAGTCTATTGAACGTCCTGTCATCGCGGGATGAGTCGCGAGTGCAACCGCTGTTGCGGTAGCAAGCGGTATGCCTTTGTAAGCCGGGCCAAACAGCATATCAAATGGCAGTTTAGAATCGACTAAGGCTTGAGCATAAAATTGAGCTAACCGCCCTACCGAGGCACCTGAATTAAACAGGCCTGCATTAAAAAAATAGGGGCTGGTACGCCCCGATTTGGTGACAAAACTACCAAACCGCAGCACGCCTTCGTTTAAGGCAAACTGCACAAACGCACTACGTTCTGAACCCGTCGACATCGCAAGCCTCGTGATTTAAGTATTTCGATGAATGGCATTATCTCATTGACTAGGAGCCCTACCTTGCTGCGTATCACCTCACTGAACCTGAATGGTATCCGTTCGGCCTATAACAAAGGGCTGGCGAACTGGTTAAAAACACACGAGGCCGACATCCTCTGCCTGCAAGAGCTCAAAGCGCATATCGCTGACATTCAAGACGATTTTCAACACCCTCAAGACTATACCGGTCACTTTTATGCTGCCGAAAAAAAAGGCTATAGCGGCGTAGGCCTTTACGTAAAAAGCGAGCCAAAACGTGTAGTTCAGGGGATGGGCTGTGAAGAGTTCGACCTTGAGGGCCGTGTGATTCGGGCAGATTGGTCAAATATTTCTGTGATCAGCGCTTATCTACCCTCTGGCTCGAGCGGGCCTGAGCGCCAAGAGGCCAAGTTCCGCTTTCTTGCTCAGTTTGGGCCCTGGATGCAAAACTTGATGGATGATCATAAAAAAACCAAACGCGAGTACGTCATTTGCGCCGACTGGAATATCGCACACAAAGAAATCGATCTGAAAAACTGGAAGTCGAATCAAAAAAACTCGGGCTTTACGCCCGAAGAACGCGCTTGGGTCACGAGCGTCATCGACGAGATTGGCTTTGTCGACGTTTTCAGACAACTCGATCAGCGCGCCGAGCAATACACCTGGTGGAGCAATCGCGGACAGGCATGGGCCAAGAACGTCGGGTGGCGGCTTGATTATCAGTTGGTCACGCCTGGCTTAGCGGCAAAGGCAAAAGCGGCCAGCATCTACAAAGACGAACGCTTCTCAGATCATGCGCCGCTAACCATTGATTACGACTTTACGTTGAAGTGACGCAGCGCGCAGCGCACTTGGGCTTCGAAGAGTGCCGTTGCTCAGAGCCCCTTCGCATCAATACGGTCAATGTCTCGTCTGCGCCAATGCAACAGCCACAGGCCGGGCAGCGCAATCAATACCGTCAGTAAAAAGAAAGTCGGCCATCCTGCGTACTGCACTAACGGTGGCGTCAACGGGCCCGCAAGGTAGGTGCGCCCCACAGCCGTTAACGCCGAGAGCAGGGCAAATTGCGTGGCAGAAAACTGTTGATTGCACAGTCCCATCAAGAGCGCCACAAAGGCAGCGGTACCCATGCCGCCGCATAAGTTTTCGATACCAACACCAGCGGCCATGATCCACACATTGTGAGGGCCCACCGAGATCACCCAAAATCCCAAGTTTGAAACCGCCTGAAGCAAGCCAAAGAGCATCAACGAGCGATACAAGCCAAGGCGCGCCATCAAAGCGCCGCCCGCCAAGACCCCCACAATGGTGGCCGCCAAGCCTAATAATTTATTGACGGTACCCACCTCGGATGCGGTGTAACCTGCAGCACGAATCAAAAAAGTGGTGGACAAGGCCCCTGCAAACGCATCACCTAACTTATACAAAACAATCAGAACCAACACGGTAACTGCCTCGGGTCGTCCGAAAAATTCCCGAAAAGGTTCAAGCACGGCCTGTTGTAATGAACGCGGAGTTTGCGTTGGCACCTCAGGTTCAGGCGCCCAAAAGCTTGCGAGTGCCATCAACAACATCAAGGCCCCCATCAACATATAGGTGGCTCCCCAACCTAACCATTGATCGGCCATGATCAACGCCAACCCGCCCGACACCAACATCGCCAGCCGGTAACCTAAGACCGATAACGCCGCCCCCGCACCACGCTCATCTTTGCGCAGTACATCGCTCCGATAGGCATCAAAGGCAATATCTTGCGTAGCCGAACAAAATGCAACAAAGACTGCAAGCAACGCCAGTGGCAACAAACTTTGACCCGGCGAGAGACACCCCATGGCCAACATCCCCAAGGCCAACAGCACCTGCATCAAGACCATCCAACCTCGTCGGCGCCCAAGCCAAGGCGGCGCATAACGGTCTACCAAGGGTGCCCATAAAAACTTTAAAGTGTAGGCCGTGCCCACTAAAGTTAAAAACCCAATCTCTTGAAGCGAGACTTGTTCAATCGTGGCCCAGGCCTGCAAGGTGCCGCCGGTTAACGCTAAAGGCAATCCACTGGCAAAACCAAGTGCCAACAAAGGTGCAACGCGCCGACTGGTGTACAGCTTTGAGGCCGAGATCGGAGTCATGACTGGCGAAGTTGGCTGTGTCATGCGCTTGTCCGTGAGAGCGTGTGGCGTTCTGCAGTAAACCGATAGGCCGCGAGAGTACTGCGCCATCCCGCCAAAAACTTTACCTCGCGCTGGTCATTAAATGTTGCGCGCTCAAGAATACTGAAACCCAATTTCAAAGAAAGACGTTCAAAATCTTTCAATGTACACAAGTGAATATTAGGCGTGTCATGCCAGTCGTAAGGCATTTGCCCTGTCACCGGCATACGCCCTAGCAGAATCGACCAGCCGTGCGGCCAATAACCAAAATTGGGAAAAGACACAATCGCTTCACGCGCGACGCGCGTCATTTCTCTGAGAATATGTTCAGTGTTGTGCATCGACTGTAGTGTTTGGGACAGCACTACCGTATCAAACTGCTGATCATCAAACATGGCTAAACCATCTTCGAGGTTCTGCTGAATAACATGCACGCCACGTTGCACGCAACTCAACACGCGTTCGTCGCTAATTTCAACTCCAATCCCCTGTACGCCTTTGCTGCGTTTGAGATGGGCAAGCAAAGTTCCATCGCCGCAGCCCAAATCAAGCACACGTGTCTGAGGGCGTACCCATTGCGCGATACGGGCAAGGTCACCGCGCAACTCTGCCGCTTGAGGCGATGACATCTGACTGGTCAAGCGAGTCTGACCCGCTGCCGATGCCTGACTTGTGGCGTTTATCTCGTGGTTCATGGCTGCGCCCCGGGTTGGGTAGTCACATCTGTCAGCGTCGCTGCTATCCGTAAAAAGTAAGCGCGCATTAAGCCATGGTAACGGGCATCATCCAGCAAAAACGCATCATGGCCGTGCGGCGCATCAATTTCAGCGTAGGTTGCAGCCTGTTCATTTTTTAGCAACGCCTGCACGATTTCTCGCGAGCGCGCCGGTGCAAAGCGCCAATCCGTCGTAAACGAGATCAATAAGAAATCTGCCGTCGCCGGCGCCAGCGCTTTGGCTAAATCACCGTTGGTCGCACGCGCGGGATCAAAATAATCAAGCGCGCGCGTGATCAACAAATAAGTATTGGCGTCAAAATAGCGCGAAAATTTTTCACCTTGGTAGCGCAGATAAGACTCGACCTCAAATTCAACACCATAGCCATAATGAAACGCCCCGCCTGCGGCCGGTTCGCGTTGGGTTCGACCAAATTTTTCAGCCATGTCATCGTCTGACAAATAGGTGATGTGACCGACCATACGGGCCACCGAAAGACCATGGCGAGGGACCGTCTTGTGCGCGTAATAGTCCCCCCCATGAAACTCGGGATCAGTAATAATCGCGCGCCGTGCCACTTCGTTAAACGCAATATTCTGTGCCGATAACCTGGGGGTCGACGCCACCACCACACAGTGCGCAACCCGCTCTGGCAAGGTGATCGCCCAACTGAGTGCCTGCATGCCGCCAAGAGAGCCTCCCATGACTGCAGCAAACCGTTGAATACCGAGTTTGTCGGCCACGCGGGCCTGTGCGCGCACCCAGTCCTCAACGGTCAACACCGGAAACGCAGCCCCCCAAGGCTTGCCTGTCTCGGGTCGAATCGAGGCAGGGCCTGTCGAACCAAAACACGAGCCAAGATTATTGATGCCGATCACAAAAAACACATTGGTGTCGACAGGCTTGCCAGGGCCCACCAAATTATCCCACCAACCAATATCTTCAAGATTGTCGGCGGCGCGACCCGCAACATGGTGCGAAGCGTTCAGTGCGTGACACACCAATACTGCGTTACTAGCCTCGGCATTGAGCGTACCGTAGGTTTCAATCGCCAGTTCATAAGCGTGAATCGTTTGCCCGCTGCTCAAAGGCAGAGGCTCGTGAAATTGCAAAAACTGGGTATGGACAACGCCCACCGAACCCACCTCAGCTTCTGTGGGCGTCTGGACAGCATGCGCGTCTTGTGAAACGAACTGTTTGGTCATACGGACCTTCTTTAGCGGGATTTATGAGGCGCCCGCAAGCGGATCGAGCAAATCGGCGCCAACTCAGACAAATTTTAGCATTGCGAGGCGCTTACCGCGTACATACAAATACATTGCTAACAATTCGAATCAGTTCCGTCCCAATTTCTTACAATTGGCTACAAATTTTTATCGTTTTACAGGGGTTTTGCGAGTTTCCAGACTCGTGGGTTCAAGGCACACTGTGCACTTGAAATTAGCAGCTGCAGGAGCCAGACACCCCATGACCCTACCAAAGCTCTCAGAAAGAGAACTCGAATGCCTCGAATGGGTGTCATTTGGCAAAACTAGCTGGGAGACCGCCATCATTTTGGGCGTGAGCGAACGAACCATCAATTTTCACTTGTTAAACGCTTGCCGCAAACTCAATGTTTACGGTCGTCAAGCCGCGGTCGCGCTGGCGCTGCGGCAAAACCTCTTGCATGGCTCACCTTCTCGACCTGCGAACGCCGCTAAAGAACCATCCGCAGCTCTTGCCTCTATCGCAGAACCAACGAGCGCATAAACTCAGTCGCGTTCTCTTTTGACAATGACTTTTGGGGGCCCGACACAACCGCTTGAATCAACATGCCTCGGTGTATCAAGACTCGACCCAGCAAGCGAGAGGGTTGACCTGCTACCACGGATTCAAGCTCAAACACCTCGCCGTTTAACGCCTGCGGAGCAAGTGGCTGCCCAACTCGGGTGGCTAGCGCCGTCGCAAATGCCTTTACCAGTCGTTCTGTTTGGGCAGAGTCAAGCGTCGCGCTTAAGGGTGCATAGCCGACCGAAAACACAGACTGATCGACCGCGGCAGACGTCAGCGAAAAAATCAGCTCGATACCGTCGACTCGAATCGGGCGCTGCTCGGTTTTTACCCGCGACGGAAACATCACCATCGCACGCTCGTCTGCGACAGTTAGCTCACGCCAGTTGTACTCTGGGGTACAGCCACCTAGCCAAAGCAGGCAGAACAGTACTAATAGAAATTTAACTTTAACCATCATTTTTATTAAAACCGTTGTTTTATTACAGATTGCAACCTGCAACCGTCATATTGTCCCTGATCGACAGGCGCGTCAAACCTCGTCCCTCGGGTTAAAGAGGGCCGCCTAGCTACCCAGAAAATAATCACCTCGCAATTCCCTTAAAATCAGGTTTTGCTTTGCATTAGGATCGTCTGTGACCTCAACCCTGTATAAACATTTGGCCCAACTACAAGCCAACCCAACAATTTTGGGTCAGTCGCTGCGTGGGATCGAGAAAGAAGGCTTGCGGGTTGATCAACACGGGCGGCTTTCCACTAAGTCGCACCCAAAGGTGCTTGGCTCGGCGCTCACACACCCCAGCATCACCACTGACTACTCAGAAGCGTTGCTTGAGCTCATTACCGGCACCCACAAAAATGTCGACGCTTTAATGAGCGAACTCGATCAGGTGCATCGCGTAGTGGCCACCAACCTACATGACGAACTGCTGTGGAATCATTCAATGCCGGCACACTTGCCAGCTGAAGCTGACATACCGATCGCCTGGTACGGCACCTCGAATACCGGAATGATTAAGCACGTTTATCGACGAGGGCTCGCACAGCGCTACGGCAAAACAATGCAATGTATCGCCGGGGTGCATTACAACTTTTCTTTTGATGAGTCGTTTTGGAGTGCACTCGATCTGCCTCAAACCGACGCCAAAGATAGGCGCTCTACCGGTTATATCTCGCTGATCCGTAATTTCACGCGCTACAGCTGGTTACTCATGTACTTGTTTGGCGCGTCACCCGCGGTGTCACGCGACTTTTTGCGGGGGCAGACCGCTGGCTTAGCGTCGCTCGGGGATCACACCCTTTATCTTCCCTATGCAACCAGCTTACGCATGAGCGACCTCGGTTACCAAAACAAGGCCCAAGCCAGCTTAAAGCTTTGCTACAACGATCTCCCGATGTTCTTAGAACGGCTCTACGACGCCGTCACAACCCCATGGCCCGATTATCAAAAAATTGGCACTCGGCACGACGGCCAATGGATCCAGCTCAATACCAATGTGCTGCAAATCGAAAATGAGTTTTATTCAAGCATCAGACCCAAGCGCACAACCGGCCCCTGCGAACGACCCATTACGGCGCTCGCCGAGCGTGGCATCCAGTACGTCGAGGTACGCTGCCTAGACATCGACCCCACAGAGCCCCTGGGTATTGCTGGGCAGACGGCAAGATTTGTTGACGCCTTTTTACTCTTTTGTGCGATTCAAGATAGCCCACCCTTTGCCGACAGTGGTTGGTGTCCCGAAAGCGCCAGTAACTTTGCCAGCGTGGTCAAACAGGGGCGCCTGCCCGGCTTGCAACTCAAACACCAAGGCAAAGACCTATCGCTGGCAAACTGGGCTGAGCAGTTACTTGTGCAGATTGGCCTTTGCGCCGAGACCCTTGATGGCGCCTTGGGTGACACCCGCTACGCACAGTCGGTTTCTGCACAGCGCGAAAAAATTCTCAACCCAGAGGCTACCCCGTCGGCTCGTGTCTTAGCCTATTTAAAAACGTCGGGCGTTTCGTATCAAGACTATGCACTCGAGCAGAGCGGCGCGCACGCTCAAAGGTTACGTCAAACAGGCCTGAGCCCAGCCGAGAGTGCGTTGGCAGCCAAACAGGCTGAACAATCCCTGCTTGACCAAGTTGCCCTCGAAGCCGGAGATACCGAAAATTTTGATGAGTATGTTGCCCGGTTTCATAGAGCACTGAAGCATCCTAGCCAGTCTTAAGCTGGCGAGGGCATCTATTTTTGAAACCAACACTTGGTGCGCCCGACAGGAATCGAACCTGTATCGAGAGTTTCGGAAACTCTTATTCTATCCATTGAACTACGGGCGCAAGAGGCGAGATTATAGCGGTAGCCAAGAACACCGCCCGGTAATACCCCGAGTGGAGCCGATCCCGCTATAATCCGAGGGTTTATTCGAAAGTAGTTACACCACTTTAATCCAGCCGCCTGGTTGGACAACGTTCCAGTTATCGATACTGAGACGTTGGTCAACTCGGCGAAGACATGCAGGACTTGGTCATGAGCGACACGCAACAACACGAAGAACATAGTTCACCCATCAAAACGCCTAAGCAATTGATCACGATCATTGTGCTCGCCTTGGTGGTTCCAATTATCATCATTATCCTGCTGGTCAATATGGTTGCAGCAGGCAATGCACCTGTGGCCGGGTCAGATGCGTTAGGCCCCGAAGCAACGGCCAAACGGATTGCACCTGTTGCAAAACTTGAAGTCGTCGATGCCAGCGGCCCTAAGGTCTTCAAATCAGGCGAACAGGTATATAAAGCCGTATGCGCAGGCTGTCATACGGCTGGTGTAGCCGGCGCCCACAAGTTTGGCGATACGGCGGCCTGGGCTGCCCCAATCAAAACCGGCCTAGACGCGATGGTATTAAGTGTCGTGAAAGGTAAAAATGCCATGCCAGCAAAGGGTGGCAATCCCTCGCTTGATGATTTTGAGATTACCCGCGCTGTCGTTTACATGACTAATGCTGCTGGTTCAAGTTTTCCCGAACCCGTCGCACCCGCGCCTCCCGCAAAATAATGTTGGGGTCATTGCACACCCCGAGCGCTAACTAGGCGTTAGGGCGCAACAGTTTTATTTAACATTGCCTTCAGCGCATCAAGGCGGCTCTTGGGGCTCATGGTTTCGACGGGCTTTTGATCAAGCGCCACCGACAAACCCATTTCTTCGATAAACCGTGACGGCTCGCGCACCAAGTCTTCGCGCGCGCGACGGCGCTTCTGACACCAACTCAAGTGCAGACTGCGCTGCGCGCGCGTGATGCCAACATACATCAGTCGGCGTTCTTCTTGTATCCTTGACACTAGAGCATCAGCAACCTTAGCGGGATCAACATCCTCGTCATCACGACCTAGGTGCGGCAAAAGCCCCTCTTCAACGCCCAGTAAATACACATGAGGGTATTCAAGCCCTTTTGAAGCATGTAAGGTCGATAGCTTCACCGCGTCTTGCTCTTGCTCTTCGCTGCGTTCAAGCATCGTCACCAATGCAACGTGTTGGACTAGATCGAGTAGGCCCATGCTGTCAGCTTCGGCTTTACGCTTAAGCCACCCCACCAACTCTAAAACATTTTGCCAGCGATTTTGGGCAGGTTTTTCATCTAGCATGTCATACAGATAGCGCTCGTACTGAATGGCGCCGAGCAAATCATCAAGAATCACACCAGCGGGTTCGGCGGCCTTTACGGGTTGCCCAACGGCCGTATGCCCAGCCCGCATTTGAATCCTGACGATAAAGTCAGCGAAATGACGCAGCGGTTCAAGCTGACGTGGATTCAAGCGTGACTCAAGCCCCATCTCAAAAACCGCTTCAAACAAGGAGATTTTTCGATCACCGGCATATTGACCGAGCGTTTGCAACGTCACTTGGCCGATACCTCGCTTAGGCGTCGTCGCCGCGCGAATGAAGGCCGGATCGTCCTCTTCGTTGGCAATCAGGCGTAAGTAGGCCAGAATATCTCGCACTTCAGCCTTGTCGAAAAAACTTTGCCCGCCCGAAATCGAGTATGGAATATGTAAATTACGCATCGCTTGCTCAACAATTCTGGCCTGATGATTACCACGATACAAAACCGCAAAATCTTTCCAAGAGGCCTGTTTTTCAAAGCGAGCTGCCGAAATTTTTATCGCGACGTTTTCAGCTTCAGCCTCATCGTTTGGCATGGCCGTCACACTAATCGCATCGCCTGTGCCATGCTCTGACCATAATTTTTTTTCAAATAATTTTGGATTCTTTGCAATCACGTGATTTGCAGCAGCCAAAATACTTTGGCTTGAGCGATAGTTCTGCTCGAGTTTGACCAAGCGAATCTGGGGGTAATCAGTGGTGAGCTTCGCGAGGTTCTCAATGGTTGCGCCACGCCAGGCATAAATGGCCTGATCGTCGTCACCCACTGCAGTAAACATGGCACGAGGGCCAGTCAACCATTGCACTAAGCGGTACTGACAGACGTTCGTGTCTTGATACTCGTCCACTAATAAATAACGTACGCGTGCTTGCCATTTTTCTCGCACCTGGGCTTCGCGTTCAAATATTTGCGCGGGTAGCGCGATCAAATCATCGAAGTCCACCGCTTGATACGCAGCGAGTGTCGCGTTATAGCTGCGATAGACCCGTGCAGCCTCGACTTGGCTGGCGGTGGCCGCCTGGGCAGCCGCCGCATCGGGATCAATCAAGCTGTTTTTCCAGAGCGAAATCGTTTGCTGCACAGAGCGCAAGCGTGCACGATCGGTCGTCGCCAATAAATCTTGTACGATCGCCATCGCGTCATCTGAATCAAAGATGGAAAACTGCGGCTTAAGACCCGCGTACTGCGCCTCTTCGCGCAAAATCCGAACACCAAGCGAATGAAAAGTACTGATGGTTAGCCCTTTGGCAAGAGCTGGGTCGACTAGGCGTTTGACGCGATCATCCATCTCGCGAGCCGCTTTATTCGTGAAGGTCAACGCAACAATATTGCGCGCCTTGTACTCGCAGTCGCGCAACAGATACGCTATCTTTTGTGTGATGACACGTGTTTTTCCTGAGCCCGCACCTGCCAAGACCAGGCAAGGACCGTCTAGGTACAACACAGCTTCGCGCTGCGTCGGGTTGAGCCCATTTGTTGCAAATGTTGACATAGCACCGTATTAAATTTCGAGTGGATCTACCTCAAGCTGCCATCGCACGCGACGTGCATCAGGCTGCTCGGGTAGTAATTTAAGCCAGTGTCGCAGCAACAATTGCAACGCAGGGCGATTAGTAGATTCAAGTAGCAACTGGGCTCGACACATATTGTCGACACGCACGATTCGTAACGGCACTGGGTCGTACAACGTCAGCACCACTTCAGTCTGATAATGCGCAGATAACTCGCTTGCAAGCTCACGGGCATCACGTAAAAAATCAAGCGCAGCCGGCAGCTCGCGCGCCTCGGCGCTCAAGAGCGCTTGGTACGAAAAGGGGGGCAAGGCGGCGGCCTTGCGCTCTTGAAGCGAGTGTCGCGCAAAGCCGGCGTAATCGTGTTTCAGCAACGCCTGATAGACCGCTTGCTCTGGATAGCCCGTTTGTACAATGACCTCGCCGTGTCCGCTATGACGGCCAGCGCGCCCAGCGACCTGCATCAGCTGTGCGAATAAGCGTTCTGGCGCCCGAAAGTCTTGCGAAAACAACATTGCATCGGCGTTGAGCACCCCCACCAACCCAAGATTCGCAAAGTCGTGGCCCTTGGCCACCATTTGCGTGCCTACTAAAATATCGACCTCTCCAGCATGCACGCTAGCAAAGAGCGCTTGGGCCGAGCCTTTTTTACGAGTGCTGTCCGCGTCAATTCGCACCACCCGTGCCTCCGGAAACAATTCGGCGAGATGCTCTTCGACCCTCTGTGTGCCTCGGCCCATCGGCTGTAAATCTTGATCGCCACAATCTGGACACGCCTTTGGCACATTTTGTGCCAGGCCACAATGATGACAGTGCAGCTGCGCGCGTTGCGCCGTCAGTCGATGCAAGACAGTAAAAGTTGTGCACCTTGTGCACTGACTCACCCAGCCGCACGAATTGCAATGTAATGCAGGTGCGTACCCCCGACGGTTTAAAAATATCAATACCTGTTCGTGGTTAGCAAGCCTCGCGCGCATAGCCTCTACAAGATGAGGGGACAAGCCGTGGTCCATCTGTAAGCGTCGCGTATCGACCAAACGCACCGAGGGTAGTGTCACCGCGCGCGCGCGCGCGGGCAGGTCAAGCCTTTGGTAGATGGATTTTTCAGCGTTGGCCCAACTCTCGAGTGATGGAGTCGCAGAACCCAACACGACAGGAATGCCCAGATCATGTGCCCGCCAGACCGCCAGGTCTCGAGCCGAATAACGCAACCCATCCTGTTGTTTGTAAGAGGGATCGTGCTCTTCATCAACGACGATCAAACCAAGGTCGTCAAGCGGCGCAAAAATGGCTAAACGAGTACCGAGAACAATGCGGGCCTCGCCGCGTTGCAAACGCAACCAAGCGCGTAAGCGCTCACCATCCGACAGAGCACTGTGCATGACCGCGACTCCGTTCACGCCCGCTACCGGCTCAAGACGCGCCCGTAAGGACTGCTCGAATTGTGGCGTGAGGTTAATCTCAGGTACTAACATCAACACGCGTTTGCCGCGCGCCAAGGTCTGTGCGGCCGCGTGCAGATACACCTCTGTTTTGCCGCTTCCGGTCACCCCATAGAGCAGAAAGGTTTTGAAACCCGTTGCCGTCACGAGCGCTGTGACCGCCTGTTCTTGATGGCTGTTCAGTTGAGGCACAACCGAGGTTGCCGTGGCCTCTTGTTTAGAGGCGCGGCGCGCAGCAAGACGCACAACGGGGCCGGCGCCCGAGCGCTTGCCCTGATAAGAGGACACGCTGCGCAGGGGCATCGGCAGTGCGGGCAAAATCACTTCGCCTAACGGACGTTGATAATATTCAGCCGCGAAAGTCGCAAAATGCAGCCAACTTGAACTCAAAGGCGCGATATCTTTCAACACTGCCAGCACGTCTTTAACCTTGCTGGGGTCATACCCAGGCACCTCTGGCAAGCCGACGACAACGCCAATCATCTTGCGCCGCCCAAATGCAACAATGACGCGATCACCCACTTCAACAGGCTCGGTAGACCGATAATCATATAAATCGGCCAAGGGCACGTCTAACGCAACCCGAACCCACTGTGTCGTAGCGCTCGCTTGGACGCACTGGGTAGGAATAATGTCAGCCATGTAGTTAAAGTGGTTTCTTTGTTAATGGACTAAAGTATTGAGAAACAGGGGTTTAAAAATAATTCTTTAGCCCCTGTGGATAACTTTGGGGAAAACTCGTTTATACAAAACCAGTATTGCGTTATTTAGAACTACATTGCAGCATTGTCTTTTTAAAAAAATTTACTTTTATTGTTTTTATTCAATGAGATACATCACTATTTGAAAGTGCTTATTAAAATTTAAGGGGTTTTACTAATTTTGCAAATTTTGTGCATAACTTACAAAAAAGTATCATTATTTCGCGGGGCTTTTCAAGCAAAATCGCCTCAAAAAGCACGTCGTTGTTAGCTCTGGCTGCAATCACCATGAAACTGGGGGCTGTAAGCCCGAACTTCGGCTACCAACACAGCAACAGCTTCGGGTGGCGTGAATTGTGAAATGCCATGACCAAGATTAAACACATGCCCACCACGCCCAACCTCACCATATGCCTCAAGCACACGGCGGACTTCTGCCCGAATTGCGGACTCGCCCCCAAAAAGTGCCATTGGATCGAGATTACCTTGAAAGGCGACCGAATCTGACACGCGCTTTCTTGCGAGACTGAGGTCGACAGTCCAATCAAGCCCTACGGCATCGGCCCCGCATGCTGCTATTTGCTCAAGCCATTGTCCACCACCCTTGGTGAACACAATCGATGGAACAGCACGACCCTCGTGTTCTTTAATGAGTTGCTGCACCACCTGACGGGTATAGTGCAACGAAAATTGTTGAAACAGTTGATCCGCAAGTACACCGCCCCAACTGTCAAAAATCATGACGGCCTGGGCGCCTGCTTTAATCTGGGCATTTAAATATTGGGCTGTTGTTTGAGCGTTAATCTGCAAAATACGGTGTAACAAATCAGGGCGCGCATACAGCATACTTTTGATTAAACGATAATCGTCGCTGCCCTGACCTTCGACCATGTAGCAGGCAACCGTAAACGGGCTACCCGCAAAACCAATGAGCGGCACTCGTCCATTTAACTCAGTGCGTATCAGACTGACTGCATCGAAAACATATTGCAGCTTTGCTAAATCGGGTACGTGAAGCTTGTTGACATCTTGCTCGGTACGCACCGGATGCGCGAACCGTGGGCCCTCACCTTGAGCAAACGAAAGCCCTAGACCCATTGCATCAGGCACGGTCAAGATATCTGAAAATAAGATCGCCGCGTCAAGATTAAAGCGCTCAAGCGGCTGAAGCGTCACTTCAGCCGCATAACTCGGGCTCTGTGCCAAGCCCATAAATGAGCCGGCACGTGCGCGAGTCGCGTTGTATTCAGGCAGGTAACGCCCCGCTTGCCGCATTAACCACGCCGGGGTGTACGGTACCGCTTCACGTTTTAGTGCGCGCAAAAATACATCGTTTTGTAATGGTGTAGCGCCCACAGAGTTCCTTTTTAAAGTCGCGCGCTAGACATATGTCATGCCTAGCATTTCAATTATCAGTCTGTGATTTTACCGGACTGCGCGGAAAGCCTCGGCCGTTAGGGCGAGCAGGATGTCAGTCTTCGCTGTCGCCTTCCCGGTACAGTTCGGCGGCGATGTCGTGTTTACGCATCAACGCCCAAAAGGCTCGCCTATGTTTACTTGAAGCTCGAGCCGCCATTGCAATGTTTCCGCCATGTTTGATTAACGCTTGGGTAATGTAGGTTCGCTCAAAGTGACTGACAAGGTTATTTTTTGCGTCGCGAAAAGATCCTAAGGGGCTAGCCTCATGGCGCACAGCATTGAAGGCAATCGCATTTTGAAGGGGTTGGCGCTCAACGCCTCGGCTAGCACTCGCCTTGACTGGTTTGGCATTTATAAACACCCGCGAACCATGGGCAGAGGTGCATACAGCAGATTTTCCCTTCAAACTCGGTCCCTGATCAATGGCTGAGGATTTGTGGTTCGTTTCAACCCCACCACTTGGCCATTCAGGCCCACTGTAGCTAGCCTCAGGCTCGCGCAAGCTGCCGGGCCTTGGTACGCGCGAGACCGTCGTAAGTACGCGCGCCCGAAACTCATCAAGACACAAGGGCAATCTCACAAAATCAGACACACCGAGTTCGAGCAGATCTTGCATGGCAGCAGACTTCAAGTTTTGAAAGATTCCAACGAGCGGTAAAAAGGGTCCGCGCGGGATCCTTGCGAGTGCTTGTCGCGTCCACGCCAGCGTATCGACCGATACCGGCAGCAAGCACAAGTCAAACCGTCTCAGGCTAACGCTAGCCTGAGCAAGCGCTTGCACTGGCAACGTCACAACGTCATTTGTGCTGACCTCGAGGTCTTGTCCCGCCTCCCATTCAAGCGGGTGTAGCCTGACCCGAGTCAAAGCGGGTGCCGCCCCGTTTAGCACATCTTCAAGCCACACATGATGGGCAGCTAGCCTCAGCACCGCGCAATCGATTTGTTGTCGCATCGTATTTCTCCAAGCAAAAAACGCTAGGCTAGGCTTGATATGCCTTGACGAATAGTCGGAGTTAACGCATCAGCAGATTTACGATGTCTGGTACCGGCCTATGAGCTCGCGATTCGCAGAGGCGATGGGCTGAGTCCATACTATGCGCAACCCTAGGCGTGGTCGCGACAAGTGCTGAGAAAACAAATGCGCCCACAAGGGGCGCATTTGTTTTTGCAACAGGGCTACCACCGTCGGCAGCGCGCCCTGCGCTTAGTGCTTGTTGGTTAACTCGCGAATACGACGAGCAGCTGAGGCTTGTGCCGCCAACATATCGAGTTCTGCTTTGACCACATCCATGCTGGCCTGATCTTTAGCGTTACGTAAGGCATCCTGCGCAGCCAGACGCGCAGCTTCGGCTTTCGACTCGTCAAGATCACCACCACGAATCGCGGTATCGGACAGCACAGTGACATGCCCTGGTTGCACTTCTAGCAAACCGCCGGCCACGAAAATGCTCTCTTCAGAATTATCCTCAAGAACAATCCGCACCAAACCAGGTCGAATGCGCGAGATCAGCGGGGTATGGCCGGGCAAAATACCCAACTCACCCGACTCGCCGGGCAGTACTACAAACTTAGCATCGCCCGAGTACAAAGATGTTTCTGCACTGACAACGTCGACTTTGATGGTAGCCATGATGGATCCTTATTGGAGTTTCTTGGCTTTCTCGAAGGCTTCATCGATCGATCCGACCATATAGAACGCCTGCTCAGGAAGCGCGTCGCACTCGCCTTCGACAATCATACGGAAACCACGAATGGTTTCGGACAGAGGAACATATTTACCAGGCGAACCCGTAAACACTTCGGCCACATGGAAAGGCTGAGACAAGAAGCGCTGAATCTTACGAGCGCGGGCAACGGCTTGCTTGTCTTCAGGCGACAACTCATCCATACCCAAAATCGCAATAATGTCACGCAATTCTTTATAGCGCTGCAACGTTTGCTGAACACCGCGCGCCACGTTGTAGTGCTCTTCACCGACTACGTGTGGATCCAGCTGGCGGCTGGTTGAATCAAGCGGATCAACCGCTGGATAAATACCAAGCGCAGCGATGTCGCGCGACAACACAACCGTTGAATCTAAGTGCTGGAAGGTGGTTGCAGGCGATGGGTCAGTTAAGTCATCAGCTGGAACGTAAACCGCTTGCACCGAAGTGATCGAACCTTGTTTAGTTGAAGTGATACGCTCTTGCAACTTACCCATTTCTTCTGCAAGGGTTGGTTGATAACCCACAGCAGAAGGCATACGACCCAACAACGCAGACACTTCGGTACCGGCCAGGGTGTAGCGATAAATATTATCCACAAAGAACAGAATGTCACGGCCTTCGTCACGGAACTTTTCAGCCATGGTGAGACCGGTCAGCGCGACGCGCAAACGGTTACCTGGTGGCTCGTTCATCTGACCAAACACCATGGCCACTTTATCAAGCACGTTTGACTCTTCCATCTCGTGATAGAAGTCATTACCTTCGCGAGTACGTTCACCCACACCAGCAAATACTGACAAACCACTGTGCTGTTTGGCGATGTTGTTAATGAGTTCCATCATGTTGACGGTTTTGCCCACACCAGCGCCACCAAACAGGCCGACCTTACCGCCTTTAGCAAAGGGGCAGACCAAGTCAATCACCTTGATGCCCGTCTCGAGCAACTCAATTGAAGGAGAGAGTTCGTCAAATTTTGGGGCGTTTTGGTGAATAGCACGACGCTCTTCACTTTGAATCGGACCTGCGTCATCGATCGGGCGTCCTAAGACGTCCATGATGCGGCCCAGGGTACCCACACCAACCGGCACCGAAATTGGTGCGCCAGTTTTAGCAACAGCCATTCCACGACGCAGACCGTCGCTTGGTCCGAGCGCAATCGTACGGACAACGCCGTCGCCTAGCTGCTGTTGGACTTCGAAGGTCAAGCCCTTTTCAGCGAAAGCTGAAGATTCATCTGCCAGGCGAAGCGCCTCATAGATGTTTGGCATGTGATCGCGGGGAAACTGAATATCCACCACTGCGCCAATGCACTGAACGATGGTTCCGTTGTTCATGTCTGATCCTTACTTTGTAAACTCTGATGGGATACCGGGAGGCAATCTAAACAACTAGACGGCCGCGGCGCCCCCCACGATTTCTGAAATTTCTTTCGTAATAGCAGCCTGGCGAGTCTTATTAAAGACAAGTTGCAGGTCACCGATTACCTTCTTCGCATTGTCCGAAGCGGCTTTCATTGCCACCATTCGGGCAGATTGCTCTGAGGCCATGCTCTCTGCGACACCTTGATACACAAGGCCTTCGACGTAGCGCTGCAACAACTCGTCGATGACTGTTTGAGCATCAGGTTCGTAGATGTAATCCCAGCCGTGCTCTGCCGTTTCGCTTTCGCTATTTACAACAGCAGTCGCCGAAGCCAAGTTATAGGGATCTGCTAATTTGCCAGGTAACGGCAGCAAACGAACAAAAGTTGGTTCTTGCTTCATGGTGTTCAAGAAGCGATTCGTCGCAATATAAACCGCATCAATGCGACCCGCTAAAAAATCATCTAACTGCACTTTAACCGCGCCAACCAGGCGATCAAGCTCAGGCTTATCGCCCAACCCAACTGCCTGTGACACCACTTCAGCGCGCATGCGAGTTAACACACCAAGGCTTTTGTTTCCAAAGGCTGTGAATTGTGTACGAATATTTTTGTCGTTGAAATCGCGCGTACGCGAAAGCACCAAACGCATAATGTTGGTATTCAAACCACCACAAAGACCCTTGTCGGTTGAAACAACGACAATCCCAACTGCCTTCAGTTCTGTACGCTCAACCAGATAGGGATGCGAGTACTCTGGATTTGCCTGCATCAAATGCGAGGCAATTGCGTGAACCTTAGTCGCATAGGGCCGGCCCGCACGCATACGCTCTTGCGCCTTGCGCATCTTCGAGGCGGCCACCATTTCCATGGCCTTTGTGATCTTGCGCGTGTTTTGCACGCTCTTGATCTTGTTACGAATTTCCTTAATTCCTGCCATTTCGCTTCCTGTGTCAGACCTGCATTCAGGTATCAGACCATTTGCTTTGGATCACCTATAGCAGCAGTTGCCAGCGATGATCCGATAGCGGGCTCGTTAGAACGTACCGTGCTTTTTAAATTCACTCAACGCAGTAACAAGTTCGGCTTCGTCATCCTTGGACAACTCTTTTGAACTTTCAATGCGTTCGATCATTGCAGCGTTTTTGTTTTTGAGGTGGTCTTTCAGACCTTTCTCAAACGGCAAGACACTGGAAACATCAACATCATCAAGGTAGCCATTATTCGCAGCAAACAGGATCACACCGAGTTCCCAGACCTGCAAAGGTTGGTACTGCGGCTGCTTCAAGAGCTCAACCACGCGCTTACCGCGCTCGAGCTGGCGGCGCGTTGCATCGTCAAGGTCAGACGCAAACTGCGCGAAAGCTGCCAATTCACGATACTGCGCCAAGTCAGTACGAATACCGCCAGACAGCTTTTTAATGATCTTCGTTTGAGCCGCACCGCCCACACGCGATACCGAAATACCGGCGTTGATAGCAGGGCGCACACCAGCATTAAACAAATCTGTTTCAAGAAAGATCTGACCGTCAGTAATCGAAATCACGTTAGTCGGCACGAAAGCAGACACGTCACCCGCTTGGGTTTCGATAATTGGCAGTGCTGTCAAAGAACCAGTTTTACCTTTAACGGCGCCTTTGGTGAACTTCTCAACATAAGCTTCGTTCACGCGTGCAGCGCGTTCAAGCAAACGTGAGTGCAGATAGAACACATCGCCTGGATAAGCTTCACGGCCTGGCGGACGACGCAGCAGCAGTGACACTTGACGATAAGCAAAAGCCTGTTTGGTCAAATCGTCATAAACAATCAGGGCGTCTTCGCCGCGATCGCGAAAATATTCACCCATGGTGCAACCGGCGTAGGCTGACAAATACTGCATTGCAGCCGAGTCAGACGCCGTAGCAGCAACAATTGTGGTGTATTCCATTGCGCCGTGCTCTTCGAGCTTACGCAGCACGTTATTAATCGTTGAGGCCTTTTGACCAATAGCAACGTAAATACACTTAACGTTTTTACCTTTTTGATTAATAATGGCATCAACGGCAACAGCGGTTTTGCCTGTTTGACGATCACCAATAATCAACTCACGCTGGCCGCGTCCGATTGGCACCATTGCATCAATTGACTTCAAACCAGTTTGCATTGGCTGCGACACAGATTGACGCGCAATCACGCCAGGCGCCACTTTTTCGATAATGTCGGTTTCTTTAGCATTAACCGGGCCCTTGCCGTCGATTGGCACGCCCAAGGCGTTAACCACGCGACCGAGCAGCTCGGGGCCAACTGGAACCTCAAGAATGCGACCAGTTGTTTTAACTGGATCGCCTTCAGAAATACCCGTATAGTCACCCAAAACCACGGCGCCAACAGAGTCGCGCTCGAGGTTCAAGGCCAAACCAAACACATTGTTTGGAAACTCAAGCATTTCACCTTGCATCGCGTCTGAAAGACCGTGAATACGGGTGATGCCGTCGGTCACGGAAACGACCGTGCCCTGTGTACGAATGTCGGACGAAGTGCCCAAACCTTCGATTCGGCTCTTGAGAATTTCGCTAATCTCTGACGGATTGAGTTGCATGTTCAGACTCCTGAAATCTTTTAACTGACGGTTAAGCCGCCAGCGTGTCGCGCATGCGTACTAACTGAGCTTGCACGGATGTATCGAGTACGTGGTCACCCACGAGCACGCGGACTCCACCAATTAAGGCGGCATCTACGGTTACGTGGGGCTTTAGCTTGAGACCGAATTTCGGTTCTAACAACGCAATGAGTTGTGAGATCTGATCTTCAGACATCGGAAATGCGCTGGTGATATTTGCTTGCGCCACACCCTCAGCTTCGTCTTTGAGGGCTTGAAATTGCTGTGCTATTTGCGGCAAAAGTAACAACCGGCCGTTCGCAATTAGCAATTCGACAAAGTTTTTAAAATGCTTGTCGACCGCTGGCTGCACCAAACTTAAGAAGATATCGGCACGCTGCGTATTAGTTAAACGCGGATCGGCCATCGCCGAACGCACATTACCATTAGCCGCCACATGCGCTAGCCGTTGTGCTTGCTCAGCCCAAACGCCCAGACCACCACTGTTACCTTTGGCAACAGCAAACAAGGCCTCAGAGTAGGGGCGCGCGAGGGTGGAAAGTTCTGCCATGGCGTATCCCTGAGTTTAAAGCTGAGCCTTAAGCTGCGTGAGCAGCTCGGCGTGAGCACTTGCGTTAACTTCACGCTTCAGGATTTGCTCGGCACCTTTCACAGCCAAATTGGCTACGTCATTGCGCAGGGCATCGCGAGCACGTGTGACTTCTTGGGCGGCATCCTGCTTCGCCTGCGCCAAGATGCGAGCACGCTCAATTTCAGCCTCAGCACGCGCCTGCTCAATGATCTGCGTTGCGTGCTTCTCAGCATCCGTCATGCGTGCATGTAATTCAGATTTCGCAGATGCCTCGATCAAACCAACTCGCGCCTGAGCCTGAGCCAAGTCTGCTTTGCCTTTTTCGGCAGCAGCTAAGCCTTCAGCGATTTTTTGGCGTCGCTCGTCGATTGCCTTCGTCAAAGGGGGCCAGATGAATTTCATCGTGACCCACGCCAAGACAAAGAACACGATCATCTGGAAAAAGATCGTCGCGTTCAGATTCACGGTCGTTTCCCTATTACAACTTGAGCTCAGTCGACAAAATGTCTAAGAGCACAGATCAATGAGCCACCGCCAACAAGCCTGCAAACGGTGGATTTACCAGCTTCATACCGAAGCTGGCAGGTACATACATTACTTGCCGAACGGACTGGCAAAGGCGAACAACATGGCAATACCCACGCCGATCAGAAAAGCCGCATCGATCAAGCCTGCCAGCAAAAACATTTTGGTCTGCAGGGCGTTCATCAACTCAGGCTGACGTGCGGCAGATTCGAGGTACTTGCCACCCATCATTCCGATGCCGATGCAGGCGCCCAATGCACCTAAACCAATGATTAAACCGCAAGCGAGAGCAACGAGAGCGACGTTGGACATGACAACTCCTTGTTAGGATCTAAGAATAAAAAAAATAATAAAATGGAAACTAAAAAAATTTGCGCCATTCACTTTTTTGATCAAGCAACAGCACCTTTCAATTAACTTTTAATGCCCTTCGTGAGCCTGCCCGATGTACACAAGCGTCAGCATCATGAAAATAAAACCCTGCAACAAAACAATCAAAATATGAAAGAGCGCCCAAATTGAGCCCGCCAAAATATGGCCAATGCCCAAGCTGACACTCATCACGTTAAAGCCGGTCCAGGCACCACCAAGCAAAGCGATCAGCATAAATACAAGTTCGCCTGCGAACATGTTGCCAAACAACCGCATGCCTAGCGAGACAGACTTAGCCGCATACTCAATCACATTCAGTAACAAATTTGCTGGCGCCAAAAGCACCGCAGTGAAACCGTGACCATGAAACGGGGCTGTGAACAACTCTTTCACAAAACCAACTGGGTTTTTAATTTTGATGCCGTAGTAGAACATCAGCAGCAACACGCCCATCGCCATACCCATTGGCGCATTCAGGTCTGCAGTAGGGAGGATACGGTGGAAATGTAAAGGATCGCCGACCTTTTCGCCCAATCCGAACAGATGAAATATTTGATGTGGAAGATCGACTGGAATCAAGTCGAGCACGTTCATCAAAATGATCCAAACAAACACTGTCAAAGCCAGGGGAGAGACAAATTTTCGCGTGGCCTCACTCGGCACTATACTGCGCGCCTGCTGATCAACCATATCGATTAACATTTCGACGGCGTTTTGAAAGCGACTTGGGACACCAGACGTTGCGCGCCGAGCTGCCAACCACATCACCAACACAACAATTAAGCCAGTCAAACTAGACCAAAAAACGGTGTCGTAGTTGATGACGCTGAAATCAGCGATCGCGCCTTGCTTTACGCCTAGATTGTTGTAATGCACCAAATGGTGCTGAATATATTCAGCCTGAGGCGATACACCACTTTCAGCAGCCATATTGATCTCTACTTTGCATCTTGACCAAACACAGCGCCGAGACGCTGAAATGCTTGTTAATAAAAAGCCCGCTGTTTCAGCCGACCCGTACGATTCATTTGGCTCGAAAGCCTTTTATCACCAACAGCACCGCGTAGCCTTTCAGCGCCGCCACCAAACCCACCAGTACCGCCGGCCACTGCACTTGATCACCACCAAGCCAAGCGACCAACCACAACAACAAAATTGTGGCGCCAATCTTTAAAAACTCGCCAATAAAAAACAATTCTGGACTTGCCCCGCCTGGACGGTAGGTCGACAGCCACAGCCTTAACGCAAAAACCGCGTTGGGCAACACATAGGCTCCCGTGCCGGCCAGTGAAGACATTGCCGCCGAACGACTTGCCACAACCCAACAAATCACTGCAATTAATAGCCCCGACAAAATTTGCGACACAACCACATCGACCAAATCTCGCCGTGCGCGATGATCAATTTGCTGTCGTTCTGCAAGAGTCAGGACAATCTTTTCTGCGGATTCGGCTTCGTACACTTTTCTCTCACAGCAAAGCCTACGCATTGTATCCAACTTTACGCCCCCATGCAAACCCTTAGAGGCTTTGCACAGGCTTTGACTTCTCTAGGAGCAACTGGCGCTGTTACACCAAGGGTCGGGGCTCAGCGATGCTTAAAGTTGGGCTTACGTTTCTCAACAAAGGCCGCCATCCCCTCTTTTTGATCTTCAGTCGCAAAGCAGGCATGAAACTGCCGGCGCTCAAATAAGACACCTTCGTGCAGCGAGGACTCAAACGCACGGTTGACAGCCTCTTTGGCCATCATCACCATTGGCAAAGACATGCCGCAGATCACGGTTGCAGCCTCAATCGCCTCGTCAAGCAGGCTAGCGGACGCTACCACCCGAGAGACCAGCCCTGCGCGCTCGGCTTCAGTCGCGTCCATCATGCGCGCGGTCAACACCATATCCATGGCCTTTGATTTGCCAACCGCGCGAGGCAAACGCTGCGTCCCACCCGAGCCAGGAATCGCTCCAATCTTGATTTCGGGTTGGCCAAATTTGGCAGTATCAGCCGCAATAATGAAGTCGCACATCATGGCCAACTCACAACCGCCGCCCAGAGCGTAACCCGCCACCGCCGCAATGACAGGCTTGCGCACACGGCGGATGGTCTCCCAGTTGCGGGTAATGTAATCGGTACGATAGACGTCCATGTACGACCAATCTTTCATCGCTGCGATATCAGCCCCAGCCGCAAACGCCTTTTCGCTGCCTGTAATAACAATACAACCAACCTCATCGTTAGCGTCAAAGGCAAGCAAAGCCGCACCTAGTTCGTTCATCAACGCATCGTTCAGGGCATTCAGTGCCTTCGGACGATTTAATGTCAACAGGCCAACGCGGCCGCGAGTTTCGATTAAGACTAAAGCTTCGCTCATGAGAGGATCCTCTGAAATGTGAAATAAGATAGCGGTATGAAAAGCAAACCCATACTTTACAGTTTAGAGCCTTTTGATTTAGCCGGGCACCGCTATCGAGTCACGCTCACGGTTCCGCAGCCAAACCCCCTAGGCCAGGTCGTATCGCTACCGGCCTGGATTCCGGGCAGTTACCTGATTCGGGATTTTTCACGCCAAGTCGAAACGATCTCTGCGCGTTCGGGTAATCGCCGCCTGAATCTTATTAAACTTGACAACCATAGCTGGCGCGTTGAACCTTGCGTTGACCCACTTCACATTACGACCACCGTTTACGCTTGGGATCTTTCGGTGCGCGGGGCGCATCTGGACGAGACACACGGCTTTTTCAACGGCACCAGCGTCTATCTGCGACCGCATGGCTTTGAAGAGCAACCCTGTCAGGTCACACTGCTTGCACCAGCTTTAGTCAACTGGCGTGTCTTCACCAGCTTGCCGCAAGCCGCACAACCCAACGGTAGCCCCAAGGTCATCAGAGACTACGCCAACGGCTTTGGCGCCTACAAAGCGCGCAATTACGATGACCTGATCGATCACCCCGTCGAAATGGGCAGGCCCCAGGTAGTGCGCTTTGACGCCTGCGGTGCACCCCATGAGATGATGTTTACTGGCGTGATCCCCAACTTGGATCTCAAACGTATTGCGCGCGATGTCAAAGCTATTTGCGAAACGCAGATCCGTTTTTTTGAGCCCGACTCAGAACAGGCGCCGTTTTTAGATACTGCGCTGAAATACGTCTTTATGACCATGGTCACGGGCGACAGCTACGGTGGTCTTGAGCACCGCGCCTCAACGGCGTTAATGGCTGCACGCAAAGATCTGCCCACACTTGGACAAAAGAAGACCCCAGAGGGCTATCAAACCTTTTTAGGTTTGGTCAGTCACGAATATTTTCATACTTGGCACGTCAAACGCATTAAACCGGCGGCCTTTGCGCACTACGACCTCACCAAAGAAACCCACACACGTTTGTTGTGGATTTTTGAAGGCTTCACGTCTTACTACGACGACCTGATGCTCGTGCGCAGTGGCGTCATCAATACCTCTGACTATTTGCAAACACTTGGCAAACAAATCAGCGGCGTGTTTACAACGCCAGGCCGACACAAACAATCAGTGGCCGAGAGTTCGTTTGACGCGTGGTCGCGCTACTACAAGCAAGACGAAAATTCTCCTAATGCACTGGTCAGCTACTACACCAAGGGCTCACTGGTTGCCTTGGGCCTGGATCTAACCATTCGCACGGCTACCAACGGGGCGTTTAGCTTAGATGATGTCATGCGGTGCCTATGGGAGCAGTATGGTCGCGATTTTTATCAAGGTGCAGCTCGCGGGTTAAAAGAAAAAGCCTTTGTGCGGCTGGTATCAGACTGCACAGGCGTCGACGTCTCAGAACCCATCGCAAGGTGGGTCTATGGGCGCGAAGATGTACCCTTGCGCGCGCTCTTCGCCCAACACGGTATCGATATGCAGTGGCAAGCCGCAAGCAATCTGCCAACGCTTGATGTGCGCACGCGTAAACAAGGCGATCAGCTTGTGCTTGCGACCGTCTTTGAGCACGGAGCCGCTCACCAGGGTGGGCTCTCGGCTCACGATATTCTTGTCGCACTGGATGGCGTACGCATCGACTCGGTCAACAATTCATTGGAAAGTGTGTTGGCGCGCCATCTGGCTGGCGAACGCGTCAAGGTGCATGTGTTTAGGCGTGACGAGCTGCGTGAATTTTCGGTTAAGCTCGCAGCCCCTGCACAAACGCTATGCCAACTCAAACCGATGACCTCACTTTTATGACGCGCGCCGATACAGATGACTTTGCTTCACTTTTCACAAGAGAGGTCGCACTCTTAGACGTACGCGCCCCGATCGAGTTTGAACAAGGCGCATTTCCTGGCGCCAGCAATCTTCCACTCATGAATGACGATGAGCGTCATCAAGTTGGCCTACGTTATAAACAAGTAAACCAAGAAGCCGCTATCAAGCTCGGACACGAGTTGGTGTCGGGCAATATCAAGGCAGCCCGCGTGGCGCATTGGAAAGCCTTTGCGCAAGCAAACCCCGACGGTTATCTCTACTGCTTCCGAGGGGGGCTGCGCTCTCGCATTTCACAAAGCTGGCTAGCTGAAGCAGGAATCGAATACCCGCGTGTCGTAGGTGGCTATAAAGCGATGCGCACGTTTTTGCTCGAGTCGTTGGCTAAGCATATCGTCGAGTCTGACTTTGTGTTGGTGTCTGGCTTGACTGGCTCAGGCAAGACTGAAGTAGTGCAAGCACTCAGCTCAACCGTTGACCTTGAAAAGCTTGCCCATCACCGCGGCTCGAGCTTTGGCAAACACGCCACCGATCAGCCCGTGCAAATCAACTTCGACAACAGCCTAGCAATTGCGCTGTTACGTTTGCACGCGCAAGGTAAAACACGCATTGCCCTTGAAGATGAATCGCGCATGATTGGACGTTGCGCCCTGCCCATTAGTTTGCGCGACAAAATGCAAACGAGTTCAGTCGTTTGGCTTGAAGAGCCGATGCCGGTTCGGGTCGAGCGCATTTTGCACGACTATGTCGAAGATCTTGGTGCACAATTTGCAGCCAAGCTTGGCGCCGAGGCTGGCTTCGAGGCCTTTTCAGTGCGCTTGCTCGAGAGCTTGCAAAACTTAGTCAAGCGGCTGGGCGGCGAACGTCACGCTCGGCTGGCGGCAGCCATGCAAGCGGCATTAGACGAGCAAAAATCAACGGGCAGCCTTGACTTGCATCGCGATTGGATCCGGCCCTTGTTGAGCGAGTATTACGATCCAATGTATGAACATCAGCGCGAAAGCAAACGATCACGCGTGATTTTTTCGGGCGATCGCGCTGCAGTCACTGAATATTTGCTTGACAAGGGGTTTTGAGATGGTTGACGTTAGCGAAAAACAACGCATCGAGCACAATAAATTATCGAAACGCCTTATGCGAGAAACCGGCCGAGCTATCGGCGACTACAACATGATCGAGGCCGGCGATCGCGTCATGGTGTGTTTGTCAGGCGGAAAAGATTCATACGCCATGCTCGATGTTTTGCTCACGTTGCGAACGCGCGCGCCCATCGATTTTGACATCATCGCAGTGAATCTTGATCAAAAACAGCCGGGGTTTCCAGAAGAGGTTTTACCAAACTATCTGCGCGCACGCGACATCCCCTTTCATATCGAAAACCAAGATACCTACTCAATCGTTAAACGACTGATCCCAGAAGGGAAAACAACCTGTTCACTTTGCTCGCGCTTACGTCGCGGAATTTTGTATCGGGTTGCAGGCGAATTGGGCGCTACCAAAATTGCATTGGGTCATCATCGTGATGATATTTTAGGAACCTTCTTTTTAAACCTGTTTTATGGTGGCAAACTGAAGGCGATGCCGCCTAAACTCGTCTCAGACGACGGCAAGAACACCGTGATTCGACCCTTGGCCTATATCCAAGAAACAGACTTGATCGCCTATGCGGACTGGAAACAATTTCCAATCATTCCTTGTACCTTGTGTGGTTCGCAAGAAAACCTCAAACGTAAAGAAGTGGGTCGTATGCTTGCCGAGTGGGATAAGAAACACCCATCGCGCGCGTGGAGTATTTTCAACGCGCTTGCAAACGTTGCGCCATCGCATTTAATGGATCGTAATCTATTCGATTTTGTTGGGCTCAAACCGAATGGGCTTGCAGATCCCGAAGGGGATATGGCGTTTGATCCGCCGAGTTTCGAGGCGGTGGCCGAGTTACATGAGGCGAGTACTGAAGAACTTCGCGAGGCAAACCCCGCGAAATTGGGTGTAAACGCTCAAGTGATGCGTTTTGTTAAGCCGTCAGTGCTCTAACGCACGCACAGTGGGGCAACCCTCATGGGGTCAACCCGCCACTACACGCGGTCGAGCATTCGACACCGGCCCAAAGAGTTAAGCCGCAGCGCCGGCGGCCGTTAACACCTGCTTGAGCTCGCCACTTTGGTCCATCTCAGTCATGATGTCTGAACCACCAATGAACTCACCCCCTACGTACAGCTGGGGAACGGTGGGCCATTGTGAAAATTCTTTGACACCGCTGCGAACAGCTTCGTCTTCAAGCACGTTGACTGTGACCAGGGTGGTGACGCCGTTGCTTTTTAAGATTTGAATGGCCTTGCCTGAAAAGCCGCACTGCGGGGCTTGGGCTGTGCCCTTCATGAAAAGCACTACTGGGTTATTAGTGACCGTGTCGCGGATAAAAGTTTGAACGTCGCTCATGCTGTCCCTCGTCAATAAATGTGAATAGTTAATTATAAGGATCCTACAAAGATCCGCCCGTTATTCGGGGCAAACCTGCTAAATCTTGTTTTGTTTGGACTGCGTTAAAACCAGCCTTTAGTAGTAACTGTGTAACCTCTTCGCCCTGCTCGTAACCATGCTCAAGCCACAACCAACCGCCGTTGATTAAATGCTGCGGCGCGCCAGTGATAATTTGCCGTAATGCCGTCAAACCGTCGGCACCGTCAGTTAAGGCCCCAACTGGCTCAAACCGCAGATCGCCTTGCGCCAAGTGCGGGTCATTAAGAGCAATATACGGCGGGTTTGAAACGATCACATCGAATCGCCCCTCTGGCGGTAGGGCTTCGTACCAATTTCCCTGCCAAAACTGGACAGGTGCACTGTGTTGATGGGCATTCTTTTGTGCGATCGCCAGTGCGTTTTCGCTTAGATCTGTTGCAACGACTCGAGCACTTGGGCACGCGAGTGCAACGCTAATCGCCACCGCGCCACTACCCGTACCCAAATCAAGTAAAGAGCAGCCTGCACCGTTGCCCGTGGCCGGGCTAGGCAAAGAACGCTTAGCACAGTCTTCCAGGCTTTGCAGCGCCATTTCCACCAACAACTCGGTCTCTGGTCTTGGAATCAAAACGTCGGCCGAGACACTCAAGCGGTGTCCCATAAACTCTCGGTGCCCAACCAAGTGCGCCATTGGCGTGCCTTGGCGGCGTTGCGCGGCCAAGGTCAAAAACTGCGCAGCCGCTTCAGGCGCTAAAGGGTCAGTATCGTGGGCGAGTAACCATTCGCGCGGCTTAGCCAGCACCATTTCAAGCAGCATCCGAGCCTCTAGGCGGGGCAAACCACTGATTGCGGTCAAGGATTGCGCCGTTTGCATCAGTGCTCGTCACCTAAGGCTGCTAGTAACTCTGCCTGATGCTCGGCAATGAGGGCGCCTGTCACGTCATTTAAATCGCCTTCCATAATTGAACCAAGCTTATACAAGGTCAGATTAATTCGATGATCGGTCAAGCGACCCTGCGGGAAGTTGTAGGTGCGGATCCGTTCAGACCGATCCCCCGAACCGACCAGACTTTTACGTTGAGCGGCCTCTTTGTCATGGCGCTCGCGCTGAACTTTGTCTTTTAGCCTTGCCGCCAACACCTGCATGGCTTTATCTTTGTTGCGGTGTTGCGAACGGTCGTCTTGGCACTCAACCACCAACCCTGTTGGCAAATGGGTAATGCGTACGGCAGAATCAGTTTTGTTAATGTGTTGCCCGCCTGCCCCGCTGGCACGAAACGTATCGATACGCAACTCGCTTGGGTTGATCACGATGTCGGTGGCGGCGTCGGCTTCTGGCATCACTGCAACAGTGCAGGCAGAGGTGTGAATGCGACCCTGCGTCTCTGTGGCCGGTACACGCTGCACGCGATGCGCACCCGACTCAAATTTCAGACGGCCATACACACCCTCGCCATCCAAACGCACAATGACCTCGCGATAGCCGCCTAGATCTGAGGGGCTTTCAGACATCAGTTCAACTTTCCAGCCTTGTTGCTCGGCATAACGGCTATACATTCTCAACAGATCGCCAGAAAACAAGGCGCTTTCATCACCGCCCGTGCCAGCGCGAATTTCGAGAAATACGCTACGGCCATCGTCGGGATCACGGGGTAACAGTTGCAGTTGCAAATCAGCTTCAAGCTGTTCAATACGGCCCTTGCAATCGTCGATCTCTTCAAGCGCCATCGCCTTCATTTCAGGGTCATCCAGCATCGCGCGTGCGCCCTCTAAATCAGTCTCAGCCGCCTCGAAGGCCTCAAAGGCCTTCACAACCGGCTCAAGCTCGGCGCGTTCGCGCGATAGCTTGCGATATTGATTCATATCGTTGGCTGCGTCTGGCTCAGACAGAATCGCGTCAAGGTCAACTAAGCGACGAGAGAGATGCTCTAAACGAGAGCGCATTGAAGATTTCATGAATGTCTTTACGGGGGAATAAACAACGAAGCCCAGGCACTAAGGCTCACAAAAGAAGGCTGACAGCGAAGCTAACGCCGATCAGAACCCTTTGGGAAAATACGGGGCAACCACGCCAGCAGTTGCTGACGCTCGGCCTCTTCACTTTGATTGAGCGAGGCTAAGGTGCCGTGTAAGAATTTTTGCGTCAAACCGTGCGCGAGTTGTTCAAGCACTGCATCGGGTGAGTCACCCCTGGCTAACATCTTGCGCGCCCGTTCAAGCTCTTGTGCTTGTACGGCTTGAGCCGTTTGCTGCAGGTCACGAATAATAGGCACATTGGCCCTGACTTGCATCCAATGCATAAAATTCAAGACACGTTCGTCGATAATGGTTTCAGCCTGAACCACAGCCGCCAAGCGTGCTTCAGTGCCACTTTGCACCACCGCACCCAAATCATCCACCGAGTACAGATACACATCATCCAAACGTACAACTTCTGGTTCGATATCGCGCGGCACCGCTAAGTCAACCATCACGATCGGCTTACGCTTACGCTGGCGCGTTGCCCGCTCAACCATCCCTAGTCCCAAAATAGGCAAGGTACTGGCCGTACAGGACACCACTACATCAAACTCGGCCAAACGCTCTGGCAGGTCAGCTAAGCGCATCGTGGTGCCAGAAAACTGCTTGGCCAACGATTCGGCGCGCTCGATCGTGCGGTTGGCTACAACGATAGAAGACGGCTCACGCGCTGCAAAATGCGTGGCGCAGAGCTCGATCATTTCGCCTGCGCCGATAAATAACACCTTTGAACTACGCAAATCCCCAAACACGCGCTCGGTCAAGCGAACCGCCGCGGCCGCCAGAGAAACTGACTGCGCGCCAATGGCCGTTGTTGAACGAACCTCTTTAGCCACTGAAAACGTGCGTTGAAACAACTGGTGTAGCAAAGTGCCTAAGGCTCCGGCCTCGTCGGCGGCACGCACGGCATCTTTCATCTGCCCCAAGATCTGAGGTTCACCTAGCACCATCGAATCAAGCCCGCTCGCTACGCGAAAAGCATGCCGCACCGCATCTCCGCGATCGTGCACGTACACGTGAGGCCTTAAATCGCCCGCATCGAGCTTGTTGTAATCCGCCAGCCAATCAGGCAAGCGCTCTGCGACCTGGGGTTCAGCAGCGCAATACAGCTCGGTGCGATTACAGGTTGAGAGGATCGCCGCCTCTTTAACCGCACCGCCAAAAGCCTCGCGCAACGCATTCAATGCTGGACGCACTAAGTCTTCAGGCAACGAAACGCGCTCGCGCACCGAAACTGGAGCAGAGACGTGGTTTAACCCTAAAGCGAGTACGTTGACAGACATAATTGACTGCGATGATTAACTAATAGTGGTTGTTAAGCTGAACGTTGGAAAAGTCACGCCGATAACGTTGCCAGCACGGCGGAGCAGACAAGCAACCGAGACGCGCTTTAATCACAACAGACGAAATAACCCTCTGAACGGCACCATTATAAAGCCGGATCTGCCTTCCCCTCTAGCAGGAAGGCGAGAAAACCCTTTTTGGTGTATCATTTCGCCCTTCAGATGGCCTGGTAGCTCAGTCGGTAGAGCAGAGGATTGAAAATCCTTGTGTCGGTGGTTCGATTCCGCCCCGGGCCACCAAATACAGAAGCCCAACCGTTCTCGGTTGGGCTTCTTCTTTTGTG
>JAURJT010000021.1 GCA_030832095.1 Gammaproteobacteria bacterium | reverse complement strand
GCTTGATAAGTTTATCGGCGATGCAGTGATGGCAGCCTTTGGGATTCCGATGGCGCATAGCGATGATGAAGACCGTGCGGTACGCACGTCAATCTCAATGATCACCCGCTTGGCCGATTGGAATGTCATCCGCTTGAGCGAAGGCAAGAAGCCAATCAATATTGGTATCGGCTTAAACACAGATGTCGTGGTGTCGGGCAACATCGGCGCCAAAAAACGGATGGATTACACCATCATCGGTGACGGGGTCAACTTAGCCGCACGTCTTGAGTCGGCTTGTAAGCAGTATGCCGCCAAGATTTTGATCAGCGAGTTCACGCAAAAGAAATTGCGTGGCACTTATCGTATGCGCGAGGTTGATCTGGTGGTCGTGAAAGGAAAAACTCAACCTGTTGCTGTATTTGAAGTTTTGGATTATCACACTGAGCAAACTTTTCCGAATCTGATGGATGTTGTGAGTCATTTCAGGGACGGTATTGCGAAGTATCGGCGCGGTGAGTTTTACCTGGCGATTAAAGCCTTTGAGCAGGCGCTTGGCTTTAATCCCGACGACAAGCTCTCGCAGATTTACATTGAGCGCTGTCGTTTGCTTCAGCAACACCCGCCTGAAGGTGTGTGGGATGGCGTCTGGCGCATGGAAGACAAGTAAGCTTAGCGAGCATGACCGATTCAGCTGTAGTGGTTTCGATACGATCTGCAGAAATCGTCCGTCGAATCTCGCCGTGCCTGCTTACGGGCGCTAAGTTTGTTTTCATGTCAGTCGGACTGTGCAACAATTGGTTGTCTCTTTTTGGTGTTGCGTGGTCGTATGTTGTCTTGTCTGAATCATCTAAGTCGTCATTGGTTTGCCTCGCACGGCACGGGCGCGGCACCACGTTTTTTCAAGGCGCTCGGGGCGCTCGTCTTAGTGTGCGCCTTGTCGGGGTGTAGTTCTATTCAGATCGCCTACAACTATGCCCCAAATTACCTGTCGTATCGCCTCAACGGTTATCTGAGTTTGGATGACGCTCAAAGGCTTGCACTCGATCAAGAGTTTGTGCGGTTTATGCAGTGGCATTCTGAAGTTGCTTTACCGAACTACAGCTATGCCTTTGAGACTTGGCGCATGCGTGTGGATGACGCAGCACCATTTACCGCGAGCGAAGTATTCGAGATACAAGAACGAGTCGAGCAAGCGCTCGAAGTGCTTGGGCAGCGCGCGGCTCAGCAACTTGCGAGCCTCATGGTGACGCTGACACCGAAACAGCAAAAACGTTTGCGTGAGCAGTTTGAGAGCGAAAATAAAGAGTATTTCGATGAATACTTAAAAAATCCAAACAGCGATGCGACGCGCAAGAATTACCATAAGCGTGCGCTGAAGCGCTTCGAGGATTGGGTAGGAACGCTGACGGCCCCACAACGCACGTTGATCACTGGGTTGTCTGATAGGAGATCGAAAGTGTTTGCGTCTTGGGGTGACGAACGGGTGCTGCGGCAAAAGGCCTTGCTAATGGTGCTTGAGCAACAGCAAGGCGTAGACGTGGCGCAAGCTGAAAATGCCTTGAATACCTACTTAACTAGTTTGAAGCACTATCGTGAACCGTCGCTGGCTCGCCAGCAAATGCAACTTAGACGCGAATGGGCAGAGATGACTGCTGAAGTTTTGAACAGCCTGACTGTTGAACAAAAAGCCTTTCTTAAAAAGAAGCTTGGCGGCTATGCACAAGACTTTGCAAGTTTAAGCATGAAACGGGTGGCTCAAGGGCCTAATTAGTCACTGCGAGTTGAAGCAAATTCGCTCTCTGAATACTGTTTTGAGCGAAGACACCTAGGCAATCACGGCCGTTTAGAGGAAACAATCTGTCTCATCAGATGTTTGATGTGGGTCGGGAGTAGTTGAAGTGCTCCCCACTCGGCTTTCAGCAGATTGGTTTTGCACCAAATACTCACTGAAATAGACATGTTGTAACTGCTGACTTGATGCCACCAATAGGGTGGTACAAAAAGAATTGAATCTGGCTGAATCGTTAGATCATAAAACTGTACTTTTTTGGCTTTAGGATACTTTTCAAAATCGGGCTTTAGCGGATTAAAGTCAGTGTTCTTTGGATAATTTGATAAGGCAGATCTGGGATAAAGATTCAGAAAACTATTGGGCTCTGACAAGAGCCAACGTTTTTGACCATACAGTTGAATGAAAAAATTACTAAAGGCATCGTAATGCAATCCAGTTGTATTGCCTCCTGGGCCGTACCATAACTCTAAATGGTTAATCTCTTGGGGCAACAGTTCATCAAATTGCAAATCTGCCTTGATCTCTGGAAAAAAATGATCAATGTTCAACGCGCCCATGTATAAATGCCGCTTTGCAGTTGAGGGATTGACATTAATCTCGTGCGAGTACTCTCTTAGAGTCATGTTGAGCGGATGATGGTGTTCTTGAAAAACACCAGTTTCAGAACTAATCACCTGAACTGCTTTATCGCCGACTTTTTGATCAAGAAACTCTGGAGTCCATTTGACGAGCTCAGGAAAAACCTCATACACACCCGTAATGAGCACTGGTGTTTTTGATTGTGAACACAACGAACCAAGACTCGTTCCTGACTCAATGAATTCCTTTAATGATTGTTGAGGAATTTTGTTTGGATATAAATTGAGTGGAGTCGTGCGTCCCTCTGGAGGAGGAGTATTCGTACTCATGCTAATTCCAAGAGAGACGATCAAAATTTTGTATGCGTAAAATTTCGATCAGATGGATCGAGTACAGCGACTAGCGTGCGTGTTTGAAAAAACCTAATAAAAATATAAGATAGTTTTGATACACGCTGCTCGCAAATACTCACATCTGGCTTGGATTAACTCGAAAAGCCTACCTCCGGATACTCAGAACCTCTATTGAGTGTTTGACCTTCATGAGAAATAGCATAATCAATCAAGCTTGTTAGGCATCACGTCAAAGGCAAAGTCAGTACGTTTTTAGCACCAGGGCGCGCTAACATTTTTGCATACCAAGCCTCGATGTAAGGACGTGGTTTGTGCGGGATTGGCAGCCCGTACCAGCGGTGCACTTCACAGGTGAGCGGGATATCAGCCATTGTCATACTGGCACCTGCGACAAACACATTTGTGCTGAGATGCTGTTCAAGGCGATCCAGCAGGATTTCGGTTGAGGCAATCGAGGCTTCGACTTTTTTCATGTCGCGTTCGGGCTCAGCAATACGGATTAGTTGCCAGAACGCATCGCGACCGGACGGGCCAAAGGTGGTTTGCTGCCAGTCCATCCAGCGCTCGGCATTGAAACGTTCTTGCAAATCGGTGGGGTAGAGTTTGCCCTGCGAGTGCTTGGCGCATAAGTAGCGCACGATGACATTTGACTCCCAAAGCACAAAGTCGCCCTCAACCAGGGTGGGGACGACTGAGTTTGGATTCAAGGCAATGTATTCGGACGTTTTGACGATGCCAAAGACGCCACCTGCGTCGATGCGTTCAAAGTCAAGACCCAGTTCTTGCGCTGCGTAGACGGCCTTGCGCACGTTGATCGAAGTAATACGGCCCCAGATTTTGAACATGAAAAGTATCCTGAAATGATAAAAAGAGTTAATCGAAAGTGACCAGCACGCCCATCACTCACAAAAAGCAGCAACACTAGGTGCTGCGTTGAAAAAAGTTAGTGAATCGCTTTATCAACAAACTCAAGCAAGGTGTTAAACCCCGGAATTTGTACAGCGATACGACCCGCTTGTTCGCGCCAGGTGATCGTATGTAAGCCATGTTTTTGCATCTGCTTGAGCGCTTGACGCACGGGCTTGAGCGATGAGGTTTGAAGCGCAATGGCTCCAAAAAAACTTGAGCGCTTGCCGCCTACGCAAGTGAGGCTGCCAAAACATTCTACGTATTGGGCAGCGGTCACAAATACCAAGCTGTACTGTGCACCGCGCACCCGATATTCACCGTTTGCACCGATACGTGCGATACCACCGGCAGCCGCCATATAGCGCGTGGCTTCTTGTTGAGGCGACTCGCAAACAATCAATAAACCCGCGAGTTTATGTACGTTATTACGGTGGGCTTGCCACTCTTTGCGCCAAACCAATTCAGGTGTGAAATGTTTGCAGTAATACAAACGGCCGGCATTAAACTGGCCTGGTTCAAAGCGTACCGTTTCAAAGCGCGCCTCTGACACGACGCCCTCAAGTTCAACTGGTCGTGTAAACGCTTGCACAGGTTGTACGGCTAACCCGTTTGCTTGCAACAACTGATGTGTCTGTGCTGCGTCAGCAGTTTGAAAGACCAGTCCGTCGATGCCCACAGGGCTTTCAAGAACCTCTTTGCGCAATGGGCCACCGTCGCTTGGCAGGCCGATGAGTTCTAGGTAGTCGTTCTCAAACACCATCAGGTGATTGATCGAGCCTAGGCTATGGCGTCCGCGGGGCGTTAGGGTAAAGCCAAGCTGCTCAAAGATGGTTTGGGCCGCATTCATTTCAAAATGCGTATTGATCACTAGGTGATCGAGTGGCAGAGCCAGAGCGTTAGTCATATGTGCCTAACTGAGATTGAGCGTGGCGATCACGGGGGTATGATCTGAGGGTTGTTCAAGGGCGCGTGGCCCTTTATCGATGACGCAGGCGGTACAGCTTGGCACGAGTGACTCTGACAACAACACATGATCAATGCGCATGCCGGCGTTACGTTTAAAACCGTTCATGCGGTAATCCCACCAGCTAAAGGATTTGGGTGCTTGCTCGAATAAGCGAAACGCATCGGTGAACCCAAGCGCCAGCAAAGATTGAAATGCCGCGCGCTCTGGCTCTGACACTAGAATCTGCCCAAGCCATTTTTCGGGATTGTGGACATCGGCATCAACCGGGGCAATGTTGTAATCACCCAGCACCGCGATATTGGGATGTTGTTGTTTTTCAGTGATCAGCCAGGCTTCAAAGGCCTTAAACCAGGCAAGCTTGTAAAGATACTTTTCGCTGCCAACCTCTTGACCGTTGGGGCAATAGGCGCTGATCACGCGAATCGTGCTGTCGCCGAAGGGCAGGGTGGTGGCCAACACGCGTTGCTGGTGGTCTTCAAAGCCCGGAATATTGCGGGTGATATCCACGCCAGGTTGGCGCGACAGCACTGCGACACCGTTATAGGTTTTTTGGCCAGCCCAGCCTGCGTGATAGCCAATGGCAGTGAACGCATCAAGCGGAAACTTGTCGTGATCAAGCTTGAGTTCTTGCAGGCATAAGGCATCGACTGGGTTAGCCTCGAGCCACGCCAAAACCTGTGGCAGCCGTACTTTTAAGGAGTTGACGTTCCAGGTTGCAAGTTGCATACGTTTATTCAAGCAAGGTGAATGGGTGCCTCAGAGGACTCGCAAACTCAGCTAAGCCGAGGGCGAGCCACGGGAATAGCTGGATTCTAAACTGCAAAGCGATTGCCCGCAGCAAGCGCTCGTTGCGCGTCAGTTTTGGTAAACCTTGGGTACACGCTTGACGTTGCAGAGCAGTTCGTAGGCGATGGTGCCGGCTTGTTGAGCAACTTGGTTCACATCGATTTGTTTGCCCCAGCATTCGACGGGGCTGCCGATGCTTGCTTGAGGCAGATCGGTGAGGTCGACGGTGAGCATATCCATCGATACCCGACCGATGGTACGGGTGACGACCCCACCAACTGCGATCGGGGTGCCGGTTGGCGTCACTCTGGGGTAACCATCTGCATAGCCGATCGCCACCAGACCAACGCGCACCGGCGTTGTGGCGACAAAGGTGCCGCCATAGCCCAGGGCTTCACCTGGTGCGAGCGTGCGGATGGCAAAGATCTCGCTGACTAAGGACATGACCGGGGTGAGTTGGTAGGGTGGGTTCGGTTGTTGTTCGCCGTTTGTCGAAATTTGAGGTTTCACTGGCAACGGGTCAGCCCCATAGAGCAAAATCCCGGGTCGAGCCCAAGTGCCACGCGCGGTCGGCCAAGCCAGGACTGCGCCTGAGTTGCTCAAGCTGCGATCGCCGGGCAACCCAGCGGTGGCCTCGTGAAAAGCCGCGATCTGCTTGGCAGTCGCGTCGCTGTCGGGTTCGTCAGCGCGGGCAAAGTGCGTCATGAGAGTGATCGAGGCGACCGAGGGGCAGGCTTCAAGACGTTCGTAGGCGCCTTGCACAGCTTCGAGCGCAAACCCAGCGCGATGCATGCCTGAATCGACCTTGAGCCATACACGCATGCTGTGAGCATCAATAGGCGCAGTTTCAAGCGCACGTAATTGTGACTCTTGATGGATGACGACCCAGAGGTTTGCCTTGTATGCGGCAACGAGTTCATCGGGATCAAAGCAGCCCTCAAGGACAAGAATAGGCTTTGTGATGCCAGCTTCGCGAAGCTCAAAGGCCTCAGCGGCAAAGGCAACGGCAAAGCCGTCTGCGATATCGGCTAAGGCTTGCGCGCAAGGCACAGCGCCGTGCCCGTAGGCGTTGGCTTTGACGACCGCTAACGCGCGACCTCCGTGCAAGTTGCGGGCAGTCAGGTAGTTTGAACGCAGTGCGGCGAGGTCAATGAGGGCTTTTGAGGGACGAGTCATAAAAATCGCAAAACGAGGCAATACAACAATATATTCTGAAAACTAAGCCGGCACTGAAGTCGGCCGCTGCAAAGGCGGTTGAGTCGTTGTTTGATAGCGACTGATTGCTAGACCGTCAGTACGGATTTCAGGGCGCTGGCCCGTCACCAAGTCTGCAATCAGCTTGCCAGAGCCGCAAGCCATCGTCCAGCCTAGCGTCCCATGACCTGTATTTAAAAACAGATTGTTCAAAGGTGTCGCCCCAATAACCGGCGTGCTATCGGGGGTCATGGGCCGTAGGCCAGTCCAAAATGTTGCGTTCTGGACGTCGCCACCGGGAAACAGTTCGGTGACGACTTTTTCGAGGGTTGCGCGGCGTTGTGGCTTTAGGCTTAAATCAAAGCCACTCAGTTCGGCCATGCCACCGACACGAATACGATTATCAAAGCGCGTCACCGCGACTTTGTAGGTTTCGTCTAGCACTGTTGATTGCGGTGCAAGCGATTCATCTTTTAAAGGCACTGTGAGCGAATAGCCCTTTACTGGGTACACCGGTAGTTCGATATTTAGTGGCGCGAGCAAATCACGCGTGTAGCTGCCAAGCGCCAAGACATAGCGATCGGCCTTCAGCACCTCGTGCTCGGTGCGCACACCGGTGATTTGGCCGCCAGCTGTTAGCAAGTGCTCAACTGGGGTGTTGTAACGAAATTGCACGCCTAGCTCTTGCGCCAGTGTGGCTAAACGGGTGGTAAAGAGTTGGCAGTCGCCGGTTTCGTCGTTGGGCAAACGCAACCCGCCCGCGAGTAGGCCTTGAGCGCGTCGCAGGCCCGGTTCAACTGCGGTGAGTTGCGATGCGCCAAGTAGCTCATAAGGCACGCCACACTCTTCTAACACCTTAATGTCGCGTTGCACCGCATCCATCTGGGCTTGGGTGCGAAACAACTGCAAGGTGCCCCCGCAGCGCTGTTCGTATTGGATCCCTGTGTCTGCGCGCAACGTGTCGAGGCAGTGGCGACTGTACTCAGCCACGCGCATCATGCGCTCTTTGTTAAGTTCGTAGCGGCTGGCGGTGCAGTTGCGCAACATGTTCGCCATCCAGCGTAGCTGCCACAGGCTGCCGTCTAGTTTGATCGCCAAAGGGGCGTGCTTAGAGAACATCCATTTAAAGGCTTTAAAGGGGATACCGGGTGCGGCCCAGGGTGTGGAGTAGCCAGGTGATATTTGCCCTGCGTTGGCGAAGCTGGTTTCATTGGCGACACAGCCCTGGCGATCAATTACCGTGACCTCAGCACCTGCACGCGCGAGGTAATACGCACTGGTTGTACCAATGACGCCCGCGCCTAAAACGATGACTTTCATTTCAATATCCCTGTTGTTCAGCCAATACTGAAAGTGTAGGGATAGTTACCTAGTGTTTTTTTTTGAAATTGAGCCGAATTCTTAGAGAATTCACTTATTTTGTTGCTTTCATACCCAAAATGCAGAGAAAACCACAAATTCAGCGATTTAAGGGCAAAAAACCACTGTAAGTGTTTGACTCTAGTGGACTTCGCCTCTACACTTTGCCTGCAAGATTCTCAAGCGACGCGGTTTTTGTCCCTAGTCGGTCGCCCTTAGTGGTAATCAGTGGTGTCTATCCCTTCCTTGACCATCTAGCACGTTGGGCGTTTTTGCCCGTTATTTATCTATCAAGGAAGTTGAAATGGCAACTGGTGTCGTGAAGTGGTTCAATGCCGAAAAAGGTTATGGTTTTATTATGCCTGACGGCGGCGGCAAAGATCTGTTCGCTCACTATTCTGAAATTCGCTCGAGTGGTTACAAAACTCTCGAAGAAAACCAGAAAGTTAGCTTTGAAATTGGTCAGGGCGCAAAAGGCCCATCAGCAACCAACATTCAAGTGCTGTAATACTTACTGATTTGTCTGTTTCGGCAGGCAGTCTGTAACTAAGCCCTGCATCGCTTCTGTGATGCAGGGTTTTTTTCTAATGTTTAAGGTGTTACGCAAATGACTTCGCTCGCAAACGCTCAGCTACTGACCACGCGTCGTTCACAAAAGCTCGTACAGGCCCCAGGCCCCAATGTTGAACAGTTGCAACAAATGCTCGCGGCGGCAGTCTGTGCCCCTGATCATTCTGCGTTGCGTGCGTGGCGCTTTGCACTCGTGATGCAACCCGAGGTCGCAGCATTTACCGACTTGGCGATTGCTGCAACACGTCGTTCGGGTCGTGAGATTACCCCGCAAAAAGAGCAGAACACACGTAAGTGGTTATCGACGGTGCCGTTACTGATTGGGCTTGCGTACAAAATTTCGCACGACAATGAAAAAGTGCCAGAGATTGAACAAACATTATCGATGGGCGCAGCGGTGATGAATATTCAAAACGCTGCGCATTTGATGGGCTTTTCGAGCTACTGGAGTACAGGGCTCGGTACCTACACCGATGAGGTACCCGAGGCGTTGGGGTTTGATGCGCTCGATTATCGTTTCGTGGGTTTTTTAGCGATCGGTACGCCCATCACACCAGCTAACCCGGTGCAACGCCCTGACGCGATGACGTTTACGACGCGGTGGCGACCATAGCTTTAGATGACGTTTACGACGCGCTGCCAACTGTAGTTTTATACCGTTTGAGCCGCAGGGCGTTGGCCACCACAAACACACTTGAAAACGCCATCGCCCCAGCAGCAAACATAGGCGACAGTAGTATCCCAAACGACGGGTACAGCACCCCTGCAGCGACGGGTACAAGTGCTGCGTTATAGGCGAAAGCCCAAAACAGATTTTGTCGGATATTGGTGAGCGTCGCGCGCGATAAGCCAATCGCCGTGGACACGCCTGCTAGATCATCAGACATCAATACGACAGAGGCTGATTCGATTGCGACATCGGTGCCTGTACCGATGGCGATCCCGACATCTGCTGTGGCCAGAGCAGGGGCGTCGTTGATGCCGTCGCCGACAAACGCGAGCACGACTTTGGCGTACGTCGGTCCAGTGTTGTTTGATTGTGCTTCGAGTGTATCGGCTGTCGGTGAGTGTGAAGTCTCTGTGCGACCGCCTAGTGCACTTGAGCGTTGCAGCGCTTGCAAGACCGCGACTTTGCCCTCAGGCAATACTTGAGCATGGACTTCATCGATGCCAAGTTGCTGCGCGACCGCAAGTGCGGTGAATTGATTGTCGCCGGTGATCATGACGGTACGCAACCCAAGCTGCTTGAGTGTCGCAATCGCCCCGTGTGCACTTGGCTTGACTGGATCAGCCACCGCCATCAGCGCAGCTAGCTTGCCGTCTACCGCTAAACAGATCGGTGTTTTACCCTGTTGACCCCATTGCTCGCTGTAATGAACTGCCGCAGAGGTGTCTACGCCTTCTGTTTGCATAAAGGCTTGGGCGCCTGAGCTCACCGCGTGACCATTCACCGTGGCTCGCACGCCAGCGCCGCTGATCGCCTTAAAGTTGTGTGCGGCAGCGATGGGCAGATTGTCGGCGCGTGCAGCCTGCACAATCGCATGGGCAATCGGATGCTCAGAGTGCGTCTGCATGGCAGCGGCCCAAGACAGTAGAAGGGCGCGGTCGTAAGTTGGCTCGAGTACAACAAAATCGGTCAGTACTGGTTTGCCCATTGTCAGCGTGCCCGTTTTATCAAAGGCCACCACTTGCACATCACGCAGGCGTTGTAACGCATCACCCTGGCGAAACAAGACACCGAGTTCGGCGGCGCGACCGGTACCCACCATGATTGAGGTGGGTGTTGCCAGACCCATGGCGCACGGGCAAGCGATGATCATCACGGCTACGGCGTTAATCAACGCATGACTGAGGCTGGGCGCAGGGCCTAACCAATACCAAATGACGAAGGTCAATAGAGAACACAGGATGATGGCTGGCACAAACCATGCGGTGACGCGATCGACTAGCGCTTGTATCGGCAGCTTGGTGCCTTGAGCAGCCTCGACCATGCGAATGATGCGTGCCAAGACGGTATCGCCACCCGTGTGTGTCGCTTTAAAGGTAAAACTGTTAGTTGTGTTTAACGTGCCACCAGTCACACGATCACCGATACGTTTGGTGACTGGGATCGGTTCGCCCGATATCATTGCTTCGTCGATGTAGGGCTGGCCTTCGGTAATGACACCATCTGTCGCGATTTTTTCGCCAGGACGCACCAAAATCAGATCACCGGGCTTGACCGTTTTGATATCAATGTCTGTCGGTTGGCCGTTGATCAAGACGCGTGCCTGGCGCGGCTGTAAGCCAATCAGGTGTTTGATCGCAGCGCCGGTGCGTCCTTTGGCACGTGCCTCAAGCGTTCGACCTAACAAAATCAACGTCACAATCACTGCAGCGGCTTCGAAATATACAAAGCGTGTGCCGTCAGGTAAGGCTTGAGGTAAATAGGTAGCCACCATTGAATACGCCCACGCGCTACAAGCCCCTAACGCAACCAGTGAGTTCATCTCGGGCACTAGATGCCATAAAGCCGGCAGACCCTTGGTAAAAAAGACGCGCCCCGGTCCAACTAACACCAGCGTGGTCAAGATTGATTGTGCGATCCAGCTACGTTGCATGCCAATCGTTTCATGTACAAAGTGATGCACGCTGGGTATCAGATGCCCGCCCATTTCGACCAGAAAAATCGGTAGCGTCAACGCAAGCGACACCCAGAGGGCGCGCAGCAAGGCGTTTGTTTCGAGAGCGCGTGCATCCGCTTCGGCAGAGGAGGGCGCAGCGTGCTGTTCAAGCACAGAGGCTTCGTAGCCCGCTTTATGCACTGCCGCTAAGACCTTCAAGCTTACGTCTTTCGGGTCAGACAACTCGGTGGCCCAGTCGATGTGGGCGCGCTCTGTCGCCAGGTTGACTGTTGCCGCTGACACGCCAGGCACAGCCTTCAGGGCTTTTTCAACCCGCAAGACGCACGAGGCACAGGTCATGCCTTGAATAGAGATATCAAGAGCGTCTTGGTTCTTATTTGTTGGAAGCATCGTTGCTGTCAGCAATCATGAGTGATGGATAGCTAACCTTAACATTGACCGACCACCATGTGCTTTGTTCACTTTGTGCGCGTCGTTTGAATCAGGCGCCTCAGATCGGCGGTGACTGTGTCGATCGCTTCGGTGTCAGAGGCTAACAAACGCGCTTTGCCAAAGCGATCAAAAATAAACACGCCGCGGCTGTGCGTCACGTCATAGATTTCAGCGCTGTCGCCAGGCTTGGGTTTCTCAATTTGGTAGGCGATGCGATAGCGCTTAGCCAAGGCTGCCACTTCTTTTTCGCTGCCAGTCAGGCCCACTGCATTTTTATTAAAGGCATCGACATAGGCTTGCAACATATCGGGCGTATCGCGATGAGGGTCGACACTGATAAATAAAATGCGAACGTCCTGAGCATCGTCGCCAAGCTTAGTCATCACCTCAGTCAGTTGTGCCATCGTGGTCGGACAAATGTCTGGGCAACTGGCATAGCCAAAAAAGACCAATACTGTTTTGTTTTTGAGGTTCGCCTGGGTGACAGTTTTATTGCCGGTCCCTTTTAGCGAGAATTCAAGATTGGGTAAATGACCGCTTACGTCGTAAAGCGACCACTTGTAGTCGGGCTCTGAACAAGCGGTCAGAGTCAGCAAGCTCACGATGCACAAAAGGCGCGACAGACGATTGAGCCAGAGCCTCATCGTTCGCTTTGTATGATCTTGTGGCGTCGGGCAAGCAGGCAGTCGCCTAAGCGTATCCTCTTAGATACTCGACAACTTAAAGAAGGTCGGTTCGCACGGATTTGCATTAGGCCGCCGCCGCAGTTTCAGTGTCCGACATACCGCTGTGACGCAACAGGGCATCAATTTGGGGCCCGCGCCCTCTAAATGCCTTAAAGGAGTCAGCAGCGGGGCGTACACCACCTACTGCAAGCACTTCACGCTTAAAGCGCTCACCTGTGTCAGCATCAAGCGCACCGGTGCCCTCTAGCGCCTGACCTGTCGCATGCGCGTCGTTTGCTGCGCGCGCAGCGGCTTCTTCAAACGCTGCAAAGGCATCAGCGGATAACACTTCGGCCCACTTGTAACTGTAGTAGCCAGCGCCATAGCCGCCGGCAAACAAATGCGAGAAGCTGTGCGGAAACCGATGCCATGACGGTGGGCGTATGACAGCAACCTCATCACGCACCTGATCGAGCTGCGTCAACACCTCGGCAATCGAAAGACCTTGGCTGCGGTTATGTACCAACATGTCAAAGAGCGAAAACTCAACCTGTCGTACGGTTTGCATACCGCTTTGAAAATTACGGGCAGCGGTCATGCGATCGTAGAGCTCGCGCGGCAAGGGCGCTTGCGTATCCACGTGCGAGGTCAAGCGTTGTAACACTGACCATTCCCAGCAAAAATTTTCCATGAACTGTGAGGGTAGCTCGATGGCATCCCACTCAACCGCCGCAAAAGCCGAGGCACTCGGCTCGTCGACTTCAGAGAGTAAGGCGTGCAGAGCATGGCCGCTTTCATGAAATAGGGTGATGACATCATCGTGCGTTAGTAACGCAGGGCGACCACCTTGCGGGCGAGCAAAATTGCACGTCAAGTACACGACAGGGGTCTGGACCTTTGGACGCTGCCCGACACCCTTCTGTGCACTGGTTGCCTGCGCCTCAGTCGTGGCTTGACGCTCATTTGATGTCTCAAGCTTACGACGGTTGCGTTCACTATCTACCCAGGCGCCGCCTTGCTTTGCAGGACGCGCATAGAGATCCATTAGCAGGTAACCAAGCGTCTCACCCTTAGCATTGTGTACCGAGGCGGCGCGCACGTCGGGATGCCAGCCGTTGACTTCACAGGTCTTTAATTCAACGTTGAACAGTGTGTGCACGACAGCAAACAAGCCGCTGAGCACGCGAGGTTCGGTGAAGTATTGTTTGACGTCATCGTCAGAGTAGGCGTAGCGCGCTTCACGCAGGCATTCAGATGCAAAGGCAATATCCCAAGGTTCAAGATCGCTTAGACCGAGCTCGGTCTTTGCATAGGCTTTTAATTCGATCAGATCACGCTCGGCAAACGGTTTTGCGCGCTGCGCTAACTGGCGCAAAAAGTCTGTGACCTCTAGGTCGCTATTTGCCATACGAGTTTGCAGGCGCAGGTCGGCAAAATGTTTATAGCCCAGCAATTTGGATTCTTCAGCACGTAAGGACAACGCCTGTTCAATCAGTGCAGAGTTGTCAAATTCTTTGGCGCCTTGTTCAGAGGCGCGCGTCGCATATGCCTTGTAAAGGGTTTGTCGCAACTCGCGATCTAGTGCGTATTGCATTACCGGCAAATAGCAAGGCATCTTCAGGTTAAGCGTCCAGCGCTCGGCTGCAGAATCTTTTAATGATGCGATCACGTCTTCTGGTACACCGTCTAAGCGTTTGCGATCTTCGATCACAAGCGACCAAGCATCGGTTGCATCTAAGACGTTCTCAGAAAATTTTTGCGACACTTGCGACTGTTGATCAGACACTTCAGCGTAGCGTGTGCGTGCCTCGCCTTGCAGTTCGACTCCGCTTAGCTTGAAATCACGTAATGCGAGTTCAATTACCCGTTTACGCGCGGGTGACCAGTTTTCAAAGTTAGGGCATTGGTGAAGACGTTGATATTGTGAGTACAGACCGACGTGTAAACCCACCCAAGTCGAGAACTCAGTGATTTTCGCTAGCATCGCGTTATAGGCATCGCGAAGTTCAGGAGTGTTAACGACAGAGTTCAAATGACCAACGACTGACCAGGCGCGCCACAAAGGCTCTGAGGCATCATCTAACGGCGTAACGATGGCATCCCAACTCACGGGAAGTTCAGGGTTCGCTGCGACTGAGACTGCGTCACGCGCTGTGCCAAGCAATTGTTCGATAGCGGGGGCAATGTGCTCGGGTTTGATCGCTGCGTAATCGATCTGGGTACTCATTGAAACAAGCAAGGGGTTCATCATTTAAGTTCGATTTTACTGAGCGATTATGCTCGATTATGTTTAGCTATTCAGCGCGCTTCTGCTGAGCGCGTTCGGCGGCCTCTAGCGTATTGACTAACAACATCGCGATTGTCATGGGCCCCACGCCACCAGGTACTGGCGTGACGGCACTGGCGACTTGAATAACGCTGTCAAAATCTACGTCGCCACACAACTTACCGTCGGCACCGCGGTTGATCCCCACATCAATGACGATCGCGCCAGGTTTGATCATGCTGCCGTCGATCATGCGTGGCTTGCCGGTCGCGACCACCACGATATCCGCATGACGGGTGTGCCAGCCAAGATCGCGGGTTTTTGAGTTGCAGATTGTGACCGTTGCCCCCGCGCTTTGCAGCAGCATTGTCATTGGCTTACCGACGATGTTGCTAGCGCCAATCACCACGGCTACCGCGCCACGCAATTGCACGCACTCAGACTCAAGCATTTTCATCACGCCATAGGGCGTGCACGGGCGAAACAAGGGCTTACCAGTCATCAGTAGCCCCGCGTTGCTGATGTGAAAACCATCTACATCTTTTTCGGGGGCGATCGTTTCAATGACCAAATGCGCATCGATATGCGCGGGCAACGGCAGTTGAACCAAAATGCCGTGAATCGCTGGGTCAGCATTGAGGGCCCGCACGCGCTCTAGCAGTTCAGCCTGACTCAGAGTGGGTGGATATTGCTCAAGTACTGAATGCAAGCCCGCTTTTTGACACGCGGCCACTTTATTTTTTACATACACTTGCGACGCGGGGTCGCTACCGACTAAGACCACAGCCAAGCCCGGTTTTGTGCCGACGGCAACGAGAGCTGCGGTGCGTGCTGCAACCTCTTCGCGAATTTTTCCTGCTAGGGCGACACCGTCAATGATTCGACCGGTCATTAATTAACCTCGGGCTTCGCGAGCGCCACTTTCATCAAGTCTGCCACGGTCGTGACCTGGAGTTTTTCCATAATGTTGGCGCGATGCGCTTCAACGGTCTTGATGCTGATCCCTAAGTCGTCGGCAATTTGCTTATTCAAACGCCCAGCGACGATGCGCTCTAGTACCTGTTGCTCGCGTGAGGTCAGACGCGCCAGCATGGCTTCATGTTGGCGCACAGCTTTCGCTTGCGACAGGCGCTGATTTGCCTGTTCGAACATACGACCCACAATTTCGCGCAGAGCCGTTTCATCAAAGGGCTTTTCAAGAAAATCAACGGCACCTTTTTTCATGGTTGAGATCGCCATCGGGATATCGCCGTGGCCGGTGATGAACACCACAGGCATGGTTGACTTGCGAGCAATCAATTGCTCTTGCAATTCAAGTCCACTCATGCCGGGCATGCGCACATCGACAATCAAAACGCCGGGCTGCTGCTCATCGTACTCGGCTAAAAAAGATTCAGCGCTTGCATAGGCGCGCACGCGATAGCTGTTGGCTTCGAGAAGCCACCTTAATGAGTCGCGTACCGCTTCGTCATCGTCAACGATGTAAACGGTGCTGGCTATTTGGGGTAGATTCATGCAGGTAACTCCTCGGACTGATTGTCTAACTGGACCACGTCTGGGTCGACGCAGGGTAGTGTAAAGCGAAAGATAGTACCGCCTTCTGGATTGCTAGTCGCCCAAAGGCGACCATGGTGCGATTCAATGATTGTGCGGCAGATGTTGAGCCCCATACCCAGGCCCTCAGATTTTGTACTAAAAAAGGGTTCGAATAGCCGCTCTGGGTCGGTTAAGCCATGGCCGTGATCGATGACCGCCAGTTCAATTTGATTGTCGTGTACGGTCACTTGTAATAAGAGCGTGTCAACCGCGCTTTGATCCATGGCCTCGAGACCATTTTTGAGCAAATTCAACAACACTTGTTCAATCAAAATTGGGTCGGCGAGCACGTCTGGCAAATTGGCGGGGATCTCGGTTGCAATGGCGACTCGATGTTTGCGCGAATGAATTTCGGCCAAGCTCACGGCATTGTCGATCACGGTTTGTAACTGAATCGCCTGCCGGCGTGGCTCACTGCGTTTGACAAACTCGCGGATGCGACTGATGATTTTGCCGGCCCGCTGCGCTTGCGCTGCCGTTTTTTCAAGCGCGGGCAGCAACGTGTTCATGTCGGTATTGCCAGCCTTGACCATGGCGACAATGCCCATGCTGTAGTTTGTGATCGCGGTCAAAGGTTGATTGAGTTCGTGTGCTAACGACGAAGCCATTTCACCCATCGTGGTCAAGCGACTGGTAATTTGAATTTTTTCTTGCTGAATCCTTGATGTCTCTTCGTGTTGGCGACGTTCGGTGATATCGCGCGCTACTTGCAGTCGCACCTTGCGCCCATCGGTCCAGGCAAGCATCCTGTGCTGCACCTCAAACCAGCGCTGCACCGTGGTAGAAAAAATCTCGACCGACTCTTCGGTGTAACGCCCGCGACGACCTGCCAATAATTCATGGTGGCCACTGGTTTGCGCACCAAAAAAACGTCGATAGGTGCGATTGGCAAATAAAAGCTCAAGACCTTCGTCTGAGTCTGCAGTGACCGAGATCGCATCGTCAAGGCCTTCAAGCACTGTCATAAAACGCTCGTGGGCGGCTGTCAGAGCCTCGCGAATGCGTTTGGGCTCGGTGATGTCGGTCATCGAGGTCATCCAGCCCACTTGCGTGCCTTGTGGATCGAGCAAGGGCGACACATACATTCGCGCGTTAAAGCGCGAGCCATCGCGGCGTTGCGCCTCGAGTTCAATGCCAGAGCTGGGGGCCTTACCCGTCATGAGGTTATCAAGCGTTTGCTGATGTGATTCGTAGCGCCCCGGTACCCAATACGGAAACGGTGGCAGTCGACCAATCAGGTCGGCTTCGTTCCAGCCAATCATTCGACAAAACGCAGGGTTTACATAAGCGATGCGACCTTCGAGGTCGATCACGCGCATCCCCGTGGACATGGAGTTCTCCATGGCGCGCCTGAAGCCGGTTTCGGCAATCAGTGCAGCCTCTGCCTCAGAGCGATAGCGGGTGTAACGCCACAACATCAATAAGGCGATCACAATCACGACAGATAAGGCGACGACCACCCAGATCAAACGATGCTGGCGCAGCTCTTGATCAATGGTGACGAACATGACGCTGCCGTCATGAATGCGTTGCAGCCAAAAGAATACGCCCATGACGCAGGCGTACAGCACCAAGACCAGCATGGGCGTGAGCCAATACCACCTGCGGCGGCGCAAGCGGGCTTGGTCAAGGAAAGGAGTGGCGAGTACCGACTTTGCGGGGTTAGACATGCGTGCAATCCATAAGGTGGACATTTTAGTCGGGTTGCCCCGTATTTACGCTTGACAAGCGAAATGTTGCTTTAAAACGAATACATGATTTCATAATATGAAAAGCTATACCGCAACATGAAATATTTGTTGCTGCAACGCTCAGGAGTACCTAGAATGCCGCAAATACCCAAAAAACAGGTAGCCTCATATATCAATCAGGCTGTCACCACGGAGATTGCCATGGCACCACAAGCTGCCGCACTCAATGCATCAAATGATGCAGACTCGCTCGAAACCCAAGAATGGCTCGACGCCCTAGCGGCCGTGCTCGATCGCGAAGGCCCTGAACGTGCTCACTACCTACTCGAGCGCCTAACGGATTTGGCGCGCCGCTCGGGTGCGCATATCCCGTTTTCGGCGAATACGGCCTATCTCAACACCATCCCAGCTGGTCACGAGCCGGCACATCCCGGCAACTTAGACTTAGAGGCGCGCATTCGTCACTACATTCGTTGGAATGCGATGGCGATGGTTGTGCGGGCCAACAAACACAATCCTCCAGACGGCGGAGACCTCGGTGGTCATATCGCCTCGTTTGCTTCACTTGCAACGATGATTGGTTGCGGCCAAAATCATTTTTGGCATGCAGACACGCCTGAGCGGGGCGGCGACCTTGTCTATTTTCAAGGGCATTCGTCGCCAGGTGTGTATGGCCGAGCCTACCTTGAGGGCCGCTTAACAGAAGACCAACTGAATAATTTTCGTCAAGAAGTTGGCGGTAAAGGTTTGTCTTCCTATCCGCATCCCAAACTGATGCCAGAGTTCTGGCAGTTTCCGACTGTCTCGATGGGCTTGGGGCCTTTGATGGCCATCTATCAAGCGCGCTTCTTGAAATATTTGCATGCGCGTGGGATTGCAGATACGAGTCAGCGTAAGGTGTGGGTATTTTGCGGCGATGGCGAGATGGATGAGCCTGAGTCGCTTGGTGCGATTAGTTTGGCTGCGCGCGAAAAACTTGATAACTTGATTTTCGTAGTGAATTGCAATTTGCAGCGCTTGGATGGCCCAGTGCGTGGCAACGGCAAAATCATTCAAGAGCTTGAAGGCGATTTTCGTGGCAGCGGCTGGAACGTCATCAAAATGATTTGGGGCGGCTATTGGGATCCTTTGTTGGCAAGCGACAAAGAAGGGATCTTGCGCAAGATTATGGAAGAGACCGTCGACGGTGAGTATCAGGCCTACAAAGCCAATGACGGTAAGTTTGTACGCGATCATTTCTTTGGTAAACACCCAAAGCTGCTCGAATTGGTTTCACGCATGAGCGATGAAGATGTCTGGCGTCTGAATCGTGGCGGTCATGATCCCCATAAGGTCTATGCGGCCTTTGCTGCAGCCTCAGCACACACGGGCCAGCCTACGGTGATTTTGGCCAAGACGATCAAAGGGTACGGTTTAGGGCATATTGCTCAGGCTAAAAACCCATCGCATCAGCAAAAGAAACTAGATATTGCAACCATCCGTGAATTTCGTGATCGCTACAACATCCCGGTGCCTGATAGCAAGCTTGAAGAGCTGCCTTATTACAAACCGGCTGAAGATTCTCCTGAAATTCAATACTTGCACGAGCGTCGTAAAGCTTTGGGTGGTTATCTGCCCAAGCGTCGCACGCGTGCTGACGAAAATCTGAAAGCGCCTTTGCTTGAAGTGCTACGCCCTGTGCTTGAGCCTACCGCCGAAGGTCGTGAGATCTCGACCACACAAGCGTTTGTACGGGTGTTGAACCAAGTGTTGCGCGACAAAGACATTGGCCCACGCGTGGTGCCGATTTTGGCTGACGAATCACGTACCTTTGGTATGGAAGGCTTGTTTAGGCAGATCGGTATCTATGCGCCTGAAGGACAAAAGTATGTCCCCGTTGATAAAGATCAGGTGATGTACTACCGCGAAGCTGCTGACGGGCAGCTGCTCCAAGAGGGTATCAACGAAGCGGGTGCGTTTAGTTCTTGGATTGCTGCTGCAACCTCGTACTCGACGAACAACCGCATCATGGTGCCGTTCTACATCTATTACTCAATGTTTGGTTTTCAGCGCATTGGCGATCTGGCCTGGGCCGCTGGCGACATGCAGGCGCGTGGCTTTTTGTTAGGTGGTACCGCTGGGCGCACAACGCTAAACGGTGAGGGCCTGCAACACGAAGATGGCCATAGCCATATCTTCGCGTCGACGATCCCCAATTGCGTGTCGTACGACCCGACCTTTGCGCATGAAGTGGCTGTGATTATTCAGCATGGCATGAAGCGCATGATCGAAGACCAAGAAAACGTCTATTTCTATTTGACGTTGATGAATGAAAACTACGCGCAACCTGGCCTGACCAAGGGTGATGAGGCCGGTATTATTCGCGGCATGTATCGTCTGAAGAAAGGCGGTAAAAATAAGGTGAAGGCGCAGTTGCTAGGCTCGGGTACGATTTTGCGCGAAGTCATGGCGGGCGCCGAGTTGCTTGAAAAAGACTGGGGTGTGTCGGCTGACATCTTTAGCGTAACCAGTTTTACAGAGTTGCGTCGGGATGGCTTAGATTGCGAGCGTCATAACATGCTGCACCCAACTGCGAAAGCAAAGGTGCCTTACGTCACCAGTCTGCTAGATAAATCAGAAGGCCCGATCATTGCTTCGACTGACTACATGAAGTTGTTTGCGGATCAGATTCGGCCGTTTATTCCAAAGAGTCGTGCTTACAAAGTATTGGGCACTGATGGTTACGGTCGCTCAGATTTTCGCTCAAAATTGCGCGAGCACTTTGAGGTAGATCGACACTTTGTTGTCTTGGCAACGTTGCGTGCACTTGCCGATGAGGGCACAGTGCCAGTGAGTCAAGTGGCAGCTGCAATTAAAAAATACGGTATCGATCCCGATAAAGCCAACCCCCAATACGCTTAATTAAAGAGATCCATTATGAGTAACATCACAGCTATTGAAGTTCCAGACATTGGGGATTTCGACACCGTTGAAGTGATTGAAATTTTGGTTAAAGTCGGCGATGCAGTCAAAGCCGAACAAAGCTTGATCACGGTTGAGTCTGATAAAGCCTCAATGGAAATCCCCACCTCGATCGCTGGTATTGTCAAAGCGATTGCAGTGAAGGTGGGCGATAAGATCAAGCAAGGCAGTGTGATGCTGAGCATTGAGGCGAGTGCGGGTGCGCCAAGCGCTGCTGCACCAAGTGCTGCTGCACCAAGCGCTCCTGCACCAAGCGCTCCTGCACCAAGCGCTCCTGCACCAAGCGCTCCTGCTGCAGCGACAGCGAGTGTCGCGGTCGCTTCGAGCGCGTCGAATACTTCTGCGCCCACGGCGCCTGCCGCTAGCGCTGCGGCTGTCTCGGTCGCAGCAAGTGCGGCAACTGCTTCTGGCACGTCAAGCGCCTCTGCGTCAGCCGCCAACAACTCAGCAACTGCGTCGCCTTCGGCTGGCAAGCTCGAAATGCCCGCCTCAACGGCCGGCTTACCGCACGCTTCGCCCTCGGTGCGTAAATTCGCGCGCGAACTCGGCGTTGATCTTGCCTTGGTGAAGGGAACAGGCGTTAAAGAGCGCATCGTTCAAGAAGATATTCAAAACTTCATCAAGCAAGCGTTGGCGGGTGGTGTGGGTGCTTCTTCAGCCTCTGCTTCGAGCGCCTCCCTGGGTGGCGGACTTGACCTCTTACCTTGGCCTAAAGTTGATTTCACTAAATTTGGTGAAATCACCTCTAAGCCGTTGTCGCGCATTAAAAAGATTTCAGGTGCGAATTTGCACCGCAACTGGGTGATGATCCCCCATGTCACAAATAACGATGAAGCGAGTATCACCGAGCTTGAAGCGTTTCGCTTGACGTTAAATAAAGAGAATGAAAAATCAGGCATCAAAGTCACGATGCTGGCGTTTTTGATTAAAGCCGTTGTCGCAGCGCTGAAGAAGTTTCCTGAATTTAACGCTTCGCTCGACGGCGATAACTTGGTGCTGAAGCAGTACTTCCATATCGGCTTTGCGGCAGACACACCCAATGGCTTGGTCGTACCTGTGATTCGCGATGCCGATAAAAAGGGTATTTTGGAGCTGGCCGCTGAAAGCAGTGAGCTTGCTAAGAAGGCGCGTGATGGCAAATTATCACCTGCAGAAATGCAGGGTGGTTGTATGTCGATTTCATCGTTGGGTGGCATTGGCGGTACACATTTCACACCCATCATTAACGCGCCAGAACTTGCGATCTTGGGCGTGTCAAAGTCTTACATGAAACCGGTTTGGGATGGCAAACAGTTTGTGCCACAACTGACCTTGCCACTGTCGCTGTCGTACGACCACCGTGTGATTGACGGTGCATCAGGGGCGCGCTTTAACGCCTACCTTGGCAGTCTGTTGGCGGATTTTCGCCGTATCGCACTGTAAGGGGCTGCTATGAGCAAACTGATTGATATTCCAATCCCTGATATTGGTGACTTTGATACGGTTGATGTGATTGAAGTGTTGGTGGCGGTTGGCGATACGGTCAAGGCCGAGCAAAGCCTGATTACTGTTGAATCCGACAAGTCGTCGATGGAGATCCCTTCGAGTCAAGGTGGTGTGGTTAAAGCAGTGTTAGTGAAGATCGGCGACAAAGTCAAACAAGGTTCTGTGATCTTGCAGCTCGAGGCAAGTTCGGGTGCAGCAGCTGGCTCAGCCGCCTCGGCTTCGGTGCCTTCTAGCGCAAGCTGGGCGGCCGACGCAAACTCGTCAGCTTTAGCTGCTGGTGCAGCCTCAGCGATAAGTTCTGCTGCTAGCTCGCTCGGTTTAACGCAGGCTGCAGCGTCGAAGGGTGCTCAGCCTGCCAGTCACGCGTCAGCTTCTGCGGCGACTTCAGGCGCTCACGCGACGAGTCCTGCTCCGACTATCGCGATCGCAGCGTATAACGGCAAAGTTGACAGCAAGTGCGACTTGCTTGTCTTGGGTGCAGGCCCCGGCGGCTATTCAGCAGCGTTTCGCGCAGCAGACCTTGGCTTGAATGTGGTGCTTGTTGAGCGCTATTCAACGCTTGGTGGTGTGTGCTTAAACGTTGGATGTATCCCTTCAAAGGCTTTGTTGCATACGGCAGCCGTGCTCGAAGAGGCGCAAGCCTTGGCAGACCACGGTATCTCGTTTGGCAAGCCTAAGATTGATCTGGATAAGTTGCGTGCCTTTAAGGATGGCGTGATTGGTAAGCTCACTGGCGGTTTGGCGGGGATGGCCAAGGCTCGCAAGGTGACCGTTGTGACGGGTGTTGGATCGTTTGTCAGTGCTAACCATGTTGCAGTTCAAACTGAGGCTGGTGTGAAAACGATTGAGTTTGCCCAAGCCATTATTGCTGCGGGCAGTCAGTCGGTGAAGCTGCCGTTTATGCCCGACGATGAGCGCGTGGTGGATTCGACGGGTGCCTTGTTGTTGCGCAATATTCCAAAAAGAATGTTGATTGTGGGTGGCGGGATTATCGGCCTTGAAATGGGTACGGTGTATTCAGCGTTAGGTTCACGTTTAGACGTGGTCGAAATGCAAGATGGCCTGATGCAGGGCGCAGATCGTGATTTGGTCAAAGTGTGGCAAAAGAAAAACGCTCATCGCTTTGATAACTTGATGCTCAATACAAAAACCGTTGGTGCAGTTGCTAAAAAAGACGGTATTTACGTGACCTTTGAAGGCGCTGGTGCACCGAAAGAGGCGCAACGCTACGATTTAGTCTTGCAAGCGGTAGGTCGCACACCCAACGGTAAAAAAATCGGGGCTGACAAAGCCGGTGTGATGGTGAGTGACCGGGGCTTCATTGAAGTCGACCGTCAAATGCGCACCAATGTGCCTAACATTTTTGCCATTGGTGATTTGATCGGCCAACCCATGCTGGCGCATAAAGCGGTACACGAAGGGCATGTTGCTGCTGAAGTGGCTGCAGGGCAAAAGAGTTATTTCGATGCGCGTGTGATCCCGTCGGTGGCCTACACCGATCCTGAAGTGGCCTGGGTGGGCATAACCGAAGACCAAGCCAAGCAGCAAGGTGTTGCGATTACCAAGGGGCTGTTTCCTTGGGCGGCGTCGGGTCGTGCGATTGCCAATGGCCGTGATGAAGGTTTCACAAAGCTCTTGTTTGACGCGGCAACCCACAAGATTCTTGGTGGTGGCATCGTTGGCACCAATGCGGGCGATTTGATCAGTGAAGTTGCCTTAGCGATTGAAATGGGTGCGGATATGGTGGATATTGGTAAAACAATTCATCCACATCCAACCCTTGGTGAGTCGGTCGGTCTGGCTGCTGAGGCTGCTGAAGGTCATTGCACCGATTTACCGCCGGTGAAAAAGAAGTCGTAACGAAAAACGCCCTGTTAAACAGGGCGTTTTTCGTTCAACGGCAATTAGCCCTAGAGCGCCACCGTCGAAAACCACGGTACTGCTGCAATCGCAATCAACCCAACCAATAGCGCAACGATGTAAGGCCAGATGGCACCCATCACGTCATCGGGCGAGGCGTCACCGATGCGGCAGGCAACGTAAAAGCCTATACCGATCGGGGGCATCATCAGTCCAATATTCATAGCGGTGACGACCACCATTGAATAGTGAATCTCATGAATCCCCAGTTTTTTGGCAATCGGAAACATGATGGGCGCCAAGATCAAAATTGCGGGTAAGCCTTCAAGTAAGCAACCCAAAATCAAGAACACCAAGATCGTCACCACCATAAAACTGGCGATGCCGCCGGGCAGGGTGGTTAAAAATGTTGACAGACTTTGCACCACGCCGCTTTGTGTGATGGCCCAGGCCATCGCTGAGGCTGTACCCAAGATCAGCAAGATTGCACCGCTCAGGGCAGCGGTTTCGACCAACATTGCATAGACTTTGCGCCAACCAAGGCCGCCGTACAGCACCTGACCAATCATCATGGCGTAAAGCACCGCAATGGTCGAGACTTCAGTGGCCGTTGCTACGCCACCCCCTACCGCACTGCGAATCAAAAAAGGTAACACTAAGGCTGGGCCAGCAATCAACAAGGCCTTCCAGATCATTTTGATGGTTGAGCGTTTGACGTTATCAAGTTGCTCGTGACGGGCTTTCCAGCGCGCTAAGGCGACCAGAGCCATCAGTAACACGCCTGCAATCACGACGCCGCTTTGAAACAAGCCCGCGATTGACACGCCCGCGACTGATCCCAATACGATCAGCACGATACTCGGTGGTACGGTATCCGCCATCGCAGCACCGGTTGCGAGCAGGGCAATCATTTCGCGCGGTTTATGCCCTCGACGTTTCATTTCAGGAAACAACGCTGGCGCAATAGTTGCCATGTCCGACACTTTTGAGCCCGAGATGCCCGACACAATGAATAACGAGCCAAGCAGCACGTAAGACATGCCGGCTTTAATATGACCCAGCAACGCCGCCAAGAAATCGACAATGGCTTTACCCATACCGGTAGCATCGAGCACGCAGCCTAGCAACACAAAGATCGGCACTGACACGAGGATCAGGCTTGACATGCCTTCATCCATGCGCCCAATCACAACCATTAAAGGTACGGTGGTTGAAAAGGCCAGATAACACAGCGCCCCTGCGCCAAAGCAAAAGGCAATGGGCACGCCTGCAACTAAGCACAGCGCAACCAGGATGACCAAGAAAAAGAGAATGTTGTAGAGCCCAAGTGAGGTCAACCAACCAGAGCCCACCCAGCAAAGGGCAGCAAAGGCACTCACCAAGATCGCTGCGCCCAATAGATTAAGCTTGCTCACCGTTTGTGCTGCATACACGACCAGCACCCCAAGCATGGCCAAAATGCCAAACGCCAAGGCTGATACCCTAAAGCTGTTGGGAATCCCAAGTGCGGGTGAGGTGACAAACCACTCGTCTTGCGCATACTCGATGGCAGGCGTCACCAGAGCAAGCAGAAACGCAACAATCGTTACCAGTGCAACCGCATGCACAAACCCACGCAGGCGTTCGGGCATCATTTGTAAAAAAAGCGTTAAGCGTAAGTGTTCATTGCGATACATGGCGATTGCCGAGCCCAACATGGCAAGCCACAAAAATGAAATTGAAACGACTTCATCGATCCAAACAATCGGCAGTGAAAAAACATAGCGCGATACGACGCCTACCAACAGCATGACCACAATGACTGTCATCAGCAACGCACTGATAAATTCGATTGGTTTTAACAATCGTGACACGAGGGGGCTGGAGGAAAGAGTGAGTTCAGTGGTCATTGTCGTATCTTTGAAAGCTTGAATAAAAAGCAAGTGCCAAAATAAAAAAAGTTAGCCTCTAAATAAAAATCCGGATGCCGCTTTTAACGAGCGTTGCATCCGGAGTGTTCGTGTGGCGAAGCGACTTGCTTGCGCCATCACAAGACAAGCTACGCTTAAGCGAGTTTGCCGCTGTAGCGCTCAAGCATCGACCAGGCCTCATCGCCCAGTTTGCCTTTCCATTCGGTGTAAAAGCCACCTTGGCGCAGACGGTCGCGGAACGAATCTGGCTTAGTCTGGTTAAAGACCATGCCTTTTTCAGTCAGTCCTTTCTGTAAGCCAGCGTTCATGGCCGCCACGTCGGCACGCTCTTTCAGACCTGCAGCGTTGATATTTTTTGCCACGATTGTGCGCATGTTTTCTGGCAGTCTTTCCCAGGCGCGTTTGTTCGCCAAGAACCAGAAGCCATCCCACATATGATTCGTGATCGAGCAGAACTTTTGCACTTCATTGAGTTTTGCCGTATCAATAATTGCCAAGGGGTTTTCTTGGCCGTCGACCACTTTAGTTTGCAAGGCGCTGTACACCTCGTTAAAGTTGATCGAAGCAGGTGCCGAGTCAAAGGCTTTGAACATTGAAGTCCAAAGCGGTGAGACGGGCACGCGAATCTTGAAGCCCTTCAAATCTTCTGCGCTTTGAATTGGCTTGGTTGACGAGGTGATTTGGCGAAAGCCGTTATCCCAGATGTTATCCATGGCAACCAAATTGGCTTTGCCGATCTCTTTGCGCACGTGTGCACCGAGGTCGCCATCCAACGCTTTCCAGACTGCAGCGTAGTCGCTGAACGCGAAACCGATACCGGTAATGGAAGCGGCTGGCACCAAAGTGGCCAAAATCAAACCTGATAAGGTGAAGAATTCGACGCCGCCATTGCGGACCTGGCTCAACATGTCGGTATCAGAGCCCAGTTGGCTGCTTGGGAAAATACGAATTTCAACGCGCCCAGCGGTTTCAGCTTGAATCGCATCGGCCATCTCTTTGGCGCGAATGTTCATGGGGTGCGTCAAAGGCAAATTATTGGCGTATTTGTATGAAAACTCTGCTTTAGATTGTGCCCAGGCGCTACGCAAAGGGGCCGCCATGACAATAGCACCGGCACCAACGCCAGCGAGTAGGTTACGTCGTGTGATTGACATTTGGGTTTCCTCTAGTGTGATTTGTATCGTTGCGCATCATAGCAACGAACCCGAGGGTCTCGGCTGTTTTATGTCCCGATGAGAGCTAAAATAGGCGTTTTCCCCTAGCTTTACTGAATTTTTGCCCTAAATTAACCGCTAATTGGTCCTGACTGTGTCCCATATTCTGCATGTGCTCGGCTCTTCTGTATTGTCCCAGTTTCGTCAAGAACGTCTGCTGGCCAAGTTCAAAGCGCAGGGCTTACCGATCGCTGATATCGCGGCGCGTTTTGAGCATTTTGTTTGGTGCGAGCAAGCGCCGGATGCGGCCGCGACACAGCGCCTGCAACAACTCCTTGATTACGGGCCAACTGCTCATGCATCAGAACCGCAAACGTCTGATTTGATTTTGCGGGTGATCCCGCGCTTAGGCACCATTTCTGCTTGGGCCAGCAAGGCCACTGACATTGCACATAATTGCGGTTTTGAGACTGTGCTGCGTATCGAGCGTGGCGTGCGCTATGTCTTGACCCCCGAGCGTACTTGGTTAAAAACTCAAAAGCTTGACGCAGCGATGCTGGTGCAGGCCGCTGACTGCTTGCATGACCGTATGACCGAAACCGTGGTCGATGCGGGCTTTGATCCTCAAGCCCTGTTTGCCTCGCTACCGGGCAAACCGATGCGCACCGTTGAGGTGATGGCGCAAGGTAAGCAGGCGTTACTTCAGGCCAATACAAGTTTGGGTTTGGCCTTGTCAGAAGATGAAATCGATTACCTGACGCAATCGTTCACTGAGCTCGGTCGTGATCCAACCGATGTTGAATTAATGATGTTTGCCCAAGCCAACAGCGAGCACTGTCGCCACAAGATCTTCAATGCGCAGTGGGTCATTGACGGCAAGCCCACTGACAAAACCTTGTTTGGCATGATTCGCGAAACCCATGCGGCACAGCCCTTGGGTACGGTGGTGGCTTACTCAGATAACTCGGCCATCATGCAGGGTGGCGAGGCGTTACGCTTTCAAGCGGCGTTGCCAGGTGGGGCGCAGGGCGGCGTGTATGCCGCCAAGCCCCAGCTTGTGCACACCGTCATGAAAGTCGAAACCCACAATCATCCTACTGCCATTGCCCCGTTTGAAGGTGCGGCAACCGGCGCGGGTGGTGAGATTCGCGACGAGGGCTCAACCGGCCGCGGCTCGAAGCCTAAGGCGGGGTTGGCTGGTTTCACTGTTTCACATCTGCGCTTCGATGATGCGCCACGTGTTTACGAAGCCGATCATCACGGCAGCCCCGACCGTATCGCTAGCCCCTTGGCAATCATGATTGAGGGGCCCTTGGGTGCGGCAGCTTTTAATAATGAGTTTGGTCGCCCCAATTTGCTAGGCTATTTCAGGTCGTTTGAACAATCCACTGCTGACACTCGTTGGGGCTATCACAAGCCCATTATGATCGCGGGCGGTTTAGGCAGTATCGATGCCGGCTTAACTAAAAAAGACGTGATCCAGCCGGGTGCCCTATTAATTCAATTGGGTGGTCCTGGTTTGCGGATCGGCATGGGCGGCAGTGCAGCGTCAAGTATGTCGGTCGGGTCAAACACGGCGGCACTGGATTTTGATTCGGTGCAGCGTGGCAACCCCGAGCTCGAGCGTCGTTGCCAAGAGGTGATTGATCGTTGCTGGCAACAAGGTGCAAATAATCCGATTGTGGCCATTCACGATGTAGGCGCGGGTGGTTTATCCAATGCGTTTCCAGAGTTGGTGAACGACGCGGGCCGTGGTGCCACCTTTGAACTGAAGCGGGTGCATCTCGAAGAGTCAGGCATGTCGCCCGCTGAGATCTGGAGCAATGAATCGCAAGAGCGTTATGTGTTGGCCGTGATGCCGCAAGATCTTGAGCGCTTTAATGCCATCGCTGAGCGTGAGCGTTGCCCGTTTGCGGTGATCGGCGTGGCGACCGAGGCGCGTCAGTTAACCGTGTTAAACGGTGAGGGCTTGCCCGGCTTAGATTCACTCTTACCCAAGCAAGACCTGCGCCCTGTTGACGTACCGATTGATGTGATTTTAGGCAAGCCACCGCGTATGACGCGCGATGTTAAACGCTTGCCTGGTCAGACCGCGCCGTTAGATTTGACGGTCATCACGCTCGATGACGCGGTCACGCGGGTGTTGCAACACCCAACCGTCGCAAATAAAACTTTCTTGATTACGATTGGCGATCGTACAGTGGGTGGTTTATCAAGCCGCGATCAGATGGTGGGCCCCTGGCAGGTGCCTGTAGCCGATTGTGCTGTGACCTTAGCGGATCACGATGGCACGCGTGGCGAGGCAATGGCGATGGGCGAGCGCACGCCGCTTGCTGTGATTGATGCCCCTGCTTCAGGGCGCATGGCCGTGGCCGAAGCGCTCACCAATCTTGCCGCCGCCGATGTGGCGTGTCTTGAAGACATTAAGCTGTCTGCTAACTGGATGGCAGCGTGTGGGGCCCCTGGGCAAGATGCTGCACTGTACGATACCGTGGCCGCAGTGAGCAAACTGTGCCAAGAGGTTGGCTTGTCGATTCCGGTTGGTAAAGACTCGTTATCGATGCAAACGGGGTGGTCACAAGACGGCGAAAATCGTAAAGTGATTGCGCCCGTTTCGTTAATCGTGACAGCGTTTTCACCTGTTCAAGATGTTCGTACGACGTTAACGCCGCAACTGCGCACTGATGTGGGCCCAACGACCTTGATCTTGATTGATCTAGGCGGCGGTAAACAGCGCATGGGTGGTTCGATACTCACGCAAGTTTGCAATCAACTCGGCGAGCAAACGCCTGATATCGACGATGCGCAAGCCTTACGCACATTCTTTGTTACGATTCGCGCGCTTGCGCAGTCTGGCATCTTGTTGGCCTACCACGATCGCTCTGACGGTGGTCTGTTGGCAACGGTTGCCGAGATGGCCTTTGCGGGCCACACCGGCGTGTCGCTCAACATTGATATGTTGTGCTACGACCATAATGCCCAAGATTGGGATGCCTACAATATTCGTGCTTCACAAGTTGCCGTACAGCGTAACGAATTGACCCTCAAAGCCTTGTTCTCAGAAGAGGCGGGTGCAGTGATTCAAGTCCCTGCAGCCGAGCGCGATGCCGTGATGCAAGTATTGCGTGCGGCGGGGCTATCCACGCATTCACACGTGATTGGTTCGCTGAATACAAGCGACACGCTCGAGGTGTTTCGCGATGGCAACCGCATCTGGTCGCGGCCGCGTGCCGAACTCGGCGCACTCTGGAGCGATGTCAGTTATCGCATCGCCATGCGGCGAGATAATCCGGCCTGTGCCAAGGCTGAACTAGAGCTGTGGGCTGACGCTACAGACCCCGGGTTGTCGCCGCAGGTGCAGTTTGATCCTCAACAAGAGGTTGCGGCACCGTTTATCGGCACAGGCGCGCGCCCACGGGTTGCCATCTTGCGCGAGCAAGGGTGCAATAGCCAAGTTGAAATGGCTTGGGCGTTTGATAAAGCTGGGTTCGAAGCGGTTGACGTGCACATGACTGACCTTCAGACCGGCAAGGCTGAGCTATCGAGCTTTAAAGGTCTGGTGGCGGTGGGTGGATTCAGTTATGGCGACACCCTTGGTGCGGGCGAGGGCTGGGCGCGTAGTATTTTGTTCAACACGCAATTGTCGGATCAGTTCGCACAATACTTTGCGCGTACGGATACCTTTGGGTTGGGTGTGTGTAATGGTTGCCAAATGATGGCTGCCTTAGCCACGATGATCCCGGGCGCCGAGAGCTGGCCGCGGTTTACCCGAAATCAATCTGAAAAATACGAAGCACGTTTTTCGTTGGTCGAAGTGCTTGAATCACCCTCCTTGTTCTTCAAAGGGATGGCAGGTGCCACTATCCCCGTGGCCGTGGCGCATGGCGAAGGCTTTGCAAACTTTAGCCGTCAAGGCAATGCACAGGCAGCGCTTGCAGCCTTGCGTTTTGTGGATCACAAAGGGCAGGCGACTGAGGTATATCCATTTAATCCAAATGGTAGCCCCAAGGGCCTGACGTCGGTGACAACAGCGGACGGGCGTTTTACGGTGTTGATGCCGCACCCCGAACGCGTGACCCGCAATGTGATGATGTCGTGGTCGCCGCCTAGCTGGGGGCCAAATGATTCGAAGGGCGCTTATACCCCGTGGATGAGGTTCTTCCAGAATGCTCGGGTAGCGATTGGTTAAGGGTGCGCGCCTCTCTTAAGAGGGGCACCCTCAGAGAATCATTTACTTTTTAGCGTGACTCAAGATCAGGCAGGTTGTTGTGGCATGGGCATAGAGTTTGCCGTCTGGCCCAACAATGCGGCCCTCTGCGGTGGCGACCTGACGGCCGACTTGAATGATCTTGCCAATCGCGCGTACTCGGATACCTGGGGCGGGCACGATGGCGCGTGTCATTTTTACGCTTAAATCTAAGGTCGTGTAGCCTGTGCCCGCGGGCAACATGGTGTGGATGGCGTTGCCGACCGCACCGTCCAAAATGCTGGCAAACCAGCCCCCATGCACCGAACCCTGGACGTTCATGACGCTTTCGGTGGGGTTGCCTTGCAGCGTGGCTTGACCTGGTTCGAGCGCCACAATCAGGTAGCCGCAGGTTGCAGCCATCGGGCCGTTTGGTAAATCACCGCGCATGACCGCCTGCATGACCTCCATGCCAGTCATGGTTGCAGTTTTACTCTTGTCCAACAGCCCGATCGGGCGCCCGTTGGGCATACCGGCAAGTATTTTTTGTTCGTCTTCTAGCCATTGCGCCAGGGTGTTTTCAGTTGTCATGAGTCAAAGCTTTGAATAATTTTGGTTGTTTTTGGTCAAAATCTGAGCAGATGCTGCTCAGGCCTTGCAGGGTAGCTGCTTTTTAGCACTAGTTGCCTCTCAAAAGAAGTCGTTCGTCCATCGTATAATCACGCTTTGCGCCCGGAGCTTTTTATGCGTCTTATCCAAACTGCGCTCACCTTCGATGACGTACTGCTTGTGCCGGCGTTTTCGCAGGTGTTGCCGCGCGACACTTCGTTGGTTACCCGTTTAACCCGAAACATCTCACTGAATATCCCCTTAGTCTCGGCCGCAATGGATACGGTGACTGAATCGCGGCTGGCGATTGCCATGGCCCAAGAGGGCGGTATCGGGATCATTCACAAAAATCTGACTGCCGACGAGCAGGCCAAAGAGGTCTCGCGCGTCAAGCGCCACGAATTCGGTATCGTCACTGACCCAATCACAGTCACGCCTGATATGAAAGTGCGTGAGGCGATTGCCTTGCAAAAGCAGCACGGTATTTCTGGGCTGCCCGTGGTGCAAGGTCGCAAAGTCGTGGGCATTGTCACAAATCGCGATTTGCGTTTTGAAGATCGTCTTGAGGCACCGCTTAGCAGCGTCATGACCCCGCAAGACCGTCTGATCACCATGAAAGAAGGCGCAACACTCGCCGAGGCACAAAAACTGATGCACCAACATCGCCTCGAGCGTGTGTTGATTGTGAACGATGCCTTCGAATTACGCGGTTTAGCAACCGTTAAAGATATTGTCAAAAACACAGAACACCCTGCCGCTTGTAAAGATAGCCATGGGCAGTTGCTTGTGGGTGCCGCGGTGGGCGTGGGCGATGGCACCGAAGAGCGTGTCGCAAAACTTGTTGCCGCGGGCGTTGATGTCATTGTCGTTGACACGGCACATGGTCACTCAAGCGGCGTCATCGAGCGTGTGCGTTGGGTAAAAGCTAATTACCCTAAGGTCGAAGTGATTGGTGGCAACATCGCCACGGCCGATGCCGCACGCGCGTTACACGAAGCGGGTGCAGACGCCGTGAAAGTCGGTATTGGCCCAGGCTCGATCTGTACAACGCGTGTCGTGGCTGGTGTGGGCGTGCCCCAAATCACTGCGATCTCTGATGTGGCTCGCGCTTTGAAAGGCACCGGCGTACCTCTGATTGCAGACGGTGGCGTGCGTTTTTCAGGAGATGTGGCTAAAGCATTGGTGGCGGGTGCATCGTCGGTGATGATGGGCGGTATGTTTGCCGGCACCGAAGAGGCCCCGGGCGAAGTGGTGTTGTATCAGGGGCGTTCGTACAAGTCGTATCGTGGCATGGGTAGCTTAGGTGCCATGACCGATGGTTCGGCTGATCGTTACTTTCAAGACCCAGCCAATAACGCCGACAAACTCGTGCCCGAAGGTATCGAAGGGCGCGTGCCTTACAAAGGCAGCGTGTTGCAGATTATTTTTCAGTTGGTGGGCGGTGTGCGTGCCTCGATGGGTTATTGCGGTTGCGCAACGATCGAAGAGATGCGTACCAAGCCAGAGTTTGTACAGATTACCTCGGCCGGCTTTCGCGAGTCGCACGTGCACGATGTTCAAATCACTAAAGAAGCGCCAAACTATCGGTCAGAGTAATGTTTGCTGCTTGCTTGGTTTAACACCGGCCTCGTTGCCGGTGTCTTTCATTTAGATCTTTACACAGGTTAATCCTTCATGCACCAGCGCATTTTGATTCTTGATTACGGCTCACAAGTCACCCAGTTGATTGCGCGTCGCGTGCGCGAGGCTGGTGTGTATTGCGAGCTTCATCCGGGCGACGTCTCGGCAGAGTTCTTAAAGAATCAGTTGTCGCTAGGCTTAAAGGGCATCATCCTGTCGGGTAGCCATGCCTCGGCCTACGATGAGTCATCGTTAAAAGTCCCGGCTGAAGTCTTTAGCGCAGGGGTGCCGGTACTAGGGATTTGTTATGGCATGCAAGCCATGGCACAGCAGTTAGGCGGCGAGGTCAGCTACGCAGATCACCGTGAATTCGGCTACGCCGAAGTGCGCGCACGCGGTCATACACGGTTGCTGAAAGACATTGACGACTTCACTACACCTGAAGGGCACGGCATGCTCAAGGTCTGGATGAGTCATGGTGACCAGGTAACGCGTTTGCCTGAAGGTTTTAAAGTGATGGCGTCAACCGCGTCGTGCCCGATTGCTGGCATGGCTGACGAAGCTCGCAAGTTTTATGCAGTGCAGTTTCACCCTGAAGTCACGCACACGATCAAAGGCCAAGCCTTGCTCGAGCGCTTTGTGCACGAGATCTGTGAGTGTCAGGGCGATTGGACAATGCCTAATTATGTTGACGAAGCGATTGCACGTATCCGTGAACAGGTCGGTACCGACGAAGTGATTCTAGGTTTATCTGGTGGTGTCGATTCATCGGTTGCTGCTGCCTTGATCCACAAAGCCATTGGCGATCGCCTGACCTGCGTGTTTGTTGATCATGGTTTGCTACGTTTAGACGAAGGCAAACAGGTGATGGAGACTTTCGCTCAAAATATGGGTGTGCGCATTATCCATGTCGATGCCACCGAGCAGTTTATGGGTAAGCTTGCCGGGGTGTCTGATCCCGAAGCCAAGCGCAAGATTATTGGTCGTGAGTTTGTCGAGGTGTTTCAGGTTGAGGCGGGCAAACTCAAACAAGCTAAGTGGCTTGCACAAGGCACGATCTACCCTGATGTGATTGAATCTGCTGGCGCTAAAACGGGTAAAGCCGTAGCGATCAAGTCGCACCACAATGTGGGTGGTTTACCCGATACTTTGAATTTGAAGTTGCTCGAACCATTGCGTGAGTTGTTCAAAGATGAAGTTCGCAAACTGGGTGTAGCCTTGGGCCTGCCACACGGCATGGTCTATCGTCATCCGTTTCCAGGCCCAGGTTTGGGCGTACGCATATTGGGCGCGGTGAATACAGAATTTGCTGATCTGTTGCGTCGTGCCGATGCGATATTTATCGAAGAACTTCGCAACACTATTGATCCAGACACCAAACAAAGCTGGTACGACTTAACTTCGCAAGCCTTTGCGGTATTCTTGCCCGTTAAGTCGGTGGGTGTGATGGGTGACGGGCGCACTTACGATTATGTTGTGGCGCTGCGCGCTGTGCAAACGTCAGACTTTATGACCGCAGATTGGGCACCGTTGCCTTATTCCTTACTCGGTAAAGTGTCGTCGCGCATTATTAACGAAGTACGCGGTATTAACCGCGTCGTGTACGACGTATCCAGTAAGCCGCCCGCGACTATTGAGTGGGAGTAAGGTTCTACAAGTATTGAAATTGTCTTTTTGAATGGGTGCCGACTATGACTCTCGAAACAAGTTCGTTGATCATGCAATCTGGATGGCTCTACGTTGGATTGACAGCTTCCGTCTTGTTTGTTTACTTTTTTGGTTGGCGTTATGGACAGGTCGTAAGGCGCAAGCAAAATAAAGAGTCCGCCGAGTTCAGTAGTATTTTTATTACTTCGATTTTTGGTTTCTTTGCGATCTTAGTTGCGTTTCAGTTGTCTGGATCAACCCATGTTTACGAGACCCAGCGTAAGCTGACAATGGATGAGATTATCAGTATCTCTGGGGTGATCGACGCAACAAGCATGCTGCGAGTCGAGGATAGGGCAGACGTTTTAAAGCTCTTAGTCGGGTACGTTGAGCAACGAGTAACTTTTTACAACAAACCAATACACCCCTCAGTACTTGAGACTCAAAGCCTTAAACTGAAAAACCTAGGCATGGGTTTGATGCGTCATGCTTACATGTTGCTGCCTAAATATCATGGCGACGATCGCGTCATACTTATGAGTGTTCTAAACGGTGTGCAGTTGATGAATACGAGTTTTGAGCTGCAATATGCATATATTTTTATGCAAATGCCGACAATCCTCTGGCAGGCGCTTGTCTCCTTATTGATGATCATTTCAGCAATATGTGGCTATAAGACGGGCATTGAAAATGGGCAACAGTTTATCTTGACCGCGGTCTTTCTGGTTGTCGTTCTTGCCGCGATTATCATTTGTCTACATTTGGGTCACCCAAGGGTGAGTGACCTAGGGTTAGACCTCGTCGACGTACGGTTTCCAAAATTATTGGATCGTATAAATTCGACTCTGTAGTTATCGATACTAGGAATCCTAAACATGACAAATCCTTCAGCAGACGAACAACGTTTTGCTCGCCTTCACGTCGATCAAATGACTGATGAGCAAAAGATTTATTTCAACTCGCTGATGGCTGGCCCCATCTCTGGGACAGGCAGCAAGGGTGTGGTGCAGGGGGCAACAAGCTTAGGGGCTCCTTTCAACGTTTTGTTAAGAAGCCCGGTTTTGGCTGAACGGATGCGCAAAGTCGGAGAGTATCTGCGCTTTGAAAGTGCCATTCCAAAACGCTTAAACGAGTTTGCGATTTTGATTACGGCTCGCACCTGGACCGCCCAATACGAATGGTACGCACACTTACGGTTAGCACTTAAAGAGGGACTCGATCCTTTAATCGGTGAAGAACTTGCAAAAGGGCAACGTCCGTCAAAGATGAAACCCGATGAAGAAGCTGTGTATGATTTTTGTCATGAACTACATAACTGTCACTCTGTTAGCGACGCGCACTATGACGCCGTGCTCAAGCTTTTTGGTGAACAAGGCGTTGTCGACTTGATGATGGTTAGCGGCTATTACGTGATGGTGGCAATGGCCTTAAACGTAAATCGTTCTCCGCTGCCAGAGGGCGCCGTACCCATCCCAGAGCTTTAAAGACCTCATTAGTTTCGCCTGAGCACAAACAACACGTGCTATGTGTACCGTTAGTGCTCAGGCCGAGATTAAATCGTAAGAACACCGGACTGGCTATTGATTAGTCGCCGGTGGTCTTTATTCTGAGCGATTACTCGTCAATCTTGATGTTTTTGTCTTGAATGAATTTAGCCCAGGTTGCGACGTCTGCCCGGTGAAACTTGGCAAATTCTGCAGGGCTGTTCACCACCATATCCACCGCTAATTCATCCATGCGTTTAATGACATCGGGTGCTTTTGCGGCTTCGGCCATCGTGCTTTGAAGTTTGTTGACGATGTCTGCCGAAGTGCCCTTCGGTGCAAACACCCCATACCACGTCAACAGATTAAAACCACGTAGCCCATCCTCATGCAGTGTTGGGACGTCTGGTGTGACTTTCACGCGTGTCAGGCTCGTGACTCCAAGCGCTTTTAATTTGCCACTTGTGATAAACGGCAAACTACTGGGCGGATAATCAAAACTGATTGAAACGTGGCCTGCCATCAAATCATTGAGGGCTGGGGCGCTGCCGCGATAGGGCACGTGCGTAATCTCGACGCCTGCCTCTTGTTTAAACATTTCTCCGGCAAGAAACGAGGCTGTGCCGGTGCCTGCCGAGGCATAGGTCAACTTGCCAGGATTAGCTTTCGCGAAGGCAATTAATTCTTTGATATTTTTGTACGGTAATGACGGGTTGATTAACAAAATATTGGGTAGTGTGGCCAAGAGAGTGATCGGCACAAAGTCTTTTTCAACGTCGTAGGGTAATTTTTTATAGAGACTTTGATTCACCGACATCGTTCCGACGGTACCCAGCATGATGACTTGGCCATCGGGTGCCGCGCGTGCCACAAATTCGGTGCCAATGATCCCACCGGCTCCGGTGCGATTTTCGACAGTGACGGGCTGATTTAACAGCTCAGACATTTTTCTGGAAAATACGCGAGCCAAAAGATCAGTAGTGCCGCCCGCAGGAAACGCCACCACCATTTTGATTGGCTGAGTGGGATAAGCCTGCGCCTGAGCAACATTTGTCGTGGTGAAAAAAATCGAAATCAGTAAGGTGCTTAATACTGTTAAGCGCTGCAACATGTTTGGTTTCCTTTAGGTCAGTTGTGCGATGAGTCTCGAAGACACGAGAGGCGTCATTTTGTTTTTTTATTTTTTTATTATTTAAACGCTACGCATGATAACTGCAAGTGCGTAGCCTGACGAATCCAGATAATAGTTGAAGTTTAATGTCCACCGTTAGCGGGTTTACTATAGGTGAGCGAAGCTGCGTCATACCTCTTACGTTCCGATCTTAAGCATGAAATCGCTGATTTCCCGATAAAATCAGTTATTCCTCACGGTTTTAATTTTAATTAAACATGCTTATCAAACAAATCCACGCAGGCGTTTTAAATATCGGCTATGCCGAGTCTGGCCCTGCTGCCGGTCCCCCGGTCTTTTTGATGCACGGGTTTCCGTACGACATTCAAGCCTACGTTGAGGTCGCGCCGCTTTTGGCTGCCGCCGGTTGCCGCGTGATTGTGCCGTACTTACGAGGCTACGGATCGACGACGTTTTTGGATGAGGCCACGCCGCGCTCTGGCGAGCAGGCCGCCTTAGGCGCAGATTTGCTCGCGCTGATGGATGCTTTACAGATCCCCAGCGCTTATCTGGCTGGCTACGATTGGGGTGGGCGAGCCGCTTGCGTGGTTGCCGCGTGTTGGCCCGAGCGCTGTAAGGGGCTCGTCTCATTTAATAGCTACAACATTCAAAATATCGCCCAGGCGTTAGTGCCTGAAAAGCCTGAGCGCGAGTATCAGATGTGGTATCAGTATTATTTTCATAGTGAACGAGGCCGTGCCGGCTTGCAGCAAGACAGGCAAGCTTTGATTCGTTTGCTCTGGCGTTTGTGGTCGCCGACTTGGGGTTTTGATGATGCAACGTTTGCGCGTAGCGCTCCGTCGTTTGAGCACCCTGACTTTGTTGAGGTGGTGATTCACTCGTATCGTCATCGCTTTGGTTTGGTCACGGGCGACCCAGCCTACGCTGACATCGAGCGTCGCTTAGCGGCCGAACCTGTGATCACTGTGCCAACCATTACGTTTGATGGAGCGGATGATGGCGTGCGCCCGCCTTCGAAGGCTGAGGCGGGTGCCCACCGGTTTGCCGGCTCGCGCTCGCACCGTGTGGTGCCTGGCGTGGGGCACAATATGCCGCAAGAAGTGCCTGAAGTGTTTGCTCAGGCCGTGCTTGAACTGATCAAGTCTACTTAAGTCAACCACCTGAGCGAATCAATGTTTAAAAATCTAGCGATCTGCAAAAGTGTCGATCACGTCTTAAGCCGCATTGATCCAGACGATTCACGGCAGCTTGCGCGTCTCACACTGGCCTACATAGCATTGATTACCGTGTTTTGGGCGGTGATGGCGATGCTCAGTTTTACTGCGCCGCATAAAGACAGCGTCGAAGAGCTTTTTTGGATGCAGTCGCCGGCGTGGGGATATCCAAAGTTTGGGCCAATCGGCACCTGGTGGGTACATGCTTGGGCCGCTGTGTTTGGACGCTCGTTTTGGGTGACTTATATAGCAGGTCAAGCGAATGTTGCCTTGATGCTGATAGTCGTGTGGCGGATTAGTTTGCTGTGTGTGAGCCCCGGGCGCGCCTTGATGGCTGTGGTCTTTACTAGCTTGATTGTGTATCACAATATCAACGGTTTGCAGGTCAGTTCAAATCTGTTGCAGCTTTTACCGACCGCCTTATTTGTGTGGGCCTTATTGCTCGCGACACGGCAGCCGCAGTGGTGGCGTTGGGTGTTGGTTGGGGTGACGGCCACCGTATGCCTGCTGACTAAATATAGTGCGGGCATTTGGTTCGCCGTAATGGGCGTGTGGTTGTTGCAAGACGCGCGCAGCCGTAATCGCCATGCAATTTTGGGCATTGTGGTTGCGGTGGTGGCAGGCGGTATCGCCTTGATCCCGCATATTGAGTGGATGCTGCGCGAAAACGCGCCGACCTTGCAATACATGCAAAAGCAGGTTGGGGCAGAGGTCAATCATTTCAAACGTGTTGTGAGCTTTTTAGCAAGCCAGGCGGGCAAGCTTTCGCCCGTAGTAATTGCCTTGTTGGTATTGCGGTTTGGTTTTAAAGACAAAGCGCAAGCCCCGGTCGGTTCTGTACCCATGACTCAGAGCCCTGAATGGCGTTTTATCACCTTTGCAGCGCTTGGGCCGGTGATTTTGACCTCGCTGCTTGGTATAGTCTTTATCACCTTAAATGCCAATTGGGCGACCGCATTTTTTGTGCTGTTCGGTTTGTATGTCTTACGCTGGGTGCCTGCGATTGATGCAACAGTCACAGTCGGGCGAGTGTTGACTGTCGGCTTGCTCTTGAACGTGCTGATGGGCGTTGGCATGGCGCTGTACTACGGGGTGATTGCCGATATGCTCGGCAAAAAAGCGCGAGCCAATTACCCCGCTCAGCCCTTGACCACAGCGCTAGACAAGATTTGGGATGAGCAAAAACTCGGCCCCTTAAAAGTTGTGATTGGCGAAACCTGGACAGCGGGCACTGTTTCGGTGTTGTCAAAATACCAGCCGCTTGTGCTGCCTTATGGTTTGTACAGCCAAGCCAAAATTGTGACGCCTGAGTTGATCAAACGCTGCGGCGCGCTGGTCGTGCTCGACCGTGTAGAGTTGCGCAATCGCATTAGCCCTGATCTTCAATCCTTTCTTGATCGTGCAGCTAAGCAAGGTTCGTTTGAGGTCTACTGGAACCGCCACAAACAAATTAATCCAATCAAAATTGACTGGGCCATCATCGAGCCCGAACAGAAGGGCGGTTGCTGAGTGAATGGCGCCTAGGCGAAACGCAAGCTAGCATAACTTGGTAACAGATTTTACAAATGTACTAGTTAGCAGTAACAAAGAAACAAGCGTTCAGCATCTAAAATTCTTGTTTAAGCGCCATGCTTGATCAGCCAAAGATGCGGCATGTTGTTCGTTTGGCTTGTTCGGGTGTCAGCACTCTCTGTTTGACTGTCCTTTTGTTTGTATATACACTTTGCGTACCTTAATCATCTGCCCAAGTATCCTAGAAAAACTTAAAAACAAACATCAAGTTTCTCGCCGAGAGGTCGAGCAATGTTTTGAAAATCGTTGTGGTGTTTACCTTGAAGATAATCGGGAAGATCACCAGACAGATCCCCCAACTCTGTGGTTCGTCGCCCAGACCAATCACAATCGCTTATTAAAGGTGATCTTTCTAGTTTTGGATGGCAATATACATATTAAGTCGACGTATGAGGCAAACAGCATTGAGGTTTCCATCTATGAAGAGCTTGGAAAATAGTTCGTTTTTATGACAAAGATGACGACAAAGATTACGATGAAAGAAAAGAAAATATTGGGTACCGAGCAAGCGTGGGATTCGCGCGCGCTCGGTTGCGATGTCAAATATGCAAGGCGTGCTCAGCCTGATTGCGCGCTTGCAATTGATGATTCGCTTGGTTTACAGATGATCTCGATTCGTCTGAATCAAGAGCTTATCGCAGCTTTTAAAGTGATTGGTGAGCATCACGGCTTGGGTTATCAGCCACTGATGAGAGACGCATTGCAGCGGTTTGCTACGGCAGAACTAAAATCGATTGTGAGCTCTGGTTTGGCATCACAGAAGAAAAAATCTATGGCTCCAACGAAAACTGTCGGCGGTAGTTCTAAGCCAATTAAGAAGGCAGCCTAGCCTTTTAGTGAATGAACTGATCCCCAATGACACTCACACAGCCCGTAGTACTCATTCGCGATAGTCTTGAGGCCGACGTAGTGGCCATTCAAGAGATTTATGCCCACCATGTTTTGCACGGTACGGCGTCTTTTGAGCTTACGCCTCCTACCCTTGACGACATGCGGCAGCGTCGCGCCGATGTTGTCGCAAAAAATCTGCCTTATTTGGTGGCTGAACAAAATGGTGTGGTGGTGGGCTACGCCTATGTCACGCTGTATCGCCCTCGCCCGGCCTATCGGTTTACGGTTGAAGATTCGGTTTATGTGCGTGACGGGTTAGCTGGGCAGGGGATCGGCAGCCTGTTACTCGCTGAAATCATCAAGATTTGTACGGCGAAAGGCTATCGGCAGTTGATGGCGGTGGTGGGGGATGCGAGCCCGCCCTCGGTGAGTTTGCATGAGCGTAATGGTTTTACGCTTGCGGGTACGTTTAAAGCGGTAGGCTACAAGTTTGGTGCCTGGCGCGACACGGCAATGTTGCAAAGGTCGTTAGGCGATGGGGATTTGACCGATCCAATTTAAACAAATCCGGTTTTTTTATTTTAAAAGCTCAATTTTTTTCACGATGCAATATAATTAATATCCGGTTAGTTATAATAAACGGATCATGAGCACAAACAAGATCACTCCGATTCCTCAGTCTCTCTTTGATGACTTAGACCTCGAGTTGCCCGCGCTTGATCCCTCAGAGCAAGTTGCTGCGCATGCCGAGTCAGCCCAAGCCGCTGCTGAAGCGCTCTTGGCTCAGCCGGTTAAGAAGCCCAAAAAGACCCAAGCGCAAAAGAGTCAACCAGCACTCAGCGCTGCAGCGTTGGCTGGGCAAGCATTTTTACCCGGTTTATCCAGACGAGGGCGTCCGCGCTTAAAAACGCCTATTTCAGCAGTCGAGCGCACTGCCGAACACCGCCGCAAGCGGCTTGAGGCGGGCGCAAAGCGGCTTGAAATGATTTTGGATCGCGAGGTCTCTATCGCGCTCGATGCCTTGGCCGAGCATCTCAACGAGCCTCGCAGCGAGGTGATTTCAACCTTGATCTTGAAGGCGGCGTCGCGCGTGTTAAAGCGCTAGCCGCGTTTCCTGGTGTTTAGATCGTTTTAAGGCGCGCGACCACGGTCGCGGTGCGCAGCCCTGGTTAGCGTACGCCGCCACGGTTCGCTGGGCCACCGCGGTTCGGGCCAGCCCCCGGACCTTCGGCGCCCTCACGATCATGTCCAACACCCGCACGACCAGCGCCCACGCCTGGGGCCGCACCCACACCGGGTGCACCGACGCCCGGCGCACCTACGCCAGGCGCAACACCAACGCCAGGTGCACCGACACCTGGGGCAACACCAACGCCCGGTGCACCAACGCCTGCGCCCGGCAGAACCCCAACTCCAGGCGCGCCAACATCAACTGGGCGTGCCACACAGCGAACCGGTACGCCGGGGCTCGTGCAATAGACGACTTGAGCGCCGGCTATTTGCATCTGTAAGGTCAAGCCAAGGGCAGAGGCCAATAAAGCTTTCGTCAGTGTTTTTTTCATGATGCTCTTCCAAAAGGTGGAGTTGTCGACGTGAGGGAGATACCGCTGTGATGAAAAAATCGTGTCTCATATGTTATTCGCACTGCAGTCGCCAGACCACGCAAGAGCTCGCATCAAGCCATTGATCTTGGCGCCTCTTCAAAAGCACAAAGTGCAAACAAAGCCCTTTGCACGCAAAGACGGTTTTTAAAGGGGTAAAAACAGCAGAATAGGGGGGGTTTAGTCGCAATTTATTCACGACTATGACTCAAAATAGAGTCTGCTCAAAAAGATACTGACTATTCATAACAATACTTGTTAGTCATTGAAATAATCCACTTAGCGTATTAAAACACTCTATGACCTCCGCGGCACACCAGTCGATGAACACTGCATCCCGCACTTGGTGGTACGTCATACACACCAAGCCCAAGCAAGAGGCGCGAGCACTGCTTAACCTGACCAATCAGGGCTACGAGTGCTTTTTGCCGATGCATAAAAAACAAGTTGTCAGACGCGCTGCGGTTGTTACGCAGGCTGAGCCCTTGTTTTCGCGCTACCTCTTCATCCAGTTAGATACCAATTTATCCGGCAAAAGCTGGGGGCCGATTCGCTCGACTTTGGGCGTGTCGAAATTAGTCGTGTTTGGCAGCGAACCCGCATGCGTTGACTCGGGCCTCATCCACCTGTTTAAACAGCGCGAACTGAGCGTGGCCGATCAAGTGACACCTTTATTTAAAACTGGTGATCAGGTCGTGATCGCCCATGGGCCCTTTGCCGGCTTAAACGCCACGTTTCAAATGAGCGATGGCGAGATGCGCGCCATGGTGTTAATCGAGGTCTTAAATCAGGTCAGCAAACTCAAATTACCCTTAGCGGATTTGCGGCGCGTCGCGTAAGCATGGGTGACCAGTCGCGCAGTTTCTTGTTGCTGCAAGGTGTGAGTTCACCGTTTTTTGCACGCTTGGCGACAGCCTTAAGCCAACAAGGTCATCACGTTCATAAAGTGAGTTTTAACACGGGTGATGCGGTGTATTGGTTACCGCGCAGGTCAAACTGGTTTAAGCAAGACCTGAGCGAGCTACCCGACTTTTTACACAAACTCTACGCAAAATATGGCATCACCGACCAAGTGGTATTCGGTGACAGGCGACCCGTGCATATCGCGGCGCTCGAGCAGGGCCGACTGAATCACGTACGTAATCATGTCTTTGAAGAGGGCTATTTCAGGCCGAATCTGATCGCGCTCGAGCAAGAGGGCGTCAATGCCCGATCGCAGTTACCTCGCTCACCCCAGTGGTTTACTCAGGCCGCGCAGCACATCCCGCCGCAGCCCTTGCTAAAAGACTTTCGTTCGCGACTGAGATTACGTGCCATGCACGATATCGCCTATCAGGCCTCGGGCGTGTTGAATCGACTGTTGTTTTCAAAATATCGCAGCCATCACAACATGAGTGCGGCCGTTGAGTACGCGGGCTACATACAACGCAGCCGTTTGTTAAAGCGCGTGGCTGCTGTGAATACTCGCAAGATCGAAAACTTAGTCGCACAACGCACGCCGTATTTTTTTGTTCCGCTGCAGTTAAACAGTGACTCGCAAGTACGCGATCACGAGCGCTTTCGCACCATGCAGTTGATGCTCAAACATGTGTTGCAGTCTTTTGCGCAACACGCGCCTGCAGGCACCTCGCTAGTGATAAAAAATCATCCACTCGACACCGGTTGGGAGCATTACGACCGTGTGGTGTTGAATCTAGAGCATCAGTTTGGTCTGAAAGATCGGGTGGTGTACTTAGAAACCGGCGACTTAGCCACCTTACCGAAACACGCCAAAGGCACCATCACCCTCAATAGCACCGTGGGGTATGTGGCGCTTGAGCAAGGTTGCCCCACACTTTGTTTGGGTGATCCGCAATACAACCTGCCCGGGTTAACTGATCAACAAGACTTGGCTCAGTTTTGGGGGATGCCAGTGGCGCCCGAGGCTGAGTTGTTTCAGAGCTTTAAACGTGTGGTCGTGCACAGCACCCAAGTGTATGGCGGTTTTTATTGCCCCCCAAGTATTGCGCAAGCGGTGCAAGGTAGCTGCGAGCGTCTAGCCGCCGAGCTTTTGCCTTTGCAACAGTTACTGAGCCTGGTGCCAATATGAAGCCCCACACCGCCCAAACAATCTTGATTACTGGTGCGTCAGGTAGCATCGGCAACGCCTTAGCAAAAGCCTACGCCGCGCCGGGCATCACATTGATCTTGCACGGCCGCAACGAAAGCAAACTTGAGCAAACCGCGCAAGCCTGCAGGGATCAAGGTGCCCACGTGGTGAAGGGCGTGTTTGACATCACCGACACCCACACCTTACAAAACTGGGTGCAAGACATAGACGCCTTGCACCCAATTGATTTGTTGATCGCCAATCAAGGCATGAACATCAACATCGGCCCAGAAGGCAAGGGCGAGTCTTGGGAGCAAACCAATCTACTGCTCGACGTGAACCTGCGCGCTTCAATGGCCATGGTGCATGCAGCTTTGCCCGGTATGCGCAAGCGCGGGCATGGACAGCTAGTGTTGATCAGTTCGTTGGCCGCGTACTTTGGTTTGCCGTTAACACCGGCCTATAGCGCGTCGAAAGCCGGCTTAAAAGCCTATGGCGAAGGCCTGCGCGGTTGGCTTGCCCCCGAAGGCGTGGGCGTCACTGTGATCATGCCAGGCTACGTGAAATCAGACATGTGCGACGCGATGCCTGGGCCTAAAACCTTAGTCTGGTTACTTGACAAAGCCGCCAAGGTCATGAAGCAGGGCATTGATCAAAACAAAGCGCGGATTACCTTTCCGTTTTTTGTCTCGTTCGAGACGTGGTTATTGGCGGTGTTGCCAGCGTCTTGGTCGTTGAAGATTTTGAAGTTGGCTGGGTATCATGTTTAACGTGATGGCGGTCATCACCGCGCTCTTACCGAGCGTGATCGCAGGCCTCGCACTCTCATTCGTCATCGAACAAATCTTCAAGCCCCGTTTTCAAGCACCGTGGCGCAGGCCCTTGCCCGCAATCGCCGCACACCTTAGTTTGTGGTTAGGCTATTTCGTTCTTGGCTTTGTCTTGTGCAGACGCACTTGGTTAGCAACGTTATTTAGCACCGCCATTTTTGCTTGCCTGATTGTGGTGAACAACGCCAAGAACCAATCCTTGCGCGAGTTCTTTGTCTATCAAGACAATGATTATTTTGTGGATTGCGTCAAGCACCCGCGACTGTATCTGCCATTTTTAGGCATTATCCCCACCGCGTTAACGTTTACCGCAATCGCGTTGGCCTTGTGGGCAGGCGTCGCGCTTGAAGCGCCTTTAACCCAAGGCAACAGTTTGCCCGCGGTTTGGCTGGTGGTAGCAGGCGTGCTGGTCGTTGCCTGTATCTTGCTGCAATACGGCTCAAGCAACGTTGCCGCGCTCAGTTTTGATCCCGAACGCGATCTCACAACCCACGGTTTTTTTGGTGCCTATTGGCTGTATCGGCGTGCCGAGCAATTGCCTAGTGTCGATCTGACGCAATGTTCATCCTTACCCAAGCCCTCGGCTGTTAAAACTCCGCGCGTGTTACCGAATATTGTCGTGATTCAAAGCGAATCGTTTTTTGATCCAAGGCGCGTGTACCCGCAGATTAAGCCCGAGGTCTTGCAACACTTCGATCGAGTCAGACACGAGGCCGATCTTTACGGCTTGTTTGACGTGCCCGCCTGGGGGGCCAACACCGTGCGCACTGAGTTTTCGTTTTTAACCGGTGTCGACGTGTTAAAACTGGGCGTTGATCGCTTTAACCCGTATCGGCGCTTGATCAATTTTGGCGTGCCCTCGTTGGCCCGGTTACTGCAACAGCAGGGCTATCGCACCATCTGCGTGCACCCATACCCTGCAAGTTTTTACAAACGCGACAAACTGTTTCCGATGTTGGGCTTTGATCAGTTTGTGGATATCAGCGAATTTGAGGTCGTCACAAAGCAGCACAAGGGCGATTGCCATTTTGTGGGTGACGAGGTGGTGGCCGATAAAGTGCTTGAGTTGCTTGGTCAAGAATCCGAGCAACCCACCTTCGTGTTTGTCATCACCATGGAGAATCACGGCCCCTTACATTTAGAAAGCCTGCCCGATTCAGACAAGCAAGAGTGGCTCACCGAACCCTTGCCCGAGGGCTGCGAAGATTTAGGCGCTTACTTACGCCACTTAGGTCATGCCGATCAAATGATCAAAAAGCTGACCGAAGGCCTGGCTAGCGCAGGGCGCCCAGGGACGTTGGCTTGGTATGGAGACCACGTGCCGATTATGGAAAAGGTCTACCAACAGCTTGGTACCCCTGATGGTGACACTGACTACTTCATTTGGCGTACGCGTACAGAGGCCGAACGTAAAAGCCAGGCTCAGGCGCAGCTTCAAGGTTTGACGCCTGAGCAACTGGTAGCACGCCATTTAGCACCTCAGCAGTCAAGCCCTCAGCACGCCCGCCCGCTGGACTTAGCGCCCGAGCACCAGGCAGTACTCCGCTTGGTGGCCCACCAGTTTGCAGCCGAAATCCTAAAGCTCGGTTAGAAGAGTTTATATAGCTAAAGCAAGGGATACTACTAAGCCCCAAAACGGGTTGTTTGCCCTACCATAGCCCACTAGGGTATTAAAAACTCATTTTTTTACGGTTTTTAGCGTTTCGGTGCAGAAAACACCCAATATTTAAGAACGCCGCAGGCACCTTTTACTCGTATCACTTAATGGTTCAAATTCGGAGACCTCTCACATGAATCGTATCGGACGTATTACCTTGGCAGTCGCTGGAGCCCTCACCTTAGGTTTAGCGTCCGTGACGCACGCGCAGGTCGTCATGCGTAACAGCATCTCGATCGCACAAAACTCACACCAAGGCAATGGTATTGACGTGTTGGCGCAAGAAGTTGAAAAGGGCACCAACGGTCGCATCATTATTAAGAACTTCTTTTCAGGCAGCTTAGGTGGCGAGCGTGAAAGTATCGAGTCCGTTCAATTAGGTACCCAAGAGTTGACAGGTACCAGCACCGGGCCGATTCCCAATTTTGTGCCTGCAGTCAAAATTTTAGATATTCCTTTCTTGTTTCGCGATAAGGCACATGCACGCGCTGTGCTCGACGGCCCAATTGGTCAGGCGCTGCTGAAAGAGTTTGATAGCAAAGGCTTCAAAGCCTTGGCCTGGTCTGAAAACGGCGTCCGTCACATGACAAATAACAAGCGCCCGATCAATCTGCCTGATGATTTGAAAGGCCTCAAGATGCGCACGATGGAAAACCCCGTGCACGTGGCAGCCTATAAAGGTTTTGGCATCATCACAACACCAATGGCTTTCCCTGAGGTCTTTACCGCGCTGCAGCAGGGCGTGGTTGACGGTCAAGAAAACCCTTTGTCAGTGATTATGGCCGCCAAGTTTGAGCAGGTTCAAAAATTCATGACCTTGACTGCACACGTCTATAGCCCAGCTCTGTTGTTGATGAACAAAGCGTCGTTTGACAAACTGTCGGCTGCTGATCAAAAAGTATTTCTGGATGCCGCCAAACTGGCAGCCGCTGCAACGCGTGCTCGCGTGGACAAGGATGACGCCAGTGGCGTAGCTGACTTGCGTGCTAAAGGAATGAACATTATCGAGACCTTTGATAAGGCCGCCTTTGTTGCCAGATTGGCCCCAGTATTTACCCAGTTTGAAAAAGAGTTTGGCAAAGACAAAATCGATGCGATTCGTAATTACAAGTAATTGCAGCAAACTCGTAGCTGATTAAAAATAAATTCAAGCGCGGCACACCAGTGGCGCGCTTGTTTTTTTTAGAAGAACAAGATGAAAAATATTCTGCTTGCTGTTGAAAGCGT
>JAURJT010000020.1 GCA_030832095.1 Gammaproteobacteria bacterium | reverse complement strand
CGACACACACTTTACCTCTGTGTTGGTACCAATTTCACCCGATCTGGCGGTGAGCGCTGAGACAGAAGCATTACGGCGTGCGATCGTGGGTCAGTTTGAGCAGTACGTCAAACTGAACAAAAAGATTCCTCCAGAGATTTTGACTTCGCTTGCCGGGATTGACGATGCTGGTCGCTTAGCCGACACCATCGCTGCGCACTTGCCGCTTAAGCTCGAGCAAAAGCAAAAAATGCTTGAAGTGATTTCTACGTCAGAGCGTCTTGAGGCGTTATTGACGCAACTCGAAACTGAGATTGACATCCTTCAGGTTGAAAAGCGCATTCGCGGTCGTGTCAAAAAGCAGATGGAAAAAAGTCAGCGTGACTACTATCTGAACGAGCAAGTCAAAGCGATTCAAAAAGAGCTAGGTGAAGGCGAAGAGGGTGCCGACATCGAAGAACTTGAAAAGAAAATTCTTGCTGCACATTTACCTAAAGACGCTAAAAAGAAAGTGGATGGCGAACTCAAGAAGCTTAAGCTGATGTCACCGATGTCGGCCGAGGCGACTGTGGTGCGCAACTACATCGATACTGTGATCAATTTGCCTTGGCGCAAAAAGAGTAAGGTCAACCACTCGATTCCAAACGCTGAAAGCGTGCTTGACGACGATCACTATGGCTTAGACAAAGTCAAAGAACGCATTCTTGAGTATCTTGCTGTGCAACAACGCGTCGACAAAATCAAGGCGCCAATTCTCTGTTTGGTTGGCCCGCCAGGCGTCGGTAAAACCTCGCTCGGGCAGTCGATTGCAAAAGCGACCAATCGCAAGTTTATTCGTATGGCCTTGGGTGGTGTGCGCGACGAAGCTGAGATTCGTGGCCATCGTCGTACCTACATTGGTTCAATGCCGGGCAAGATATTACAAAACATGTCTAAGGTTGCCGTGCGTAACCCGCTGTTTTTGTTAGACGAGATTGACAAGCTTGGAATGGATTTCCGGGGTGATCCAGCGTCGGCTCTCTTAGAGGTGCTTGATCCAGAACAAAATCACACGTTTCAAGATCACTACGTTGAGGTCGATTTCGACTTGTCTGACGTCATGTTCGTGGCAACGAGCAATACCTTGAATATCCCTGCCGCGTTGTTAGATCGCATGGAGGTCATTCGACTGTCGGGTTATACCGAAGAAGAGAAAATCCATATCGCAATGGATCACCTGTTGCCTAAGGTCATGAAAAATAATGGCGTCAAGGCAGAAGAGTTAGCGGTTGAAGAGTCGGCTTTGCGTGACATCGTGCGTTATTACACGCGTGAAGCTGGCGTGCGTTCTCTCGAACGCGATATCGGCAAAATCTGCCGTAAGGTTGTGAAAAAACTGTTGGCAGACAGCGAAGCGTTGAAATTGGCCAAGTCTAAAGAGGTGCCTGCGAAGGTCACGGTAACCTCTGAAAACTTGAATGATTATCTCGGCGTTCGACGCTTTAGTTTTGGCATGGCCGAGAAAGAAAACCAGATTGGGCAAGTGAATGGTTTGGCCTGGACTGAGGTTGGCGGTGATCTGCTGACCATTGAGGTCGCCGACATGCCCGGTAAAGGCGTGATCCAACGCACGGGTTCGATTGGTGATGTGATGAAAGAGTCGGTTGAGGCTGCTCGCAGTGTTGTGCGTGCACGGGCTCGACGCTTAGGGATCACTGATAACATCTTTGAGAAACGCGATATTCACGTGCACTTTCCTGAGGGCGCCACACCTAAAGACGGTCCGTCAGCAGGTATCGCAATTACCCTGGCGATCGTTTCGGCCTTAACGCAAAACCCTGTTCGCGCTGATGTGGCGATGACAGGTGAAATTACCTTGCGTGGCGAAGTGCTTGCCATCGGTGGCTTGAAAGAAAAACTCTTGGCGGCGCATCGGGGTGGCATTAAGACCGTGCTGATTCCTGAAGAAAACGTCAAGGATTTGACTGATATCCCTGACAACGTTAAGAATCAACTCGAGATTATTCCGGTACGCTGGATTGATAAAGTGTTAGAGGTTGCACTGGTGAATCCGTTAACACCACTTGCCGATGAGGCTCCGGTGGCGGAGACGGTTGTGGCGAAAGCGGCAGAAACTGCTGTAGCGACTGATCCAGTGATTAAGCATTAGCCTGTGGGTTGAGTTGGCGCTGTAGAAACCCCGAGGCCTTAGGGCGGAGGGGTTTCAGCAGCGACACGTTAGGGCCAGAGAGTTTCGAATTGAAGTCGCTTACGTTCTTGAGTGAGAGGGGTTCTGAAGCGGAAATCTCTATGTAGTTGTACTGAGAGTTTCTGCGGGCTTGAATTGAAAGAGCGTCATATTTATGGCGTTTTTTTTTGAGATAAAAATGCCAGAAAATCTTGATGCGGTTCGAATCGATAAATGGTTGTGGGCGGCGCGATTTTTTAAATCGCGCGCTCAGGCCGTGTTGGCAATCGAAGCGGGGCGGATTCAGTTACATGGCGAACGAATCAAGCCCGCACGCACTGTCAAGGTTGGCGATCGCGTGTTGATACAGCGTGAACAAGAACGCATTGAGCTATGGGTGCGTGCTGTTTCAGAAACGAGGCGCTCGGCACCCTTGGCGCGCATGTTATACGATGAAACGCCCGAGAGTATGCTGGCAAGAGAAACCGCGGCAGAAAAGCGCAAATACTTTACTGAGCCCTCGCAAGAGATTAAAGCGCGCCCCACCAAGCGCGATAGACGTGACCTAGAAAAATGGCGAGACGTTTAGCAAGACCCCACCTTAGTGCAGCGTTGTATGACGTATTAAACCCACAGCGATCCCTTCAAGCGAAAAGTCTTGCCCAGGTTGAATTTGAATGGGCTCAAAGTCTGGGTTTTCAGGCAACAGTTCAATACGCCCACCTGATTTGCTTAGGCGTTTGACGGTGACTTCTTCATCAATACGCGCCACGACGATTTGTCCATTGCGGGCGTCGCTGGTTTTTTTGATCGCGAGTAAGTCGCCATCTAAGATGCCAGCATCACGCATGCTGAGGCCTTTGACCTTGAGTAGGTAGTCAGGCCGTTCGGCAAACATGTCGAGATCGACATTGATTTCTTTTTCGATGTTTTCAGTGGCCAAGATTGGATGACCTGCGGCAACGCGGCCAATCAAAGGCAAGAGCAAAAAGCCAGCGCCTGGCAGAGTTTTAAGACGAGGGCGATCAGCTGGGAGTTCGGTGTCAGCATCGGCCTCAATTGATTCATTGGCCAACTCGGTTAAGCGAATGCCCCTTGAGGCACCGGCTGTTAGTTCGATGACGCCTTTGCGTGCCAACGCACGAAGGTGATCTTCAGCCGCATTGGCAGATTTAAAGCCAAGCACCGTAGCCAGCTCAGCCCGCGTGGGCGGAAACCCCGTATTGACGATCGCCTGACGGATCAGATCCAAAATCTGTTGCTGACGATCGGTAAGCTTGAGCGACATGGAAAGCATCCTTTAGGCTAGTAAAAGCCGAGCTGTTTTTATATACAGTTGTATTTTGCACGATTTAGTCAAAATGTGCAAATTTATCTGTATAAAAAGACAGTTCAGGCTGACGCTACCCCGAAGCTGCTACGACTTGTAAGCTAAGACTAGCCTGGAATCTAAAGTCACTTCAAGAACTTGGTTTGGATATTTTCCTAGAACGACGAGCCTGCGCGTTGCATGCTCGCCATCGCTCGCCGCCGATACTTAGGCCTTTTTCATGACCTCGGCCATCGCTTTCGCGACCGTATCGATGTTTCTGCTATTGAGTGCAGCCACACAAATCCGGCCACTGCTGACCGCGTAAATGCCGTGCTCAGTACGCAAGCGCTCAACCTGAGGCGCGGTCATCCCCGAAAACGAAAACATGCCGCGTTGCTTCATCACAAAGCTGAAGTCTTGGGTGGCGCCGTACTGCGCCAGCTTTTCGACGATTTGACGACGCATCAGGCGGATACGGTCGCGCATGCCGGCAAGCTCTTGATCCCACAGGGCAAATAGCTCGGGCGTGTTCAGCACCGTTGAGACGATCGTACCGCCGTGTGTGGGTGGGTTCGAATAGTTGGTACGAATCACACGCTTCACCTGGCTCAGCACGCGGTTTGACTCATCTTGGCTGCCGGTGACAATAGTTAGGGCGCCGACGCGTTCGCCGTACAGTGAGAAGGATTTTGAAAACGACGAGCTGATAAACATCGTCATATCAAGATCAGCAAAGATGCGCACGGCTGAGGCATCTTGCTCGAGTCCATCGCCAAACCCTTGGTAGGCGATATCTAAGAAAGGGATCAGCTCGCCCGCTTTGACAACTTGTGCAACGGCCTTCCATTGCTCGTTCGAGAGATCAACCCCGGTTGGGTTGTGGCAGCAGGCGTGCAAAACCGCCACGCTTTTAGGCGGCAGTGCTTTGAGGGCCGCGAGCATGCCGTCGAAATTTAACCCGTGAGTCGCAGCATCGTAGTAAGGGTAGGTGATGACTGCAAAGCCAGCGCGCTCGAACAGCGCGCGGTGATTTTCCCAGCTAGGGTCACTGATCGCAACTTTAGCGTTGGGCGCAAGTTGTTTAATGAAGTCGGCACCAATTTTGAGTGCACCGGTGCCGCCCAAGGCCTGCATAGTTAGCACGCGACCGGCGGCGATCAACGACGAGTTTTTGCCCAAGACTAGTTCTTGCGCGCCTTTGTTGTAGCCGGCGATGCCTTCGATAGGTAAGTAACCGCGTGCGGCGGCTGCTTCAACGCGCGCGACCTCTGCGGTGTGTACGGCCTTGAGCAGGGGGATCTTGCCGTTATCGTCGTAATACACGCCTACACCCAGATTGACTTTGGTCGTGCGGACATCGGCATTAAATTGTTCGTTTAACCCTAGGATTGGGTCGCGGGGGGCAAGTTCGACGGCTTGAAAGAGGGTGCTCATTGGGGTTTTAGTGTGCAAAAGGTAAGTGTGACAAGGTTGGGGTAGACGGACGCATTTTCAGAGAACATAATGGCAGGTTACCCTCAGTCCGAGGGGTATCCCGAATAAGTCTAGCATGGCCACCCGCAAGAGCAAAAAAACGATCGAGCAAGCAGTACCCGAAAAAGGTGCACAGGCGCCTATAGCCGCAGAGCCTAGCGACATAATCGGTGTCGTCGAAGTAGTCGATCCAGTCGCCGATCACGGTCAGGGGCTGGCGTTGCCGGCAGGCGCGCCCTTATATAGGGCCGCGTCTGACTTGGCCTCAGCCAGCTACACACCCGAGGCGGTAGATACGATCTATAGCGCGGCTATCTCAACCGGCAACGAGAAGGGCCGTTTTATCGATTATCCCGATAGCCCCTTTCATTTGTACCAACCTTACCCCCCTGGTGGCGATCAACCTCGGGCGATCGATCTACTCGAGCAGGGCGTGCGCGATGGCTTGATGTCGCAAACACTATTAGGCGTGACGGGCTCGGGCAAAACCTTCACGATGGCCAACATGATCGCGCGCCTGGGCAGGCCCGCACTCGTATTAGCACCCAATAAAACGTTGGCAGCGCAGTTGTATGCCGAGATGCGCGAGTTTTTTCCGAAAAACGCGGTTGAATACTTTGTGTCGTACTACGACTACTACCAACCTGAAGCGTACGTGCCGACCCGTGATTTGTTTATCGAAAAAGATTCATCGATCAACGAACACATTGAACAGATGCGTTTGTCAGCGACTAAAAGTTTGCTTGAGCGACGTGACACGATTATTGTGGGCACGGTGTCTTGTATTTACGGTATCGGCAACCCCGCTGATTACCATGCCATGGTGTTGATTTTGCGCTCGGGCGATCGCATTGCCCGACGCGAAATTCTTGAACGCTTAGTCGCCATGCAATACGAGCGTAATGATCTTGAGTTCACGCGCGGCACCTTCCGCGCACGCGGCGAAACCATTGATATTTTTCCAGCAGAAAGTGCTGAGCTTGCAGTGCGTTTAACGTTGTTTGACGACGAAGTTGAAAGCCTAGAGTTATTTGACCCACTGACGGGCAAGATTAGGCAAAAGGTGCCACGCTTTACGGTATATCCAGGTTCGCATTACGTCACGCCACGCGACACGGTTTTGCGTGCAATCGAGACGATTAAACAAGAGCTGCGCGAGCGCGTGAAACAGTTTGTCGATTCTGGTCACCTGATCGAAGCGCAACGGATCGAACAGCGCACACGCTTTGATCTGGAAATGTTGTCTGAGCTTGGCTTTTGTAAAGGGATTGAAAATTATTCGCGACACCTGTCGGGTGCGGCGCCCGGTGATCCGCCGCCCACGATGATTGATTATCTCCCGCGCGATGCGCTGATGTTTATCGACGAAAGCCATGTCACGATCGGTCAGTTAGGTGGTATGTATCGCGGTGATCGCGCTCGTAAAGACACGCTTGTCACCTACGGTTTTCGTTTGCCCTCTGCGCTTGATAACCGCCCTTTAAAAATGGAAGAGTTTGAAGCACGTATGCGCCAGTGCGTGTTTGTGTCTGCAACACCGGGCAACTACGAGCAAGCTCATTCTGATCATGTGGTTGAACAGGTGGTGCGCCCAACAGGGTTGGTGGATCCGATTGTTGAGGTGCGGCCCGCCCGCACGCAGGTCGACGATTTGTTAGGCGAAATTAAATTACGGACAGCGGTGCAAGAGCGGGTGCTAGTGACGACCTTAACGAAGCGGATGGCCGAGGATCTGACCGATTACTTATCTGAAAGTGGTCAGCGTGTGCGCTATTTGCATTCAGATATCGATACGGTCGAACGGGTAGAAATTATTCGCGATTTGCGCCTTGGGGTATTTGATGTGTTAGTCGGGATTAATTTATTACGCGAGGGGCTGGATATCCCCGAGGTGTCGCTCGTAGCGATTCTTGATGCTGATAAAGAAGGGTTTTTACGCTCAGATCGCAGTTTGATTCAAACCATTGGTCGCGCAGCACGTAACTTAAACGGGCGCGCTATTTTGTATGCGGATCGAGTCACTGATTCAATGAAACGAGCGATGGGAGAAACCGAAAGACGTCGCAATAAACAACTCGCGTTTAACCTAGAGCACGGTATTGAACCGCGCAGCGTGCGTAAGGCGGTGCGTGAACTGATCGACGGCATTGTGGCGCCAGCGTTTAGAGAGCAGCCTGAAGATCCCTTGTCGTATGCCTTGCTCACAGACGAAAAAGCGCTTGCTAAAGAGTTTAAGCGCCTTGAAAAACTCATGTTGGATCACGCCCGTAATCTCGAGTTTGAGCAGGCTGCGGCTGCGCGCGACGCGCTGAAGGTGTTGAAAGACCGTGTGCTACTTTCTGGTGCGTAAAAGTCTTAGCCAAGCATTGAGTCGGTGCATTTCAACAAGGGCATTGCGTCATTTTTTTGAATGTGTTTGAGATTGTCCCAGCGGTTTTTCACTATATGGACTTTTTATTTTTCAGCAATCATGCCGTAACATATTGATATACATAGAGATTAATTTTTTTCCCTTGCGTACAATTTTTTGCTGATTTGCAGAAAAAATCTCTAGACATGTTAGGGGTTTTCCCGCACAATATGCACCATGATGACAAAAGTTCTTTTCGTATGCACGGGTAACATTTGCCGCTCCCCCAGTGCTGAAGGCGTTTTTCGCCACCTAATCAAAGAAGCTGGCCTCTCTGAGGTAGTGGGTATTGATTCTGCCGGCACCCATAACTTTCACCTCGGTGAAGGCGCTGATCCGCGTGCGTTGGCTGCAGCCCGCAAGCGTGGTTACGAAATCGCCGAACATGTTGCGCGTCAGGTCACCCCTGAAGATTACCGCGAATATGATCTGATTCTGGCGATGGATTGGGAAAACCTTTCTGCGATGCAGCAACAGTGTCCAAAGCTGCATCAGCATAAACTAATGCTGTTGATGCGTTTTGCTAACGAATTCGAAGAAGCAACAGTCCCGGATCCGTACTACGGTGGGCCTGAGGGTTTTGGTAAGGTGCTTGATTATCTTGAAGATTCTTGCCAGGGCGTGCTTGAATTGGTACGCAAACGCGCAACCCAGTATCAGGCGGCTTAGTTTGCGTTAGGCGCCTGGTAAAAGGGATCTAATGCCGAAAAAACCGTGCTATGCGCGGTTTTTTTTCGGCTAGAAAGCACGACAACCTTAGGGTCTTTGAGGTTATACCCTAGCAAAACAGTCAAGAATTGTGTATACTTGAGTTGTTTAGTCGGATAAGCAGTTGCGTCGTGTAATTGCTTTGTTTAAGGGACTTTGTCATGCGACTCACCACCAAAGGGCGTTTTGCTGTTACGGCCATGATTGACCTAGCATTGCGTCAGCAAAGCGGGCCGGTCACTTTATCGGCGATCAGCCAGCGACAAAATATTTCGTTATCTTATCTTGAACAACTCTTTGGCAAATTGCGCCGTCATGAGTTGGTTGAGAGCGTACGCGGTCCAGGCGGTGGCTATACCTTAGCCCGTTTAGCGCGCACAATCACGGTTGCTGACATCATTTTCGCAGTCGATGAGCCCATCGACGCCACCAGCTGTGGCGGTAAAACAGACTGTGCAACCGGTACAGATGGCAAGCAAGGCATCTGTATGACACACGAACTCTGGTCAACGCTCAACCGTAAAATGGTTGATTTTCTTGATTCAGTGGCGTTACAAGATTTGGTTGATCAACAGCGTTTGCGTCAAATACAAGAGGCGAGCCAAGCCAACGGTGCTGGCGTACGTGTCAATATGGTCAATACACCGACAACCGTTAAACAGCCTGTTGCTGCAAGCGCCTAGGAGCTCTCAATGTCCTCATTACCGATTTACTTAGACTATTCAGCCACCACTCCTGTTGACCCAAAAGTGGTCGACAAGATGATTCCGTGGCTTTACGAGCACGCAGGTAATCCAGCGTCACGCAGCCATGCTTATGGCTGGGAAGCCGAAGAGGCCGTCGAGCGTGCGCGCGGTCAAGTGGCTTCACTTGTCAATGCTGATCCACGTGAAATCATCTGGACTTCAGGCGCAACTGAATCCAATAATCTCGCAATCAAAGGTGCCGCAGGCTTTTACGCCGAGCGTGGCAAACACATCATTACCGTCAAAACCGAGCACAAGGCTGTGCTTGACCCCTGTCGCGAACTCGAGCGTCAAGGGTTCGAGGTCACTTACCTCGACGTGCAAGAAGATGGTTTGATTAACCTCGATGCCTTTAAAGCAGCGATCCGCCCTGACACCGTGCTAGTCTCGGTCATGTTCGTTAATAACGAAATTGGCGTGATTCAACCCATCGCGACGCTGGGCGAAATCTGCCGCGAAAAGAATATTATTTTTCATGTGGATGCTGCTCAAGCAACCGGCAAGGTCAATATTGACCTGCAAACACTGAAAGTGGATTTGATGTCGTTCTGCGCGCACAAAACCTATGGTCCTAAGGGCATCGGTGCTTTGTACGTACGTCGCAAACCTCGCATCCGCATTGAGGCACAAATGCATGGCGGCGGTCACGAGCGTGGCTTTCGTTCGGGTACGTTGGCCACACATCAGATCGTGGGCATGGGCGAGGCCTTTGCCTTGGCACAAGCCGAAATGGGCACTGAAAACGAACGTATCCGCATGCTGCGTGATCGTTTGTGGGCCGGCTTGTCGCAAATCGAAGAGGTTTACCTCAACGGTGACATTGAACAACGCGTGCCGCATAACCTGAACGTGAGCTTTAACTACGTTGAGGGCGAGTCCCTGATTATGGCAATTAAAGAGCTTGCGGTATCAAGTGGTTCTGCCTGCACGTCAGCCAGCCTTGAACCTTCGTACGTGTTGCGTGCCTTGGGGCGCAATGACGAGTTGGCGCATAGTTCGATTCGCTTTACCATCGGTCGCTTCACTACCGAAAAAGAAATCGACTTTGCCGTTGAACTGCTCAAAACACGCGTGGGCAAGCTGCGTGATATGTCGCCTCTCTGGGAAATGGCCAAAGAAGGTATTGATTTGAATTCGGTTCAGTGGGCCGCCCACTAAACGTATAAGTTGGAGATTACACATGGCATATAGCGACAAAGTATTGGATCACTACGAAAACCCACGCAACGTCGGTACCTTTGACAAGGGCGACGATCAGGTTGGTACAGGTATGGTGGGTGCACCAGCCTGTGGCGATGTGATGAAATTACAAATTCGCGTCAATGAAGACGGCATCATCGAAGATGCACGTTTTAAAACATACGGATGTGGCTCGGCGATTGCCTCAAGCTCGCTAGTGACTGAGTGGGTAAAGGGCAAGACGCTTGACCAAGCGCTAACGATTCGCAACACACAAATTGCAGAAGAGCTTGCTTTGCCACCCGTTAAGATCCATTGCTCGATCTTGGCTGAAGACGCGATCAAAGCCGCAGTGAAAGATTACAAAGATAAACACCAAGGATAAGCCATGGCTGTCACACTGACTGTGCAGGCCGCCGACCATATCGGCAAATATCTGCAAAAACGCGGTGGCGGGATCGGCTTGCGTTTGGGCGTGCGTACAACTGGTTGTTCGGGTATGGCTTATAAGCTTGAGTATGTTGACGAGCCCGCCTCAGAAGATCAGGTATTTGAAAGTTTTGGTGTCAAAGTCTTTGTTGATCCAAAAAGTTTGGCTTATCTTGAAGGCACCGAACTTGATTACGCGCGCGAAGGTCTGAACGAGGGCTTCAAGTTTCGCAATCCTAACGAAAAGGCGACCTGCGGCTGCGGCGAATCGTTCACGGTATAACCACCTGTGAACGCAACAGATCACTTTGCGCTGTTTGATTTGCCGCGTACCTTCGCACTAGATGCCACGCAGCTCGAGGCGGCCTGGAAACATGTCGCACAAGCGGTGCACCCCGATCGTTTCGCAACGCGTTCAGCGCCCGAGCGCAGAGTGGCGATGCAATGGAGTGCGCAGGCGAACGAAGCGTATCGAGTACTCAAGCAACCCTTGTTGCGTGCCCGTTATCTGTGCGAGCTTGCTGGCGTTGACTTGCAAACCGAAACTAATACTGCGATGTCACCCGAGTTTTTGGTGCAACAAATGTCTTGGCATGAACAGCTCGATGACTGCCTGGATCAGCCCGAAAATATTGGTGCGCGCGAGAGCTTAGCGAAAGAGATTGAGTTAGCCTTAGCGCAATGTCAACAGGCGGTCTCTCAGGCGCTTGACGCAGAACAGTACACGCAGGCCGCTAGTCGTATCCGCGAGTGGATGTTTCTAGATAAGTTAACCACTCAGCTCCAAACTATAGAAGTTTAAAACGTACCTATGGCTTTATTGCAGATCTCTGAACCGGGCGAATCGCCGGCCCCGCATCAACGACGCTTGGCGGTGGGGATTGATTTAGGGACAACACATTCGCTGGTGGCCTCGGTGCGCAGCAGCGTGGCTGAGGTCTTGCCCGACGAGTTGGGGCGTCATCTTGTGCCGTCGGCAGTCTTGTATCGAGCGGGCGGCTCTGCCTTAATCGGTGTCGAGGCACTGGCGCAGCAGGCGCAATATCCGCTTGACACACTGGTATCGGTCAAGCGTTTGATGGGGCGCTCGTACGACGACGCGGTCGCCTCTGGCATGCCGTTTAATTTTGTGCGCGATAGCCAAAGTGTCAAAATCCATACACAACATGCTGATGTGTCGCCTGTTGAGGTGGCATCAAAAATTTTAGAAAAATTGAAATTTTTGGCTGAAGGCACTTTGGGCGATGAGCTTGTGGGTGCTGTCATTACGGTACCTGCGTATTTTGATGATGCTCAACGCCAGGCAACGCGGGATGCTGCGCGTTTGGCTGGGCTGAATGTGTTGCGTTTATTAAACGAACCTACTGCAGCTGCGATTGCCTATGGGCTGGATCACGGCTCTGAAGGTTTGTATGTCGTTTTTGATTTAGGTGGTGGCACCTTTGACGTGTCGCTGTTGAAGTTGACGCGCGGTGTCTTTGAAGTTGTTGCAACCGGCGGGGATACCGCTTTGGGTGGTGACGATTTTGATGCGACCCTAGCCGATTATTTTGCTCGTGTGCATTGCTTGAATGATCTGGATCATGCTGCCAGACGTGCCTTATTAAGTGCCTCGCGCCGGTTACGTGAAGCACTCACCGCTCGGGCTTCACACACTGAAACCTTGCTGCTGGGTGCCGCAAAAATTGACTTGTCTTTGACCCGTGCGGCGTTTGAAGTGCTTGCGCAGTCATTGGTTGAACGTACGCTCGCTTGCGCTCGTCAAGTGTTAAAAGACGCAGGGCTGACTGTCAAAGACGTGCAGGGTGTCGTGATGGTAGGTGGTGCAACTCGCATGCCAGTGGTACAGGCTGCTGTTCATGGTTTGTTCGCTAAACAGCCGTTAACAGATTTAGATCCGGATCAGGTCGTGGCCTTGGGCGCTGCCTTGCAAGCGAACTTGCTTGCAGGCAATCGCAATCCAGGCGAAGACTGGTTGCTGTTAGATGTCACGCCCTTAACTCTTGGCCTAGAAACCATGGGTGGCTTGGTTGAACACATTATCCCGCGTAACAGTACGATCCCCGTTGCGCGCGCGCAAGAGTTCACCACCTTTAAAGACGGCCAAACAGCCTTGGCAGTGCACGTGGTGCAGGGCGAGCGTGACTTAGTTGCTGACTGTCGTTCGCTGGCGCGCTTTGAGTTGCGCGGGATCCCGCCGATGGTGGCGGGTGCGGCGCGTATTCGCGTGACGTTTCAGGTAGACGCTGATGGGTTGTTGAGTGTGACGGCACGCGAGCAGGGCTCGGGCGTGGAAGCTTCAGTGACGGTGAAACCTTCGTATGGTTTAACAGATGATGAAGTTTCACGGATGCTGTCAGACAGTATCTCGTTGGCCGATCACGATGCCAAAATGCGGATGTTGCGTGAGCAGCAAGTTGATGCGCAACAACTGATTGAGTCGGTTGAGACGGCGTTAGCAGCTGACTCTGATTTGTTAAGCGCAGCTCAACAAACGCGTATCGCCCAACAGTTACAGGCAACACAATTGTGTGCGCAGGGTGATGATATTGACGCGATTCGTGTGGCGACCAAGGCGCTGTCAGATGTGACAGATGATTTTGCTGCGCAACGCATGGATCGTAGTATTCGGGCGGCGCTGAAGGGTAAGTCGTTGAACGAACTCTAGGTTCAATTTTTTATTTTTGATGTCTTGAACTTTTAAGGTTATGACAAAAATTACGGTTCTTCCTCATCCTGATGTTTGCCCCGAGGGCATGGTGATCGATAATGTACCGACAGGCGAATCGATTTGTCGCGTGCTGTTAGATAATCACGTTGAACTTGAGCACGCATGCGAATTGTCTTGTGCCTGCACCACCTGTCATGTTGTGATCAAAGCCGGTTTCAACTCGCTTGAGGCTGCGTCAGATTCTGAAGAAGATCTCCTGGATCGCGCCTGGGGTTTGTCTACCACTTCGCGTCTGGCCTGCCAGGCAAAGATCGGGTCTGCTGACCTGACGATTGAGATCCCGCGCTATACGATTAATCATGCTAAAGAGAGTCACTAGATTTGGTATTCTTGGCGTTGTAGCATTGTCGACCGATCCACCCTCTAATCGATACGAGAGCTTGTCATGGCCCGCTTTTCTGCAAATCTAGGATTTCTTTGGTCGACTCTGCCGCTGCTTGAGCGCATTGAGCGCGCCGCTGCCAGTGGCTTCAAAGCGATTGAGTTGCAATGGCCGTATGACACCCCCGCGCAAGATGTCAAAGCCGCCGTTGCTCGGTTGAAGCTGACCTTATTAGCTGTGAATACACCCGTTGGTGACGCCAGTATCGGTGAATCGGGCCTAGCAGCTTTGCCGGGCCGCGAGGCTGATTTTCAACAAGCTTTCAATCAATCGCTGCAGTGGTGTATCGGCAGCGGTGCCCCGGCCATCCATGTGATGCCCGGTATTTTGAAGCCAGGCACTGAGTCACAAGCGCGCGAAACTTTAATCCGCAATCTGCAATGGGCGGCTGATCAAGCCGCACCACACGGCGTCACGCTGCTGCTCGAAGCGATCAATCAACGCGACAAGCCTGGTTACTTTTATTCAAAGCAAGTTGATTCAAACTCAATCCGCGAGGCCTGCGGGCGCAGCAACATCAAACTGATGTTTGACGTGTATCACGTGGGTTGTGCCGAGGGCGATATCCTGACCAAGTTGGCGCAGTACATGCCCCACATCGGTCACATCCAGATTGCGGCAGTGCCTACACGCAATGAGCCTGATGAAGGCGAAGTCAACTATCCCAACGTGCTAAAGCGTGTTGATGAACTTGGCTACACAGGTTGGATCGGCTGCGAGTATCGCCCACGTGGCGAGGTTGAAGCTGGGTTAGGGTGGTTGAAGGCGTATTGATCGCACTGCGGGTGTATTTTTGTTACTTTTCAAAGTACGTCACCACAGGCAGCTTGGCGAAATGTGCGTCAAACGTCAGTAATTCGGCGCCGCAATGTACTGCCGTGGCGTAAACGATCGCGTCAGCGGTTGCGAGCTTAAACTTGCGATGACAATCTGCTGCTAGCAATGCAATGCTAGTTTCAAGTGGTGCCACAATGCATTTTTGTGTGTAGGCGATCACTGAATCAGCTCGCTCTTCGCCTAGCTCTCTGGTCAGCCACTTAGACAGCTCAAGTTGTACGATTGTCGGCACGATACAAAAGTCCTTCGCGGGAAATCTGTCGCTGATTTTTTTTGCATGCTGACTACCTGTCAGCCATTCAATCCATGCAGAGGTGTCTACCACCCACAGTTGCTTGGATGCCATCAGAAGCGATCCTTGCGGTCTCTGTACTTCTCAGTGTTCGCGCCTTTTGCGATGCCTCGCAGTTGAGCGAGTTCGGGTACAGGCATAACGAGCAGACCCTCACCCTTAGGCAAAAACACAAACTCTTGCCCAGCAGACCAGTGCATTGTTTCTCTGATCTCTTTTGGGATGGAGATTTGGAACTTACTCGATAGCGTTGCGGTATTGGACATTTCTGGCTACTCATTGATCGATATGTTACTGGTAAGAATATCGATCTTTGCAGAATTAGTCAAGCCGCAGTTATGCCTATCAGCGGCAAACCCAAATCCTGCGAGCGCACGGATGCCGTAGGTACCAAACTAGACGGTTGCGATCAGGATTGAACTTTGCTGAGCAGGGTGCTAGCGGTATTCAAACGCCGATGGGCGAACAGTTTTTTGACCAACTGTCGGTTGACTGGCGACGGGCAACGGTTTACGAGCATCGACATAAAAAGACAAACCGGTTTCGAGCGCATCGATTGCGTTCAACAAGGCTTCATCTTCGTCCGCACCGAAAGTTATTGCTTCTGGTACGTCGACAAACGTGACCAGCACTGTTCCGTCGTCTGGAGTTAAAGTTACTGGATAGTCAAACATCCTTTTCACCTTTGTTTCACAGGCCAAGCTGTAGTTTGATGGCAGCTTTCAGTCCCTTACAAAGTAAGGTGGCGTTCAATCAGCCATTTTTGAATCAGTGCCGCCACTGTATCCGAGTTGCGATCCATCATCGGCATATGGCTATTGCCCTGCAACCCAGCGGCGGGCAAGTTCAATAGATCAGCGCGCGCTCCATGCTTTAACAGTTGCGCACGAAAGTGGTTTTGTTGCTGATAGATTTTCGCCCAAAAAGGCACATCGTTGACGTAATCGCCCCAAACCCATAGTGTTGGGATATTTTTAAATGCACTGAGGTCGGTGAGTGCCGGATCGGGTGAGCCGTGCGGCTCAACCAACACCAACGCTTTAACGTTATCTGGATTGTTCAAGGCGGCTTGAAGGCCAAAATAACCGCTTTGACTGTGCACCACGATCACGCAAGTGCCCATCCTTTGCACATAGGCGTCGTAGGCTTTTTGAGTGGCGGCATCGTTCGTGAGCCAGCGCGGCACCGCTTGTTTGGCGAGTTGGTCAAAGGCCTCAGTCGGAAATTCAGTTTGGGGATAAGGTAATCGCTGAGCAGAGTTAGGGTGATAAGTGGGGCCAATTCGAAAAAGCTCCCAAGCCTCTTTTTTGGTTCGAAACACGGGTTCAGTTTTAAAAATTTCTGGGTAACGTGCCCATGACGCACGGCCACGCTCAACGGCGTCGCTCACGTAGGTATCCCAACCCGCACGCAAAAAATACATCTGCCAACCTGGGTTGCCATCAGGCTTTGTTTCGTAGGTAACACCAGTCAAACCACCACCATGCCAAAGCAAAAGAGGCAGTTTAGATTTTGGTTGTGCGAGTTTGACGAACTGAACATACATTTGTTCAACTTCGACTTCGCCGTTGGAGTCAACGATCATTGGCAAGCCTTTGGTACTAAATGCCATCTCTCGCGTTGGTAACCCTGCTAAGGCGACTTGTCGCCCGCCAAGGTGAAAGCTGCCGATCTCTTTGATCGCGATTGGGAGGGCAGCGCCTTGAGACGAGGCGTTTGACAGATTATGCATACGAGAAATTAGTTGAGTTAAGCAAGCTCTAATCCGATCACTAAGCGGCATCCTAGCAGTGAAATTGCCTCAGCAATGCGTGGAAGTTTTGAACCGTAATGCGGGTCTAAGAGTCTACGTACCTCTTTTTCATCGACCCCTAATCGTTTAGCCATTTGAACCTTGTTAACACGAGCCTCTTTCATCGCGGTGTGTAATGCTGCTTTTGCGATGGTTTCGGCTGGTGGGACAACCATATACTCGCCGCGTTTTTTGGGGCTGGGCTCTGGAAACTTAACGTTGTTGATCATATACGCTGCAAATACTTCGTCCATTGCGTCGCTAGCCTCTAATAGCGCGTCTTCAATCGATTCGCCCTGGGTAATCAATTGAGGTAGGTCGCGGCAGGTGACGACATAGCCACCGGTGGTTTCTTTTTTTAAAAGAACTGCATATTGAAAGTATTCCATTTGTTTGGCTCTATAAGTCGCTTGGTTTAATAGCAATCTGCTTGCACATTGCGTGAAAAGTCCCTGTTTTCAATTCGTCGGGTGGGTGGCGTACAACGGTGGATAACGAGCCGTAATAAAGAGTTTGGTGGCTTCCTTTACCGCGTGATGCATTGAGACTAAACGGTACCCCGCGCTTTTTACTCAAGGCTTTCACCTTCTTGATGAACTCTGCACCAGTCATATTGAACTACCGGACGAAAACGTCCGATATAGAATCATAATATAAATTGAACCGCAATGCATGAAAAAAGACCTCCGATGTTGCTATTTCATTCTGGACATCATGCCCAATCAGAATGAAATCACACAAGAGGTCTGCAAGTACAGCCAACTTTTGTAACAAGTTACTAGTTGTAAATTGGCTTGACTCTCACTGATCGGTTTGTTTTTTTCGCGCCCTGAGCAGTAAGGTTTAGGGGGCAGTTCGCTGAAGCTTTTTACGCTTTAAATCCCCAGCGGCCAATGAACAGAGACAGGGCGTTGATGATCGCGTACAGGGTAAAGCCAATTGCAACAACGATGAACATGGTTGGGGGTTCGGTTTTCAGCCAATAGACAGCCACCCAACCCGCGAGGGCGACAAACACTAAGCGCGTGGTGCTGCCTATCAGTACCCAGCCTAATTTGCCTGAGCCTTGCGAGGCAAAAAATAGCACTAAGCCCACGCCAAAAAATCCGTAGCATGGCCCGACGATATTGAGGTAGGCGCTGCCAAAGGCGATGATGGCTGGATCGGCAGTAAACCATCGCATCCATAAAAGCGGAAACACCCCAACGGTGATGCCGATCGTACCGGTGATGACTGCGACCAAGGCAGCACCCGTCCAGGTCGCGCGAATGGCGCGATTGGGATTGCCTGCACCGATGTTGGTGGCCGCCATGGTGGTCAATACGGTGCCAATGCCAAACACGATGGGAATCAGGATAAATTCAAGTCTTGCTGCAACCCCAAAACCTGCGAGCGCGCTGATGCCGTAGGTGCCAACGTAGGCGGTTGCGATCAGGATTGAGCTGTTGCTGAGCAGAGGGCTCAACGTACCTGGCAGACCGATACGCAAGATCGTACGAAATAAGCTTGCTGACCAAGCGCCGTTAAATCGCAGCCTGACGGCGGCTTTCGGCCTGAGTAAATAGGCCAGCATCACGCTTGTCGCCAACACATTGACGGCGACCGTGCTAGCAGCGGCACCGGCAATGCCTAGACCGCTAAACGCGCCCCAGCCAAAGACTAACAAGGGGCATAAGCCAGCATGTAACACCGCTGTACCAATCAGCATGTACGAGGGGATCGCCATGTTGCCCGAGCCGCGCACGATCGCCGAGAGCGTGTTGGTCAACCAAACTGTGAAGCCACCCGCAAACAATACCGTTGAGTAGGTGAGGGCGACTTGCAGGTTTTCACCGCTGCCGCCGAGCGAGGTGTAGATCGACTCACCAAAGCCCAGCACGATCAACGAGAAAATGGCGGCCATGATGAGCGCTGTGGCAATCGCGTGTTGTGCGAGGCGTTCTGCCAAGGCGCGATCGCCAGAGCCGAGGGCGCGCGCGACGACTGAATTAATTGAACCACCCAGCGCGCCATTCGACATTTGCTGCATCAGCATCGCAAGTGGAAACACCAAGGCTGCGCCTGCTAACGCTTGCGTACCGAGCAAACCAATGATGTAGCCGTCGTAAGCGATGATGCCTGTCGAGGCAAATAACCCTAAGACATTGGGCGTTGCGAGTTTTAATATTGTTGATAACAGAGGCCCTTGTAACAGCGCCTCTGTGCGCTTGGATCTGCTGGCTGTTGCGACTGCAGCAGGCGCGTTCACTTAGTCTTCTTTGCGCAGATGTGGAAACAGGATCACGTCGCGAATGCTTGGGCTGTCGGTCAATAACATGACAAGGCGATCAATGCCGATGCCGCAACCTCCGGCAGGGGGCATGCCGTATTCAAGCGCCCGAATGTAATCAGCGTCGTAAAACATTGCCTCTTCGTCACCGGCGTCTTTGGCCACAACCTGCGCATGAAAACGCGCGGCTTGATCTTCGGGGTCGTTCAGCTCAGAAAAGCCGTTGGCGATTTCGCGACCGGTAATGAATAACTCATAGCGCTCGGTAATACCGGGTCGAGTATCGGATTCACGCGCTAAGGGCGAGACTTCGATTGGGTAGTCGATGATATAGGTTGGGTGCCACAACTGTGACTCGGCAGTCTCTTCAAAGAGTGCGAGTTGTAGTGCACCGAGCCCGGCACGGGCTAGGTTGGGCGCGTTCACGTCGACTCCGCGCTTTTTAAGTTCGGTGCGTACAAACTCTATGTCCGCTAACTGCGCTTCATTAAATTGTGGCACGTGCGCCAAAATCGCTTGCACGATCGTTAAACGATGAAAGGGTTGTGCTAAGTCGAGCTCGCGACCTTGGTAGGTGAGGGTGGCTGTGCCACACGCACTGATCGCTGCAGCACGAATAATCTGCTCGGTAAAATCCATCAACCATTGATAGTCGGTGTACGCCGCGTAAAACTCCATCATGGTGAATTCAGGATTATGCCGTGGGCTGACACCTTCGTTACGGAAGTTGCGATTGATCTCAAACACACGCTCAAAGCCGCCCACTAGCAGGCGTTTTAAATACAGCTCCGGTGCGATACGCAAAAACATTTCCATATCAAGCGCGTTGTGGTGGGTAATAAAAGGCTTAGCCGCTGCACCACCGGGTATCGTATGCAACATGGGGGTTTCAACCTCTAGAAACCCCGCATCAACCATGACCTGACGCACGGCGCTGATCGCTTTGCTGCGCGCAGCAAAGGTTTGGCGCGTTTGCTCGGTCATGATGAGATCAACGTAGCGCTGACGGTAACGCAGCTCTTGATCGGCAATGCCATGAAACTTATCGGGCAAGGGGCGCAGCGATTTCGCCAAGATGCGAGCGCTTTCTGCATGAATCGAGAGCTCGCCCTTATTGGTTTTAAACATGTAACCCGTGACGGCCAGAATGTCGCCGGTGTCCCAGTGTTTAAAAGATTCGTATACCTCTTCGCCTAAATTGTTGCGATCCAGATAAATCTGAATACGGCCGGTGCTGTCTTGCAAGGTGGCAAAGCTTGCTTTGCCCATCACGCGCTTAAGCATCATGCGCCCGGCCACTGAGGCAGGGTGCTTAGCCTCAGCAAGAGCAGCTTGCTCTTGCTCGCCGTATTGCGTGTGTAAGGCCTGCGCCCGATCAGCTGGCACGAAATCATTCGGGAAAGCCACACCCTGCGTACGCAGCGCGGCAAGCTTGGCCCGTCGCTCTGCGATCAGGTGGTTTTCGTCTGGCACGGCAGCGGTGGTTTCGGTCATGATGGTTTCAGTCTGCAATAAAAATTCGTGTTGCTTATGAGATGCTTAAGCCGCAGCTCATTTGCTTTGTTGGTAACCAGATTTAAACGTTGTGCTCGCGCACATCGTCAATCGTTTTTGCACCAAAGGCGTCGCTAGCAAGTACTTTCAGCAAGCGCGTGGCAGTCCCTTCAGGCGTCGCTAACTTTTGCTGCGAGTGCGCATCTAAAAAGCGATCCAAACTGGGCAGGTCATTTTTTGAGGTTGCGCGAATTTTTTCTTGCATAGGCGTGTCGATCATGCCAGGTGCCATCGACACAATGCGCGCACGCTTACCTTGATCTAGCTGTGCAACTTCGGCATAGCGATCCATCGCAGCCTTTGTGGCGCAGTACACGCCCCAGCCTGAGCTGGCATTGCGACCTGCACCTGACGAGATCAACATCACGCGTAGATCGGTGGCTTGTGTCGCACCAGCCAGCACAAAGGCCGTCAGATAAATGGCCGAGGTGATGTTGACTTGAAAGGCCTGATTGATCACTGCGATGTCGGTCAGGTCTTGCGATTGAGCGATCGGTGTGACCACGCCCGCGTTATGAATAAAACGCACGCTGGCGTGTTTGGCGAGCAAAGGCTTGAGCTGTGCAGCGGCCTGCTCAAGCGCTTTCGTGTCACCGAGGTCAACGCTGATTTGTGTCAGGGTTGTGCTGTGTGCTTTTGCTGTGGCAGCCAAGGTGTCAGAAGCTACGCGCGAGAGCGTCACTATGTGGTCGCCGCTTTGTGCCAATTGGGTTGCCATCACGGCACCTAAGCCGCGTGTGGTGCCAGTCAGAATGGTGAGCTGAGTCATCTTTAAACCCCTTGTTTTAAGCTTGCCTGAATAAACGGATCGAGATCGCCGTCTAAGACTTTTTGTGTGTTTGAAATTTCAACGTTGGTGCGCAAGTCTTTGATGCGGCTTTGATCGAGCACATACGAGCGAATCTGATGGCCCCAACCCACATCGGTTTTTGCGTCTTCCATCTTTTGCTGCTCGGCCATCCGGTTACGCATTTCGAGTTCAAACAAGCGCGACTTCAACATTTGCATGGCCTCAGCGCGGTTGCGATGCTGAGAGCGATCGTTTTGGCACTGCACCACGATATTGGTGGGGATGTGTGTAATACGAACAGCCGAATCGGTTTTGTTAATGTGCTGACCACCTGCACCGCTGGCGCGATAGGTGTCAACGCGTAAGTCGGCCGGGTTGATATCGATTTCGATCGAGTCATCGACCTCAGGGTAGACAAACACACTGGCAAACGAGGTGTGGCGACCACCCGACGAATCAAACGGGCTTTTGCGTACCAGACGATGCACGCCGCTTTCAGTACGTAAAAAGCCAAAGGCGTATTCGCCCTCAATTTTGATGGTCGCTGATTTGATACCGGCGACTTCGCCTTCGGATTCTTCAAGCAGCTCGGCTTTAAAACCCTTGCGTTCGGCGTAGCGTAAATATTGACGCAAGAGCATCGAGGCCCAGTCTTGCGCTTCGGTGCCGCCCGCGCCCGCTTGAATATCTAAAAAGCAATTGAGCGGGTCGGCCGGGTTTGAGAACATCCGGCGAAACTCCATGCCCTCAAGGGTGGCCTGAAACTGGGCCGCGTCGGCTTCGATTGATTCAAGCGTATCGTCATCGCTGTCGCTAGCCGCAAGTTCGAAGAGTTCTAGCGAATCAGTAATTGCCTGTGCCAGGCTGCTGAGGGTGCCGACCACCCCTTCAATATTCTTTTTTTCGCGGCCCAGTTCTTGGGCGCGTTTGGGGTCGTTCCAGACGTTTGGGTCTTCTAGTTCGGCGTTAACAACGTGCAGACGTTCAGCTTTGACATCGTAGTCAAAGATACCCCCGAAGCGCACGTTCGCGCGCCGCGTAATCGGTTAACCGCGACGAGATTTGATTCTGACGTTCTGCTTCCATCTGCTTTACATTCCACGATCTAAGGATTTAACCCAGTAGTTTAACGGAGAACGGCCGGCGTCCTAGGCAGCCTCAGCGTACTCAACCACCAATTGCACTGTGATTCGACCGTTCCAGACGTTTTGATCAAGCCTGTAAGCCACTTTCACGAACTCGGGCAGGCTATCGACACGATTAAACCAAATGGCATCAAAGCGCTGGTGGCCGCGTTCAAGCAAGAGCTTTAGGTGTTTTTCGCCAACCAATTTCTGGCTACGCACCATAAAGTCGTCTAAAAATAATGGTGCAGCAAAGCCGGCGCCCCAGACCTCTTGTTCAAGCATCACAGCAACTTGTGCGTTGAAAAAGCCTTGCTCTAGCGAACCATCGGTTTCAATCAAGGGCTCAAAGCTTTTTCGCCCGGTCAGTTCAATCACGGCTTGCTCAAAGGCAGGTGAAAACTGTTCAAAATCGTCACGTCCAAGCGTCAAGCCCGCAGCCATCGCGTGGCCACCAAATTTGCGGATCAGGCCTGGGTGGCGCTTTGAGACCAAATCCAGCACGTCTCGCAGATGCACATCGGGGATCGAGCGGCCTGAGCCTCGCAACTCGTCGTCACCGGCGGGGGCAAAGGCAAGTGTCGGACGAAAGAATTTTTCTTTGAGCCGCGAGGCCACCAACCCGACCACGCCCTGATGCCAGTCAGGGTGAAAGACACACACAGAGGCCCCGATTTTGCCGGCTTGGATTTGCTCGGTGGCGGCTAGGGCCTGCTCTTTCATGACGCCTTCGATCTGACGGCGCTCGCGGTTGATGGTGTCGAGTTCGCGCGCCAGTTCGAGCGCTTGGGTGTCGTCATCGGTGGTCAGGCAACGAATCCCTAAGCCCATATCGGCTAAGCGACCTGCTGCATTGATGCGTGGGCCTAAGGCAAAGCCTAAGTCAAAACCGCTGGCTGCTTGTGGATTGCGCGCTGAAACGGCAAACAACGCCCGGATGCCAGGCTGCATCAATCCGCGGCGCATACGATCTAGGCCGCGCGTGACGAGTAAGCGATTATTTGGATCAAGTTTGACCACATCAGCCACGGTGCCCAGTGCGACCAGATCGGCCAAGGCGTCTAAGCGTGGCCCACCGTTTTCGGGGTACACACCGCGCGTGCGAAGTTCAGCGCGCAGGGCTAGCATCAGATAAAAAATGACCCCAACACCCGCAAGATTTTTTGACGGAAACCCACAGCCGACTTGGTTGGGGTTGACGATGGCAAGCGCGTCAGGCAAGGTCTGGCCCGGCAGGTGATGGTCGGTCACGATGACCCCAATGCCTTGCGCGTTGGCCTCGGCTACGCCCTCAACGCTGGCAATGCCGTTATCAACCGTAATAATGAGATCGGGCTTGCCGGCGTGGTGTAGCAAGGCCAAATCAACCACAGCAGGTGACAAGCCATAACCCGTTTCAAAACGATTCGGGACTAAATAATCGACATCAGCGCCCATGGCGCGCAGGGCTCGCAGTCCCACTGCGCACGCGGTCGCGCCATCGCAGTCGTAATCCGCAACGATCAACATCTTTTTATTGGCGGCAATGGCATCGGCCAACAGTTGGGCGGCCTGCGCTGCATGGGTGAGTGTGCCGGGGGCTAGCATGGCAGGCCACTCGAGCTGTACGTCTTTGGTCTGGGTAATACCGCGCGCCGCCCAAAGTCGGGCCAGCAGCGGGTGTACCCCCGAGGCCTCAAGCCGTTGGGTGGTGGTCAAATCGACGCGTCGAATGGTTAGTTTGGGAGATTCCACCAGGTGTTCCAGAGTTGTGGGCGTGGTGCGAGCAGAGCATGCCACCAGCGTTTGCGTGCGGGCGTCAAGACGACGGCGCGTTGTTGGCCGGTCAGGGTCAAACTTGTATTGCGCTCGAGTGTGCCGAGGTGTTCAGACAAGGCCGGTAGAGCAGCGATCCATGCGGCCCAGTCGCCTTGCAGGTATGGTGTGTGGAGGCCTTCGTAAGTTGCACTGAGTGCTTGAGTCGAAGACCAGCCCTGCGCGCCACCAAACAGCCATAAGCTATTGATTGGCATCTCGCCCCTCTCTGCGCGGGCGAGGTTGACGGGATGGTCATGCCACACCATTTGTATCTCGTTCAACAGCCGGCGCCATTCGCGTAAGCTATCCTCTTGCGGCCACCAGTCAGATAGCCTCATTTCAGCCATCGCAGCCGGGGTCAGGGACCTGGTACTGGCGCTTGGGTCAAGCCAGATCCGCCACTGCCTATTATTCAGCGGTAACGCTGAAATCGCCCGGTCGGCCCACAGCCCTGATACCGCGTCAAACAGGGCATCAGCCTCGTCAGTGGTGATTTCAAACGAGGCCGGGTGGGCAATGGTTGCGCCTTCGCGCCCCACCGAAATCGCGCTTAACTCAGCCAGCCATACTGTTTCGGAGGGGTTCTTGACCCCGGCGTGCAGTGCCGCGAGGCCTGTGCCCAGGTTCGCGCCCGCGGGCGGGGTATAGCCCAGTTGCTGCAGTCTGATCGCCTCAAAGGGCGTGCAACCGGTGTGCTCGGGCGCGAGCTCTTGCACCGTTGCGACCAGCGTTTTTAGACGCTCGACCAACGCTGGGCAGTGCTGCTCAACCTGTGGAAGCAGATCTTTGGCGACGTTAGAGAGGGGAAGTGCCCCAGGAATCAAAAGATGCATAAATGGATTGTAGTGGGATGAAGAGCGGTTCGCCGCAGGTTTGATGTAATAATGCCGCTGTGTTCAAACTACCTTACGAATTGTGGATTGGCGCCCGTTATGCGGGTCTCAGCAGCTTGCGCGGTCGCAAAGGCCGACGCGATCGCTTCGTTTCGTTTGTCGCGGCGACTTCAATGGCAGGCATCGCCTTGGGTGTGGCGGCTCTAATCGTCGTGTTGTCGGTCATGAATGGGTTTCAAAAAGACGTGCGCGATCGTATGCTGTCGGTGCTGCCGCACATTGAGATCTACGCCTCCGGTGCGGATGCAGAGCGCACCATCAGCCAAGCGCCTGAGTTGATTGCCGCGGCTAAAAAATCACCGTCTGTCTTAGCAGGTGCGCCTTTCGTGTCGGCTCAAGGCATGGTGATGCGTGGGCAAGAGCTTCGCGGGGTGCAGGTGCGGGGCATTGATCCAGTCACTGAAAAAGAGGTGTCAGCGGTCGGCAGCCAGATGGTGCGCGGGCGCTTAACCGATCTCAGGGCTGGAGAATTTGGCATTGTGCTCGGGCAAGACCTAGCCGACGCGTTGAACGTGCGAATTGGGCAAACCATTATGATGCTTGCGCCGTCTGCCAATATCAGCCCGGCAGGGTTTTCACCGCGGATGCGACAGTTCACCTTGGTGGGTACGTTTCGCTCGGGGCACTACGAGTACGACTCGTCGTTAGCGTTTGTTGACGTGACCGATGCAGCGAAGCTGTTTCGTGACAGTGCCATGGCTGGAGTGCGGTTACGCGTCAATGATATGTATCGCGCCCCTCAAATTGCACAAGAGTTAGTGCCCTTATTGCCGAACACTGTGGCTGTCGCAGATTGGTCACGTAACAATCGTACATGGTTTGCGGCGGTACAAACTGAAAAACGCATGATGTTTTTGATCTTGGCCTTGATTGTGGCGGTCGCGGCTTTCAACTTGTTGTCATCGCTGGTGATGGCGGTGAAAGACAAACAATCTGATATCGCCATTTTGCGCAGCTTTGGTTCAACGCCTGGCGAAATTGCCCGCATTTTTTTAGTGCAGGGTGCACTGATCGGTGTGATCGGTACGCTGTTAGGAGTGGTGGGTGGCTCGGCGATTGCACTCAATATTGATGTCATCGTGCCTGCGATCGAGCGCATGGTGGGTGCCCAGTTCTTGCCACGTGAAATCTATTTTATTAGCACGTTGCCCTCTGATCCACGCCTGTCTGATATCACGAGTATTGGCATTACCTCATTAATCATGTCGCTGTTGGCCACGCTGTATCCAAGCTGGCGCGCTTCGCGTTTGCAACCCGCCGAGGTCTTGCGCCATGACTGATTTTGCGTTGCAAGCCTCGCACTTATCCAAACACTATGACGACGGTTTAACGCGCATCGATGTCTTGGTGGATGTCAGTATCGCAATTGCGCGCGGTGAAATGGTGGCGGTAGTCGGCGCTTCGGGTTCAGGCAAAAGCACCTTGTTGCATGCCTTGGGGTTGTTGGATTTGCCTAGTTCGGGCTCGATCACTGTGTCTGGGCAAGCCACTGACGGTTTGTCTGAAGCCCAACGCAGTCGCTTACGCAATCATGCCTTGGGCTTTGTGTATCAGTTTCATCATTTGTTGCCTGAGTTTTCGGCTTTAGATAATGTGGCAATGCCGTTGATCGTGCGACGCGAGTCACGAGGGCAGGCACGTATTGAGGCGCAAAAAGTACTTGAGTTGGTGGGTTTGCAGGCGAGGGTGCAGCATTTTCCGGGGCAGTTGTCAGGTGGTGAGCGCCAGCGCGTGGCCTTGGCACGCGCCTTAGTCGCCAAGCCAGCGTGTGTGTTGGCTGATGAACCTACCGGTAATCTTGATCGCCACACCGCCCAGCAAATGTTTCGTTTACTTAAGCAAGTCAACGCCGAAGCGAAAACTGCCTTTTTGATCGTGACCCATGATCAAGAGTTGGCTGCCTTAGCCGATCGCCGCCTACATATGGAGGCAGGGCGCTTGGTGGATGCGTCTTGACGCGATGCTGTTTGACACGCATTGCCATTTAGACGCAGCCGAGTTCGACCATGACCGCGCGCAGGTGATTGCGCGAGCACAAGCGGCGGGCGTACAAGCCATTGTTATCCCAGCAGTTGAAGTGGCTAACTTTGAATGTGTACGTGTGCTGGCACATTCATTTGCGCAAGGGTTTTATGCGCTTGGTATTCACCCAATGTATGTTGAGCGCGCTGCACCCGAGTCCTTAGAACAACTGCGCGAAGCCTTGTTTCAGCATCGCGCTGATCCAAAGCTCATTGCCGTGGGTGAAATTGGGCTTGATTTTTTTATCCCCGAAATTTCGTCGGGCGCGCCTCGCGCCAAGCAAGAGTTGTTTTACGAAGCGCAGTTAAAGCTCGCGCTTGAGTTTGATTTGCCCGTGTTGTTGCACGTGCGACGTTCGCAAGACACCTTGTTGAAATACCTGCGGCGACATCGTGTCCGTGGCGGGATTGCGCACGCGTTTAACGGCAGCGTGCAACAGTCGCAACAGTTTGTTGAACTGGGCTTTGCGTTAGGCATTGGTGGGGCCATGACGTTTGATCGTTCGTTGCAGATTCGGCGCTTGGCGACAGAGTTTGAGTTAAGTGCCTTGGTGCTTGAGACCGATGCGCCGGATATTTCACCAGCGTGGCTAGCCAAAGGGGCTCGTAACGAACCGCACGAGGTGCTCCAGATTGCGCAGACGCTTGCTAGGTTACGTGGGTGCTCGGTGGACGAGGTAGTGAAGGCAACTGCTGAGACGGCACGACGGGTTTGCCCTCGCTTGGCGGTTGCTGCGCATTAAGGTTCGCTTCGTGGTGTAGTTTTTTTCTGGTCGCTTTGATTTTGTCGAGTGCGTTGTTGTGATCCCGACTTTGCGTCATGTTCGAAAGCGTAGTGTGCGCAGCAGAAGGTTCGCGTTGCTTGTGATCTTAATCCGCTAAAGCCATGAAAGATTGAGTTGTTTTTTTGAACAGATTTATCGCTTGCCAGAAGACAAATAACGCAAAGCTAAGCACATTAATGCACGATATGCCTCTGCAACGAGGTTTGGTATCCGTATTACGACGGCACAACAGGTTCATCAAGCAAAATCCACACATTCTGAAATTAATTGTGTGTTTTGCTTAGTCGCGAGCCTCTTTGTTGAAACTAGTAATCTCTATCCTATTACTCTGCATGCAAGTCACGCTTAGCGTGTTTCTGCGCTTTCGTGCCGTGGTGCTGCTTTTATGCTTGTACGCTGGGGTAGCTGTGCATGCGGCCGGGCCCAGTGGCGGTGTTGTCTCTTCAGGCTCTGCAACGATCACCCAATCTGCCGCGCAAACCACCATCAAGCAGTCTTCAGACAAGGCAGTGATTAACTGGGGCAACTTCTCAGTTGGTCGCGGCTCGTCGGTGCGCTTTGTGCAGCCCTCAGCTTCGTCGATTGCATTGAATCGCGTCACGGGTACACAAGCCTCTGTTATTCAAGGCGCACTGCAGGCCAATGGCCAAGTATGGGTGCTGAATCCAAACGGTGTCTTGATCGCACCAGGCGGTCAGGTCGCTGCGGGCAGCTTTTTGGCCACCACACGTTCGTTGACTGATCAACCATTTATGGCTGGCAATTATGCCTTTACAGACGGCGGCGTGCCCGGCGCAAGCGTTGTGAATCAGGGCAGCATTATCGTGGCCGAAGGTGGCTATGCCGTGTTGGCAGGCGAGGCTGTTCGCAACGAAGGCTATATCGAGGCTAACTTAGGGCAAGTGGTGTTGGGCGGTGCGAAGGCGTTTACGCTCGACCTAAGTGGCGACAACACCTTGGCGTTTGTGGTGACGGCACCTGTTGATGTTAGCCCTACAGATGGCAAGGCGATTGTCGATAACGCTGGGTCGATTCAAGCGGCTGGCGGTCGTGTGTTGATGACGGCGCGTGCGGCTTCACAAGTTGTTGGGCAAGTGATTAACACCGGTGGCGCGGTGGTTGCCACATCGGCACAAATGGTGAACGGCAAGATCGTGTTAGACGGTGGTTCGGGCTCGGTGAGTGTTGCTGGTAACTTGGATGCTAGCGGCAAGACCTCTGGGCAAACCGGCGGTGCAATAGATGTCAACGCCCAAAAGATTCAGGTTAAAGCAACCGCCAAGTTAGATGTGACTGGCGATGCAGGCGGCCATCATGAACGGATGGATGGCAAGGGCTACCCCAAGGGCCTCACGCGCGACCAAATGTCGGTACAGGCACGTTGCATGGGGATTGCCGATATTTTTGAGGCGTTAACCGCAAGCGATCGTCCGTACAAAAAAGCAAAGTCCCTGTCTGAGTCGCTGAAAATTATGGGCTCGATGAATTTAGGGCAACATATCGACCCAGATCTCTTTGATGTCTTTATTTGGGAGAAAGTTTATCTGCAGTACGCCAAAGCGTACCTGGGTGCTGAACAGATTGACGAGGTCGATGTCACCCAAATACCTGGCTATGTTGCGCCGCCTGAAGGGTATGTAGCAACGGTGGTGTAGTCAACCCGTGCGAGTCTTCATTGGTCTCTGTTAATTGAGATGTCGAGGCATGGCTGGGGGCTTTTTCTAAAGCCCGTAGTTATGACTTATTAGAACTTAACAAGTTTAGGTTCGAACGCGATGTTTTTGTCCAGTCCTTGTTGCGCCGATGCGCGACAAGCGGCAGCATCACACGTTTGGTGTGATGCTGCATGGGTACAATTTGTGCGCTGGCGATTGTGTTGGGTGCGGTGCTGGTGCAGAGCTCGCCTAGGCTGCCCGCCCTCGAGAGCTTGTATGCAGCGAGTCTTTGTGTTGCAGGCCTATTCGCTCTATTGTGCCTGCTTCAACGAGGCGACGATCAAAAGCAGACTAACAAGATTAAACGCGCTGGTCGGACGTTGCAGCAGCCTACGGTAGTTTTGTTGGTCTTATTGTTAAGCATCACCTGGGTAACTTGGCGTGCAGAGCAGCGCCTAAGCGCCGTACTCGCGCTTGAGCATGAAAACGTTGTCACCCGCCTGACGTTTAGGGTGACGTCTTTGCCTAACGACACCTCAGAAAGTCTGCGCTTTGAGGCACAAGTGCTTGAGCCCTTCAAAGCAGGGGTGCCCACCTCTTTACAAGTGTCTTGGTTAAAGACGCCGACCATGCCTCAGGTGTTGCCTGGGCAGCTGTTTCGTGCCGCGCTGGTATTGCGTCGACCACATAGCAATCTCAATCCGCATGGTTTTGATTATGAAGGCCACCTCTTTGCAAAAAACATTCGAGCGCTCGGGCGCGTGCGAGGGGTTCCGGTCTTATTAGCGGATGAGCCCTACGCAAGCTTCTCGGTGAGTGTGGCACGCGCGCGACATGTTGTGCGCGAAGGCATGCGCCGCGTCACGGTAAACATGTCCTATGGTGCGGTGCTGATCGCTCTGGCCATCGGCGACCAAGATAGTGTCAAGCAAGAGCACTGGCGGATCTTCAACCTGACAGGAATTACTCACTTAGTCTCAATTAGCGGCTCGCATGTGACCATGCTGGCAGCGGTTGGCGGATGGCTCACGCTGTTGCTGATGAAGACCATGAGTTGGCGCGGGCGTTTGCTGTGCGAACGAGTCCCCGCAAGGGTGGTGGCGACGCTTGTGGCGATGCTAGTGGCTTGGTTGTATTGCTTATTGGCCGGCTGGGGTGTGCCTGCCCAACGCACCTTTTTTATGTTGGCCTGCGTCGCAGCGTCGATACTGCTGCGCCATCCTTTATCGGCGTCTCGCGTGTTGGCCGCCGCCGCCGCGGTGGTGGTTCTGGCTGATCCCTGGGCGCCACTGGCGACCGGCTTTTGGTTGTCGTTTTTGGCGGTAGGGGTTTTGTTTGCAGCCGGCATGGTGGGTAGCAAACTGAGCCAGGCGCACTCGCACTGGCAACGCGCCAAACAAGTGTGCGCCGAGGCAACGCGTTTGCAGTGGCTCATTACAGTTGCGATGCTGCCGGTGTTGACCTTTTTGTTTCAGCAGGTCTCGTTGGTGTCGCCCTTGGCTAATGCGCTTGCGATCCCTGTGTTGACGTTTGTCGTGACGCCGTTGGCGCTGGCTTTGGCAGTCTTTGGCATGATACCTGGTCTAGGTTGGTTGGCCAAAGCAAGCGGTATGCTCGCTCACCTAGCGCTCAAATACACACTCATCCCCGTGACGTGGTTAGCAAATTTATCGTGGGCTGCCTTTGATGTGGCTGCAGCACCGTTTTGGACCTTGGCGCTTGCCGGTGCTGGGTTGTGCTGGGCGCTACAGCCTCCTGGTTGGCCTGTTCGCTGGGCTGGTTGGTGCCTGCTAGTACCAGTCTTGTCGTTTGAGCCGCAACGACCTGCGTCTGGAAGCTGGCGGTTGCTAGCGTTTGATGTCGGGCAGGGTGGAGCGGCGCTTTTGCAAACGCAAAGCCACGATGTTTTGTTTGATACAGGGCCACGCCAAGGCGTGAGCGAGGCCGGTACGCGTACGATCTTGCCAGGCTTGCGGGCGCTTGGCGTGCGCAAGCTGGATGGCCTGGTTGTCTCGCATGCGGATAGCGATCACACAGGGGGCTTGCTAGCAGTGCTCAAGGCGCTACCGGTTGGCACGTTTTATAGTTCGTTCGCGCTACAAGACTGGCTTAGACAGGCAGGGCCAACGAGTGCCCCGACAGCGTTTGTTAAAGCGCCCAAGCGGGCCTTGCTTTGCGAAAGAGGGCAACGTTGGGTGTGGGATGGTGTAGTGTTTCAGTTTTTGCATCCTGAAGCGAAGCAACCCGTTGAGGTGAATGGCTCCAACAAGGTCGCGCCTCTGCGCTCTGCCAAAGGCAAGCTGTCAAAAAATGCGCAAAGTTGTGTGCTTCACGTTCAAGGCTTACGGCATTCGGCCCTGTTGCCTGGAGACATCGGGATTCAGCAAGAGCAATTGTTGGTTGAGCAGCACGCGGCAGAGTTGCCTGAATCACCAGAATCGCCTCAGTCATTCAAATCTGACTCAGCGATCCCGACCTCCGTCGTGGTGAGTGGGTTGGCGGCTGACCTTGTCGTGGTGGCACATCATGGCTCAGACACGTCCTCCTCAAAGCGCTTTGTGCAACAGATCAAGGCGCAACACGCGATCGCGCAGACTGGGTATCTAAATCGCTTTGGACACCCGCATCCCGTCATTCAGCGCCGCTGGCTTGATGCGCAGACAAAATTCTGGCAAACCGACCAACACGGCGCTGTTGTGGCAGAGTCGTTGCCAATTGGCCTAAAGGTTCAAGCGTATAGCCAACTTCGACAGCGTTACTGGCATCAACGGCGCCCATAAAGGGCTTGCGTGCGATTGTATGAATCGAGTGATACCCACTACAATGATCGATAAGGTGACGTTGTATGTAGGCTTGTTGCATGGTGAATGCTCGTCCCCTTGCTCGACGAAACAGTTACCTGGAGCCCCTTATGGCCACCCCCCGCCTCAGAGCAGTCATGTGTAGCAGTCCAGCTGGCTTGCATCGTATGGCCTATACCGAGTGGGGCGATCCCTCAAACAAAAAAGTGGTGTTGTGCGTGCACGGTTTGACGCGCACCGGCCGCGATTTTGATGTGTTGGCTAAGCGGTTAGCTCAAGATTATCGGGTCGTGTGCCCCGATGTGGTTGGTCGCGGGATGTCGGATCGACTGGCAAACCCAGCTTTCTATGCGGTGCCCCAATATGCCGCTGACATGGTGAATTTGGTGGATCGCCTGCAACCTGCTGAGTTGCACTGGGTAGGCACTTCGATGGGGGGCTTGATCGGCTTAGCTTACGCCGGTGCATTGGCTTTGGCGCGCGTACAACAACAAAACCTGACCCCCGCCCAGCATTACTCAGACTTGCCTTCAACAGGGGTTCGCCTAGATCGGCTGGTACTGAATGACGTGGGGCCCCACCTTGAGCCGGTTTCACTTGAACGTATCGGCCAATATGTAGGCGAGGCAATTGAGTTTGCTAGCTTTCAAGACGCAGTTCAGTATGTCAAACAGACAGCAGCGTCTTTTGGGCCGCATACCAAGACACAGTGGGAAGAGCTCACCCGCTACACTTATATCGAGCAAAATAGTCGTTGGATAAAGCACTATGATTTAGGGCTGGCGATGCCGTTTAAAAGCATGACGCCTGAAGCCGCGGCGCAAGGTGAGCAGTATTTGTGGTCGGCCTATACCTCTGTTCAAACACCGATTTTGATCTTGCGCGGTGCAGAGTCTGATTTGTTGTCTAAACAAACGTTGCAGCAAATGCTTGAGCGTAATCCACGGGCTCAGTCTCACGAGTTTAAGGGCGTGGGTCATGCACCAACTCTCATGACTGACGATCAAGTCAAAGTCATAGCGGATTTTTTATATGCTTAGTCAAACGCCCGCTTTTTGTGCCGATCTGCATTGTCATTCCACGATTTCTGACGGTGTGTATGAGCCCGAAGTGGTGGCCGAGCGCGCGCATGCCTGCGGCGTGACCTTATGGGCACTGACGGATCATGATGAAGTGTCTGGGCAACAGCGCGCGCGCGTCAGGGCAGAAGAGCTTGGTATGTGCTATCTATCAGGTGTCGAGATTTCAGTGACCTGGGCGAAACAAACCGTACATATCGTTGGGCTGGGCATTGATCCCGAGAACGCAGCGTTAGTGCAGGGCTTGCGTGATACCCGCGCAGGCAGAGCAGCTCGTGCGCGTCGCATCGGCGAGCGTTTAGCCAAGCTTGGTATGCCTGGCGCTTTCGAGGGCGCACTGACGTTTGCGGGCAATCCCGAATTAATTAGCCGCACACATTTCGCACGCTTCTTGGTACAAGCTGGTCATTGCGCAACGGTGCAAAGCGTGTTTGACCATTATCTAAGCGATGAGGGCCCCGCGCACGAACCGATGCAGTGGGCCAAGCTCGAAGACGCTGTGAGCTGGATTCGCGGTGCAGGTGGCGTCGCGGTGATCGCGCACCCCGGTCGCTATCACTACACACCCACACAGTTCGGTGCACTGTTTGATACGTTTAAAGATGTCGGCGGCCAGGCGATTGAAGTCATTACTGGCAGCCACACCGTGCCGCAGTATCAAGAGTATGCCCAGATCGCGCGTCATTACGATTTTCTGGCGTCATGTGGTTCAGATTTTCATAGTTCAAAAGAAAGCAAGATTGAGTTTGGTAGTCTGCCGCCGTTGCCTGCTGATTTAAAGCCCGTTTGGCAAGACCTTATCTGACGTTTGTTTTGCAAAACTCGCCCACATGCTTTTCAGAATGATAAAAGACACGAGTGATAGATTTTCTGTCTTGTGTTTCAAAGCGGTACAAAAGATTGTCTAAAGATACTCCCTAACTCATTGCAGAACGGCACAGCAGATTATTCAAAGACGCTCAGTAGATCATTTCAGAATTGCAAAATATATTTTTAGAGTGATGAACAAAGCCTTCGTAAAAGAACAAGATAATGACGATGACGACGAGCTGCCCGAGGCAGCTGCGTTACCTAAAGGCACGCGCAATTATCTGACCCCTGGCGGCTACGCTGCGCTGCGCAGTGAGTTGGTTAAGCTGATGAACGAAGAGCGGCCAGCCATGGTGCAGATCGTGTCTTGGGCAGCTTCAAATGGCGATCGCTCTGAAAATGGCGATTACTTGTATGGCAAAAAACGTTTGCGCGAGATCGATCGTCGCATGCGTTTCTTAACCAAGCGGCTTGAACTGGCTGAGATCGTTGACCCAGCCCAGCAACAAAATCGCGATCAGATTTTTTTCGGTGCAACCGTACTGTATTCGGATCAAACCGGTTTCGAGCGGCGAGTGACAATTGTCGGTGTTGATGAAGCCGAACCGTTAAACGGAAAAATCAGTTGGATCTCACCGGTTGCTCGCGCGCTGAATAAAGCGCGTGTCGGAGACACCATCACACTTCGTACGCCGGGCGGCGTAGAAGAGCTCGATATCTTAGAAGTCAGCTACGCAACGGCGTGAGCGCCATTAGTATAGGCACAGAACGCTAAGCAATGCGGGTTATCGTGGCCGTTGCTTTGGCTTGCAAAAAAATATGCCACACTCGGGTTGGCAGTCAAGGCATCAACCGCACAAGAGTTTCAAAGTTTTCTTAAGTCTGAAATCGTAAGGTTGTCTAGACTAAATGGCAAGAAGTCGTTTCGGTAGGGCCATCCACTTGGCAAAATGGAATAAGGCCTGATCCGCAACCAAGTGCTAAACAATCCTAACCCTCAGTCGGGTGCAAAAAATGCTCCCATCTTAAAGACGGTAGGATTAGCGTGCGCACCGCCCTTGGAAGCATCCCCTTCAGTACCATCTGAAAACTTTCGGCTTTTGGCAGCCTCTTTAGGCAGAGCATACGAGTCAATATCCTTGTGGTTGGTCACGTTCGCGCCACCCACTCTAAACATGATCAAGTTGCCCACTGGGTTGGCCGAAAATCGATACTGCGTACCTCTGGGCAAGAGTACGCCTTCGAATTGGCGTGCAACGATTGAGCTGCCATCTCCAAAGTTGAATGTTGCTTCACCTTGCAAGATCAAGAAGCAATGATCCTCGATATCGTGGCTATGTAAAGCGTTTTCGCCCCCGGTCGAATACACCTTTGAATGCGCCCACAACGCAGGCGCACTGCCAAGGCTTGCCATGGTTGCGCCGCTTTCTAGCAAAGGCAAGTTACGCAGACTGAATTTGACGCTATCCGCAATGGTGTGGCTTGTCTCAAGAACTTGATTCATGTTTTTCCTTTAGGGGTTTGACTTAATCTTAAGCATTATTAAGAGATTTTCGGTAATCCACAATCGGTCACGTTCAGTTTTTCTCACTCATCAGCGCAGCGTGTCCCTCGCGGCTATCGGGCCACTTGAGGGTAAAACCACTGTCGCGCAGTCGCGCGTTACTTAGCCGCTTGCTTCCTATTGAGGCGGGTGCGGCTCCTGCGGGCGGCGTCGGCCCGCCAACGAGTTTTGCCAAGGCGTCATACAACACGCGCATCGGTAAAGGCGTGCTATCGGTCACTAGATAAATCGGTTTCGGGTTGGGCAAGTTCATCAGATGCACGACGGCTGCCGCGGCGTCTTCAATATGAATCCGATTGACCCAGTGCGATTCAGTCATCGGCGCAGTGGCTTGGCCTGTACGCAGACGCTCAAGCAAATAGCTGCGACCAGGGCCATAGATGCCAGAGAGGCGTAAGCTCAAGGTTTCAAATTGAGTATTTTGCTTGTACAGCCACTGCTCAGTTTCAAGCAACACTTGGCCGTTAAAACTTTTTGGGGCAGTGGGGGTGTCTTCATCAATCCATTGCGCACCATGAGCGCCATAGACCGCAGTCGATGACACGAATAACACTCGTTGCAGCGAGGGTGCGGCAACCGCGAGCACTAAACGCTCTAAGCCCTCACGATACACAGCGCGATAATCCGCTTCAGTACGTGCATTCGGTGCTGCCGTGTACAGAACGTGCGTGATGTCCTTGGGTAGGTCACGCAAGGTGTCTGGCTTCGTTAAGTCGGCTGCAATCCACGTAAAGCTAGGTATGTCGTGTGTCGAGTCAAGATTAGGTTGGCGTCTGAGCCCCCAACTCCAGTTGATTGAGTTTTCGATTGCTAGCAATTGGGCCACACGCAACCCTAAATCGCCGCAGCCAGCGATTAATACGCGCTTGGTGCGTGGCATGATAGGCGGGGCTGATTCTGAATTTGTACGCATCGTTATTTTTTCGTATAACAATTGAGACGTTGATTTGGCCCTTGACTGCAGCGGTGATATGCAGAGGTTGGCATTAGTTAAGCACCCGAGGGTGCTAAGTTCGGAACAAAAAACCGTTCATTAAGCTCTTGCAAGCCAAGCCGCTCTAATAAGGCTTGCAAGCGGGCAATCGTGTGAGGCTTTGGTGGGCCCTTTTGCTCGGCAATGATGAGTTCGTTTTTCAACGAGTGCTCCCAGCCCACCAACTCAGTCACAGTGACTTGGTAACCATGCGCTTCGAGCTGAAGGCAACGCAAGGTATTCGTTACTTGACTGCCAAACTCTCGCGTATGCAAGGGGTGTCGCCAAATCTCGGCCAACGGGTCTTTAAGCTGTTGCGCCTTATGCCTGCGTAAGACGCCCGCAACCTCGGCCTGGCAACAGGGCACCAGCACCATAAAACGCGCCTGCTTGGCTAAGCCAAACCGAATTGCATCGTCGGTGGCGGTGTTGCACGCGTGCAAGGCGGTCACCATGTCTACGCGCTCGGGCAGCGCGCTCGAGTGAATCGAGTCGGCCACCGACTCATTTAAAAATTGCATCTGCGAAAACCCCAAATCGCGCGCTAAATGCGTGGTTTGGGTCACGAGTTCTGCACGGGTTTCGATGCCAACCATACGCGCTGCTTTGGCATGGTGACGCAGATATAAATCGACCAAAATAAAACCTAGATATGATTTTCCGGCGCCGTGATCGACTACGCAAAAATTTGGTTTGTTCTCATTCAGCTGGGCGAGCAGAGGCTCAATGAATTGGAATAGGTGGTAAACCTGCTTGAGTTTGCGCCGACTGTCCTGATTCAGTTTGCCGTCGCGCGTCAAGATGTGAAGCGCTTTTAAAAGCTCGATTGACTGCTCAGGCCGAATTTCTGGGATTGTCATGTACGGGGTGGCCTACGCGTAAAGAAAACAGAGGGCGCACAAGCTTACCCCACAATCTGTTCTGGTCATGTACGAAACAAAATCAAACAAGAAAGGATCAAGGCGCGCAAAGTAGTAAAGAATTGTTTAGCCAGTTAGAGTGTTCTGATTCTGGCTTGCCGGCAGTCATGCCAATGGCTAAAGTCTTACGATTTTATTAGGGTCGGCCAGCTGGCGCAGCTATTCACGCCCACAATATCGTATCCTAGCGAATTGATCTGAATCGTCAGGAGTTCACCCAATGTCAGTGCGTTATTTAAAGCGTGGTCGCAATGCCGCCGAAGTTGCAGAGGCAGATGCCAAGGTACGCGCCACCGTTGAAGGTATTTTGTTAGATATCGAAAAACGCGGTGACAGCGCCGTTAAAGAGCTTTCGGCCAAGTTTGATCAATGGGAGCCCAGCGAGTTTCGCTTAAGCCAAGCCGCAATTGAAAAGGCGGTCAAGCAACTGTCGCCACGTGAAATTGAAGACATTCGCTTTGCTCAGACCCAGATTCGCCGCTTCGCTGAAATTCAGCGCGCCTCGATGCAAGACGTTGAGGTCGAAACCATGCCAGGCGTGGTGCTCGGCCATACCCATATCCCAATGAATGCCGTGGGGTGTTATGTGCCCGGTGGTAAATATCCAATGATCGCTTCGGCTCACATGAGTGTGCTGACGGCAAAGGTGGCGGGCGTCAAACGTATCGTTGCGACTGCGCCGCCTTATCAAGGCGCACCGCACCCAGCGATTGTGACGGCCATGCACTTTGCTGGCGCCGATGAAATTTTGGTGCTAGGTGGCATTCAAGCAGTCGGTGCGATGGCCTTGGGTACTCAGTCGATCGCCGCCGTTGATATGTTGGTGGGCCCAGGCAACATGTTTGTGGCTGAGGCCAAGCGTCAGCTGTATGGTCGCGTGGGGATTGACCTGTTTGCAGGGCCAACTGAGACCCTGATCATTGCCGACGATTCGGCCGATGCTGAAATGTGTGCAGTTGATTTGTTAGGGCAGGCTGAGCATGGCCCGACTTCGCCCTCGATTTTGTTGACGACGAGTGAGGCCTTGGCGCGCGCCACCATCGCTGAAGTTGAGCGTCAGTTAACGATTTTGCCAACCGCCGAGATTGCACGTGTGTCTTGGGCCGAGCATGGCGAGGTCATCGTGGTTGACACGCTTGATGAGTTAATTGAAACCGCAGATCAACTCGCCTTTGAGCACGTGCAAGTCTTGACGCGTGATCCAGATATTTTCTTAAAACGCATGACTAACTATGGTGCCTTGTTTTTAGGCCCCCGCACCAACGTGAGCTTTGGCGATAAGGTGATCGGTACGAATCACACCTTACCCACCAAGCGCAGCGCACGCTTTACCGGTGGCTTGTGGGTCGGTAAGTTCTTAAAAACTTGTACCTATCAGCGCGTTACGACTGATGCAGCCTCGGCCCTAGTGGGCGAATACTGTTCGCGCTTATGCCATATGGAAAACTTCGCGGGCCATGGCGAGCAAGCGAATTTGCGCGTGCGTCGTTATGGTCAGCGTCCAGAATTACCTTGGTATCAACCCGTCGCTGCGAAGGGTGAGTGATACCCTGAGCCCGCTGACATCCGGAGCTTGAGGCTTCGAGTGCGTCAAATATAAAAAAGAGGATGATATGAATCACAACAGTCAAAATATTAAAAGAGCCGGTAAAAGATCAACGCTTTTACATGGCTTAGCGATATTGTTGCTCACAGTGTTGGGCGCACAAGGCGGGCAGGGCGTCGCATTCGCGCAAGACGCTTATCCAAACAAACCCTTGCGTTTGCTCGTACCTTATCCTCCGGGTGGTGTCACTGACTACGCAAGCCGTACGATTGCCGAACGTCTTGGGCGCGAACTCGGACAGTCAGTGATTGTTGAAAATAGAGCGGGCGCTGCTTCGACCATTGCCAGTAATTTAACTGCGCGCGCAGCACCTGATGGCTACACCACTTACGCGGCGCCGGTGTCGATTGTGATTAACCCCGTTTTACAGGGCAAGGTTGAGTACGATCCGTACAAAGATTTTCAGCCTATCTCGATGATGCTGACATCGCCCTTCGTCTTACATGCGAACAAAGACTTCAAAGCAAAAGATGTCAAAGAACTCATCGCGTTAGTGCGCGCCAATCCTGACAAGTATTCGATTGGAACCTCTGGTATTGGTTCGATTAACCATTTGGCTGCTGAATATTTTATTAAGACGTTTGGTCTAAAAATGGCGGTGATCCATTACAAAGGCGGTGCACCCGCAGCGCAAGATTTGCTAGGTGGTCAAATTGAGATGATGTTCTCTGCGCTGAACGAAGCGCTGCCATTCGTCACGTCGGGTCGCACCAAAGGGATGGCGGTTTCGGTCGCCAAACGCGTTGCACTCTTGCCAGAGTTGCCCACGATCGACGAAGCCTCAGGGACCACTGGGTTTGATGCGGTGTTTTGGGTGGCGCTGATGACGCCCGCCAAGATTCCCCCACAGGTACTCACGCGCTTGACAGCGGCGATGCAGGTGATTAGGCAAGATCAAAAATTGGCAGACGATTTGGCACAGAAGGGTGTTTATTTACGCGTGTCGGGGCCTGACGAAGTCAACCAATTTATGCAGCGTGATGGCGAAAAATGGGGTCGCCTGATTCGCGATTTAGGGATCAAAGAGTAAACAATGTCTGATGTCATCGCCCTAATTTTTGATTTTGACGACACCCTGGCGCCCGATAGCACCTCGGGGTTTTTGGATTCGCTTGGGGTCGATACACAGCAATTTTGGACCAAGCGCGTTGACCCTTTATTGGCACAAGATTGGGATCCGGTGCCGGCCTATTTGCATGAGATGATTGCTTTATCGCGCGAAGGGCAGCACGGTGCGATTACACAAGACAAACTTCAGCAGTGGGGCAAATCTTTACCGCTCCACGCAGGCGTTCAGTCATTGTTTAGCCGCTTGCGCGAGCAGGTGCGCCAGGCCCATCCTCAAGTGCAGCTTGAGTTCTATCTGATTTCAAGTGGTATTGGTGATGTCGTGCGGCATACTTCTATCGCCCATGAATTTACCGGCATTTGGGCGTCTGAGTTTGTCTATGATCAGCAGGGTGCGATTACCTTTCCGAAGCGAATCGTCAGCTTTACTGACAAAACTCGCTACCTATTTCAAATCCAAAAAGGCATCGTAGGCCCAGCCTTTGTTGGCAAACCTTTTGAGGTCAATCGTAAAGTTGCCGAAGATCGTTTGCGTATACCCTTTGATCAAATGGTCTTTGTAGGGGATGGCTATACTGATATCCCATGTTTCTCGTTGATTCGCAGTTCTGGGGGCTTTGCCTTTGGTGTGTGGGATCCTAAACATCGCGATAAGCGCAGCCGAGCCTGGGGCTTTATTGAAGATGGCCGTGTGTCGAATTTAAATCAGGCACGCTATGACGCTGATGCTGAACTATATCAATGGCTAGAAGAAGCGTTAACTAGCTTAGCGGCGCGTGTCGCGCTCAAGGCCCGTTTATATCGTGGCTGATATCGCCTGGATGCAATTGGCCCTGGCGCAAGCGGCGCTGGCGCAACAATTGGGTGAAGTGCCGGTGGGTGCTGTGTTAGTCGATGCGCAGGGTGAACTGCTAGCAACCGGTTTTAATCGCACAATCATTGATCATGACCCTACTGCGCACGCCGAGATTGTGGCCTTGCGCGCTGGGGCGCAACAGGTGCAAAACTATCGCTTGCCCGGTGCTTCGTTGTACGTCACGCTCGAGCCCTGTGCGATGTGCCTCGGAGCGATGCTGCATGCACGCTTGGCGCGCGTGGTGTTTGGCGCCCCTGACCCAAAGACTGGTGTCTGTGGAAGCGTCTTAAATTTAGCGCTTAAAAAACAATTGAATCATCACACTCAAGTTGAAGGTGGGGTGTTGGCGCAAGAATGCGGCGATACCTTACGTCAATTTTTTAAAGAACGACGTAGCAAGGATGCCAAACATGACTAAAACCAGCGCCCCGCACGGGCATCGTGATCACGTGCATGATCATCATTGCCGGCCAGATGCTGGCGGCATCTACGTCATTTCTCCCTCGGGTGCAGTGGCGGATCCTGAAACGCTCACCCGTGCCCAAGTGCGTTTGAGCAGTATGGGTTTTAAGGTTGCCCTCGATCGCGGCGTATTGAATCAAGCCCAGCGGTTTGCAGGCACCGATACGCAGCGCCTGGCGGCGTTCACCCGTGCACTCAAACAAAAACTTCCGATTGTGATGGCGAGCCGGGGTGGTTATGGCATGAGTCGTTTGCTTGAATCTCTTGATTGGCAGGCGCTTGCAAATGCAGGCAAAAGGTTTGTGGGCCACAGTGATTTCACTGCCTTTAGCTTGGCGTTGTACGCAAAAACGGAAGCTGTCAGCTACGCAGGCCCCATGGCCTGTTTTGATTTTGGGGCTAAAAAACCCGAGATTCTCACCGCTGAAATCTTTGGCGAGTGCATGCGCGGCGAACTCGAGATTCTAAGTTTTGAGACGCAAGATGCAGATCCCGTTGATGGGCGTGGCATTTTATGGGGCGGTAACTTAGCGATGATTATCTCGTTGTTAGGCACAGCCTATATGCCAAAAATTAAAGGCGGCATTCTGTTTGTTGAGGATGTGGGTGAGCACCCGTATCGTATCGAGCGCATGCTCAATCAATTGGCACAGGCAGGTATCTTAGGCAAACAAAAAGCCTTGCTGTTGGGTGGGTTCACCGACTATCGCTTGGCCGAACATGATCGCGGTTATGACCTAAAGGCTGCGATTGCTTTTATTCGCAAGTCGGTCAAGATCCCCGTGATCACCGGTTTGCCGTTTGGGCATACCGCGATGAAGGTGACCTTGCCGGTAGGGGCGAAAGTTGGTGTTGCCACCGAAAAAGGCCTGGCTCATTTAGTGCTGGATGAGCACCAGCATTAAAGCAACGAGACGTCAAAAGCAGGTGCATGGCAAAGCCTCGCACACGGCAAGACTTTGCAAAGGTGAGGATGAAAAAAATTTCATCCCCATCATCACTGTTGCTTGCGCTCGTCTTTAAGGGTCAGTAAGAAGGCCCTCGTTTCTTTGACCACGACGCCCGACAGTAATAACAAGCCAACCAGATTTGGAAACGCCATCAGACCGTTGACGACATCTGACACAGCCCATACCAAATCCAGCGAAACCACGGCGCCAATCATCACAAAGGCGGTATAGAGGCAACGGTACGGCACCACCACCCATTTACCCAGCGCGTACTGAGCGCATTTCTCACCGTAGTAGCTCCAGCCCAAAATCGTCGAATAGGCAAAGAACAACAAACCGATGGTGACGATCCAGTCGCCGGGCCCAGGCAGCATGCGGTCAAACGTTTGTGCCGTCAACGCTGCGCCGGTGCTGCCACCGGTATACATCCCGCCCATCACTAAGACTAAGCCCGTGACTGAGCAGACAATGATGGTGTCGATAAACGTCCCCGTCATCGAGACTAGCGCCTGTTTGACCGGTTGATCGGTTTTGGCTGCAGCCGCAGCGATTGGTGCGGTACCTAACCCAGCTTCGTTTGAGAAGACACCGCGGGCCACGCCATAGCGAATCACCGTGCCTAACGCACCACCAGCCACGGCATTGCCTGTGAACGCATCGCTCATGACCAAGGTCAAAGCGGGCCACAGTAACTCGATATTCAGCACGATAATCAGTAGGCCACCTAGCAAGTAAAACAGTGCCATAAACGGCACAATCACCGAGGTGACGCGCGCGATACTCTTGATACCGCCAACAATGACAAGGGCTGTGATGGCCGTTAAGGCCACCCCAGTGAGCCAGCCAGGTACCCCAAAGCTAGAGAGCATGGATTCGGCAAGTGAATTCGACTGCACCGAGGCGCCAGTGCCTAACGCAGCGATCATCCCAAACACCGCAAAGAGCATGCCAAGCCATTTCATATTGAGGCCTAGCGAGATGTAATACATGGGCCCGCCCGACATCTTGCCGTCTTCGTCGCGCACGCGGTATTTGACGGCTAGTAAGCCCTCGGCGTATTTGGTGGCCATACCAAAAATTGCGCAAAGCCACATCCAAAAGAGTGCGCCTGGCCCACCCAGCACAATGGCAGTCGCAACCCCCGCGATATTGCCGGTACCAATGGTGGCAGCTAAGGCGGTCATAAGCGCCTGAAATTGTGAGATATCACCGGGATAATCGGGATGTTGTTTGCGCGAGAACGCCATACGCAACGCATAGGGTAAGAGCCAAATTTGTAAACCAAACAGCCTGACAGTGAGGTACACCCCCGTGCCGACCAGTAGCACCAACATGACAGGGCCCCAAACAAAGCCCCCTAAGGTATGAAATAAAATAGTGAGTGATTCCAAACGAATCTCCTTATTTGTCTACGAATGCCGAAAGTACTTCGACATCTGTTGCGCATGATAGGGAAGGCAGGACAAAAAAGATCAAAAAGCACTGACTTGTTACACTCAATACTAATTTTTCAAGTTGTAACCAACGTATTTACTCAATCGGCATCTCGTGATAACAGCATCAAACCTCACCATTCAGTTCGGCCCCAAGCCACTCTTCGAAAACGTTAACGTCAAATTTGGCGAAGGCAATCGCTACGGCTTAATCGGCGCAAACGGCTCAGGCAAATCCACACTCATGAAAATCATCGGCGGCGACCTCGAGTCAACCGCAGGGAATGTCTTTTTAGAGCCTGGCTTGCGCATGGGTAAATTGCGGCAAGACCAGTTTGCCTTTGAAGATTTACGCGTGCTTGATGTGGTGCTGATGGGCCACACCGAGATGTGGGAGGCCATGAGTCAGCGTGATGCGATTTATGCAAACGCTGACGCCACCGACGACGACTACATGCGTGCAGCTGACCTTGAGGCGAAATTTGCTGAATACGACGGTTACACCGCTGAGGCCCGCGCTGGCGAGTTGTTGTTGGGCCTTGAGTTTCCGGTGGATCAGCATCAGTTGCCGATGCGAGAAATTGCGCCGGGCTGGAAACTGCGAGTCTTGCTGGCGCAAGCACTGTTTTCAAATCCTGATGTGCTGTTGCTAGACGAGCCGACTAACAATTTGGATATCAATACGATTCGCTGGCTTGAAAATGTGTTGAACGGCTATCAAAGCACGATGATTATCATTAGCCATGACCGCCACTTTTTGAATCAAGTGTGCACGCATATGGCCGATCTTGATTTTCGTGAGTTGCGGGTCTACCCCGGTAATTATGATGACTATATGCTTGCCTCGACACAGGCTCGCGAGCGCGTCTCCAATGCAAATGCCAAAGCGAAAGAGCGGGTCTCTGAGCTGCAAGACTTTGTGCGACGCTTTTCAGCGAATAAATCAAAGGCGCGTCAGGCAACCTCGCGTTTGAAACAAATCGATCGGATTAAAGCGGCTCAAGTCGAGGTTAAGCCCTCGTCGCGTCAAAATCCGTTCATCCGCTTTGAGATTTTAAAAGTGATGCATCGCCAGGCGGTGACGCTTGAGCACGTGCAAAAGTCGTTTGACTCTTTGGTGATCAAGTCGTTTTCAGCCATGGTCGAAGCGGGTGAAAAAATTGCAATCATCGGTGCCAACGGTGCAGGTAAAACCACCTTATTGCGTATGTTGGCCAACGACCTTGCCCCCGATCGTGGCACCTTGAAATGGTCAGAAAACACCGACGCTGGCTACATGGCTCAAGACGTGTCGGATCAATTTTTGCAAAAAGACAGCAATTTATTTGACTGGATGACGTACCATCGCCAACCGACCGACGATGATCAACAAATTCGTTCGATTCTTGGTCGTCTATTGTTCTCGGCCGACGATTTACCTAAAGAGCCACATGTACTGTCGGGCGGCGAAAAAAATCGCATGTCGTTTGGTCGGTTGATGCTGCGCCGACATAACGTGTTGTTGATGGACGAGCCTACCAATCACCTTGATATGGAGTCTATCGAATCCTTGCAGTTGGCGCTCGATAAGTTTGCGGGTACGTTATTTTTTGTGTCGCACGATCGTGAGTTCGTTTCGACCCTCGCGACCCGCGTTTGGGAAATTCAAGCGGGCGGCGCTGTGGTCGATTATCGAGGCACCTACGAAGAGTATCTGGCTTCGCGCGGCATCGAAGATTAACGCGCACCAAATGCCATCATGATTATCTTGGGTTTTGAAAGCTCATGCGATGAAACCGGTGTCGCACTGGTGTGTACCGAGCGCGGATTACTTTCACATACGCTGCACTCGCAGGTTGCTATGCATGCGGCTTATGGCGGCGTTGTGCCTGAGCTCGCCTCGCGTGACCATGTGCGGCGGGTGGTGCCGCTAACGCGACAAGTGCTTGAACGTGCTGAGTTAACGTTGCAAGACGTCGGCGCAATTGCGTACACCGCTGGCCCGGGTTTGGCGGGTGCGCTGCTCGTGGGGGCAAGCGTGGCGCAATCGATGGCCTGGTCATTGGATTTGCCGGCGATCCCGATTCACCACCTCGAAGGCCATCTTTTATCGCCGCGGCTCGCGACGCCATGTCCTGAGTTTCCGTTTGTCGCGCTGTTGGTGTCAGGTGGGCACACACAATTGTTGCGCGTCGATGACGTTGGCCAATACAACTTGTTAGGCGAGACGCTCGATGATGCGGCGGGCGAGGCCTTCGATAAAACCGCTAAATTATTAGGCTTAGGCTATCCAGGTGGCCCGGCCTTGGCCAAGCTTGCCGAGCAGGGGGACGCCACGCGTATCGTTTTGCCGCGGCCCATGCTGCATAGCAATACTCTTGATTTTAGTTTTAGCGGGTTAAAGACTGCGGTGCTGACACGCTTGAAAGAGGCCGAGCGACAAGGGCAGGCCGATGCTCAGATGCGTGCCGATCTTGCTGCAGCAACCGAACTCGCGATTGTTGAGGTGTTGGTGGCGAAGGCTGCCACTGCACTTGAGCAGACTGGCTTGACGCGTTTAGTGGTAGCAGGCGGCGTAGGCGCAAATCGTCTGCTACGACAAACTCTTGCCAAACGGTTGAGCAAACGCAAAGCTGAAGTGTTTTTTCCGCCCCTTGAACTGTGCACTGATAACGGCGCCATGATTGCGTTTGCCGCAGCTCAGCGTGTGCAGCGCGGGTTGGCCGATCTTTCGGGGCAGGGGCACGGCTTTGACGTTCACCCACGCTGGGAGCTTTCTGCGCTTTGATGAGTTCGGTGTACTTGAGTTCGCTGTACGTTGGCGCGCTGCCTGCAGTTCGCCGAGCTCGTTGCACCTTGATGCGCAAGTGGCGACCTGCTGAACAAGCGGCGAGCTGATCAGGCGAGGGTACGTTGCTTACTTTTTGCCAACACGTGGCTCAGTGCCCTTGAGCAGGCGTTCGATATTGGCCCGATGGCGGTACAGTAAAAACAAGGCAATCACGGCTAATACCCAAGCCAGCTGGGGTTGGGTGACCCACACGCGCTGATCCCCTAGTACATAAAATAAAGGTGCACACACGGCACTGACCAGCGCAGCGAGCGAAGAATACTTAAACACCTTGGCCACAAACAGCCATGTCAGGCAGGCCACCAAGGCTAACAGTGGCTGAATTGCTAGCATGACGCCAAAAGCCGTCGCAACCCCTTTGCCGCCTTTAAAGCGTAAAAAGACCGGATAAAGGTGCCCAAGGAACACGGCCAACGCCACCAGCGCCTGTACTGATACTGGGGCGTTGATTTGGGCGGCTGCCCAAACGGCAAGCCAGCCTTTGGCCGCATCGCCAAGCAGGGTAAGGCCGGCGGCCCACTTGTTACCCGAGCGCAAAACGTTGGTGGCACCGGGGTTACCCGAGCCATAGGTGCGGGGATCGTCGAGCCCGAAGGCCCGACTCATCACGACAGCAAACGAGATCGAGCCAAGTAAATAGGCAAGGCCAATCAGACCTAAATTTGCAAACTCTAAGGCGGGCATGCCCATGTGTAGCTTCCATTCGTGAAAAAAGATGCAACTGATTCTAACTGGTGAGTGCCTTGGGTGCCGATTTAGGAGCTGAAAATCGTTGTCAGCGAGTACAATCAACTGTTAGATTAAAAGTATTGTTTAGCCTCGACACATGCATATTCTTGTTTCAAACGATGATGGGTATACCGCTCCTGGCCTCGAGGCTTTGGTCGCGTCTTTGCGCAACTTGGCCGAAGTGACCGTAGTTGCCCCTGAAATCAACCATAGCGGCGCTTCAAACTCGTTAACACTGACACGACCGCTTGCGGTTCGCCATGCCGCTAACGGTTTTATCTACGTCAATGGCACTCCGTCTGACTGCGTGCACGTCGCTCTGACTGGCTTGCTCGATCGCCGTCCTGACCTAGTTGTGTCTGGGATCAATAATGGTGCGAACATGGGCGATGATACGCTTTACTCAGGGACAGTAGCGGCCGCCTCTGAAGGGTATCTGTTCGGTATCCCTGCAATTGCTTTTTCGCTGGTATCCAAAAGTTGGTCCAACCTCGACGCTGCCGTGGCCCAAGCGCACCGTCTCGTGGCGCATCAACTTGCGCAGCCTCTCACAGGGCCTGTGCTGCTGAACGTGAATTTTCCGGATTTGCCTCTCACGCGAGTCAAGGGTGTATCGGCGACTCGGTTGGGTAAACGTCACCCTTCGCAACCCGTCGTGCGCTCGGCAACACCCTATGGCGAAACGGTCTATTGGATTGGGCCGGCCGGTGCCGCGAATGATGCGTCTGAGGGCACCGATTTTGATGCAATCACTCAGGGGTTTGTATCGGTGACGCCTTTGCGACTGGATCTGACCCAACACGCGCAACTCGGTCAAATGACTGAATGGGTGCGTCCGCTATGCGAATAGTGCTCTTGCCACCCCTCTGCATGGCAGTCAAAGACACCCGCACGGGGGCCGGGCGAGGGTTGCAGGGCATTACAGCGTCAAACAGCAACACGCGTATTTCAGCAACCCGAATTCCGAGCCGCTCAGCTAGTCAAACTGCAACAGCGACTGCACCTCTTACAAGTGACAACTTAGGCCTGAACTCCGAGCGCCCGCGGGCCGCGATGGTGCAACGCTTGCAGGCTCAAGGCATTAGCAATGATTTGGTACTGGCGGCCATGCAAACGATTCCGCGCCACGCCTTTGTGGATGAGGCTTTGGCAAGTCGCGCCTACGATGATGCCTCACTGCCGATTGGTCACGGTCAGACAATTTCGCAGCCTTGGGTGGTCGCACGTATGATCGCATCAGTTTGTGGGGCCACCATGCCCACTCGGGTGCTTGAAGTGGGCACAGGATGTGGTTATCAGGCGGCTGTTATGGCGCAAGTCTTTCAGCAGGTGCACTCGATTGAACGCATCCGCGCGTTGTACGATATGGCTAAAGAGCGCTTACGTGCGCTGCGACTGACAAAAGTGCGTTTAGTGCATGGTGACGGTATGCTGGGCTTACCCTCGGTTGCGCCGTTTGATGCCATTGTTGTGGCGGCGGCTGGGATTCGCATTCCGCAGGCTTTATTTATGCAATTGAGTGTGGGTGGTGTGTTGATCGCCCCCGAAGGTTCAGGGGCGCAACGGTTAGTTCGGGTAACAAGAACAGGTGCTTCGAGTTGGAACAGGCAAGAACTCGAAGAAGTGAGATTTGTACCTCTCAAATCAGGATTACAAGTTTGAGCAAACAGGAGAAACGTATGCTCACTGAGCACGTGACACAGAGTCATTTTTTACGAGGCGCTATGAAAAACGTCAACCCACAGCGACGCGGGCGCTCGGGTGCGCTACTGCTGTGCGCGCTCGCGCTACTAGCCGGTTGCGCTAATCAATCGGGTAATCGTGCACCAGTCACCGATCTGAACAGTGGCAGCACAGCAGTTGCCCGCACGTATGTGATCAAGCCTGGCGATACTCTTAACAAGATTGCCCGTGCAAATGGCATTGATGAAGCAACGCTTTTGCGCTTAAACAAACTCGTGAACCCTAACCGCTTGATTGTTGGCCAGACCTTGAGGCTCTCTGAGGGCACAGAGGCCGCGGCTGCCGCGCCTCGTCCCAGTACCATGAGCAAGCCCGAAGCACGTCCGCTTGATGCTACGGCGAGTAGTCCGCAGGTTAGTGAAACGACCGCACCCGCTGCTGACGCGGGTTTGATTAGCTGGGGTTGGCCCGCTAACGGCAAAGTGATTCAGGGCTTCACCCAAACCACCAAAGGGATTGACATCGCGGGTAATGCGGGTGATGCGATCGAAGCGGCTGCCAACGGCAAGGTGATGTACGCGGGCAACGGCGTTCGCGGGTTGGGCAATTTGATTATTGTGAACCACGACAATGGGTTTATCACTGCCTATGCGCACAATCGCACCTTGTTGGTGAAGGCGGGGCAAGACGTTAAAAAGGGCGCAAAAATCGCTGAGATGGGCCAAACTGATGCGGCCTCGGTTCGTCTGCATTTCGAAGTTCGGCGCCAAGGCACGCCCGTCGACCCCTTGCAATATCTGCCTAGCCGCTAAGAGTCTTTCGCATGACACCGACACTCGTGTTCGATCTTGAGACCATCCCCGACATTGACGGGCTTAGGCGCCTGCATCACTGGGGCGCAGAGGTTTCAGATGCTGAAGTGGCAGAGCGTGCGTTTGCTGCGCGTAAAGAGCTCACTGGCACAACTTTTTTACCCCATCACCTGCAACGCGTCGCAGTGGTGGGTTGCGTGTTTCGTGATGACAAAGGGTTTAGAGTGCGCTGTTTGGGTCAGGCTGAAGATACCGAACCCGTCTTGCTCAGCAGCTTTTTTAAAACAATTGAGCGCTATACCCCTAAACTCATTAGCTGGAACGGCTCTGGTTTTGATTTGCCAGTGCTGCACTACCGAACCTTAATCCATGGCATTGCGGCGCCGCGCTATTGGGATATGGGCGAAGACGATAAAGATTTTCGCTATAACAACTATCTCAGCCGCTACCACACGCGTCATCTCGATTTAATGGATGTCTTGGCCAAGTACAACGGACGAGGTAACGCACCGCTAGACGACCTTGCCAAGCTTTGTGGGTTTCCGGGCAAGTTAGGAATGGATGGCAGCCAGGTGTGGGACGCTTGGTCAAACGGACGTGCCAATGAAGTACGGGCCTATTGCGAAACCGATGTTGTGAATACTTGGCTGGTCTACTGCCGCTTTCGCTTGATTCGTGGCGAGCTTGATCAAATATCTTATCAAGCTGAAGTTGACTTAGTGCGCAGTACTTTGCAAGCAAGCGCAGAGCCCCATTGGGCCGAGTATTTAGCTGCATGGTCATGACAAACAATTTTATGCGGATACCGACCGCCTCACGGAGCCTTTTTATGCGTTGCTTTGATGTTCGATCTCTGTTGACCTTGGCTAGTCTGCTGCTGGTCAGTTTTTCTGCCGCTGCGCAAAATGGGTCGTTGATGTTGCGCTCGTCTAATCAATTGAACCAAAGCGGTCAGCCTGCAGCAGCAGCCGTGGCGCCGTCCACTGCACCTAGCGCGTCGCCGCTGGCTGTTGAAAGCTTTGGGCGTTTACCCGATTCGCTGATCGAGGGCTTGGTGCTTGACCCTGCGCAAAAAGCCAAGCTGGATGCCGCGCACGAAGCGCGTCGCAAAATGTGGAACACCAATCGCGTGGCTCGTCAGGCTGAATACGCAGCCTTAACGAAAGAGCTTTCAACCGATAAGTTTGACCCACGTGATGTCATTGCATTGCGCAAAAAAACTCGCGCCAAAATTGATGCGGGTTTTGACGAAGTGCAGGCAACCTGGCTTGCTTTTTGGGATGTGTTAAATGCTGCTCAACGCAAGATATTGATTGGCTATATGCGTGACCAACATGCAGTCCAAGGAAAAGCCTCGGCAGCAGCCTCAGCTGAGCGCGCGGCTGCTCGCGCCAAGCAGCAAGCTGCACTGGATCGCGCCGAAGCGCGTGCTGCGGCTCAAGGTGGATCAACCTCGTCTGCAACGACAGCGCCAGCAGGCGCTGCGACGACCTCAAAATAATTTATCTAGGGTCAAATCTTCTCTCGGTTCACCGAGAGGGCTTTGGCTTTTTTCATTAAAAGACCTCTTTATGCCTCAAGAAGTTCTGCAAGTTGAATCCCTCGATCTTGAGGCCCGTGGGGTTGCCCGTCACGACGGTGATGGCAAGGTGGTCTTTATCGAAGGTGCTTTGGCCTCAGAGCGCGTCACGGCTAATATTTTTCGACGAAAGCCGTCGTTTGAGATTGGTCGCGTGCAGGTCATTGTGCGTGAATCATCACAACGCGTGAAACCAAGGTGTGAACACTTTGGTGTGTGCGGCGGCTGTGTGATGCAGCACCTTGACCCTGCGGCTCAAGTCGCTAGCAAGCAGCGGGTGCTTGAGGATAACCTTGCCCATATCGGTAACGTTCGACCTGAGCAAATGCTGCCGCCTTTACACGGCCCTAGTTGGGGGTACCGCTATCGCGCTCGGCTCTCAGTGCGTTGGGTTGCCAAAAAAGGCACTGTGCTCGTTGGCTTTCACGAGCGCAAAAGTAGCTTTGTCGCAGATATCAAAACGTGCCATGTACTGCCCCCCCATGTGGCGGCGCTGCTCGTGCCGTTACGAGGGTTGATTATGGCGCTTTCGGCTCCCGACCGCTTTGCGCAAATTGAAGTGTGTGTGGGCGACGCGGTGACCGCGCTGGTGCTGCGCCACCTCGATCCCTTGAGCACAGACGAGGTCGCTACGTTGCGAGCCTTTGCGGCCCAGCACGACATTCAGTGGTGGTTGCAGTCTAAAGGGCCTGATACCGTTCACGCTCTAGAGCCAGAAGACGAAGATAAGCTTGGCTATACCTTGCCAGAATTTGGGCTTCGTATGCCTTACCGGCCCACTGATTTTACGCAGGTCAATCATCAGATTAATCGTGTGCTCGTGTCGCGGGCCTTAAGTCTGCTTGATGTGCAGCGTACCGATCGTGTGGCCGATATGTTTTGTGGTTTAGGTAATTTCACACTGCCTTTGGCAACCCAGTGCCACGAAGTTGTGGGTGTAGAGGGCAGTGCGTCGTTGACTGAACGGGGCGAGCAGGCTGCTGTGCAAGCAGGTATATTCAATGCAAAATTTCAAACACTGAATTTATTTGAAGTGGATCAGGTTTGGTTGCAAAGCCTCGGGCGCGTTGATAAGATGTTGATCGACCCGCCACGCGAGGGCGCGTTTGCCCTAGTGCAGGCTCTTGCTGCCTTGCCACAACAAGAGCGTCCGGTGCGTATTGTGTATGTGTCTTGCAATCCGGCCACGTTGGCACGCGATGCTGACGTGTTAGTCAACCAAGCTGGCTATCACTTACACAGTGCGGGCGCGATTAATATGTTTCCGCACACGAGCCACATCGAATCGATCGCGGTGTTTGAGCGCAAAGACTGAAGCGAGCAGTGGTTGGAGTCTTGCGTTGTAACGACCCAAGCCAGTTGTTGGCTCGGGTTGCTTGAAGCCAGTTCACCCTATCCCAATCGTTCGTCTGACCCTGTTAGGTCCAGAACGAACGATTAGAGAGGCTGAATTACTTGGTTTGCGCCAAGATTTTTTCAGCTGCCTGGCGCACGCGTGCAGGGGCGGTCCCACCGATGTGATCGCGCGCGGCGACCGAGCCTTCGAGTGTGAGTACTTCGTGCACATCATCGCCAATCGAGGCGTGAAATACACGTAATTCAGCGACACTCAAATCAGCAAGATCGCAATTCTTTTTCTCGCACTCACGCACGGCATGCGCAACTGCTTCGTGCGCATCACGAAACGCCACCCCACGCTTGACTAAATAGTCAGCCAGATCTGTCGCCGTGGCAAACCCCTGCAAGGCGGCCGCACGCATCGCTGCGGGCTTGACTTGGATACCAGCGATCATGTCAGCAAAAATCGTGAGCGTATCGCGCACTGTATCTGCCGTATCAAACAAGCCTTCTTTGTCTTCTTGATTATCTTTGTTGTAGGCCAAAGGCTGACCTTTCATCAGAGTGAGCAAGCCGACCAAGTTGCCATTGACGCGACCCGTTTTGCCACGCGCAAGTTCAGGTACATCTGGGTTCTTTTTTTGCGGCATGATCGAGCTACCCGTACAAAAACGATCAGGCAAGTCGATGAAACCGACACGTGGACTCATCCAGATGATGAGCTCTTCAGAGAGCCTGGAGATGTGCGTCATGATCAGCGCGCAGGCACTGCAAAATTCAATCGCAAAGTCACGGTCAGACACGGCGTCTAGTGAGTTTTGGCACACGTCATCAAACCCCAATAGTGTTGCGACCATGGGGCGGTCAATCGGAAAACTCGTGCCAGCCAGGGCGGCAGCGCCCAAAGGCAGAATGTTGACGCGCTTGCGGCAGTCTTGAAGGCGACTGGCATCGCGCCCGAACATCTCGGCGTAGGCCAACAGGTGGTGACCGAAGGTGACCGGCTGGGCCACCTGCATATGGGTAAAGCCTGGCAAAATCGTGTCGGCTTGCTGCAGTGCAACAGTGGCAAGCGCCCGACGCAAGGCGTTCAAGAGGTCGCCGAGTTGATCGATTTCATTGCGCAGCCACAAGCGGATATCGGTTGCGACTTGATCGTTGCGTGAACGCCCGGTGTGCAAGCGTTTGCCTGCGTCGCCGACAAGCTCAACTAAACGCTTCTCGATATTCAAGTGAACGTCTTCAAGGTCAAGCAGCCAAGTGAAGGTCTGAGCTTGAATTTCACTCAGGATTTGAGCCATACCGCGCTCGATATCCGCTAAGTCTTGGGCGGTAATGACCTTGACAGCTGCCAACATGGTGGCGTGGGCAAGCGAGCCCTGAATATCGACTAGGGCTAAGCGTTTGTCAAAATCAACCGAGGCTGTGTAGCGCTTGACGAGGTCAGATACTGGCTCAGAAAAGCGGGCAGACCATGCTTCGGCTTTTTTATCAAACTGATTATGTGAGGTGTTGTGGGTGTTTTTCATGATAGTTCGATTATAGAGTGCTGCGCTGACCTCGCAGGCGTGCGATAATTTTCAGACAATAACTCGTATCACCGGACTCTTCATGTATGCCGTCAAGGTCAGCATTGCACAAATTAATGCTTTAGTAGGTGATTTATCAGGAAATGCGCAACGTGTGCTCGAAGCTGCCCGGATTGCGCACGCGGCTGGCGCCCAAGTGCTGTTAACCCCTGAACTCGTGTTAACGGGCTATCCACCCGAGGATCTGTTGCTGAGGCCCTCATTTGTTGCCTCGTGCGATCAGGTACTGAAAGACTTGTGCGCTAGCCTGGCGGGTCTGGCTGGGCTGCATGTTGTGGTTGGCCACGTGACCTGCCAGAATGGCTTGCTGCGTAACGCAGCCTCGGTTTTGGCTGACGGCGCCATTTTGGGTACCTATTTCAAGCGCGAGCTGCCAAATTATGCGGTGTTTGATGAGCAACGCTACTTTGCGGCTGGTGAACAGCCCTTTAGTTTTACCGTAGGCGGCGTCTGTTTTGGTCTCAATATCTGTGAAGATATCTGGTTTGATGCTGCGCCTGAGGCGGCGGCTCAGCAGGGCGCTCACACTCTGCTCGTGCTCAACGCTTCACCCTATCACCTTGATAAGTACGCGCAGCGCCTCGAGATTGCGCGACGTTGCGTGAGTCGTACCGGCTGCTCGTTGGTGTACGCCAATTTAGTCGGCGGGCAAGACGAGCTGACTTTTGACGGTGCTTCGTTTGCGATGGATGCCAGTGGCCAAGTGGTCAACAGGTTGCCTGATTATGTCAGTGCACTCAGTCTGATTGAGGTGTCGAGCGACAGCAGCGTCGTCGCGTGCGTTTCGTCAGCAGCAGGCTTGGTCGGGCAAGCGTTAGCTCCAGAGCTTAGCCTCGAGGCGCAAGTCTGGCAGGCGCTTACCACCTGTTTGGCTGATTATGTCAAAAAGAACGGTTTTCGCACAGTCATTCTTGGTTTGTCAGGTGGGATTGACTCGGCTGTCGTGATGGCCATTGCCGTTGATGCCTTAGGTGCCGAGAACGTCCATGCCGTGATGATGCCGTCGCGTTACACCGCAGATATCTCTCAGATCGACGCGCGTGATATGGTGAAACGCTTGAGTGTTGCTTACGAAGAAATTGCGATCGCAGAGTTGGCTGCGGGCTTCGATCAAGTCTTAAGCCCGATGTTCGCGGGTAAAGCTCTCGACGCCACCGAAGAAAACATACAAGCCCGCTTGCGCGGGATGTTGCTGATGGCCTTATCCAATAAGTTTGGACACCTTGTGCTGACCACAGGTAACAAGTCTGAGCTATCTACCGGTTACTGTACGCTGTATGGCGATATGGCGGGTGGCTTCGCGGTACTCAAAGATGTGGCTAAAACCTTAGTCTATCGTCTGGCGCGGTGGCGTAATCTGCAGTCTGAGGTGATTCCAGAGCGCATTATTACCCGCCCGCCGTCGGCCGAATTGCGTCCTGACCAAACCGACCAAGATAATTTGCCCGAGTACGACGTGATTGACGGTATTATTGAGCGGTATGTTGAGCAAAATCAGTCTGCAGCGCAGATTGTGGCAGCGGGTTTTGAGCGTGCCGCGGTTGAGCAAATCGTGCGACTGATTCGTATCAATGAATACAAACGTAAGCAAAGTCCACCCGGGCCGCGCATCACGAGCCGTGCATATGGGCGCGACTGGCGTTATCCTCTGTCTAACGGCTATCGTGAAACTTTCTAATTTTTTCGCACAGGATCCATCTTGAAGCAAGTTACCGCAATCATTAAACCGTTTAAACTTGACGAAGTCCGTGAGGCATTGGCCGAGGTCGGCGTTAATGGGTTAACCGTGACAGAAGTCAAAGGTTTTGGTCGCCAAAAAGGTCACACAGAGTTGTATCGTGGTGCCGAATACGTGGTCGACTTTTTGCCCAAGATCCGCGTTGAAATGGTGATCCCTGATTCGATGGTTGACGATGTCATTGAAGCGATTGTGAAAGCTGCTCGTACCGGTAAAATTGGCGACGGCAAGATCTTTGTGATGCCCGTCGAGCAAGCCATCCGTATCCGCACCAGCGAGAGTGGCGACGCAGCACTTTAACTCGTAAAAGCTTTGCACTTGGGCGCCGCAACACATTCTGTGTCGGCGCCTTTAATTTTTTATCTGAGCCCATTTTATGAAACAGTTTGATTGGTCAAATCCGTATCCCTCAATCCGCATCCCCGTATTTGCGCGCAATGTGGTGTCTACCTCGCACCCGCTCGCAGCGCAGGCTGGCTTGCGGATGTTGCTCAAAGGTGGCTCGGCTGTTGACGCCGCGATTGCCGCAGCTGCGACGATTGCTTTGGTTGAACCTGTTTCGTGTGGCTTAGGTGGTGATGCCTTTGCAATAGTATGGGATGGCAAAACCCTACAGGGCTTGAACTCGTCGGGCTATGCCCCACAGGCTTGGAACGTCGACTACTTTAAGAATAAGTACGGTGTCAACGAAAAAGGGCTGGCCAATGCCCCTAAGCGTGGTGTGGATGCGATCACGATCCCGGGCGTGGTGGCTGGATGGGCAGCCTTGCATGAACGCTACGGCAAACTGCCGTTTGCGGATCTGATGGAGCCCGCAATTGAGATCGCAGAACGCGGCTATGCAGTTCCCCCAGTGGTCGCGCAAAAGTGGGCAGCGGCTGTGCCTGAACTCAAAGACCAGCCAGGCTTTGCGCATACCTTCATGCCCAATGGTCGCGCGCCGCACGTGGGTGAGCGGTTTGTGTTTAAAGATGTTGCAAACACTCTGCGCCGTATTGGCGCAACCAAGGGTCGCGACCTCTATGAGGGCGAAACGGCCGAAAAAATCATCGCCTTTATTCAAGCCAATGGCGGCGTCCATACGCTAGATGATTTGCGTAACTTTCAACCAGAATGGGTCACGCCCATTTCAAAAAATTACCGGGGCTACACGCTGCACGAAATCCCGCCAAACGGGCAGGGGATCGCGGCTTTAATGGCGCTTGGCATTCTTGAGCATTTTGATCTGGCAAGCATGAAGGTCGATTCTGTTGAGTCGCAGCATATTCAAATCGAAGCCATGAAACTTGCCATGGCCGATTTGTACCGGTACGTGTCTGACGGACGCACGATGGAAGTTACCCCAGCGCAGATGTTGGATAACACCTATTTGGCCGAACGCGCCAAATTGATTGATCCGAGCAAAGCCACGCACTTCGGCCCTGGTCAACCTGCGACGGGCGGCACGATTTACCTGACCGCCGCGGATGAAAGCGGCATGATGATTTCGTTTATCCAGTCCAACTACATGGGCTTTGGTTCGGGCGTGGTGGTGCCGGGTACCGGTGTCAGTTTGCAAAACCGTGGCGTCGGGTTTTCGATGGATCCAAACTCACCAAACGTGGTGGCAGGCCGCAAGCGCCCCTTCCACACCATCATCCCGGGATTCTTAACCCGCGGCGGTGTACCGGTGATGAGTTTTGGCGTGATGGGCGGCGACATTCAACCCCAGGCGCATGTGCAGACGGTGGTGCGTATGCTGGATTACAACCAGCAGCCGCAGGCCGCGTGTTGCGCGCCACGCTGGAAGCTCACGCGTGACTTCACGCTTGATGTTGAATCGACCATGCGTGCCGAAACGATTGCAGGGCTCAAGGGGCTAGGGCACCAGCTTAAGGCGATTGACGACCCCTACATGGACTTTGGTTCGGGTCAGTTTATATGGCGACTATCCGACCTGCACGAAGATGGGTATGTGGCGGCAAGCGATAGCCGTCGAGACGGGCAGGCTGTCGGCTTTTAGAACCCCTAGTGTGGTTGAAACGAAGGGCGTAATTTTGGCGTAAGTCTTTGATTTACGTTAAGGTTTTTGCATAGATTCAATAGTAATTAAGGGTTTCTACTATTCATATAAGGGCAGACTTCGGCTAGGATTTAGTTTGCAACAAAGTTTTTCAGCTTGCAGTCAGATTGTGTTCATCTAAATGTCAGAGTTGGCATCGGGTTGAGATGACTTGCCGGCAGTGTTTTGAAGAATTTGCTGCGCTCGCCCAACCTCGAAGGAGTCAACATGCCTGAAGTGAAACTGACCCGGCGTCAGTTTTTTCAAGTCACCGGTGCCGGACTCGGCGCAAGCAGCATGACCGTGATGGGTCTTGCGCATGCCGCTGATCCCGTGTTTGCCAAGCCAAACAAACTTGAAAAAACAACAGAGACGCGTAGTACCTGTCCTTACTGTTCTGTGAGCTGTGGCGTGCTGATGTACAGCCGCAAAGACGCGAGCGGTAAGTTGAAGGTGATGCACGTTGAGGGCGATCCTGATAATCCGGTCAACAAGGGCACCCTGTGCCCCAAGGGCGCCGGCATTCTCGACATGATCGAGAGCCCCAACCGTCTACAGTTTCCAGAAGTGCGTGAGCCCGGCTCAAACACCTGGAAGCGCATCTCTTGGGATGAGGCGCTAACACGTATTACCAAGCGCATGAAGGCTGATCGCGATCAGAACTTTGTGGCAAAAAATGCTGCAGGCGTAACAGTGAATCGCTGGAACACGTTCGGTATGCTGGTGAGCTCGGCTTCGAATAACGAAGCAGGTTATCTCAGCGCCAAGATCTTGCGTTCAATGGGCGTTGTTGCACTCGATACACAAGCGCGTATTTGACACGCCCCGACGGTAGCCAGTCTGGCTCCGACGTTTGGGCGCGGTGCGATGACCAACCACTGGGTTGACATCAAAAACGCTGACTTAGTATTGATTATGGGCGGTAACGCTGCTGAAGCACACCCTTGCGGTTTTAAATGGGTGATTAAGGCTAAGGCCGAACGGGGCGCTAAGCTCGTTGTGGTCGACCCGCGCTTTACGCGTTCTGCTGCCGTGGCTGATTACTACGCGCCGATTCGCGTGGGTGCGGATATCGCCTTTTTGGGCGGTGTGATCAATTATTTGCTGACGAATGACAAAATTCATCGTGAGTACGTCAAGAACTATACAAACTCGGCCTTTTTGATTAACCCAGATTATGGGTTTAAAGACGGTTTGTTTACAGGCTATGACGAAGCCAAGCGTACGTACGCGAAGGGTAGCTGGACATACCAAATGGAAGACGGTTTTGCCAAGGTGGATCCAACCTTGCAAGATCCCAACTGCGTATTCCAGTTGATGAAAAAACATTTCGCACGCTACACGCCAGATATGGTGAGTAACGTTACAGGTACGCCTAAAGACCAGTTCTTGAAAGTGTGCGAGATGATTGCTGAGACGTCTGCCTCGAACAAGACCATGACGATCTTGTACGCGCTGGGCTGGACGCAACACTCGGTTGGCTCTGAAAATATTCGCACCATGGCAATGATTCAGTTGCTGTTGGGCAATATGGGCATGGCTGGTGGTGGCGTCAACGCGTTGCGTGGTCACGCCAACGTACAGGGTATTACTGACCAGTGCTTGTATTCAGAAGTGTTGCCTGGGTATTTGTCTTCACCCGCTGAGGCTGACGCAACGTACGAGCAGTACCGTAACGCGCGCACGCCAAAGGCTTTGCGTCCTGGGCAGATGAATTTTCCGCAAAACTTTCCGAAGTGGTTTAACAGCTTGATGAAAGCTTGGTATGGCGATCACGCTACCACCGAGACCAATTTTGCCTACGACTACTTGCCCAAGCGTGATGCGCCGTACGACATCATGCAAATTTTTGAAAATATGCATCAGGGCAAGATGAATGGCTTTATTTCGTCTGGCTTCAACCCACTGGCAGCGATTTCAAATAAACACAAGATCAGTGCGGCGTTGGCTAAGCTGAAGTACTTGGTTGTGATTGATCCGCTTTCAACCGAGACCAGCGAATTTTGGAAAAACTACGGCGAATTTAATAACGTCGATGCAAGCAAAATTCAGACTGAAGTGTTCCGTTTGCCTGCTACCTGCTTTGCCGAACAAGATGGTACGTTCACCAACTCAGGTCGTGTGATTCAGTGGCACTGGAAAGGCGCGGATGGCCCTGGCGAGTCAAAGTCTGATCAAGAGATTATGGCTGGCTTGTTCACGCGGCTACGCGACATGTACAAGAAAGACGGTGGTGCGTATGCAGATCCGATTTTGAATCTGACCTGGAACTACACCAATCCTTCAAACCCCGATGCAGCTGAAATCAACAGAGAAATTAGCGGTAAAGCCTTGGTTGATTTGAAGGATGCTGCAGGCAAAGTGTTGGTAGCGGCAGGTGAGCAGTTAGCGGGCTTTGCGCAACTTGTGGATAACGGTGGTACGGCTTGCGGTAACTGGATTTACTCAGGGATGTGGAGCAAGGCAGGCAATCTGACCGCGCGTCGCGATCCAACCGACACGTCAGAACACAAGATCGGTCAAAGCTTGAACTGGGGCTTTGCTTGGCCCGCCAACCGACGCATTCTGTATAACCGTGCGTCTGCGGATATCAATGGCAAGCCTTGGGATGAATCACGTACCGTGCTGAAATGGCTGGGCGACCGTTGGGGTGGTAGTGATATCCCCGACATGCGTCCAAATGCCAAGCCGGAAGAGAACGTCATGCCGTTCATCATGGTGCAAGAGGGTGTGGCGCGTTTATTCGCACCGCAAATGGCTGAAGGGCCTTTCCCTGAGCACTACGAGCCGTTTGAAACGCCTCTGGCGCGTAATCCAATGCATCCTAACAACCCTAAAGCGACCTCGAACCCTGCGTCTCGCGTCTACAAGGGTGACATGGAGGTGTTCGGTAATCGTAAAGATTATCCGTTTGCTGCCACGACGTATCGCTTGGTTGAGCATTTTCACTACTGGTCAAAACATTCAGACCTGAATGCCATCGTGCAGCCAGAGATGTTTGTTGAGATTAGTCGTGAGCTGGCAAAGATGCGTGGTATCTCTTCGGGTGATCGTGTCAAGGTGAGCTCGATTCGCGGACAGGTGCATGCGAAAGCGATGGTGACGATGCGCTTAAAAGGCATGAAGGTCGATGGCCAGACGATTTATCACGTTGGCATACCGATTCACTTCGGCTTTAAAGGCTTGACTAAACCCGCACAGCTTGCAAACTCGCTGACGCCCTATGTGGCCGATGCAAACTCTCAGACGCCAGAGTTCAAGGCGTTCTTGGTCAACATTGAGAAGGCATAAGGGGATACGACATGGCAATTCAAGCACTTCAAGTCGTCGCCCAGTCTGCAACGACCATGACTCCACCCGCTTCGGCGGCCAAGACAGTTCATGTCGCCAAGCTGATCGATATTTCGAGCTGCATTGGCTGCAAGGCCTGTCAGGTCGCCTGTATGGAGTGGAACGAAACTCGTCCAGTTATCGGTGACACCGATGGCACGTATGACAATCCGGTTGAACTCGGAGCGAATGCCTGGACGGTGATGAAGTTCAACGAAATCGAAAACGCCAAAGGTGGCATCGACTGGTTGATTCGCAAAGACGGTTGTATGCATTGCGAAGATCCAGGCTGCCTGAAGGCTTGTCCGAGCCCAGGTGCGATTGTCAAGCTTGACAATGGCATTGTCGATTTCAACTCTGACAAGTGCATTGGCTGCGGCTACTGCGTGGCAGGGTGCCCGTTCGATGTGCCAAGAATTTCGCAAACGACTAACAAGGCCACCAAGTGCACCTTGTGTTCGGATCGCGTGTCAGTTGGTAACGAACCGGCCTGCGTGAAAGCGTGCCCGACACAAGCCCTGACGTTTGGCCCGAAAGACGACCGTATCAAATACGCGAACGAACGTATTAAAGATTTGAACGGTCGTGGCTATGACAAGGCCTCTTTGTATAACCCACAAGGTGTGGGTGGCACGCACGTGATGTATGTGCTGCCGCATGGCGACAAGCCCACGGCTTACAACGGTTTGCCGGCTGATCCAAAGATTTCGTCAACGGTTGGGCTCTGGAAAGGCATCATGAAGCCGATTGCGCTGTTAACCATGGCAGCAACCGTCTTTGCTGGTGTGATTCATTACGCGATCAAGGGTCCGGATACGGTTGATGATGATCATGATGACTCGAAAAAGTCTTAAGGAGATGAACCATGTCTAATCAAGAGGGATTGGTGCGGTACAAGGGTTCAGATCGTTTGAATCATTGGTTGATCGCGATTTTGTTTGTGTTGGCGTCATTGGGTGGCTTGGCGATGTTTCATCCGTCAATGTTCTTTCTGACAGGCTTGTTTGGTGGCGGTTCATGGACCAGGATCTTGCATCCGTTTATTGGTTCAGCCATGTTTGTGTTGTTTGTGCTGATTTTTTTCAAATTTTGGCATCACAACGTACTCACAGCTAACGACCGCAAGTGGTTGAGTCAGATCGGCGACGTGTTAAACAAAAATCATGATCGCTTGCCTGAAGTCGGGCGCTACAACGGCGGGCAAAAAGCTGCTTTCTGGGTGATGGTCTTGACCATGATCCTGTTAGTGGTGTCGGGCCTGGCATTTTGGCGGCCTTACTTTTCACATTACTTTTCAGTCGATGTGACCCGTGTGGCGGCTTTGGTGCACGCGGTGTCGGCCTGGGTCTTGATCTTGACGATCATTGCCCACGTCTATGCAGCTCTGTGGGTCAAGGGTACGATTGGTGCAATGTGGACAGGCGTGGTGAGCCGCGCCTGGGCACGTAAGCATCACCCTGGTTGGTTTAAAGAAGTGACCGGCGGCAAATAACGCGTTTGGTTGTTTGTTGAGCAGTCAGCACAAGGGGAAGACTGATATTCTTCCCCTTGTGCGTTTAAGGAAGATAGCAACATGAGCGTTAAAGCAGTCAAACTGATACAGCCGGGTGAAATTCAAGGCATGCCCGATGATGACACCCCCTTGTTGGTGGTGGTCGATGCAGCTGAAATGTTTCGCGCGCGTGCTGAGCGCATGCACGTGCTGGCAGCACAGCAAAATGATTCGCCCTGGCTGGCATTTTGTGCCCAATTAATGCAAGCGCAGGTTGATTGTCTGGATAAGGTGACCCCACAACCGCTTGACGAAAACGTCGTACGCGAATCAATGATTCACAAGTTACCCCCCTTGTCGATAACCACTTGGTTGCCTGAGGCGCAGTGGTCGGTTGTGTTGAACGCACTAAGCGAGACCCTCGAGGCACAACCACTGGCTGCTGGTGTGCGAGGTGCCCTTGAGCGCGTCAAACAAACGGGGGTAGCTGATCAAATTCGTCAGGCCAAGGCTTTGCTGGCCGCCGATGAGTCGGCGTTGCCTGCGGATGCAGTCCCCTTTATTGGCGCCGTCTTACAGTTATTGTGGGCCACGCAGACAAAAACGTTATCTGCGTATGTTGAATTCCACAAGGGTGAAAGCGGCCTGTGTCCAGTGTGTGGGTCTCATCCTGTGGCGAGCGTGGTGCGAGTGGGCGAGCGCGATCTGCATCGTTATCTGATCTGTTCGCTCTGCGCCTCCGAATGGTATGCGCCGCGCGCACGCTGCACAAATTGCGAGACACCCAAAGAGGTGTCGATGCTCGGTGACTCGCGCGACAGTGCGTTACAGGGCGAGTGTTGCGAAGTGTGTCGTGGCTACCTCAAAATAATGTTTCAAGCGAAAGAGCCGCTGGTGGATGCGGTCGCTGACGACCTCGCATCCATTAGCCTGGATCTGGCGCTATCGAGTGAAGGTTTTTCTCGAACTGGGCGTAATTTATTTTTTACAGTGGGTCAGCCGGCCTCAACAACTTAGGTATTCAAACCTTCATGAACAAACTACCCGTGGCGCGTGCGCCCGTGTCTGAATGGCTCTCACAGTTACCATCGGTCGATAAGATCTTATCGCTCAAGTGTTCTGAAGATTGGCTGGCGCAATATGGCCGCGATGAGGTCTTACGCGTCACCCGTTCAACTTTGTCGGTGGTGCGCCTAGAGTGCCTTGAAAACAAACGCACGACCCAACCCGATCTAGAGCTCTTGCTTGCGCAAATTGCGAAAACACTCAAAGCGCGTGCAACACCTAATCTGCGCCGTGTCATCAATTTAACGGGCACCGTGCTGCATACCAATCTCGGGCGGGCTGTGATGCCTCCCGAGGTGATCGAAGCCATGGCGAGTGCTGCCGCTGAACCGTGTGCACTTGAGTACGACTTGGGCGAAGGTAAGCGCGGCGACCGCGACGAACTGGTTGAAGAGCTGCTGTGTGAGTTGACGGGTGCTGAGGCGGCAACGGTTGTGAACAACAACGCAGCTGCCGTGTTTTTATTGCTTAACGCGTTATCCAATCGCAAAGAGACCATCGTGTCGCGTGGCGAACTGATTGAAATCGGCGGGGCGTTTAGAATCCCCGACATCATGAAACGCGCGGGTGCGAAACTCACTGAGGTTGGCACCACCAACCGCACACATCCTAAAGATTTCGCTGAAGCGATCAACGCCAAAACTGCGCTGCTCATGAAGGTGCACACAAGCAACTATGTGGTGCAAGGGTTTACCGCTGAGGTGCCAGAAACCGAATTGGCACGTATCGCGCATGAGCGTCAGTTGCCCTTTGTGGTCGATTTAGGCTCGGGCACGCTACTCGACTTGTCGCGCTACGGCTTGCCCTCTGAGCCTACACCCAGACAAGCGATTGAGGCGGGTGCAGACCTTGTGACCTTTAGTTGTGACAAGTTGCTTGGAGGGCCGCAGGCGGGCATTTTGGTCGGTCGCCGTGATTTGATCCAAAAAATTAAAAAAAATCCCCTCAAGCGAGTCTTGCGCGTGGGCAAGGTCACGCTTGCTGGGCTTGAGGCCGTGTTGCGACTCTATCGCAATCCGGATACCTTGCCACAACGTTTATCAGTCTTGCAACTGCTGACGCGGCCTGCGAGTGACATGCAAGCGCAGGCTGAGCGCCTGATTCCGCAGTTACAAGCTGCCTTAACGCAATGCGGGCTGTCGCTTAAGGCGCAGTCTGTGAAGTCGCAGATCGGCTCAGGGTCTCTGCCTGTTGAGCGGTTACCCTCAGTTGCCTTGGCGATCGAAGCCAGCACCAAGGCTCACGAAAAGAATATTGTGCGTCTTGAGCGTTTGCTACGCGCATCAGCTACGGCCGTGATTGGTCGCTTGTCAGAGAAAACCTTGCTGTTAGATTTGCGTTGCTTGACCGCGGACAAAGAGACCGTGTTCGTCGGCCACGTGTTAGCCGCAGCGACAAGTTTGCTGACCGTACGTTGAAGCGCGTGACTAAAAACTCTCATTCCTCGCAGGTCAGCCGGGCGAAGGTCTTGTTGCTGCTCAGTGCAACGAGAAACGCCAGCTTGCAGGGCTTAGAGGTCGCCGTAGGGTTCAGACAATGATCATCGGTACCGCTGGCCATATTGATCATGGCAAAACCTCACTCATCAAGGCTCTGACGGGTGTGGATGCTGACCGATTACCCGAAGAAAAAGCGCGTGGGATGACGATTGATCTTGGGTTTGCGTACGCGCCCAATGAGCTCAATCAAATTATTGGCTTTGTGGATGTACCGGGTCACGAAAAATTTGTGCACACGATGGCGGCTGGTGCGGTGGGGATGGATCACGGCTTGCTGGTGGTGGCAGCCGATGATGGCATCATGCCGCAGACGCGCGAGCACTTAAGAATTTTAGATTTGTTGGGGGTGGCCGGCTTAACGGTGGCAATCACCAAAGCGGACATGGTCGATGACGCGCGCACAGAGCAGGTGCGCGCTGAGGTCGCGAACTACGTTGGTCAGACTCGGTTTGGCGACGTCGCATGTCATGTGGTGTCTTCGCGCCAAGGCTTGGGCGTACAAGCGCTCAAGCAAGCCTTGTTCGCGCTTGCGGTTGAACAGCCGCTCGAGCGCTCCAAACATTTTCGGTTGGCGATTGATCGCGTGTTTGTGGTCAAAGGCCTTGGGGTTGCGGTGACAGGAGCCGTGATTGCCGGTCAGGTGCAGGTGGGTGATACCTTGGCGCTGGCGCATGCTGCGCTCGAGGTTCGCGTCAGATCGATCCATGCACAAAATCAAAGCGCTGACGTGGCGACGCTGGGCCAGCGTTGCGGCTTGGTACTCACCGGCGTTGAACTGGCTCAGGTTCAGCGAGGTGATTGGTTGCTTGCGCCACAGTTCAATCGCCAGACCATGCGCCTTGATTGTTTGCTCAGTGTGCCAACCGATTCTGAACGTGCTGTAAAAGATGGTGAACGTGTCTTGCTACATCATGGCTGTGAACATGTGGTGGCGCGTTTAATTTTATTGGATACGAACGAGTTGTTACCCGGTCAAACTGGGTTTGCGCAATGTGTCCTTGAGCGGGCCTTGCCTTTTTGTTGGCATGACCGGCTAGTGCTGCGTGATGGTAGTGCTCGCGTGACGCTTGCCGGGGCGCAAGTGTTAGATATCGCGCCCCCCGTGCGTGCACGCAAAACGCCTGAACGTCTCGATACACTGAAGGTGTTGTGTCAGGCGTCGGCCGGTGAGGTGATTGATACACTGTTACGTACCTCGCTTGTACCGATTGCGCTTGAACAATGGGCCAACGCGATGAATCGCGATGCCCGCGAACTCGTTGCACACCTGAACGAACCGATCGCAGTGACGCTCAAGGTGGCTCAAGTTGACATGGTGCTTGGCGCCTGCGCCCAGGCAAAACTGACTGAACGCATGCTCAGCAGTCTGCAGGCATTTCATCTTGCAGAGCCCGATGAACCCGGCGTAGCGCTTGAGCGCCTGCGACGCATGGCGTTGCCATTTCTAGACGTTGCCGTGTTTAAAGCGTGGGCGCAATACCAAATTGATACGGGTGCGATTGCCTTAACCGGTAGTTTTGCGCACATGCCCGAACATCGCATTACCTTGAGTGCAGCAGAGCAAATTCTTTGGCAAAAAATATTTCCGAAGATGCTCGAACAAGGCTTTGATCCGCCCTGGGTACGCGACTTGGCCGTCAGTGTGCAAGCCAGCGAAGAGAGCCTGCGCACTTTGCTCAAAAAACAAGCGCGTACCTCACTCGTGGTGCAGTTGGTTAAAGATTTGTTTTACCCTTACGCAACCATGGTGGCCTTAGCAAATGTCTTGCGCGACCTGCTGCAGCTTCACGGGGCTGTCAGTGTGGTGCAGTTTCGCGACGCCTCGGGGCTTGGGCGCAAGCGTGCGATTCAAGTGCTTGAGGCGTTTGATCGCATTGGGTTGACGCGCCGTGTCGTCGCAAATGGTCGCGATAGCCGTAGCGTTGAAAAAGACCACCGGATTGTGCGTAATGCGGGGTTATTTGTCGAGTCAGGTTCAAACTAAGGTCTGTTGTACGCTGGCACCCTGAATGCTGTAGTTGTCAGCGCGAATCTGATAAAGTGCAAGACATAGGAAGAGTCACGCTCTCGGGTGGGACGTCCGGACTTCAAATCCGGGAGGGGCTGTCGTACAGTCCTTGGTGGGTTCGACTCCCATACTCTTCCGCCAAATTTTGAAAGGGCGCTAATCGCGTGGCTGATATTCGTGGGTGTGAGTTTCCAGATGATCTGATGTACGACAACGAACTCAATGTTTGGTTTCGTGACTCGGGTGGTGGGCAACTAGAGGCAGGTTTAACGGCCTTTGGGTTGGCCTTGGTTGGTGATTTATACATGTTTAATCCCCGACCGCTTGGGCGCGAGATCGAGGCGAACAAAGCCTTCGCGTTGGTTGAGGTTGCAAAAACCATTCTATCGGTGCGCACGCCCTTTGCCTGTGTCATTGCCGAAATTAATACGCCGCTTGAGACCACTCCGTTTAAAGTGAATCGAAGCCCCTACATGAACTGGCTGGTGCGTCTTGAACCCGACGATTCAGCACAGGCGCGCAGCGTGTTGCTCAGTGGCACTGAGGTTGCCGTGCGTGCACATGAGTTGATGGATTTGCATGGGATGACCTCGCTGGCCGATTTCAAACGGTCGTTGGGTTCGTCATGACGCTGTTGGTAACCGATCGTTGCCTGAAGGGAATTTCATGAATTGGCGCGCCAATCTCGAACGTGCGGTGAGGCTGGTATGACCTCGTTGGTGTTGCAGTTGTGGCAAAGCCATGCGTCTGCGCCCCAGTTGGCGGCGACGCCATTCATGCTGGCAGCCAGCGCGGCGGCAATGGACTGGCCTGTCGAGATTCACGCTTTAGGTGCTAGTGTTGACTTATTTGTGCGCGACAACACAGCCAGGCATCAGGCGGTCGCCCCATTGAATCGTCCACTCTCGGCCTACATTGAGGACGCCACCCGTTCGGGTGCAAAGGTCTATCTCTGTAGCACTGCCATGCGTGATCGCGGCCTAGAGCCAACCGATATGGTTGAGGGCTGTCAAACTGTGATTGGGATGGTGACGATGCTAGAGCGTGTGGCACAGGCCGACACGACAGTACTCACGTATTAACCTGCCAACGCTGCTCGCTGAGCCATTGCCCAAAAGGATGGCAGAAACGCCTCGGCAACGAGTAGGGGCTGGTTGGCACGGACAAACACTGAACGGCGGACCAAGACACGCGAGCCCGCGGCCGTCTCTGCTTGAGTGAGCTTATATAACGACGTGCCGAGCTTGGGTGACGAAAACTCAAAGTGAGAGCGGATGATCACGCGGTCGTTATACAAAATGTCAGCTAGCGGGCGATTGCGCAGGCGCTTGAGGGCCTGCCAGTGGCCTTGCGTCGCGGTGAGTCGCGTCACGCTATAGGCAACCACGCAATCAATCCCACCGATCGACATGCACACCTCGCGTTGCCAGAGCGCACACCCTACGCTCAGCCCAAGCCTGGTCGCCTCTGGGCGCTTGGCGCGACACACTTTTTCAGACAGCACGCGCAAGTTAAGTTCGCCGAGTTGGCGTAGCCCTTGGGTCAGGGCACCCGGTCGACTCAGCCACTGGCGTTGCAGTTGTGAGGCACTGGGAGAAGGGTATGTCAGCCAGTCGTTGAGTTCGCGATGTTTCTGCATAGTTGTATTATCGCAAGTTATGGAAAAAGTACGTATTTCAAAATTGATGGCCGAACGCGGCTTATGCTCGCGTCGCGAGGCCGATAGCTACATCGAGCGCGGTTGGGTGAAGGTCGATGGCGTTGTCGTCACCTTGGGCGAGCGCGCCTTACCCACGCAAAACATTACGCTTGAGCGGTCTGCCGCGGTCCAGCAAACTTCGCGTGTCACCATTCTGATCCACAAACCAATGGGGTATGTGTCGGGGCAGGCTGAAGACGGCTACACCCCAGCGGTGGCCCTGATCGGCCCACAAAGCCGAGCGCTGTCTGATCGTAGTCCGCAACGCTTTGAGCGCTCACAGTTACGTGGTTTAGCCGTTGCAGGCAGATTAGATATCGACTCAACCGGCTTACTGGTCATGACGCAAGACGGTCGCGTGGCGCGTCAATTAATCGGCGACGATACTGAAATCGACAAAGAATATCTGGTGCGCGTGCAAGGGCGCTTAGCCCCCGCCAAGCTTGAGCTGCTAAACGAAGGTTTGTCGCTCGACGGTAAAAAACTTAAGCGCGCACAGGTTCGTTGGCAAAATGACGATCAACTACAGTTTATTCTGAACGAAGGCAAAAAACGCCAAATTCGCCGCATGTGCGAAATGGTCGGTTTAAAGGTGTTGGGGCTCAAGCGAGTGCGCATCGGGCAAGTGCGACTCGCCGATTTGCCCGTTGGCCAGTGGCGCTATTTGCGCGCCGATGAGCAGTTTTAATGCTCAAGAAAATCAAGCTTATAGCCTGCGCGGGCGTCCTGGCCTAGCACTTTGACCAACCACGGTAAGCTCTCTTTTAAGGCTGCGTTAAGCGTCCAGGGCGGATTGATCACAAACATACCGCTGCCATGTAAGCCCAGTCCGTCTTCTGACGGCTTGTGTACGCTCAGGCTTGCATACAGCCAGTTTTTGGCACCTGAGCGTTCAAGCTGACGCGGCAGCTCTTGGGCCTCGCGGCGTTGTATCTGGGGGCACCAGATGGCATAGCACCCGGTCGGAAACCGAACCATTGCATCTTTTACCGTGTCAATCACGTGCCGGTAGTCTTTTTTGTCTTCGTATGAGGGATCCATCAAGACGATTGCGCGCCGGCTTGGTGGCGGGATGTGGCCTTTGAGTCCGGCAAATCCATCACTTTCGTACAGCGTGGTTTGCTTAAGAGTTTGCGAGCCCCGTTGCTCAAGATTCATCGTCAAAATGTCTGCTTCGCTTGGGTGCATTTCAAACAAGCGCAATTTATCGTGGCTACGGCACGCCTCAAGCGCGATCCATGGCGACCCTGGGTAGAGCCGTAGCTCACCATCCGGATTGAGGTGGCCAATGACCTCGAGGTAGGCCTCAATCATCGGAGGGCAAGCTTTTTTGGTTTCCCAAAGCTTACCGATCCCAGAGGCAAATTCTCCATTTTTTTGCGCCCAATCGCCCTGCAGGTCATAGAGCCCCGCACCCGCATGTAAATCGATAAACCAATAGGGCACCTCTTTTTGATTGAAATACTGAAGAATGTGCACTAGCACAAGGTGCTTCAGTAAGTCAGCATGATTGCCAGCGTGAAAGCCATGGCGATAACTAAACAAATCGTTCTCCGTGAGTGGGCCAAGCGCCCGGGTTTTATTCTGCAGAAATCAAGTCAAGGGCATCGGTGATCACTGAGTCGACGCCCCAACGTAAAAGCGTCGCCGCACGGGTCGGGTCATTTACGGTCCAGGCGGCCACGCGAAAACCGCCAGCGTGGATGTCGTTGAGCAAGGCTTCGTTGAGTAATAAGTGGTGAAGGTGAATCGACACGCAGCCTAGCCGCCTGAGGGTCTGACGCCAATTCTCGTCTAGTTTCGAAGTAATCCAGCCGCGCGGCAGTGTTGGCGCTTCTTGTTGTGCTGCCTCGAGAGCTGCGAGCGAAAAAGACGACAACAAAGGTGGCACCGAGGCCCCGTGCCAGTCGTGTTTGGCCTGTCTGGCGATCGCTGTGCCCGTGAGCCCCTCAAGGCCAGGCGTTGGCTTAATCTCTATATTGCTGGCGATATTGTGACTAAGGGTATAGCGCGCGACGGCCTCGAGGGTAGGGATAGGCTCGCCACGAAAAGCAGCACTAAACCAGAGACCGGCGTCTAGCTTCGCTAAGGCTGCATAGGGTTGGTCAGCGGCTTTGCCACGGCCGTTGGTGGTGCGGTCGAGTTCGGCGTCGTGCAAGAGGATTGCAACCTGATCTTGGCTCAGTTTGGCATCAAATTCGACCATTTTGTAGCCAAAGCTGGCCCCAACACGCATGGCGGCTAGGGTGTTTTCTGGCGCAAGCGTGCCTGCCCCTCGGTGTGCAACTAGGTGCGGGTAGGGCCAAGGCGGCAAAGTCTGCATCACAAAATCCAACGACTAGAGGGTATAAGGTGCAAGCATAACGCACCGAGTGGTAAACTTTGCCCGCTTTGACTCTAGGCGTGCGAACCCTCATGTTTGATTTTATTCGTAATCACCAACGCTGGATGCAGGTAGTCCTGCTTCTTTTGATCGTACCCTCGTTCGCCTTCTTTGGCGTACAAGGCTACACGAGCTTTATGTCAAGCGAGCCTGAACTGGCCACGGTTGACGGAAAAGGCATCACGCTGGGCGAGTTTAATAATGCCCGTCGAGCGCAGCTCGAGCAATATCGCGGCATGCTTGGCGCACAGTTCGATGCAGCCGCGTTTGATACGCCATTTTTTCGAGAGCAATTGCTGAATACGCTGATTGATCAGCGAGCGGTCGCAATTGCTGCGACTAGAGGTGGCTATTCGGTGTCTGACGAGACCTTACGGCGCAGCATCGCGGCGATCCCTGCTGTTCAACAAGATGGGCAGTTTTCACCCGAGCGTTACAAGCAGGTCTTAGCGGCCCAAGGCATGACGACAGCAGCGTTTGAGCAGGGCTTGCGTCGTGACTTAACCTTGGGACAAGTGTTACAACCGATTGGCTTAACGGCTCGCGTACCTGCCGATATTGGTCAAAAGATTTTCGCCTTGATTACTGAGCAACGTAGCGTCGCGCGCAAGTTGTTCTCGGTTGAGACGTACGCAAAAAATATTACGGTATCACCCGAGGATATCAAAACTTGGTACGACGCCAATCAAGCTAAGCTCACGATTCCAGAAAATCTTGATGTGCAGTACCTAGTCCTGAACGAAGACGCCGCTTCTAAAGATATTAAAGTGTCTGAAGCCGATATCGAGAGCTTTTACAAGCAAAATGAGGCTCGCTACGGTCAACCTGAACGCCGTCGTGTCAGTCATATTTTGCTCGAAATCCCTACCGCTGCAGATGCTGCAGCCAAAGCGGCAGTGCAAGCCAAAGCAGCAGACCTCGCTAAGCGTGCAGCCGCTAACCCGACTGAGTTTTCAGCACTTGCGAAAGAATTTTCACAAGACTCTGGCTCGGCGAATCAAGGCGGTGATTTAGGCTGGATCAGCAAAAATATGCTTGTGCCTCAAGTCGAAGATGCAGTGTTCAAACTCAAGAAAAATGAGATCTCTGGCGCGGTCGAGAGCCCCTTTGGCATGCACGTTTTGTATGTCACAGACACTCAGGCTCCAAGCATTAAGCCTTTAGCTGAAGTCAAAGAGGACATCATCGTTGAAATCCGTAAGCAGTTAGCGGCAGAACGTTTTGCTTCAATGGCCGGTAAGCTGACTAATCTGATTTACGACCAACGTGACAGTTTAAAACCGATTGCGGATGCACTTGGAATTGAGCTCAGGCAAGCCACCGGCTTAACGCGCGAGGGTTTGTTGCCTGTCTCCCAGCGTGGTGGCGCCCCCATGCCGTCAGCGGCTGAACAGACGTGGCTGGGCAATCCTAAGGTGCGTCAAACGGCGTTTTCAACAGAGGTCATGAAAGATAAGTTGAATTCTGGTGCGATTGAGCTGGCTTCAGATACCATTTTGGCCTTGCGGGTCAACGCGGTACATGCGCCTAAAGTGCCTGCGCTTGAGCAAGTTGCTCAGCAGATTGGTACGATGCTGACCAACGAGCGTGCGTTAGTCGCGGCGCAAGAGGCTGGTGTGAAGCAGCTTGATCAGCTTAAAGGGGCGGTTGGTTCTGACCCTAAAGACTTTGATGCGACTCAGGTCGTGACCCGTCAGGCTGCGCAATCGCTATCGCGCGAGCAACTCGAAGCTGTCATGTCTGCGAGCCCAACCCCCTTACCACGATTTTTAGGTGTGGCGGGGCCTGAGGGTTACGCGGTGTTGTGGCTCTCAAAAATTGAACCAGGTCCCGCACCAGAGCCCGCTCAAGTCACACAGCTTCAAGCCCAGCTGTCTCAGGCGTGGGGTGCTGCTGAAGAGCAGGCTGCGCTAAGGGTACTGCGCGACAGTTATAAAGTGAAGATGCTACCTGATGCTAAAAAGCTCATTTCAGGCGAGCTTGACGGCGCCAAGCTTTAAGGTAGGTAGCCGCTAAGCGGCTAGCGTAGCAACGGGTCAAGCGCAAGCCTGACCGTTGCTAGCATTAAGGGTTGAGCAGACTCGTTTGGGTGAATGCCATCTGCTTGAAAGTACTGCCGCTGGTCAGCAAAGCCCTCAAACAAAAAGGGGACTAACGCGGCGCCCGTTTGGGTTGCGGCGTTGCTAAAAATGTTTTTAAAGCCTTCCGCATATCCTCGGCCGTAGTTTGGTGGAATCTGCATCCCAACCAACACCACTTTGGCACCGATCGCCTGGCAGCGCGTAATCAGTTCTGTGATGTTTTTTTGCGTGAGCGTTAACGGCAGCCCACGCAGGGCGTCGTTGGCGCCAAGCTCGAGGATGACAATCGTGGGTTGATGTTGCTTGAGTGCAGCATCTATGCGGGCCAAACCACCACTCGTTGTGTCTCCGCTGATGCTAGCATTCAGAACAGTTGCTGGGTTGGGTGCTAACGCAAGCGCCACTTTAAGTTGTTCAACCCATCCGGTATTGCGCGCCAGACCGTACTCGGCTGATAGACTGTCTCCAACGACTAAAATGCGCGCTGCTTGTGTGGCGGGTTGCGCACTAGCAGGCGCCTTGAGCAACGCACTGCAGGCGCCAGCGACCAGGATACTGATGACACAACGACGAGAGCAAGAAAAGGGTTTCATGTTGCCAAAAGTAGATAACGTGATAGAAGTCAGCGGCCTCTGCAAGAGGGTACCCGATGCCTTAGGTGAGCTCACCATTTTAGACAATATCGACTTCACTGTTGCGCATGGCCAATCAATCGCTATTACCGGCGCCTCGGGCTCGGGCAAATCAACCTTGCTCGGTTTGCTCGCCGGGTTGGATACACCGACAGTGGGGCACGTCAAACTGCTGGGGCAGTCTCTCTTTGAGCTAGACGAAGATGGGCGCGCTGCGCTGCGCGCAAAAAGTTTGGGGTTCGTATTTCAGTCGTTTCATTTGCTACCAAACCTGACAGCGCTTGAAAACGTTATGTTACCCCTTGAGCTAGCAGGGCTGAGTGCTCAAGCACCTGCAGCCGAGATGCTTGAACAGGTGGGGTTAGGTCAGCGTTTGCACCATTACCCAGCAACACTTTCTGGTGGTGAGCAACAGAGGGTCTCTTTAGCGCGCGCGTTCGTGCAGCGTCCGGCCCTGTTATTTGCCGATGAACCGACCGGCAGCCTCGATCACGCCACTGGGGCGCGTGTCATTGAGATGCTGTTCTCTTTGTACGCCTCACTGGGCACGACCTTGGTGCTAGTCACGCATGACCCACAGCTTGCGGCGCGTTGCGATCGTCAATTGGTGTTGCAAGCGGGTCGTTTAGCATCTTGAGTTCAAGCTGATGAGGATCAGGCGGATGATGGCCTGCTACGCTGCCATTCAATCAGGCTATTGACCACGCCGCTGGCACAGATGATGGCAATGCCCAGCCAAGTCGTTGCGTCCGGAAAATGTGACCAGATTAGCCAACCCAACGTGGCGGCCACCGTCATTTGCAAGTAGATAAAGGGTGCGAGCATTGAGGCTGGAGCAAAACGATAGGCCTGGATTTGCAAGAAATGCCCGACACCACCAGTGAAGCCCGTTGAGAGCATGACAACCCAGACCCAAGGCTCCATGGTCGTGAGCGTTGGCCAGGCACTGGGTAAGCTAAAGGGTAAGGTGCAAGCCAACGCTAAGGTGCCGAGTCCAGAGCTCCAGAGCATGGTTGTAAAGGGATTGTCTTGAGCCACTAAGCGTGTCGTGAGGTGCTGAGTGGCGAATAAACAAGCGGTCATCAAGCCTGCCACGACGCCTGCTACAGGTAGGCCTGCTGAGGGTCTGATGACCAACAACACGCCCACAAAGCCAAAGCCAGCCGCGACCCAGCGTGTTTTACGCATGGGCTCTTTGAGTATCCAGGGCGCGACTGCGAGCATGATCAGTGGCGAGATAAAAATGATGGCAGTGGCTTCGGCCTGAGGCAGGTATTGAAGTGAAGTAAAAAAGGTGAGCGTTGCCCCCAGCATCGCGGCGGCACGCAGGCACTGCAAGCCAGGCGTTTTGCTGTGTAAGATGCCCAGCCCTTTAGTGGGCAATATAAAAATGAGCACCAACGACAGATGGATGACGTACCGAAACCACACCAGAATGAGCAGCGAACTCCCAGCGCCCATCACCCATTTTCCACTCGCATCTAGGGTGGTTAAACAGAGCAATGACAGCAGCAGCAGTACGATGCCGATTAAAGGGCGCTGAGCAGGGCGCTGGGTGAACGCAGGCGCTGCATCAGAGGCGGGGCGAGACATGGGATAGGTTCCGGAAACTTAAAACTATTGAGTCTGCCTCGAGCATTGGTAGAATGCGGTATGCAAACGACAAAGATCATCTCCGACAGTATAGGGCAAGCCCTCTACTGGGTTCTTTCAGCCTCAGGCTCCCTGCGGTTGGCACATCTGTGGGTTCAAGTGCTGGGCGGGTTGCGAAACCTAGTTTGCGTGGTGGCAGGTTTGGCCAGCGGGGCGACGATAGCGCCGGTGGTTGCGCAAGAGTTGCCGGTCACTTCACTTAAGATTTTGGGCGGGCTCAGTACACGTTCAAACTATAAGCAAGTTGAGCAACCCTTTTGGCTAAAAACAATCCCTGAGCACTCTGCTGGGCAGATTACGGCCGAGATCAAAGGGTTTGACGAGATGGGCTTAAAAGGCCCAGAGTTGCTCAAACTCATGAAGCAAGGCGTGATCGGATTTGGTGTAATCCCACTGATTTATCCTGCGGCTGACACCGCCATCTACGAAGCGATTGACCTCGCAGGCTTGGCGACTGACGCCAAAACGGCACGCCAAGTGTCGACGAGTTTTGCTCCGATCTTAGCCAAGCACCTGTCTGCCACCTATCAAAGTAAGTTTTTAGGTGTGTCCCCCTTTGCGCCCCAAGTGCTCTTTTGCAATGTTCCGATACGGGGTTTGCAAGACTTAAAGGATAAGACCGTTCGCGTGATTACCCGGTCGCAGGCAGAGTTGATCGAGGCGTTGGGTGCAAAAAGCATCAGCATGCCGTTTGCCGAGGTGATGCAAGCCTTTCAAAAGAAAACGATTGCCTGTGCAGTCGCCAGTAGTATGGCGGGGTATACGGCAAAGTGGTACACCGTATCTTCGCACTTGTATGCCTTGCCCTTGGGCTGGAACCAAGAAATGCACGCCGTGAATCAAAAGGTCTGGGATCAGCTCAACGCTGATGTTCGCGCGTTGTTAGAGATCAATTTGGAAAAGTTAACTGAACGCTTGTGGTTATTTGCCGAGTCAGAAAATCAAAAAGGTTATGACTGTAATACGGGGGCTAAAACCTGCCCGATGGCACCCAAAGGCAAAATGACTTTGGTCAGGCCAACGCAAGCTGACTTAGCGACGATTAAGCGCTTAGCCACTCAAAATATTGTCAGCAAATGGGCCACGCGGTGCTCGGGAACCTGCGTGAGCGAATTTAACCAGACCATTGGTAAGTCACTGAAGATCACGGCTAAAAAAAGCTAACGCTTGTCGAGTTGGCTGTTTAGTCGCAGTATGAATATGACCAAACTGTTGGCGCTTAACGACTAACGCTCAAGATCGATAGATTGCAGATCCCATAAAAGTTTAAAACTGTGACTGCGCCCTGAGGGTAACGCCAGTTTTTCTGCAAGCCATTTTCCAGCCGCTTCTGCGCTCGCAAGTGTGGTCGTGTCGATCACCACAAATGGTTCGAGTTTGCGGGTTGCAAGGTCTTCTGAGGGCAGGGGGGTTGACAACACTGGATCTGGGCACAGCGCTCGCACAGCGAGTACACCCTCTAGCGCACTCTTCAGTTCTTGCGCCAACACAATTGCCGCTTGCGCCTGTTCGATGGATTGAAGGCAGACCAAGGCGACTGCAGCACCAGTTCCGGCGCCCGCAAGCGCAGTGACCGCGTTGACGCGCCGACTCGTGTCGCGCATACGCGTAAAGTTACGCTCAGACCACTGTGTTTGTTTGGTGAAAGCCTGACGGTAAGGCTCGCTGGTGAACACATGCAAAGTGTCTGTTTGATAAAGCGCCAAATAGGGCCGCGCGCAGGTGTCAGAGTGATAGCGCCGCGACCAGCGAAACCCCTTGATCGCTGCCCGCTCTTGCATGTGCTCTTGGTCATACCATTGGTTAAAGTCTTGCTCGTAGGCAGGGTCAACTGAAGTCCAGATCAACAATTCGCCAGAGGCGTCGGTATCTTGTTGTAAAGTCTGAGTGCGAGTCATAGCGTGGCTTCAAAAACAAAGAGTACGAGTATAAGGAGTTTTCGTGATGCGTTGGACAATCGCTCTTAAATCATGTTTGGCAGTGTTTGCTACCAGCGTATTGTTGGGGCTGGCCGGTTGCGGCACAAGTCCTGAACAAAAAACTAGCGCGTGGCAAGTTGAGCAGGGCATTGGAAAGCGTGCGGACGGCCCGAATATGTCGCTCTACGGAGGCCTGACTGGTTCAGGTTTTACGCGAGGAACTCGTGATAACTGGCGGCAGGCTCACGCGACTGTTGACAGTTTTTCAAGACTCGACGAAATCTTTAAGGCAAACGTTTCGGCAACGGCCTTGCCTGTTCAGCCTTGGCAGCGTTCGACGTCTGAGCTCACGTTGAATTATCAAGGCGCTGCCGTGTTGGGTAGCGGCACGCAAACGATAAACGATTACTTTGAACGTAATCCGGCCACAGCTCTGTTGATTGCTCAGGGTGATACCTTGTTGCTTGAGCGCTACCAGTACGCGCGACAGCCCGAGCAACGCTTTACCTCTTTCTCGATGGCCAAAACGGTGATTGCGATGCTGGTGGGTGTTGCGCTGCAAGAGGGGCATATTCGCTCACTAGATGACTTGGCACAAGACTATGCGCCGGGTCTACAAGGGACTGAATACGGCAAGACCCCGCTACGGCATTTGCTGACCATGTCTTCAGGTGTCCAGTTTCGCGAAGAGTACGATGGGCAAGACGATTCGGCCCGATTGTCGCGCGCCACGTTCGGAAGGCAGTCCGAAGGCGGTGCGAGTGTTGCCAAACTATTTAATCGCCGCATCGCGGCGCCTGGCCAGCGTTGGTACTACGCGTCGGCAGAAACCTTTGTGCTGTCAGTCGTATTGCGTCAGGCGATCGGCCAAGACGTTGCAACCTATTTTTCAGAAAAAATTTGGAAACCGCTTGGTGCTGAACAAGAAGCCACTTGGCTTGTGGATGCCTCAGGCCAAGAGGTCGGCTACATGGGGTTGAACGCCACGCTACGCGATTATGGGCGCCTGGCGATGATGATGGCTCGCTCAGGTGTCGCGCAGGGTAAGCAGCTTGTGCCTGCCGCCTGGGTTCAAGAGATGACACAGGCGCATTTTTTACCATCACGCACAGGTCGTTGGTTTGGCTATGGCTATCAAACTTGGATCTTTCCAGATCTTGACGGTACCTATGCGTTTCTGGGGGTGCGTGGTCAGGCTATTTATGTTGATCCGTCACGGCAGCTGGTGTTGGTGCACCCGGCGGTCAGAGCCTCGGCTCGCGATCAGGGTAGCGCCGATACCACGGCCCTCTGGCGCGCGCTCAAACAACGGATCGCTGTCGTTAAACCTTAGCGAGGTGAGTGCTGCTGTCATTCGACGGCAAGCCTCACCTTAGCTCGAGCTCACAAGCGGACATTAGCCCTTAGCGCGAACAATTTTTTGTACTTGGGCGACGTGTCGAATCGAGCGAAAAACTTGCGCCAAATGTTTGCGACTGTCAACTTGTACGGTTAGGTTCAACATGACGGTGTCGATCGCATCTTCGTGCATTGTGGCATTGATGATGTTTGAGTCGGCTTGCGCAACCTCGGCGGCGATGCGGCTTAAGATCCCGCGCTCATTCTTTGCCATGATTTCAATACGTGCTGAAAAATGTTTGGCGGTTTCTTGATCCCACACAACGTCGACCCAGCGGTCAGGCTCTTTCATGCGCGCACGGATGGCGACCGGACACTCTGCGGTATGCACCACCAAGCCATGGCCGATCCGTATACCCGCAACGATCACATCACCGGGTAAAGGGCCACAACAAGGCGCTAACTGTACGGCCTGACCTTCGTGACCTCGGATCTGAATAGGTATTGACCGCGCGGCCGTCATCTCTTCGTCGGCTGCTGCGGTGGTCGCGATGAGAGGATGGTCTGGTGCAAACCGTCGCGCTACCACTGCAGCCAAACGTTTGCCTAGCCCGATATCTGCCAAAATTTCAGCGCGTGATTTTGCGCCACTACTGCGAGCGAGCTTTTCCCAAATAGCATCCTCAGGCGAGGGCATTGCCAAGTTCAGTTCTTTGAGAGCCTGCGTCAGTTGGCGTTCACCAAAGGCGGCCGATTCATCGTATTCGCTCGTGCGCAAAAAATGCCTGATTTCTGAGCGTGCGCGCCCCGTGCGTGCGTAATTCAGCCATTGCGCACTGGGCCGTGCAGCAGGCGATGTGACAATCGATACGGTGTCACCGCTCGAAAGTTCTGTGCGCAGGGCGACGTTATCGCCGTTGACTTTACAGGCGACCGCATGGTTACCCACGTCAGTATGAATCATGTAGGCAAAGTCAATCGGTGTGGCGCCGCGAGGCAGTGAAACGATTTTTCCTTTGGGGGTAAAAACGTAGACTGCATCCGGAAACAAATCGACCTTGACGTGCTCAAGAAACTCACTTGAGTCACCATTTTGACTTTGAATATCAAGCAACGATTGCAACGATTTGCTAGTGCGGCTTTGAATCTCTTGCAAAGAGGCTGTGTCAGCCTTGTAGAGCCAGTGCGCTGCGACACCCTCTTCAGCCACCTGGTGCATGTCATGCGTACGAAACTGAAACTCAATCGGTGTACCAAAGGGGCCCACTAGCGTAGTGTGCAACGACTGATACCCGTTCACCTTTGGGATCGCGATATAGTCTTTGAACTTGCCGGGTACCGGGCGGTAAAGTTGATGCACGATGCCCATGGCCATGTAACACTCGGGCAGGGTTCGTACGATGACGCGAAAGCCATAGATATCTAACACGTTGGTGAAGCTTTTCTTTTGCTCAACCATCTTGTGATAAATACCGAATAAGGTTTTTTCACGACTCAGCACTTCGCTTTCGATACCTGCTTCGGGCATTGCCGCACGAACTTGATCATCGATCTTGCTTAAGACTTCGCGACGATTGCCTCGCGCGGCGAGAACAGCTTTTTCGAGAACTCGATACCGGTTAGGGTAGATCGCCTCGAAGCATAAATCTTGCAGCTCACGATACAACGCATTTAAGCCCAAGCGATACGCAATTGGTGCGTAGATATCAAGCGTTTCTTTGGCGACGCGTCGGCGTTTATCGGGTGCCACGGCATCGAGCGTGCGCATGTTGTGCAAGCGATCAGCCAGTTTGATGAGGATGACGCGAATGTCGCGCGCCATCGCCAATAACATCTTTCTGAAGCTTTCAGCCTGTTGCTGCGCTTTGGTCGCAAACTCAAGCCGGTCAAGTTTTGACAGCCCATCGACAAGCTCTGCAACTTCATCGCCAAATTTTTCTAGCAGGTCTTGCTTGGCGATCCCTTGATCTTCCATGACGTCGTGCAACAGCGCCGCCTGGATCGCTTCTGCGTCGAGTTTCCAGCCTGCACAGATTTCGGCGACTGAAATAGGATGCGTGATGTAAGGCGATCCGCTTGTGCGTAGCTGCCCCAGGTGCGCTTGATCAGAGAAGCGATAGGCGTCGCGAATCGTTGCGATGTCTTTTGCGTCGAGGTAGGTAGACAGTATTTGTTGCAGGTGCGCCATTGAGGCGACTGCGGGTTCGATCTCGGTTTCAAGTGGCGTAGCCACCCCAGAGACGACCCCTAGACCAAGCTCTTTCGCTTTGCCGCCAGGCTTAAGCTTGGAGCCGACCTTTAGGGCGGCCAGTATCCCGGTAGAAGCGTAGCGAAATCCGGGAAAGGCCATTTTGCAGTGTCTTAGGTTGGTACCTTACGCAGCATTTCAATGCCCACTAAACCGTTTGCAATTTCGCGCAATGCGGTCACGCAAGGTTTGTCTTTGGTTTCGAGCCGAGGTGCATGGCCCTGAGCGAGCTCGCGCGCACGATAGGTGGCTGCAAGGGTGAGTTTGAAGCGATTTGGAATGCGGTCAAGACAATCGTCAACAGTAATGCGAGCCATGGTGATCCTGAGTGGTAAGGGTTTAAATACGTGAAAACTTGCGCACCAAGCCTGCTCTGTACCCTAAGTGGTCAGCCCAAGCGAAGCGAACAACGCCTCGTTTTTGGCGAACTGGCTACCGTAGCGTAACCGCGCGACGGCAATGATCTCGGTGAGTTCGGCGAGTGCAATCCTAAAGTCTTGATTAATAATAACATATTCGCACTCTGGCGCATGCGAGATCTCTTCAGTCGCAGCTTGAATACGGCGGGCGATCACCTCTTGAGAGTCTTGCCCACGAAGCTGGAGGCGTTGCTCAAGCGTTTGGATAGAGGGGGGAAGAATAAAGATGCCAATCGTTTGGGTAAACAGGCGTTTCACTTGTCTTGCCCCTTGCCAGTCGATTTCTAGCAAAACATCGCGACCTCGGTGAATCGCCTGATCAATTTGATCGCGGGGTGTGCCATAAAAGTTGCCGTGTACCTCAGCCCATTCGAGAAGCTGATTATTTTGCTGCATTGCGGCGAATTCGGTTTTGCTCACAAAGCGGTAATCTTTGCCATCTGTTTCGCTACTGCGCGGGGCTCGGGTCGTGGCCGATACCGAGAGGCACAGGGTGGGATCTTGCGCAAGCAAGCCGTTGACTAAGCTTGACTTACCGGCCCCGCTTGGAGCGACCACTACAAAAACGTTTCCGGCTGCCTGAGACATGGGTGACAATAGAGAGTATTGATTTAAAGTAAAAGCATAGCAGAGTGGCTATGCTCACACGCACGTTTTTGACAGAATTGAATAAAGGATCCCCGCATGTCTTCGTCTTTCTTGATTACAGCCCAAGCCCTACAGGCGCGCCTCGCGCAGAACCCCTCCAATGTGTTGGTCTGCGACTGTCGTTTTGATTTAGTAGACCCCGACCTCGGCCAGCGCGCGTATGAAGCCTCGCATTTGCCGGGCGCGGTCTATGTTGATCTTGGGCGCTCGTTGAGCGGAGAGAAAACCGGACGCAACGGACGTCATCCGTTGCCTGACGCAGACGTGTTCGCCAAGTTTTTGGCGACGCTGGGGGTCAACCACGACACACTGATCGTGTGCGTCGATGCCCATGGTGGGTTGTATGGCTCGCGTCTGTGGTGGTTAGCACGGTGGGTTGGTCATGCCAATGTGGTGGTGCTCGATGGCGGGATGGCTGCCTACGAGAAAGCCGGTTACACGTTGATCGCAGCGCAGCCAGCAGCCAGGCCGTTGGGTAATTTCAAGCGCTCAGCGTCTTTGGCGTTGTCTGTCGAGTTAGCCGCTATGCAAGCAGGGCTCGGGCGCCCTGATCGTTTGGTTGTTGACGCACGCGCGGGCGATCGGTTTCAAGGGCAAAACGAGACCCTTGACCCCGTGGCTGGACATATCCCTGGTGCAGCAAGTCGCCCAGTCAAAGAAAACTTGAACGATGACGGTACTTTTAAAGCGCCAGAGGTTTTGCGTGCTGAGTTCATAAAGCTTCTAGGCTCGCATCCTGCGAAAGAACTCGTCGCGAGTTGTGGCTCGGGGGTGTCAGCCTGCCATTTATTACTGGCGCTTGAGTTGGCTGGGATGTCGGGTGGTGCCCTGTATGGTGGCTCATGGAGCGAATGGAGTTCGCAGCCCAATGCACCGATAGAAACAGGGCCGTCACGGGTGAACGGTTAGTCGAGCAGTCAGTATGTAATGGCAAAATAGCCATCAGTTTTTTAAAGTCCAAAGCGGACACCAACAATTAGGATGAGAAATGTCTGAGTTAAAAGTCGCAGTGGTGACAGGAGCAGGTTCTGGAATTGGTCGTGCAGTGTCGCTGCATCTCGCGCGTGCTGGCTATCAAGTTGCGATGGCGGGGCGCCGCGCTGATGCACTTGAAGAAACCCGCACTGAGGGCGGTGCCTCGTTGGCGTCGCAGTTGCATCCTATCGTCACTGACGTGAGCGATGAAGCTTCGGTCAAGAACCTGTTTGCTGAAGTCATGCGCCGTTGGGGACGCTTGGATGTGCTGTTCAACAATGCTGGGCGTGGTGGCCCACCGGTGCCGATTGAAGATTTGCCTGTCGAGATCTGGAAAGACATCGTAAACGTCAATCTGACAGGGATGTTCTTATGTGCTCAGGCTGCCATCCGGATCATGAAAGATCAAAATCCTCAAGGCGGTCGGATTATTAACAATGGTTCTATTTCGGCGCATGCGCCGCGCCCGTTTTCAATTGGCTATACCGCAACCAAGCACGCGGTGACCGGTTTAACCAAGTCGATTTCACTGGATACGCGTAACTATCGTATTGCATGCAGTCAAATTGATATTGGTAACGCTGCAACGCCAATGACCGAGCGCATGACCAGAGGTGTGCCACAACCTGACGGCTCAACACGCGTTGAACCACGCATGGATGTGAATCACGTTGCTCAGACGATCGCACAGATTGTGAGCTTTCCGCTCGAGACCAACGTTCAGTTCGTGACCATCATGGCCACCACGATGCCGTTTGTCGGTCGCGGTTGATTGGGACGAAATAAGGGCCGTGTGAGCGGCGCCCTTTGTCGATGATTTCGTTAAGCGGGTAGGGTGCTTGACAGCGCAGTGGCCAACCGAATCAAGGCGAGGTCACTGCCCGCGGGGCCGATTAACGACACCCCGACCGGTACACCCGCGCTGTTTTTAAACGGGATACTGACCTGACACACACCACTGATGCCCACCACGCAGGTGAGGTGCATGGTGCGCATACGCAGCCGTTCAACTGAGTCTCCGCTTTCGTTGAGCAAGGGCGCGAGCCCCGCCGCCGAGGGTACGATGGCGATGGCGTCATCACTCAGGATGGCGCGCACATTAGCACGAATCTCTGCCACTTTGTTCTGCGCTGGTTTGGCCTGTGCTGCTGTGACTGCTTGTGCTAGCTCCCAACGCGCGCTGATCGGGGCTGAGAAGGTAGGCTGATGCTCAAGTATCCAGGCACCATGTAAGGCCCACGCCTCGGCTGCACCCATGGTGACATACGCTTGGCGCCACTGCTCGAGTGTCTCGGTATCGCGCGTGAACGACATCGTCTTTGCAGTCACGCCAAGCATGACTTGGGCCGCGTCTAAGACTTTTTGCAGCGGTGCGACAAAGTCTTCACTGGCTAACTGCCAGAGCGCTTGAGGCTTGAGTAGTCGTTTAGGGACAAAATTTGAGGCAGGCAGCAGCACTTCGCCCACACGCGTAAACGTAGCCGGATCGTGGGCAAACCAAGTCATCGTATCAAACGATGTGTGCAGCGGCACAACGTGCTCGCGCGAAAGCAAATCATGCGTCGTGCGCAGGCCCCAAACGCCACAATAGCTGGCCGGTACTCTGGTCGAGCCACCGGTATCGCTGCCGAGTGCGAAGTCACACAGCTTGGCTGCCACCGCTGCGACCGAGCCGCTAGACGAGCCACCAGGCACACGATCCGGCGCATTGACATTCACCGGTGTGCCGTAGTGCATGTTGTCACCGTTCAGGCTATAGGCCAGTTCGTCGGTGATGACTTTGCCGGTCATCGTGGCACCGGCGGCAAGTAGTTGCTCAACCAAGGGGTTGGTGTGTGTGGCAATCGGGTGTGTGGCTAACCATGTTGGGTTGCCCGCACCGGTGGGGTGATCAGCGACATCAAAAATATCCTTCACCGCAAACCTTAGGCCATTTAACGGGCCGTCTCCAGTCGCAGGGATGCAGAACTTTCCGTGCGGCACGCACGCGCCGATGGGATCATTGAAGGGAAAATCTTGCTTGGGCGCGAGTGTGTTTGTCATTGGTTGGTGAAGCTGAGTGGCGGCAACAGATGATGATCGCTGCCTGTGGGTAGGGGATTTTTGGATTATAAAGGTGGTTAAGCTTGGCAATACAAGCCAATCAGATTCCATTCGAGCCAATTAGATTCCATTGCAACTCAGCGAGCTATGACAACTTCAACAAAGCCTCAGCGTTCTGTTCCCTGTACGTTATTCGTGATGAACGACATCAACCCAGTCGTCGAGTCAGAATTTAACGAGTGGTATCAAACTGAGCATGTGCGCCAACGAATGCAGATACCAGGGTTTTTATCTGCTCGTCGCTATCGTGCGCTCGGTGATTCTCAGGCGTATATGGCGCTCTACTCGTGCACCGAGGCTGCGGTGCTCGAGCAACCTGAATATAAAGATATCCTTGTTGAGCCTACGCCGCTCACGAAAAAAATGATGCCGCATTTTCGTAATATGGTGCGCTCGGTTTGTGACGAGACTTGGGCGGCAGGGACAGGCTTAGGCGGTGAAGCCGTGGTACTGCGATGCGTGCCCAAGTCTGGTCAAGAACAAGTGGCGCGCGATTTCATTGCCCAAACACTTTACCCTCGGTTTGCCCAAGCCAATTGCTTAGTGCGCCTCGCCCTCTGGGAGGCCTCGGTCAGTGTGGGGGCTGCACCAAGCCCCGAAGAAGCGCGACGTGGCGCACCTGATCAGCGAGTGAACTGGGTGGTGTTCTTTGAAGCCTACGATTTAACAGCCTGCGAAAACCTATTGAAGCAGCCGGCGATGCAACAGGCCCTTGAGCAGCATGGGGTCACCATTGAGGCTCAGTCAAGCTATCGCTTGATCAGCACTTTTGAATCAGAGGTTGGGGTGAGCCTCAGCCTACTCTAAGTTCATCGCTTGCTCGCGCATTTGTTCGATCAAGAGTTTGAGGTTCATGGCGGCACGTGTCATCTCGAGGCTGCCGGCCTTTGAACCCAAGGTGTTGGCTTCGCGATTCATTTCTTGAAACAAAAAATCTAGACGTTTGCCGATGCTGGTCGCTGCCGCGCTTGGTTTGGGTTGGCTTTTTTTAGCCGGTTGACCTGACAACAAATATTCAAGCTCAGCGAGATGCGACTTTAAGCGGGCAAGCTCTTCGGCAACATCAATGCGCAACGCAAACAGGCTTGATTCACTGGCGATGCGTTCGGACAGCTCTGCACCACTGATGTGCGTGAACCCATTCGGAAAGGCATTTTGCAGCGTGTCTTTAAGTTTTTGAGCAAGCTTGTCGCGCTGTGTCGCAAGTAATACCGGCATGAGCGCTTCGACTTCGCTCACGATCGCTGAGACTTGTTGAGCGGTCTCAAGCATCGCGAGCGCCAGACGAGCGCCTTCGCGCTGACGACCTTCAAGCAGTTGCGCTAAGGCGGGCTCAAGCGCCGTCAAACAAGCTTGCGCCCATTCTTCGGGTTCGGTTTGAGTTTGTTGCCCGCCGGCTAAATTGATAATGTCATGAAAGCGAGGGCTTTCGGTATTGGGCAAAATTGTGCGAATGTGAGCGAGTTGCGCGGCAACGCGCTGCATGGCTGTATCGCTGAGTTGTTGTTCTGATTCGGCCGGTGGGCGCGTGAAACTGGCGCGCACCTCAATTTTGCCGCGTACCAAGCCTTTGGCTAAGCGCTCTCTGATTGGCTGTTCAGCCAAACGCATTTCGTCAGGCATGCGAAACAGCACATCAAGATAGCGACTGTTGACCGCTTTAATTTCAACGGAAATGACGCCGCATTGTGCGGTGAACTTACCTTGCCCGAAGGCGGTCATGCTGGCAATCATGCTTTATTCCTTACAAATGACTGGTTCAAGATCTTTTGCTCCCTCAGCGCTTCGATCAGGGCAACCTCAGTTGACCGAGGCTGCTCTGTCTCAATCGCAAGGTCGTCTTGCTGTCCGGTTCTCAGGGGTTAAGTCCGAGTCCAAGCGCTGCACCGTCGGGATTACGTGGGTCTGAGGCACCCCAAAAAAGATTAGACTGACGTTGTACGGTTTGCACACGCCCCATGGTGGGCATGATCCTAACCTCATGCCCCATATTTTTTAACAAGACAACAGTATCGGGGCTAAAGCCTCGTTCAAGGCGCAGAAAGTCTGGCAGCCATTGATGATGCATTCTTGGAGCGGCAATCGCTTCGGCGATATTCATTTTAAAGTCGATAACATTGACCAGGTTCTGCAACACGGTCGTGATGATGCGGGCACCACCCGGAGAGCCTGTGGCCAGCACGAGTCCCTCTGGGGTGGAAACAATGACAGGAGTCATCGAGCTCAAAGGCCGTTTGCCAGGCGCGATGGCGTTGGCATCGCCGCCGATGAGGCCAAAGGCATTGGGTACGCCGGGTTTAATCGAAAAATCGTCCATCTCATTATTCAGTAACACCCCTGTGCCGCGCGCGACAATGCCCGAGCCGAAATTCAAATTCAATGTGTATGTGCAACTCACAACATTACCCGCTGCGTCCATCACCGAGAAGTGCGTGGTTTGGTCGCTTTCAAAGGCTTGTGGCTGTCCAGGCTTGACCGTGGCGCTAGGTGTGGCGCGATCGAGCTTGATTTTTCCTGCCAGTTCGTTAGCATATTTTTTTGCAACCAAGCCCTTTTGCGGCACCTTCACAAAATCCGGATCGCCTAAATGTTCAGCGCGATCGGCATAGGCCAAGCGAGCGCTTTCAGCAATGAGATGAAGCACCTGCGCGCTGCCGGCACCGTACTGTGCCAGCGGATAGCGTTCAAGTAAGTTGAGCATTTGAATTAAATGCACGCCACCAGAACTTGGCGCAGGCATTGAGTAAACATCAAAGCCCCGATACGTGCCATGTACAGCTTCGCGCTGCACCACACGGTAGTCTTGTAAGTCTTTCAGGCTCAGCGCCTGACCGTCAAGATTGAGTTCGGCGACGATTTTCTGTGCGACGGTGCCCTGATAAAAGCCTGCCGCCCCCTGCTGAGCAATCAGGCGTAGCGTATTGGCAAGATCTTTTTGGATCAGGCGTTCGCCCGCGCGATAGGTGGTTAACGTGTCGAGGGGGCATTCTGACAGGGTACAGGTAGTGTTTGAGGGATCTTTGTGTTTAAAAAATATCTCGCGCGTGCTGGGCCAACGACCTAAGTGCGTGCGTTGCAACGAGAACTGTTCGGCTAACACTGCACTGACAATAAAACCGTTTTCAGCCAATTGGATGGCGGGTGCGATAACCTGCTCGAGCGACAGCGTGCCGTAGTCTTGTAAGGCACGCACTAGGCCCGCAACCGAGCCTGGTACACCGACGGCAAAAGGGCTTTGGGTTGATTTGCCGGTGATGACGCGATCTTGCGCGTCAAGGTACATATCGCGTGACGCAGAGGCGGGCGCAACCTCACGAAAATCAAGTGCAACAGGCTTAGTGCCTTTGGCAGTTTGAACCAGCATAAAACCGCCGCCGCCTAAATTGCCGGCGTTGGGCAGCACGACTGCCAAGGCGAACCCTACGCCAACAGCGGCATCAATGGCGTTACCACCTTGCGCCAAAATATCGACACCTACTTGCGAGGCGAGTCGCTGCTCACTAGCAACCATGCCGCGCTGGCCGCGCTCGGGGTGAAAAATAGAAAACGAATTGTCGTATCGTGTGATGGCGGTGTTTGGAGCAGTCGCCGAGGGTGGGGCTAGCTGTGTCTGAACTTGATGTGAGGGTTGAGGCAGGGGTTGAGGAAGTGATTGGACAGGAGCCTTTTGCGTCAGAGTCTGTGCTCGGGCAGGGGGGAGGGTCGCGGCGGCGATACCCGCGATGAGTCCGCCCACACAGAAACGATACACAGCGCCTCGAGCGCTGCGTATACTGTGAGTCCATCGCATTTGCTGTCTACAACCCTCAAGCATGCGTCACCTTATTCATTAGTCTTTGTGAGAATTTAACGTGTCAAATACTAGCATTAGCCAGCCACGCCCTTCAGGTCGCGTTTTCGACGCCATGCGTCAGGTTAGTATCCAGCGCCAATTTACACGCTATGCCGAGGGCTCAGTGCTGATTTCGATGGGCGAGACGCAAGTGTTATGCACGGCCAGTGTGCTTGAAAAAGTACCGCCATTTTTAAAAGGTAAGGGGCAGGGCTGGGTCACAGCCGAATACGGCATGCTGCCGCGCTCGACCCACACCCGTTCTGATCGTGAGGCGGCCAAAGGCAAGCAATCGGGGCGCACGCAAGAAATTCAGCGCCTGATTGGGCGCAGCCTGCGCGCGGTCATGGATATGTCGTTATTGGGAGAACGCACAATTCAGATCGACTGCGATGTTCTTCAGGCTGATGGCGGCACGCGCTGCGCGAGCATCACCGGTGCCTGGATTGCTGTCGCCGATGCGGTTGACGGCTTGCTTGTGCAAGGCTTGCTGACACAAAATCCGCTTAAAGATTCAGTCGCTGCGATTTCGGTAGGCATGGTCGACGGGCGAGCCGTACTAGATCTCGACTACCCCGAAGATTCAGGTTGCGATGCGGATATGAATGTCGTAATGACAGGCGCAGGGCATTACGTTGAGGTGCAGGGTACGGCAGAAGGTCATACCTTTGATCGCGCTGAGCTCAATGCCTTGCTGCAATTGGCAGAGAAAGGCATTAGCGAGCTCGCTCGACTGCAAGCGCGTTCACGCGCCTGACCCTTAGACGATACAGACAGGCACGCTGCTCGCGTCGTGCCTTTGCTTGAGCACGGCAGTGGCAGCGCTCGAGCTTAGACCTTAGATGGTTCGCCCGCCGTCAACCGGCAACTCAACACCCGTCAAAAACGACGCCTCGTCAGAGGCTAAAAACACCGCAGCATTCGCGATGTCGCGCGGCTGACTCATGCGGCCCATCGGGATGGTGGCAATAAAACGTGCGCGATTCTCGGGGGTATCGGGTACACCCATAAAATCACCCAGCATGGCTGTGTCGCCAATCACTGGGCATATCACATTGACGCGGATGTTATCCGGGGCAAGTTCAACGGCCAACGATTTGGTCAGCAAGTTTGCTGCGCCTTTTGAGGCGTTGTACCAAGTTAAACCGGGTCTTGGCCGAATCCCTGCCGTCGAACCCGTATTGATGATGCAGCCTGATTTTTTCAAGCGCATCATGGGCACGACTGCGTTGATCATGTGGTAAATCGCTTTCACGTTCACGTCAAAGCAACGATCAAAAGAGGCTTCGTCAACGTTGAGAAAAGGCTGATTCTTATGCGTGTAACCAGCGTTATTGACAACGATATCCACGCCACCAAAGCTTGACATGGCTAAGGCAACAGCCCGGTCCACATCAGCGCGTTTGCTGACATCACACTTCACCGCAATGGCTGCAGCGCCTAGCTCGGCAGCAACCTTCTGCGCACTAGCTTCGTTGAGATCGGCGATCACAACTTTTGCACCCTCACGCACATAGCACCGGGCAATTTCTGCACCAAAGCCGCTTGCGGCACCAGTCACGATTGCAACTTTGTTATTTAAACGCATGATGCTGTCATCCTTTTTTAGGTTGCTTGTCTCAGATCTTGTTAGCTTAGGGCCTAGCTAAGATATCGCCAAGCACGTTTTGCCCACGAATGCCCCAAACAGTTTTGATCAGTGCTTTGACCTGAGCTTCGGTGGCCGCGCCCTCGTAGGTGCCCAAACGCATCGCTTTGAACTCGATCTCATCGCGCGATAAGGTATTGCCTGGGTCGCCTTTTGGTTCGTCAACACGGCCAGTCACTGAACGACCGTCGGTTGTCTTCACAGTGACTTTACCAATCCAGCGCTGCGGATAAGCAGTGTCAACCTCTTCGTCTAGCTCCATGGAGACGCGATCGCGAAAGTTCGCAACTGTTGCATCTTTTAAGGCGCCGTCGAAACCAGCCAAGTCGGCCGAATTACGCAGAGCAATCAGCGCTAACACGGTACCCATCGAAAATTTCGACTGATGCACCGTCTGTGGATCAGTCACCGGACCCAACACATCGATGGCCCCTTGGTGCACGTGTGTGACCACCGAAGCGATGTCACTGGCTTTTAGACCATGTTGCTTCATTGCCTGTTGCAAAGCGTCAGCAGCAGGGTGGGTATGACGGCATGAAGCGTGAAACTTAAACGAGGTTTCAGGTAAGGCCCAGCGTGAGCCTAGGCGATCAACTAGCTTGGCCGGATCCGCATCGGTTGACATGCCAGCGGCCATGCCTTGGGCACCTTCAAGAATCCGGCGCGCCCCGGTAAAGCCATCAAGTGCCAAATACGCAGAGGCTAAGCCGTTTGCGGCGGCGTGCGCGGTGTGCAATTGCTTCGAATCGGCCGCGTCGCGCAGAAACTCCCAGAGGCCGGCGGCCTGTGTGCCAGCCGAACCGATCGCGTGCAGCATTTGCTCGGGGTTCAGTTTAAGCAGGTGGCCCACGGTGACCGCTGCTGCAACCGTACCGGCGGTACCTGTGGTGTGAAAAATCTTGTAATGAGAACGACCCAAAAATTCACCAACACGGATGCCGACTTCGTAGCCAACCACCGAAGCGGTGATGAAGTCTTTACCCGAAGCGCCAATGGCCTGAGCCACCGCTAACGCAGGTGGAAAAATCACTGCGGCGGGGTGAAAGACTGAACCGTTGTGCACATCGTCCTGTTCAACGACATGCGAAGCCGCTGCGTTCACCATCGCTGCAAATACGGGCGAGGTTTTGCGTCGATTGACAAAGTCTTCAGACTTGCCGTCAGCGGGGCCCATTCTTTCTGCGTATTTGGCCATCGCTTTGACTGCGCGGGCACCCGAGCCAGCCAGAATTGAAGCCATGGTGTCTAAAAACAAATCTTCGCAGCGCAAACTGACGGCTTCTGGGATATCGCTGTACTGCAGTTGCGAGGCAAATTTCGCCAACTCTGCGCTGGGGTACAACACGAGGGGTGAGGTTGAAGGGCGAGCAGCAGTCATGTCTATCACCTATTAAAACGAACGAGGAAGGCCGAGCACGTGTTCGGCGACATACGACAAAATCAGATTAGTTGAAATTGGGGCAACTTGATACAAGCGGGTTTCGCGGAATTTGCGCTCGACATCGTACTCGCAGGCAAAACCGTAGCCGCCGTGAAATTGCAGGCAGGCATTGGCGGCTTCCCATGAGGCATCCGCGGCCAAGAGCTTAGCCATGTTAGCTTGGGTGCCGCAAGGCTGTTTGTTATCAAACAAACGGCAAGCCTCATAGCGCATCAGGCTGGCGGCCTCAACGTTGATGAACGAACGTGCGATCGGAAATTGAACGCCCTGGTTTTGCCCGATTGGACGCCCGAACACAATGCGATCTTTCACATACTTCGAGATACGATCCACAAACCAATAGCCATCGCCAATACACTCGGCGGCGATCAGCGCGCGCTCGGCATTTAAGCCGTCAAGAATGTATTTAAATCCCTTACCTTCTTCGCCAATTAAGTTTTCGGCGGGGATCTCGAGATTATCAAAAAACAATTCGTTGGTTTCGTGATTGACCATGTTCAAGATTGGTCGAACGGTTAAACCGTGACCAATTGCATCGTGCAAGTTGACGATAAAAATCGACATCCCTTCAGATTTTTTTGTCACTTGCTCAAGTGGTGTCGTGCGCGCCAACAAAATCATCAGATCCGAGTGCTGAACACGCGAAATCCAAACTTTTTGGCCGTTGATCACGTAACGATCGCCTTTTTTGACGGCGGTTGTTTTAATTTTTGTGGTGTCGGTGCCTGTGGTGGGCTCGGTGACTCCCATCGATTGCAGGCGCAACTCGCCCGCCGCGATCTTTGGCAGGTACTGATTTTTTTGCTCGGTTGAACCATGGCGCAGTAGGGTACCCATGTTGTACAGCTGACCATGGCAGGCGCCAGAGTTACCGCCGCAACGGTTAATTTCTTCCATGATGACCGAAGCTTCGGTTAGGCCCAAGCCTGAGCCACCGTACTCTTGCGGAATCAGCGCCGCCATCCAGCCAGCTTGGGTAAGAGCGTTGACAAACTCTTCGGGGTAGCCGCGTACCTCGTCGACCTTGCGAAAGTACTCGTCTGGAAACTGTTTGCACAGGTCACGGATGGCATCGCGAATGTCTTGGTACTGATGATCGTGGGTATTCATGATTTTGCGTATGGCTTTATGATTATGGGCTGAGATTCAGCCGATAATGTGCACCAGTACGCGCTTTTTGACCATTGGTGTTTCATTAACCTCGGCTTTTTGAATGATTAAGGTACTAAAAAAACACAATGGCCAACCATTTTGATTTGACCGACTTGCAGCTCATGGTCAATATTGGCGATGCGAGCAGCCTGACCCGCGGGGCCGAAAAATCTCATCTGTCACTGCCCGCAGCCAGTAACCGGGTGAAAAACCTAGAAGATCATTTCGGTACCCGCTTGTTTCATCGCAATAGCCAGGGGGTGACCCTTACCCCCTCAGGCGAAGCATTTATGCGACACGCCCGCTTGGTGTTGCGCCAAATTGACCACCTGCGGGGCGATATCCATGAGTATTCAAGGGGGATTAAGGGTCAGATTCGCGTGCTGGCCAACACCACCGCCATGACCGAGTTCATGCCGGCGGTCTTGAGCCGCTATTTGTCCTCTCACCCTGATGTCACCGTTGAGTTGCGCGAGCGGTTGAGTTATTTGGTGGTGAAGGCCGTAGCCGAAGGTTCGGCTGACATTGGGATTGTTGCGGGTCAGCCCGCTGCCTCAGCGCTTGAATTTTTGCCCTATCGCGCCGACCGCTTGGTGTTGGTGACTGCGGCCGAGCACCCTTTGGGGGAAATGTCTGAAGTCGCTTTTGCTGACACCCTTGGCTTTGAATACGTTGGTTTGTCAGAATGGAGCGCAATTCATGCGTTTTTGATTCAGGCAGCCGATAACCTAGGCCATTCGTTTCGCTTTCGGGTTGAGGTGAGTAATTTTGAGTCTGTTTGCCGCATGATTGAAGCGGGTGTCGGCATTGGCGTTGTGCCCGAGCAAGCGGCGCGGCGTTATGCCCAACGCTTAAATATTAAGATCGTCAGGCTGTCAGACGAGTGGTCGGTCCGCAACCTGCATATTTGTGTACGCGAGCTGCAGCGTTTGCCAAGCTTTGCACGCGATCTTGTTGCGATGCTACTTGAAGATGTGCCTTCGACTGAGGTCCCTAAGCAATGACAGCAACAAATTGTTCATTGACCTCGGTTGTCTTGGCATCAGGCAACGCCGGGAAATTGCGCGAATTTGACGCCTTGTTGAGCCCGCTGGGCATCAGACTGATTGCACAAGGCACGTTGAATATTCCCGATGCGCCCGAGCCGCATCCCACATTTATCGAAAACGCGCTCGCCAAGGCGCGCCATGCCAGCTTGTTGTCGGGCCTGCCGGCCTTGGCCGATGACTCGGGCCTTTGCGTCGCGGCGCTCAACGCAGAGCCCGGTATCCATTCTGCTCGGTATGCCGAAGCTGAGCACGGCTCGCGTAGTGATGCAGCCAACAATCAAAAGCTGGTGCGCGCATTGCAAGGGCAGAGCAACCGCCGCGCGTGGTACGTTGCCGTATTGGTGCTGGTCACTCGCCACGATGACCCGCAACCGGTTGTTGCCGAGGCCAACTGGTTTGGGCAGATTGTCGATCAACCGCAAGGCGCAAACGGCTTCGGGTATGACCCGTATTTTTATTTGCCCGAGCAGGGCTGCACAGCAGCAGAGCTTGACCCCGCGCTTAAAAATCAAATCAGCCACCGCGGGCAAGCCTTGCAGCAATTGTTTAAGCAGCTTGCGGCGCGTGGTTTAGTGACGGCAGCGCAGCGCCCATGAGTCGTGTGATTCCGATTGCGAACGCGCAGCAGCCAAAGGTGGGCGCAATCGCAGACATCGCGGATCGCCCGCGCTTGAGTGCGTTACCGCCTTTGTCAGTGTATGTGCACGTGCCGTGGTGCGTGCGCAAGTGTCCGTATTGTGACTTCAACTCACATGAGCAACCGGCAGTGCTTCCTGAGGCGCGCTATCTTGATGCGCTACAAGCGGATCTTGAACAAGCCTTACCCGACATTTGGGGCCGGCAGGTGCACACCGTTTTTATTGGCGGTGGCACCCCTAGCTTGTTGAGCGCTGAGGGGATTGATCGCTTATTGGCGATGTTGCGCTCACATTTAAATCTTTGGCCTGATGCCGAAATTACACTCGAAGCCAATCCAGGTACTGCGGAAGCCGAACGCTTTAGGTCTTACGCAGCCAGCGGGGTGAACCGGATTTCACTGGGGATCCAGTCGTTTGATGATGCCAAATTATTGGCCTTGGGTAGGGTGCATGATGGCGGGCAGGCTCGTGCAGCGATTGACATGGCGCAGCGTGCGGTCGGGCGTGTCAATTTAGATTTGATGTTTGCACTGCCGGGTCAAACGCTTGCGCAATGTGAGCAAGATGCGCGCGAGGCGCTCAGTTTTGGCATCGAACATTTGTCGATGTATCACTTGACCTTCGAGCCCAATACCGTCTTCGCCAAGTATCCACCTGCCGTGCCTGATGATGAGCTTGCCTGTGACATGCAAGAGACCATCGTGTCCTTGGCGCAGAAGGGTGGTTTTGAACGCTATGAGGTCTCGGCGTTTGCCAAGCCGGGCGCGCGTGCGCGCCACAACATGAACTACTGGGAGTTTGGCGATTATTTAGGAATTGGTCCTGGCGCGCACGGCAAGCTCTCGTTTCACGATCGAATTGAACGGCAGACCCGCCAACGTCATCCCGAAAACTGGATGCGTGCGGCCCTTGCGCGCGACGCCACACACATCACCCAAAGGCGGCAACTCAAAACGGCCGAATTACCCTTTGAGTTCATGCTAAATGCCCTGCGGCTCGAAAAAGGCGTGGCGTCCTCGCTGTACACTGAGCGCTGTGGGTTACCGATCGCGTCAATGAACAAAGCTTTGCTGTTAGCCACGCAAAAAGGTTTGTTGGTCGACGATCCGTTGCGTTTGCAGGCAACCGAGCTAGGCTGGCGGTTTCTGAATGAATTACAAGCGTTATTTTTATAAAATCACTAGTTTAGTGCATACAATTGTATTTAATGCACTATATTGGTGCTTAACCTGCACTTTTTTGGGCATTTTTGGTTCAAAATGTCTGGCACGAATGTTGCTTATTATCAATCAAGATAATTCGCATCATCTTTTAATTAATAGTCATCATTTTCATTTTCCGGAGTCAGTATGAGCACCTCTCAAGATGTTCTGAAGAAGATTGCCGAAGACGAAGTCAAGTTTGTCGACTTTCGTTTTACGGACACCATGGGCAAAGAGCAACACGTTTCGGTTCCTGTCAGTCAGATGAATACCGAAAAGTTTACCGAAGGCCACGCGTTTGACGGTTCGTCAATTGCTGGCTGGAAAGGCATCGAAGCCTCGGACATGCTTCTGATTCCCGATCCAAATACCGCGCACATGGACCCGTTCCGTGAAGAATCAACCATGATTCTGACCTGCGATGTGGTCGAGCCTTCAGACATGAAGGGCTACGATCGCGATCCACGTTCGCTTGCCAAGCGCGCTGAAGCCTATTTGAAAGCCAGTGGTTTGGGTGATACCGCCTTTTTTGGTCCTGAGCCAGAGTTCTTTGTCTTTGACGGCGTGACTTGGGGCGACGATATGTCGGGCTGCCACGTCAAGATCAAGTCAGACGAAGCACATTGGTCAAGCAGCATTGACTCAGAGGGCGGCAACATGGCTCATCGTCCACGCGTCAAGGGCGGTTACTTCCCAGTTCCTCCGGTTGATTCGATGCAAGATATGCGTTCAGAGATGTGCTTGTTGCTTGAAGAAGCTGGCATCCCTGTCGAAGTGCATCACCACGAAGTGGCTGGCGCTGGTCAGATGGAAATCGGCACTAAGTTCAGTACCTTGGTGACACGTGCCGACTGGAACCAAATCCTCAAGTACACAGTACATAACGTTGCGCACGCTTACGGCAAAACAGCCACGTTCTTGCCAAAGCCTGTTGTCGGTGACAACGGTTCAGGGATGCACGTTCACCAGTCAATCTGGAAAGATGGTCAGAACCTGTTTGCAGGCAATGGCTACGCTGGCTTGTCTGAATTTGCGCTGTATTACATAGGTGGCGTCATCAAGCACGCTCGTGCGCTCAATGCAATTACCAATCCTGGCACAAACTCGTACAAGCGTTTGGTTCCGCACTACGAAGCCCCTGTGAAGCTTGCTTACTCTGCACGCAATCGCTCAGCATCGATTCGTATTCCTTACGTCGCCAATCCGAAAGGTCGTCGTATCGAAACACGTTTCCCTGATCCGCTTGCTAACCCATACTTGGCGTTCTCGGCCTTGATGATGGCAGGTCTTGACGGCGTGCAAAACAAGATTCACCCAGGCGATCCCGCAGACAAAAATCTGTACGATTTGCCACCCGAAGAAGATGCAAAGATCCCAACAGTTTGCAGTTCGCTCGAGCAAGCGCTCGAAGAACTCAACAAAGACCGCGAGTTCTTGACCCGCGGTGGGGTGTTTAGTAACTCAATGCTGGATGCCTACGTGGATCTGAAAATGCAAGAAGTGAATCGCTTGCGTATGACGACCCATCCCGTCGAATTCGACATGTACTACAGCTTGTAATTTGCTGTTTAACCCTGGAGTCGGGTCTGTAGTGGCCCGAATACCATGTACTCCGCTGAAGCCTTCGATTTACTCTCTACGACAGTTCTTTTATTGAACTCGGCTGGAGAAGTTGTAGAGGCGAATGCGGCAGCAGAAGTGATGTTTGGGCGGTCTCGGCGCAACTTATTGGGGCAGCCGGCCGCCTTTTTGTTTGATCGCGACAATGCGCTTGCGCACTCGATTCAACAGGCCTGCCTTGGCGAGGTTGCGGATTGCCGGCAATTTGCTCGCTTGCGGCGTGGTGCAGAGACCGTTGAAGTTGCGGTCACTTCTGTGGCCTTGTCTCAGCCGCACTGGTCTGCTTTGATAGAAATCAAAGACTTAGAGCAGCGGGTACTGGTCGATCGCAGTAGTCGCCTAGTCGACGAAATTGATACCCAACACGAACTGTTGCGCAACCTGGCGCATGAGGTAAAAAACCCACTCGGTGGCTTGCGCGGCGCGGCCCAGCTTCTAGAGTCAGAATTGCCCGACCCAGCTTTGCGTGAATACACCAGCGTCATTATTTCAGAGGCCGACCGCCTGCAGGCGTTGGTTGATCGACTTGCCGCGCCGCAACGCATGCCGGTGCAGTGGCAAGCAGTCAATATCCATGAGATTTGCGAAAGAGTATGTGCCCTGGTGCGCGCTGAGTTTCGCGAAGTGGCATTGTTGCGTGACTACGATGCCTCAATGCCAGAGTTTCGGGCAGATCCGGCTCGGGTGATGCAAGCGCTTCTCAATATTGTTCGCAATGCCGCGCAGATTATGACTGGGTTTCACCCAACGCAGTCACCCCACATTACGATCAAAACTCGTATTGCGCGCCAGGTGCTGTTGCGACACAAACAACACCGTTTGGCAGCAGTTGTCACGGTGACCGATAACGGACCAGGCGTACCTCAGAGTTTGAAAGAGCGCATTTTTCATCCGCTTGTCACGGGGCGTGATGGTGGTACGGGGCTTGGCTTAAGTCTCGCGCAGGATTTTATCCAACAACATGGCGGTGTGATTGAGTTTGAGTCTCAACCCGGGCACACCGAGTTTCGTTTGCAATTACCTATGGAGCCTCTTTGATGAAACCAGTTTGGATCGTGGATGATGATCAAGCTATTCGCTGGGTGCTTGAAAAGGCGCTGAGCCGTGCCAATATACCGACGCGTAGTTTTGTAAACGCCTCTGAGGTGTCTACGGCCTTGAAGCTCGAGTCTCCTTCGGCGCTCGTCTCTGATATCAGAATGCCGGGCACGGATGGCTTGGCACTGCTGAAAGAAGTCAAAGAGAAATATCCCACGCTGCCGGTCATCATTATGACGGCGTATAGCGATCTTGGCAGCACCGTGTCTGCCTTTCAAGGTGGGGCGTTTGATTACCTCGCCAAGCCTTTCGATATTAACGAGGCGGTGGCGCTCATCTCGCGCGCAATGCAAGAACCCTCGGCAGAAGAGCTCTCGGCACAACCAGCAGCTGCTACTGCTCTTGTCACCGATAAAGGCATGTTGACGCAGTCGGCCTCGGTCGCGATGCAAGAGGTGTTTCGAGCGATCGGGCGCCTAGCGCAATCAAACGTCACAGTGTTGATTACTGGCGAGTCTGGTACAGGTAAAGAGTTAGTGGCGCGCGCGTTGCACAGTCATGGTGCGCGCTCAAAAGGGCCATTTGTTGCCTTGAATACTGCTGCCATCCCGCGTGATTTGCTCGAAGCTGAGTTGTTTGGGCACGAGCGCGGCGCCTTCACGGGCGCTAACGCCTTGCGCCGAGGTCGTTTTGAAGAAGCGGGTGGTGGAACGTTATTTTTAGATGAAATCGGCGATATGCCCTTTGAATTGCAAACGCGCTTGCTGCGCGTCTTGTCTGAAGGAACCTTCTATCGGGTAGGAGGCGCACAGCCGGTACGCGTTGACGTGAGGATTGTGGCCGCAACCCATCAGCCGCTTGAAGAGCGCGTTCAAGAGGGCAAGTTTCGCGAAGATTTGTTTCATCGCTTGAATGTCATTCGCCTGAGATTACCCGCGCTGCGTGAAAGGCGCGAAGATGTCGCCGATCTTGCCAAGCATTTTTTGTCGGTGTCAGCCAGAGCAGTGGGTGTTCCCGTCAAGCGCCTGTCGGAGTCGGCTGTGCACGCGCTTGCACAATTCGACTATCCAGGCAATGTCCGGCAGCTCGAAAATTTTTGTCACTGGTTGACCGTCATGGCTCCTGGGCAAACGGTCGAGATGGGGGACCTACCGCCAGAAGTCCGCGCAGTCAAAACTGGCGCGACACGCGTTGGCTCAGGCCACGATTTAGGTGGCGTCAATCACACTTGGCAAGAGCTGCTAGCGCTTGATGCAAACGTACGCTTGTCGCGCTCAGAACCAGAAGTCTGGACCGCGTTAACGCGTCAATTTGAGCGCGCGTTATTACAGTCTTCGCTTGAGGTCTGTCGAGGCCGTCGGGTTGAGGCCGCTGCACGTCTCGGGATGGGTCGCAACACCATTACACGTAAGTTGCGAGAGTTAGGGATGGATCCGGTCGGGGCTGACTCCGAGGCGTGACGGGTGGGCGGTACAATTCAGCAGTCAACTGAAGGAAAGCCCACATGTCAAAGTCAGTCATTCACACGAACGCCGCTCCGGCAGCTGTCGGCCCGTATTCGCAGGCCATTGTTGCCCCAGCGGGCCGAACCGTCTATTTATCGGGTCAAATTGGCCTGGTACCCGCAACGGGCAACATGGTCTCAGAGAATTTTGAGGCACAGGTTCGTCAGTCTTTTGCCAATATGCAAGCGGTCATTGAGGCTGCTGGCGGTCGTTTAGACAGTATCGTCAAACTAACCTTGTTTTTAACCGACTTAGGTCAATTTGCAATTGCCAATGGGATCATGGCTGAGTTGCTGCCTGAGCCATTTCCGGCGCGCTCAACCGTTGGCGTCGCAAGTTTGCCAAAGGGTGCTCAGTTTGAGATTGAAGCCATCATCGTCGTTTAGCGCGTAATCAAAGCGATTTTGTCGTGGGTACAGCTCAGCACACCCCAGCAAAGGGTTTGGCACGTCCTAAAGCCGTTGCCACGACTAAACAAAAGCTAGAGCGTTTGGGCCTGGTCAGTGCGCAGGATTTAATTTTGCACTTGCCACTTCGTTACGAAGACGAAACCGAGATCATGCCGATTGCTACCCTTCGCCCGGGTCGCTCTGCGCAGATTGAGGCCGTGGTGATCCGGTCTGATGCCAGCTACCAACCGCGTCGGCAATTGACTGCAGTCGTACAAGACGAAACCGGTGAGATTGGGCTGAGATGGCTCACGTTTTATCCTAACCAACAACAACAGATGCAGGTTGGCCGGCGCTGGCGCATTCGGGGCGAAGTCCGTGGTGGCATGCATGGGTATGAAATCATTCATCCCAAAGTCACGGTTGCAGATTCGCCCTTGCCAGCGGCGTTGACGCCTGTGTACCCGACCACAGATGGTTTGTCTCAGCCAAGTTTGCGTAAAGCGATTGGGCAGGCACTCGAACAAGTCGAACTCAGTGATACCCTCGAACCCGAACTCGTCAAACGACTGGGGCTGCAGAGTTTTGGTGAGGCGATCCGCACGCTTCATGCACCGACACCCGACATGGACGCGCATGCCTTAATTGAGCACACGCATCCGTCGTGGCTGCGTATTAAGTTTGATGAACTGTTGGCACAGCAACTGTCGTTGGCGGCGGCCCGCGATGCGCGTCGGAGTTTGCGTGCAAAAATCTTGTCCAAGAACCCAAAGCCTGACAGCCTGTGCGCGCGCCTGCTGCAATCCTTGCCTTTTCATCTGACTCCAGCGCAGCAACGCGTGACCAATGAGATCAGCGCCGATCTGCAACGCGAGTTTCCGATGTATCGCTTGTTGCAGGGGGATGTCGGTAGTGGCAAAACGGTAGTGGCAGCGCTTGCCGCCTTGCAGGCAATCGATGCCGGTGCGCAGGTCGCCCTCATGGCGCCAACCGAAATTTTGGCCGAACAGCATTTTCAAAAATTGAAAGTTTGGTGTGAACCGCTTGGGATTGAGGTGTGCTGGTTGACCGGCAGCATCACACCCAAAGCACGTAAAATCGCAAATGAAGCGATTTCAAGCGGGCGGGCGCGCTTAGTTGTTGGTACCCAAGCGTTGATTCAAGACACGGTCGAATTTTGTGACTTGGGTCTGGTGATTGTTGACGAGCAACACCGTTTTGGTGTTGCCCAGCGTCTGTCGTTGTCGAAAAAGGGCGAAGAGTTCGCGACCAATGACTGGATCCCGCACCAACTGACCATGAGCGCCACGCCCATTCCACGCACGCTGGCCATGACGTTTTACGCCGATCTTGAAGTGTCATCGATTGACACCTTGCCGCCGGGGCGCACGCCCGTCGTGACAAAATTAATCTCGAGCGCGCGGCGCGAACAAGTGCTCGGTCATGTGGCGCAGGCCTGCGCCACAGGGCAACAGGTGTACTGGGTGTGTCCGTTGGTTCAAGAAAGTGAAACTCTTGATTTACAAACTGCGGTCGACACGCACCTTTCCTTGACTCAAGCTTTGCCTGACTATACCGTTGGCTTAGTGCACGGGCAATTGCCGACTGCCGAAAAGGCCTCGGTCATGAAAGCGTTTCGCGAAGCGCAAATCAACGTCTTAGTGTCCACAACTGTCATCGAAGTGGGTGTCGACGTTCCCAATGCCTCGCTCATGGTGATTGAGCACGCCGAGCGGTTTGGCCTGGCGCAGTTGCACCAGTTACGTGGTCGTGTTGGGCGCGGCGTCGCAAAATCGGTGTGTGTGTTGCTGTACCAAACGCCGCTGTCTATGTTGGCGCGTGAACGTCTACGAGCGATGTACGAAACCCAAGACGGCTTTGAAATCGCGCAACGCGATCTTGATCTGCGTGGGCCTGGTGAACTCTTAGGCTCAAAACAGTCAGGGGTGACATTGCTGCGCTTCGCAGACCTTGCAACCGATAGTGCACTTGTGGTCGCAGCTCGCGAAACCGCGACAGAGTTACGGGCAAAGGCGCCGCATATTGTCGAACGCCACTTAGCACGCTGGATGCGCGGGCGTGAAGATTTTTTACGTAGTTAGTTCACTGACAAGGCGCACTGGTTGATGGTCAGACTCACGCAACGTCTTTGGTTATACGGCCGCTTAGTGCGTATCGACAAACCAATTGGTATTTTGTTATTGCTGTGGCCAACGCTGTGGGGCCTTTTTGTGGCCGCTCAGGGTTGGCCGAGCCTCAAGCTCTTAGTCATTTTTGTACTCGGTACCGTCTTCATGCGTTCGGCTGGTTGCGCCATGAACGATTATTTTGATCGAGATGTAGACCGGCACGTCAAACGGACTGAACAACGTGTCTTGACCGCTGGTCTGATTGAACCGCACGAGGCGTTATGGGTGGCGGCAATCTTGGGGCTGTTGAGCCTGATGCTGATTTGGTCGTTGAACGGGCTCACACTTGGCCTGGCTGTGATCGCGGCCATCTTGGCGGTGACCTATCCCTTGTTTAAGCGGTTTTTTGCGATTCCACAGGCGTATTTGGGGGTTGCCTTTGGTTTTGGCATACCCATGGGTTTTGCTGCCACGCTCAACTCGGTGCCGCTGGTGGCGTGGCTGATGTTATTGGCGAATATTTTTTGGGCGATTGCCTACGACACTGAATACGCGATGGTTGATCGAGACGACGATATTCGTCTGGGCCTTAAAACCTCAGCCATCACCTTCGGAAAATACGATATATTCTGTGTGGCTCTTTGCTACGCCTGTACCTTGCTGTTGCTCGGCTGGGTGGGGCACCTGCTGTCTTATGGGTGGCCCTATGTGTTGGGGCTGTTGGCCAGCGCTGGGTTAGCTGCGCTGCATCTTGCCTGGATCAGGCACCGCACGCGCGAGGCGTGCTTTCGTGCGTTTTTGCACAATACCTGGATCGGCTTTGCCGTATTTTGCGGTATCTTTGCGCAGACGATTGTTTTTTCTTGATTTTTAAAAGACTTGAAATGAATCATATCCCTTCGGTCGCTTTCATCGGCGGCGGCAACATGGCAAATGCTCTGGTTTCGGGCTTAGTGGGGCAGGGCTGTGCGACCTCGCAGTTGCACGTTCTCGAGGTCGCTGAGGTCTTGCGTGAGCAGTGGCACGCGCGCGGCATCAGCGTTGCTCAGGCACCAGACGCCTCGTTATCTACACAACAAGTCTGGATCTTCGCGGTCAAGCCACAACAAATGCGTGAAGTCGTGTTGCAATGCAAACCCTGGCTCAAACCAGATACCTTGGTGATTAGTATCGCCGCTGGCATTTCTTTACAGTCTCTTTCCACTTGGCTTGGCTCGCCCGAGCAACCGTACACGCGCGTGGTGCGCTGTATGCCGAATACGCCCGCCTTGGTGCGTGCAGGAGTAACCGGAATGGCGGCTGTCGAAGGCTTAGCCAAAGAACAGAAAGACATTGCCACACACTTGTTGAGCGCTGTTGGGCAAGTGGTGTGGGTCGATAACGACCAAGCCATCGACGCGGTAACAGCCTTGTCAGGCAGTGGTCCGGCCTACGTATTTTTGTTTTTAGAGTCTTTGATGGCTGGGGCGCAAGCCTTAGGGTTATCGGCAGAGCAGGCGCGCACGCTTGCCCTCGCGACCTTATCTGGTTCAACACAGTTGGCAGCTGAGTCGACTGAGACACCCGCGGTCTTGCGCGAGCGCGTGACCTCAAAGGGGGGGACTACCGCCGCCGCCTTAGATGTGTTTGCTCAACAGCATTTCTCAACGATCATCGCGCAAGCGATGGCTGCAGCCAACGACCGCGCGGCTGAACTTTCTAAAGAGTTTGGTCGCTAGTCTTTCACTTTATTTTTAGAAGAAAAATTGCATGAAAAAAATACTTATCTCGTTGGTTGTGATCGTTGTTATTGCTGTGTCGGGTTGGCTGGGCGCCAGTATCTACGTGGGCCGCACGGTGGCGACGATGGTCGCGAACCTGAGCGCGAAGGCTGGCCAGAATGCGGCCATTAGGATGGTGCAACCTGCGCATCGACAAGGTCTGCTGTCCTCGACCGGTCAATTTGAGATTCGGTTTAATGATGTCGCAGTTGATGCAAAGAGTGGTAATCAGATGTTTGCGCTGCAAGTCAACTATAGCGTTGAGAATCTGCTGTTGCCCTCTTCGTCGATGCGATTTAAGTGGGAAGTCAAGCCTGTTGGCAAATCAGGAACCGAGTTCAACCGTTTATTTGGCTCTGAAATCAAACTCACAGGGCAGGGCAAGCTAGCGTATGGTGGCAAAGCCTTATCGACCCTGAAGTTGCCAGAGCTCGCCATGAAGCAAGGTAAAGAGTTGTTTCATTTGTCTCCCTCAAGCGGCAATATTGCCTGGGGTGAGAAGACTGTCGCCCTGCAATGGAAAACCGATCGTTTGAGCTCGCGCGGCGAAGATCATGCGCTTGATGTGCACGGCTTACAGTTTACGAGCGATATTCAAAATCGAGCGCGCGGGCTTGGAACCATGCACTTTGCGATCGATAAATTCAGCACCAAAACCGCAACCGCAGAGTCTGTTGCGGTTGACGTCGCCATCACGGAGAACAACGCCAAGCTAGAAGTCAGTGTGATTCCAAAGATCGCGAGCTTGACGGTTGCGGGCCAAAAGCTCAGCGAGCTATTGTTAGAGTTGGCGGTCAAGGGTCTGGATATTGCAAGCGTCGATACACTGTCTGCGATCAGCACCGATTCGAATGACTTTCGAAACTTGACCGCTGACGAACAGGCTCGCGCCAGCGGTGCGTTGCAAAATTTGGTTGCCAAAGGTTTTTCAATCGGTTTGCCAAAAATTTCTGCCAAGATGGGAACTGGCTCAATCAAGGGCGACCTCTTGATCGAAGTCAGTCAGCCTGCTGGTGCGGCCGCTGGCAAGTTCTCGCTGGTTCAGTCGCTCAAGGCGAATGGCAAGATTGAGGCGCAAGGGCGAATCATTGACAATACACAAAAGCGTCTAGCCCTCATGCTCGGGTTGGCGACTGAGACGCGTGAAGGATTGCGGGCAAACTTTCAATTAGCCAACGGTTCGATCAGGGCGAACGGAAAATCTTACGATATAAAAGATAACCTTGCATACTTCGATGAAATGATCAACGCTAAGTTATATCCAAAGTGATGGCGCTTGCTTGAAAATGAGTCGGCTCAACGCTAAGTGATATCCAACGTGCTGGTGCTTATTTGAACGCGAGGCGACTCAATCTTGAGTTGTCTCACGTTGAGTGCGTTGCAAAGTCATTAGATGATCGGGGCAAGCAGTTTTGGTAGTTCAATGCGCACTTTTAAACCAGGCTGCGCATCTTCAATGAATAAGGTACCGTCGTGCAGGTGCGTGAAGGCTGACACGATTGACAGCCCTAAGCCGCTACCAGGGCGGTTTGAACTCAAACGGTAAAAGCGTTGCACGACTTTGGTGCGTTCGTGTGCTGCGATACCAGGTCCGTTGTCTTGCACGATGATTGAAACCGCTTGTACCGTTTCTCTGACCTGTATCTTGATCGCTGCGGGTGATCCTGCGTATTTAAGGGCATTGTCAATGAGATTTGCCAAGATACCGGCTAATAAGTCTTTGTCACCATGCAGTGTTGGCTCACCTTCAATATCAACGATGAGCGTAATGCCAAGGGCTTCGGCGGCGGCGTCGTAAAGCTCTAGCAAGTCGGTCACGACAGTGCGCAGCACGACCGGCTCGAAAGGTTGCCGGCGGGTTCCGGATTCGGCCTCGGCGATCTGTAAGAGCTTTTCTAGTACGACAATTAAATCGTCGATCGCACCAATCGCGAAATGCCCGGCATTTTCAAGTTTTCGTTGCTCAGGTACGCCTCGCAAGGCCTCTTCGAGATGACCTCGAATGAGGCCGAGCGGGGTACGCAAGTTGTGCGCGATAGTGTTTGAGACATGACGAACACCTTCCATCAAGTGTTGAATTCGATCAAGCATGCGGTTGATATCTGCGCTTAACCGATCAAATTCGTCAGGGGTGCCTGAGAGCACGATACGACGATCAAGATTGCCGGCTTCGATCTCTTGAGTGGTTTGCCGAATCGCCCAAATTCGTCGCTCGAATTGATGGCGAAACACGAACGTTGCGAGAATCGCCAGCAATATGGCGCTGACACCGCCAATCGCTACGGCGCGCCCAATCAAGTTACCAATTTCGCTTAAGTCTTGCATGTCACGCCCCACCACCAAAAGCGCACCATCACTCAGTTTATGCAAGCGGATTCGGCTTGGTACTAGTCGATCACCGCGATTCACCATGCGGTCTATGATTTGATCAAGTGGTGCAGACAGTTCGCTCCAACCCGAGATATTGCCAGCCAGTTTTTGACCTGCTGCGTTAGTGAGTAGTAAGATTTCTACGTCGGAATCAACGCCATCGCTGAGTGTGGATTCGATCCGCTGCGCAACGACAGACAGTCCTTTGCTTTCGGCATCTTCGCTAAATTTTTCAGTGATAGACGTGATTTTGCTGTCAATGTTGCGTGCCAATAGCCCGAGCGATACGAAGTAAAACACCGACGACAGCACCAACACCGACGCAACCACAAGACCGCCACAAAGCAAAGCAAGACGGAAAGCGACTGAATGCCAGATTCTATCCATCTAAACCAAACCTGTAGCCGACACCGCGCACGGTGTGCACCAGTGGTGTGCTGTGTCCTTTATCGATTTTGTTGCGTAAACGGCTGACTTGAACGTCGATGACATTTGTGCCAGGATCAAAGTGAAAATCCCAGACAGACTCAAGCAACATCTTGCGCGTTACAACTTGTCCCTGATTGCGAACCAAGTATTCAAGCAATTTAAACTCGCGGGGCTGCAGAGTGATCGGTTGACCTGCTCGCTCAGCCTTACGTGATAACAAATCGAGTGTTAAGTCTGCAAGCCTGAGCTGCCGGCTGTCGTGCGTGGCTTGAACAGAAGGGTTCGCGCGTCGAATCAGCGCCTCGAGGCGAGCCAGAAGTTCGGGCAAGGCGAAGGGTTTAGTCAGATAATCATCGCCCCCTTCACGTAAGCCCCGGACGCGATCGTCTAAACTCGCGAGCGCGCTCAACACAAGAACTGGGGTTTGCACGGCTGCCAGCCGAACAGCTTTGATGATGTCGAGCCCGTCTTGCTCACGCGGCAACATGCGGTCAACGATCACGATGTCCCATTGCTGCTCAAGGGCAAGCCTGAGAGCCTGGTCAGCTTGATCGGCATGCGTCACCGTATAGCCGGCTTCTTCAAGCCCTTTGCTTAGGTAACGAGCCATGTCTTGCTCGTCTTCGATCAGCAAGAGGCGGGTGGTTGGAGTGGTCGGTAGCATTGTTGAAATATTAACCTGTTGTACTAGCGAACCTGATATGAAGCTGTTTAAGGCATACTAATGATTCGCATTACCAATTAAATGTCTGTCGCTATGTTTTTTAGTCACAAAGTTCGGCTGAGTGAGTGGGTGACTGCCCTATGGGCACTAGCCTTTCTGTGCTCGCCGAGTTTGACCGTCGCGAACGCAAACGAGTTCGAGCACTTTACGGCGAATGTGCAGTCAACGTGGGTCTGGCAAAAACATCCCGGTTTTTCGTCGCCTTACTCAGGGGTGAGCAGTTTGAATCCCAAAAGTGAGCTTGTTTACACGCTCACCGGCACCGCATTTTTAGGTGCACGCCCCTGGAAAGGCACTGAGTTTTTTCTCGACCCCGAGGTGACCCAAGGTGGTCCTTTCTCTGGGTTAAGAGGCTTTGGCGGCATGACGAACGGCGAGGCACAAAAGGCGGGTAACGGCGACCCGACAACTTATTGGGCCCGCGCTTTTATGCGCCAGACCTTTGGCTTTGGCGGTGGCACCGTTGAGCGAGAGGCGAGCTTCAATCAGTTTGCAGAGTCTGTGGATAAGCGACGCCTGGTGTTTACCGGTGGCGTCTATGCAATTACTGATATCTTTGATCAAAACGCCTTTGCGCACGACCCACGTACCCAATTCATGAACTGGGCAATGATGGATTATGCCGCCTGGGATACTCCGGCGGATGCACGTGGCTTTACAAGGGGTGTTGCGCTTGAGTACTACCACGATGACTGGGCCTTCAGGATCGGTCGCAACTTATTGCCAGTTGAGTCAAACGGTTTACAGTTGAATGGTGATTTTTCAAATTCATATAGCGACAATGCCGAAATCGAGCGCGCTCACGAATTTTTTGGGCAACCGGGTCGCCTGCGTGTTTTAGGTTTTCGCAATGTCGCTAAGTTTGGAAACTTCAATGACGCCCTGAGTTACGCGCGTCAGTTTGGTGGCACCCCTGATGTGGGCAATGTGCGCAAAGAGCAGTCCAAATACGGCTTTGGTATCAGCCTTGAGCAAAATGTAACCGACAGCATTGGGTTGTTTGCGCGTTACAGCTGGAACAACGGCGTCACAGAAGGTTATTCATTTACGGATGTGAACAATTCAGTTTTGGTAGGTGTTTCGCTGAAAGGTACGGCTTGGGCCAGACCGGACGACGTGCTGGGTTTGGCGTATGCCTCAAACGGCATCTCGGACGCGAATCGCGAGTATTTGTCAGCAGGCGGTAATAATTTTTTCTGTGGAGACGGCAAGCTGAACTATCGGCGCGAAGGCATTTTTGAAATCTACTACAGCGCAAAAATTCACAAGTCACTTTGGGCGACCGCAGATTACCAACGCATTCAAAACCCGTGTTTCAATGCAGATCGTGGCCCGGTGAATGTTTTCTCGGTACGCTTGCATATCGAGTTTTAATGGATCTCGGTCGATTCGATGTCCCGAAAAAAAGGATCCTGAGGATCCTTTTTTCACTGACAAAATCAAAGTGGCTTAAACCGGCGTAAACGTAGGCACTGGTGGGCCGTCGCCTTCGGTTGGTTTGAACACCAATTTTACTTTTTGACCAATCTTTAGAGCAGCCAAATCACAATCGACGATTTGCGTCATCATCGTGACGCCTTCTTCGAGCGTGACATACGCGATGCAATAGGGGTTTGGATTGCCGCGTTGCATGACGCTTAACGAGTAAATCACGCCTTTGCCTGAGCCTTCTTTCCACTCGGTTTCACCGAAGCAGAAGGGGCAGAGTGCACGTGGATACCAGTGTGGCTTTTTGCACGAGGTACAAAATTTAACCAAAAATTTACCGGTACGTGCTGCATCCCAAAAGGGTTCGTTGCCGGGTTCTTTGGCGGGTGCGGGAAGTGGGTTGGGTTGATACATCATGGTCATGATTATGCACGCTCCAGAATCAGGGTTGCACTGCCGTGACGCGCGCCAAGCAGGCCGCCTGTACCGTGTGCCAAGGCAAGATCGCAGTTTTTAACTTGTACGGCAGGATGGGCTTCGCCACGTAACTGACGCACAGCTTCGATCACTTTAGTGATGCCGCCGCGGTTAGCAGGGTGGTTGTTACACAAGCCACCGCCATCGGTGTTGAAAGGTAGTTTGCCCACACCTGAAATCAAGTTGCCATCCGACACAAACTTGCCGCCTTCGCCTTTTTTGCAAAAGCCAAGGTCTTCAAGTTGCATCAAGACCGTGATGGTGAAGCTGTCATAGATTGAGGCGTATTTGATGTCTTGCGGGGTAATGCCAGCTTCTTCAAAGGCTGCTGCACCCGAGCGGCGTGCGCCAGAGTAGGTCAAGTCAACATGACCGCCTAACTGACCTTTGGTGGCCTCGCCAGCGCCGCGCACTTTGACGAGTGGGCGCTTGAGTGATTTGGCAATATCAGGATGCGCGACGATCAGTGCGCCACCGCCATCGCTGACCACGCAGCAATCAAGGCGGTGCAGCGGCGTTGAGACGAGCGGTGAATTCACCACGTCTTCAACGGTCACCACATCGCGCAGCATGGCGTGAGGATTATGTTGAGCATGGTGCGAAGCAGCGACTTTGATCCAGGCCAACTGCTCTGCAGTGGTGCCGTATTCGTACATGTGTCGCGCTGCGACCATAGCATAGCTATTGACAGTTACCGGGCCAAATGGCGCCTCAAACGGCACGTCGGGAATATCAACTCCCCAGCTACGTGGCTGCATGCCAGAAGAACCAGCCGATCGTGGACGGCCTGCCAAGGTGATGAGTGCAATTTTGCATTTGCCAGCGGCAATCGCCTGAGCGGCGTGAGAGACGTGGATAAGGTACGAACAGCCGCCCGTCTCGGTCGAATCGACATGGCGCAGGTTGGTGAGCCCCATGTAATCAGCCATGTTCAGCATGCCTAAGCCAGGGGCATCGCCCGCGCAGTAGTAGCCGTCAATGTCGCTGAGCGACAGTCCGGCGTCGGCTAGCGCGCCTTTGGCAGACTCGGCATGGATTTGAGCAACCGATTTATCGGGTGCTTTGCGAGTAGGGTGCTCATAGGCACCAACGATATAAGCTTTGTCTCGTATGGTCATGGGTCGTTGTATTTATCAAGAGTCAAAAAAATAGTGCTGAGTGAGGCACTCACCAACTAGCTTTTTACCACTGATGCGAGCTTGCGTGTAGCGCGCGGGGGTGGGAGGTTTATTTTTTTAAGTTTGGGTGTGGTGTGCTGGGCGGGCACTTCAAACTTTTGAGGCTCTACGGGTGAGGGCCGATACGCCCAACATGAGCCATCCAAGCATGAGTGCCACGCCACCTGTCGGCGCTACAGCTGTCGCCTGAGCCATCGAAAATAGATATTTAAGCTCGATTGAGCCACAAAACAGCACGATGCCAATCAGCAACAAGCTACGGGCGAGCAGGGCAGCCTTACCTGGTAAGCCTGTGGCATACAGTATGGCTAGGGCGTGAATCAGTTGATACAGCGAGGCACGTTCAAGAGCTTGTGCGGCCTGGGCCTCAGCGATAGCGTGCGCGGCGATCGCGCCAAGCGCAACGGCCGTCAGGCCAAGCAGGGCTGCGGTCACGCCCCAGGCGGGATGGGCTGCAATAGAAGGGGTTGTGGGGCGTTGGGTAGTCATTGGCTGAGTTGACCTCGATAGGGGTGGCGAAGCATGAAAAGTGAGTTTGGCGGGGTCGGTCTCAAAAACCTGGAAGGGTGTGTCTGGCCGTCTGACAGGCCCAAGCTCACATTAACGCTAAAATAACCGCCTTGGCAGCGGACTCTTTGAGGTAGCAATGTTGAATCATTTTAAATGGCTTGCGGTGGTGATGCCTGTGCTGACAGCGGGCTGCATCGGCATCAATTCTAGTAGCTCACCTAAAGATACCTTTACGCTGCCTCGTTCTTATCAAGAGGTTTACAAGCTTGCAACGCTGCAAGCGCTGCAATGTTGGGGTAACGACGGCGAGTTTCCGATTAAAGGGCAGCTTGATACCGCGACGCGCACAGCCCAAGTGGCTGTAACAGGTGGCTTGGGTGGCAGTCGCTACGGCCAGGTCGATATTCGGGCTCTCGATGACCAAAACTCTGAAATCACCACCACTGTTGCCGGTCTTAATATTTGGGATACCCCAGCGCTGGCTGCCATGCGCGCTGCGTTGCAATTTGGCGTATCAACCTGCACTGACTATATTCCTAGCGCCCAGCCTGCTAAAAAATCTTAACTTTATAAAGTGAATTGTTTCTGAAATGTTTGAACCCTCTACTTACTTCGGTCTTGATATTCCTTATTTGAAATTTTTAGGCGTTGAGCCTGTCATGTGCGAAGACGATCGTGCCGTGACGCGTTTAAAAATTCGTGACGACTTACTCAACAGTCGCCAGGCGATCCACGGGGGTGCGTTGATGAGTTTGCTTGACTTCACGCTAAGTGCTGCGGGTCGTTCTGTAGATCCGCTGGGCTTGGGGATGGCAACAATCGATATTACGGTCAGCTGTTTTGAACCGGCAGTGACTGATTTAACGATTCAGGCGCGCTGTTTGCGACGTGGGTCGTCGATTGCGTTTTGTGAAGGTGAAGTGCTAGACACTGAAGGCAAGTTGATTGCGAAAGCGTCAGCATCTTTTAAAGTGCTAAAGGTGAAGCAGCCAGCGAAGGTGGCTTGAGTATTCGCTAGCCCCTTGCTGCTTTGCTTCGCAATGCGTTAGCCCAGCTTAGCTTTCACCAGTGCAGACAATGCTGACATATCGGCGCGGCCAGCAAGCGCTGGCTTTAAGATTGCCATGACTTTACCCATTGCAGGGTTACCTGTGATTCCTTGTGCTTGCACTTGAGCAAGGGCGGCGTCAATCGCGGCGTTGACTTCAGCCTCGGTTGCGGCTTGTGGCAAAAACTCTTTCAGCACAACCATTTCGGCAGTTTCTTGCGCGGCGGTTTCGGTGCGACCAGCTTGCTCATAAGCCGCGATAGATTCGCGACGCTGTTTGATTTGCTTTTCAATAATTGCAGTGACGTCTGCATCGGTGACGTCTTTGCGCTCGTCGATTTCTTTTTGTTTGATAGCCGCCTGTAAAAACCGCAGAGTCCCTAAACGCTCGCTCGCTTTTGCGCGCATGGCGTCTTTGACTGATTCTGCGATTCGAAGTTTGAGGTCTGACATGATGGGCTCGGTCGTTAAGAAAGAATAGCCGTTAGTATAAAGCCTCGACGCTGTCTAGGTTGACTGCCTTGCCTGTTTATCGGGTTTGCGCATTGTTAAAGTGACTGCTCGGCCCCAATCGTGGCCAGCAGGTGTGAGTGATCCTCGAAGCGTCCCACCAGCAAGTGTTGCGTGCCTTGCAAGTTTTGCCAGGTGCCGATGGCCGCCAAGAGTTGTGCCTGTAACAGTTCACGACGTTGGCGTACCGCCAGTTCAGCTCGCACGATCAAGTTGACCGAGCCAGTTTCGTCTTCGAGCGTGATAAAAATCACACCTTTGGCCGTTTGCGGACGCTGGCGCATGGTGACCAGGCCACAGGCGCGTGCCAAGCGCCCCTGTGGAAATTGAGCCAACGTGGTCGCTTGTGCAAAGCGCAAGCGGGTGAGGGTTTGACGCAGCAAGGCTAAGGGATGACGCCCGAGGGTAAAACCCAAGCGCTGATAATCCGTCACAAGATCATGCGCCTCAGTGGGAGGCAAGAGCAAAGGTTGTTCGTCTTCGCTTGGTTCGGCCTCGCGCAACAGGCCCTTCGTTGCCACACTGGCTGCAGCATGCCAGGCCGCTTGGCGGCGATGTCCGCTTAACGTATGCAAGGCGCCGGCTAAGGCAAGTTGTTGCAAAACAGACTGATTGAGATCCGCACGTCGGCCAAGCTCTTGTGTATCAAGAAACGGCCCCGCTTGGCGCGCGTCAAGCAGAGCTTGCGCGGCGGCCTGCGGTAAGCCAAGGATTTGGTTCAGACCTAAGCGCACCGCTGGCCGTAGGCACGGCGAGGTTTGAATATCAGGCACTCGTTTAGATTCACCAAGCACACGCTTAGGTGCTTCAGACACACGCTTAGGTGCGCCAGGCAGCACGTCAGGGGATAACTTAGGTCCATCAAGCACCATTTCAAGCGTGCACTCCCACTCGCTTGTTTGAACATCAACGGGTAAAAGCTGTACGCCATGACGACGTGCATCTTGTATTAACTGCGAGGCCGCATAAAACCCCATCGGTTGTGAGTTCAATAGCGAAGCTAAAAAGGCTTCGGGCTCGTGACGTTTGAGCCACGCACTCACATAGGCGAGTAATGCAAAACTCGCCGCATGACTTTCAGGAAACCCATACTCACCGAAGCCTTCGATTTGTTTAAAAATCGTTTCAGCAAATTCTGGTGTGTAACCATTGTTGAGTAAGCCATCGATCAATTTACGTCGAAACTGATCGATACCACCCTTGCGTCGCCAGGCCGCCATGGAGCGGCGTAGTTCGTCGGCTTGGCCTGCCGTAAAGCCAGCGGCAGCCATCGCAATTTTCATGACCTGCTCTTGAAAAATTGGCACGCCGAGCGTACGTTCAAGCACAGCACGCACCGCTCGACTGGGATAAGTAATCGCCTCAAGGCCTTGTCGTCGTCGCAGATACGGATGCACCATGCCCCCTTGAATAGGACCTGGCCGTACGATTGCAACTTCGATGACTAAGTCATAAAACTGTCGCGGTCGTAAGCGCGGCAGCATCGACATCTGCGCACGCGATTCAATCTGAAACACGCCTACCGTATCGGCAGCGCAAATCATGTCATAGGTGGGCCCATCATCATCCGGAATATCTTGCAAGCTAAAGTGCGGCAACTTGCGGCGCCAGGCGACCCATTCGAGGCTACGACGAATCACCGTCAACATCCCTAAAGCCAGGATGTCGACTTTTAATAATCCAACAGCATCCAAATCGTCTTTATCCCACTGCACGACGCTGCGCTGTGGCATGGCTGCATTTTCAATCGGCACCAAACGTGATAACAAACCGCGCGCCAACACAAAGCCGCCAGGATGTTGTGACAAGTGACGCGGAAACCCCATCAAGGCTTGCGCGAGTTCGGCCCACTGCTGTGTGACAGCAGCCTCGGCATCTAAACCGGCTTCAAACAGGCGATGGATTAAATTCTGTTTGCCATCCCACCAGCGATGTGATTTGGCAACTTGGTCAATGATCTGTGCGTCAATCCCCAAGGCGCGGCCGGTATCACGCAAAACACTACGCGGGCGGTAAGACGTCACCACGCCGGTTAAGGCGGCGCGTTGGCGGCCATATTTTTGGTAAAGATATTGAATGACCTCTTCGCGCCGCTGGTGTTCAAAATCCACATCAATATCTGGTGGTTCATTGCGCTCGCGGCTGATGAAACGTTCAAATAAGGCGTTACCGTTTGCAGGATTCACCGCGGTGATCCCCAGGCAATAACACACCGCCGAATTGGCGGCAGAGCCTCGTCCTTGGCACAAGATTTGTCGGCTTACCGCAAATTGCACCAGGTCATAGACAGTTAAAAAATATGTTTCGTAGCCAAGCTCTGTGATCAAGGCGAGTTCGTGTTTGATCTGCGCGCTAACATTTTCAGGGATGCCTGCAGGGTAACGTTTGTTTGCACCTTGCCAAGTTTGCTCATGCAGGTACTGCGCTGGGGTATATCCCTTGGGTACGACTTCTTCGGGGTATTCGTAGCGTAGTTCGTCAAGACTAAAGTGGCAACGTTCGGCGATGCAAATGGTTTGCAGTAAAAGCTCGGGTTCGTACAGATTGCTTAAGCGTAGCCGCGTGCGTAAATGTTGCTCGGCATTTGAGGCTAACTCATAGCCACATTGCGCGACGGTTTGACGTAAACGAATTGCCGTCAACACATCATGCAAGGCTTTGCGTGAACGCTTATGCATGTGAACTTGTCCGACAGCCACACAAGGGATATTGTGTGTATGAGCTAAGGTTTGAATCATCTGCAAACGCAGATTGTCTTGCGCGCGATGCAAGCGACTAATGGCTACCCAACAGCGGCTTGAAAGGTGTTGTGCCAGCCAGGTTAATTGAAGGGCGAGGTCGGCCGGCGTCACCTCTGGCTGAGGGATCAAAATGGCTAAGCAACCATCTACCACAACCTCGTGTGGACGCAACAGATATTGCCCTTTAACAGCTTGCATACGCCCGCGTGTAATCACTTCACATAAATTGCCATAGCCTTCGCGGTGTTGTGCAAGTAAAACGATGTTGTAAGCCGGTTGATCGCTTGGATCTAGGCGCAGTTCAGTGCCAATTAATAACTTTAAGTCTGTTTTTTTAGCCTCAAGATGAGCGCGCACAATGCCGGCTAACGAGCATTCATCTGTGAGCGCTAGCGCGTGATAGCCTAAGGCAGCGGCTTGTGCCACTAGGCTTTCGGGTGACGAAGCACCACGCAAGAACGTAAAGTTTGATAAGCAATGCAGCTCGGCATAGCCAGGCAAAAGGGTTGAAAAGTGCGCACCCATTAACCAAAGACGCCATGTAGAAACCAGCGCGCCAGCTCGGTATCACGTTCGCGATAGATCCAGTAGCGCACGGCCTGCTGGTCTTGTGCCACAAAATAGTCGCGTGCAATGCGTAAGTGATCCCACCACCCACTTTCAATACGTTCGGGGCCACGCAATAACTGCAACGGGCCATGGTAGATCGGACGATCATTGCGAACGTTAAGTAGAAGAGGCTCGGCTAATAACCAAAAAGGCCTTTCGCTTAAGGGTGCAGGCGTTGAACTGACTGTATCGCGTGTGGCTCGCGTAGCGGTCACAGACGTAGCTTGCGTGGTGATTGCGGATGCCGCAGATTTGATCGTTGTCGATGCAGCAGACTTGGTCGCTGTCGATACAGCAGATTTGGTCGCTGTCGGTGCAGTTGGTCTGAGCGTCGAAGCGTCAAAGGGTACCCAATTGTTGGCGATTTCTGGGCGATGATCAGCTAGAGGCGCAGGTTGCAATATTTGTTCTGCGCCTAGTCGGGCAGACAGCAAATCTAACAGGCGTCGATAGTCGGCGGGCATCTGTAATGGATCAGGAAATAACGTGGCGCTTCGAGCATTTTGGGGCGACAGAGCCTGACTACGCAAGGTCAGGGCGACGACAGGCCCGGCCAGATTTTGGCGCGACAGGCGTTCATGCAATAAGGGCATCAGTTGAGACATCAGCCAGACGGGTTCGCCAAAGGCGAGTTCAAGTGCGGTGGGTGGGCAGGCGTGGCGGCCGCGTTCGTGATGCAGTTCAAGCGTGGCACTGCGCAGCGCATATTGTTTGGCCGTTAGCCAAGTGCATAAGCTAAGCGCTAAGCGTTCTGCAAAAGAAGCCAGTGCTGTTGTGTGTTCAAGGCGATCCAGTAAATCGAGTTGTTCAATAAATTGCTCGGGGGCAAGGTAGGGGGCTTGGCGCCAAACCGCTTGCGTATAAGCTTGCTCAAGTTCAGTCAGTAATGCCGTACCCACGCGCCGTTGCAGACCGCTACGTGGCAAGGCACGCAAGCCCCCGAGGGTTTCGCAGCCAATCGCTTTGAGCCATACCAGATGAGGCTGTGCACTTTGCAGCATCGCGCACGGCAGCGGGTTGAGTAGGCGCTCGAGCGTCGGTTGACTGCAGGCATAGCGTGGCGAGTATTGTGCTGAGCGCTGTATCGAGTGCTGTGCTAAGTGCTGCGTTGAGTGCCGCGCAACTTGCGCCAACAGCCAAGCTCCGGTTGCCGTGGGCGCGACACCGCTTTGCACTTGCAGCGTTAAGCGTTTGAGTTGTTGTCGTAACCCTTGAACAATCTGACGAACACCACCAAACAACCGCAAGCTGTAGGTGACGTCGATCAAGAGCGTCTCGCGCGCGTGTTGATACACAGACGGCGAGTAGGCTAAAGCAACTTGGGCGGCTTGATCATAGGCATTTTGTTCGGCGCGTTGGTCTCTTGGATATAGTAAACACTCAGGTGCCAGACTGCGCACTGTTGCGCAGCGCATGCCTAATTTGAGGCCACATTGCTGCGCGCCAGGCGTCATAGCGATCAGAGCATCGTGTTCGAAGACGGCGGCAGCGCTGGGCTCAGTCAGCCAACGGAGTCGCCACGTGTCGAGGCTGAGGCTGTGCAGGTGCAGGCCGATCCATAAGGTCATGGGTAACAGTTGAAAAGAGTTCAGAAGGTGATGATGTGAGCGTGATAGGCTGCCCGCAGGCAGGGCCCCGTCGCTTAAGAATAGAGAGTGTGAGGGCACCTGTTGGTTCAGCAGACAACATGACCCGTAGCACCGCGGGTGAGGCTTCGGTTTGGACAGAGTGCGGACGAAACATAAAAAATAAAGTTTGACTGCTTTGCGCCGCAAGATGCAATCGTTTCAGGATCGAGTTTTGAATGGGATGCGCCCAAAACAGCAAGGCTGCGCAACTACCGTTTTTTAAAATCTGCTCGGCCGCCCAATACGCATCACGCGTGCGTTGGGGTGCTAAACAAAGCAGGCGCTGTACGCCAAAGCGCCAACCCGTCCAGCAAGCGATGTTGGGTTGATAGGGGGGGTGCAGTAAGACTACCGGTTGCTGCTTTACCGTGGCATGTAGGGCAGCCCGCAAGAGCCTAATTTCGCCAATGCCTGAGTGTGGTGTGAGCAGTTCAATCAGTGAACCTGTGGGCCAGCCTTTGCCGGGCAGTTCAGCGTCTAAGGTTGAAAACCCTGTTGAAATGGTGGGGCCCGTGCGTGCGCTCAATTGCGACCCGCGCCAAAGCGCAGGATGCAGCTTCAGTAGAGAGGCAGGAGGGCAGACGGGTGAGGTTTTAGAGGTGAGCATCACAGGCAACAAATAAAATAATACTGTATAAATATACAGTATTATTGTGTTCTGCAACCAAGCCCACAGCGTTTAATTGCTGTTTGACAAACGGCTGTACGCTCAAGGCGTCATGCCGCAAATTGCCACGCGTATACAAAATGCGTGATACTCAGCAACTCGCTTCGCTCTTGCCAGCAGCTTCGTCTTCGAAAACACCCTTGTGTGTTTCAAAACCTCACATTGCTGAGATTGTCTTCGCTAAAAAATCAACCTGCCAGTTACTGTCACCCAATTCTTGCCCCAAGGCGTCATAGCGCTTTTCGTAAAACAATGCGTAGCCTTGGCGATGCTGCAAAATAATCGTTGTACAACGTGTGCCATAGCGCTCGTTTTTGATAAACGGGCTGCCAAGTAATTTTTCGCGATCCAGGCCAACGCCTGTGTCAGGGAGTTCGTGCTCTGCGGCACGAACGGTATCCTGAAAAATTTCAACCAGCCGGGCAGAATCAGGGGCATGAGTCTGTGCCAGATGCTCAGAGACGCTGCGTTGCGTGCGAAGCAGTTTGGGCCAAGGCGTATTGAGCGTAGCGTTTGACACCCCACTGACACCGTCAGGGATCTTAAACGGTGCTGCGTTCAGACGATTTGAGTAATACCACAAGCCGCTTTGATCGCCGGCTAGTAAATTAAAGCCGTTATAAGGCGCACTGTTTTGTTGCAACGCCTGCAAATATTGTTGCGCCGACTGCTCTTGCGATGGCTCTTGTTGTAGATAGCGCTCTGCAAGATGGCCACGCGAGGGCGCCTGATCATCACGCAGGCCCGTTTCTCGATAGTTTGTGAGCAAAGCGATACGCCCGCCTGTGGTCAGGCCAAGCCAGGTGCCCCCAGCCTGCAGATCACGGCCTGCTAGCAGCGAAGGGGTTTCATCCCAGGGGCGTGCCGCCGCTGTCGGGCGCACGTGCAACTCATCGCGATTCGCGACAACAACCAGCGGCCAGTCTGGTAAAACATTCTGCGCAAAAATAGCTAAACACATAGTAAAACTATGCTCCGTTCAAGCGCCGAGTCTGAGGCGCAAGGTTCACCAAAATCATCCCTGCCATCACCATCAAGGCACCCCACACAAATTCACTGTACAGAGGCTCGTCTAACACCCACACACTCAAACCTACGCCGAGCAGTGGCGCGATAAAGGTAAAAATCGAAACTCTCGAGGCCAAATAGTGTCTGAGCAGCCAAATCCATACCAAGAGACTAAAAAACGAAATCACTATGCCTTGGCCGACGATGCTAGCCACCAAAAAGGCGCTCCAGTGGATCTCGGTCTCACCCAGAATCAGGCACAGTAGCAGTATCACCAGAGCGCCAAATAACAGTTGATACATGGTCGTTTGTGTGGCGGGGATACGCGCTAAACCTGAGCAGCGGGTGACGAGCGTCGTCGCAGCCCAAAGAACGCCGCCACCTAAGGCAAGACAATCTCCGAGCAGCGTCTGTGGATCAAGTTGTGTTGCTGCGGACGAGCCTAAAAATGCCAGACCAATTCCGCTAAAGCAAATCAAGACCCCTATCCATTGCCACCAATTCAAGCGCTCATCAGGCCGCCAGACGTGCAGGCCCAGTGCAGTAAAAATTGGGGCTGTATATAAAAATACCACCACATGCGAGGCGCTCGTATACTGAAGGGCTTCGCCGATCATCCACCACTCTAGGGCAAACAAGGCTCCTACCACCGTGCCTGCTCGCCATGGCCCGCGCCAGAGCGCCAACGAAACGCCTTTGTGCCACATAAATGCGGCCAACAACACGCAGCCAATCGCCGAGCGCAAGGCGATCTGCATGTTGGGGTGAATGTCGTGAATCGTGAGCTTAAACAGAACCTGTTGCCCACCCCATAGAGAACAGAGCAGCACAATGCAAAGGCAAGCAGTTAAGTCCATGGGTTTGCGGTCATTCATGTGTTGCGAGTTTAGTAGAAATCGAGCAGCGCAGTAGAAATCGCTGTATCTTTCTGCGTGAGCGGTGTCTATTAGGGCGAGGGCGGGGAAGGTGTCAACGGCTTAGACCTCAAGCGCCTGGGGTGTCGGCAGAGCCGCTGTTAAACTAGAGTCTTGTTAGCTGACTCAATGCCACTTTTGCCATGACCCTTGCTGCACCTTCACACACCGCCTCACTCGCTGAATGGCTTGGTTACCTTGAACAGCTTCATCCAAACGCGATTGACATGGGGCTTGAGCGTGTGCGCGAAGTCGCTGCGCGTTTGCCGATCGAAACCAAGGCACTCAAAATTGTGGTGGGTGGCACCAATGGCAAAGGTTCAACCTGTGCCATGCTCGAGGCAATTTTGCTCGCTGCAGGCTACCGGGTGGGGCTTTACACGTCGCCCCATCTGGTGAACTTTAACGAGCGAGCTCGCCTGAACGGTGAAATCGTCTCTGACGCTGAGTTTGTGCGTTATTTCAGTATGGTCGAGGCCGCCCGCCAGGGCGTATCGTTAACCTATTTTGAATATTCAACACTCGCCACGCTAGCCATGTTTGCTGCCGCCTCTCTTGATGTGATGGTGCTTGAGGTGGGCTTAGGCGGGCGCTTGGATGCGGTGAATATTGTTGATGCTGATTGCTCAATTATTACCAGTGTCGATATCGATCACACCGACTGGTTGGGCGATACGCGCGAAAAAATTGGTTTCGAAAAGGCGCATATCTACCGCGAAGGGCGCCCTGCGATTTGCAGTGACCCAGCGCCGCCTCAATCTGTGCTCGATTACGCAAAAACCATAGGCTGTGATCTGTGGTTATTCGGCCGCGACTTTAACTACTCGGGCGATCGTCAGCAATGGGCGTTTGCCGGGCGCCAACAGCGGCGCAATGCCTTGGCGTATCCAGCTTTGCGGGGTGCCAATCAACTGCTCAATGCCGCAGGTGCCTTGGCTGCGCTTGAGGCTTTGCGTGAGCGTTTAGCCGTGCCGCAGCAGGCCGTGCGTCTTGGCTTGCTGCAAGCGTCTTTGCCTGGGCGTTTTCAGATCTTGCCTGGTCAGCCGACCGTGATTCTTGATGTGGCGCACAACCCTCATGCGGCTGCCGTTCTTGAAAAGAATCTGGGTAATATGGGTTTTCATCCTTACACCTATGCTGTGTTCGGGATGCTATCTGACAAGGATATCGCTGCAGTAGTCAAGCACATGGCCCCGCGCATCGATCACTGGTTTTGTGCGGGCTTGCCCGGTGCCCGGGCGTTAAGCGCCGAACAGTTAGCAGCCAAAGTCAAAAAATCTATCGCGGGTCATCAAAAGCCCGGCGAGGCCGAAGTTGCCATTAGCCACTTCCCCTCAGTCGCTGAAGCGCTCGCAGCCGCCCACAAACTGAGTAAGCCGGATGATAGAATCATCGTATTCGGATCGTTTCTGACTGTCGCGGGGGCACTGCAAGCCAGCGGGAGGTCAGCATAAACGCTTTTCGCCGTTGTCAGGCGCTTTTCGGGTCTGTCTTTTTTTTGAGTCAGGGTGTTTGAATCAATGGGACTATTTTCCAGAAAAGATAGTGCAGCACCGCGTAAGCCTCCGGGTAAGGTGCGTCCCTCTGTGTCTAGCGAGGCACAGGCGGCCGATCTGCGCGTCAGAGCTCGCAGACGCTTAGCGGGTGCCGTCGCCTTAGTGCTGGCCGCCGTTGTGGTACTGCCCATGCTACTTGACTCTGAACCTGCGCCAGTCTCAAATAAAATCCCGATCAAAATCCCTGATCGCAATGCACCTTTTCAACCTAATCTAAGTGACCCTGTCGCCGCTAATAGCTCGGCAACTCCTGCTTCTCCAGGCGCGTCTTCGACAGTAGCGCCTCCAGCGGCTTCGGCTACAAGTACGGCAACGCCACCCAAGCCTGAGGTTAAACCTGAGACCAAGCCTCGCGTCGATCCACCACCGGTGGCTAAACTTGAACCGGCCAAACCCGCCGCTAACCCGCCCGCTGCGGTTCGTTCAGACGATGGCGCACGCGCGGTTGCCTTGCTAGAAGGGCGCCCAACAGCAGAGTCCGCGGGCCCGCCAGGCTCGGCGACAACACCCAAGGCGCCTACCCGTGGCAACTTTGTTGTGCAGGCAATGTCGCTTGACGCAGCCGCTGACGCACAAACCCAAAAAAATAAATTGTTGGCAGCAGGCGTAGGCAATGCTTTTGTCGATGGTCCAGTCGATGTCAATGGTAAAGCCAGATACCGCGTGCGAGTGGGGCCGTTTCCTTCTCGCGAAGCCGCGCAAGCCGCTCAGACCCGTCTGCGCACGCTTGGATATGACGGCGCCTTTATCGCAACGCAGTGACCGGGTTTGATTTTGTGGTGCTAGGAGTGCTGGGCGTTTCGGTCGTGCTTGGCCTGATTCGCGGTCTGCTCAAAGAGGTTTTGTCACTCGCGGCCTATGCCTTTGCCTTTATTGCTGCGATTTGGTGGGGGCCACGTGCTGCTGACTGGCTAGCGAGTTGGATTGCTCAGCCGTTTTTGCGTATGACCTTAGCCTACGTAGGCGTGTTTATTGTCGTATTGTTGTCAATTGGGATGGTCAATATGACGTTATCGGCCTTGATTGATAAAACGGGGTTGACCCCGGCAGATCATGGCTTGGGTGCAGTGTTTGGTTTGGCGAGAGGCGTTTTATTTGTGTTGCTACTTGTGACGGTGGCTGGCTATACGCCACTTCCTGAAGAATCGTGGTGGAAGCAGGCCATGTTCTCAAAGCAAGTCGTCGGGGTCGTGCAGCAAATTAAGTCGCGCGTACCAGAGCCAATCCGTGAGTGGTTGCCTTATTAAGTACGACAACATTGTTAAAGTCATGGTTTGTCTGAGCGAGAACAACAGAATTTAAATGTGGCGGGTTACCTGAGCGAGTACAACAGAATTTAAACGTCAGGGGTTACCTGACGAAGTACGACAGAATTTAAACGTGGTTTAACGGTTATCAGGAAAGTACATGTGCGGAATTGTTGGTGTGATTGGTCGTGGTCCTGTCAATCAGCTTTTGTATGACAGCTTGCTGCTGCTGCAGCACCGCGGTCAGGATGCAGCAGGTATTGCCACCTCAAACGGCAATCATTTCAACATGTATAAAGCGCATGGCCTCGTACGCGATGTGTTTCGCACCCGCAATATGCGCTCACTGCCTGGCACAACCGGCATCGGCCAAGTGCGTTACCCAACGGCAGGATCGTCAGACAGCGTCGAAGAAGCTCAACCCTTTTATGTCAATGCGCCATTTGGGATCACCTTCGCTCACAATGGCAATCTGACCAATTGGCGCGAGTTGCGCGTGTCGCTATTTACAAACGATCAGCGCCATATCAATACCAATTCAGATTCAGAGGTATTGTTAAACGTCTTGGCGCATGAATTGCAACGGGCCGCCAATGGCGTGTCTCTTGACGAGTCAGCGATTTTTCGTGCGGTGAAAGCTGTACATGAGCGCGTCAAAGGTGCTTACGCAGTTGTCGCACAGATTGCAGGCTACGGCTTGCTAGCGTTTCGTGATCCGCACGGGATTCGTCCCTTGTGCATCGGCCGTTTCGATACCGCACAAGGCCCCGAATGGATGGTTGCCTCTGAGTCGGTTGCGCTTGAGGGATCGGGCTTTCAATTTGTACGTGACGTTTTGCCGGGCGAGGCCGTGTTCATTTCGCTAGATGGCGAGTTTAGTAGCGAGCTCTGCATAAAGGGGGCACTGCACGCGCCCTGTATTTTTGAATATGTGTATTTTGCCCGTCCTGATTCGGTCTTAGACGGTGTGTCGGTCTATGGCTCGCGTTTAAAAATGGGCGAGTATTTGGCCGATAAGTTGGCGCGTACTTTGCGCTTAGGCGATATTGATGTAGTGATGCCAATCCCTGATTCGTCGCGTCCTTCGGCGATGCAGTTAGCAGATCGTTTAGGCTTAAGCTATCGCGAGGGCTTAATCAAAAATCGCTATGTCGGTAGAACTTTCATCATGCCTGGGCAGGCTGTACGCAAAAAATCAGTCCGTCAAAAACTCAACACGATTGGGATGGAGTTCAAAGGTAAAAACGTGTTGCTCGTGGATGATTCAATCGTGCGCGGAACAACGAGCCGTGAGATTGTTGAAATGGCGCGGGCAGCCGGGGCGAACAAGGTTTACATGGCCTCAGCGGCGCCTCCGGTACGCTATCAAAACGTCTATGGCATCGACATGCCAACCCAGCAAGAACTCATCGCTACGGGGCGTGACGAACAAGAGATTGCCAAGATTATTGGTGCGGATGCGCTGGTCTATCAAGATATTGATGCGATGCAAAAGTCGGTGTCAGATCTCAATCCTGCTTTGACGCATTTTGACACTTCATGCTTTACCGGTGAATATGTCACTGGCGACATTACCCCAGAATATCTTGAACGTTTAGGCTTAACCCGCCAAGCCGTTCGTGAAGAACAAAACGGGCTACTGTTCAATATGGGCTTTGCCGCAGAAGATCATTAAGCTTTTTGTCTAGACGAGGCTCGAAAGCCTTTAATGATAAAGGCAACTAAAAGCCCTAACAGCGCAAAGAGCAGCAGACTCCAGTAGGCGTACTCGAGGCCAAACAATTTGACTCGAGCGTCCATACAGCTTGCATAAATGCCAAACAACGCAGGCATAGACGTTTCTAGGCCAGTTTGTGTCATCAATAAATCGGCCAGTGTCTGCGCGCACGAAAACGACTGGGACGCGACGTTTGCCTGAAACCATGCTGCCAACACGCCAGCAATCGTTAGGCTTAAGCTCAGCATGGTACACACCACGCGTGCGATCAAACCTTGACTCAAGGCTGCGATGGCAGCGATGACTGCCAGAATCAGGTAAAGCAGGCGTTGAAACACACACCAGGCGCAAGGCTGCATATCAAAAGCGTGTTGCGACAACAACGCGATGCCGACGCCCGCCGTACAAAGACCCGAGATCAGCCACCAGATTTTTTTTTCAAGCAGCACGGCGTTCAACTTGCGTGAGTGCGTCAAGCATGGCGCGTTCAAATTGTCGCTGAGTGCGCGGTTGCGCAAGGGTTTCGCCACTCACCACAAAAACGTCTTCGACGCGATCGCCTAAGGTCATGACTTTTGCCGTTTGGAGGTTAATGTTGTAACTGACAAAGACCTGTGCAATATCGCCTAACAGGCCAGAGCGGTCAGTCGCGACAATCTCGAGGCGCCAGTTCTGGCTTCCCTCATCAGGGTGTAAGGTCACGAGCGGTGGGACCGGAAACGCACGCGACAAACGAGAAGGACGCGCGTTCGCGTTACGGGTCGTGAGCGAGCTCGAAGGCGCAGTATTGAGATGGACGTCTAATTCGTGTTCGATCAAGGTAGCCAAGGTGCGCAGTTCTTCAGTACTGTCTGCAGGTAAAACAATAAAGCTATCTAACGCATAACCTCGACGTGTCGTGTGTATGCGTGCATCGAGAATACTCAGGCCGCGACTACCGAAAAAGCTGCAAATACGTGCAAAGAGATCTGGTGCATCTTTGGTGTACACCATCACTTGTAGCCCTTCATCGCCCTCTGTCGGGCGCACTTTCACGATTGCTTGCTCGGGCGAAACACGATAATAAAGATGACGAGTGTGCCAAGCAATGTCAGACGCTTCGTGGCGTAAGAAATAGGCAACATCAAGTTGTTGCCAAAAGGTCTCGCGCGTATCGTCGCGTAAGCCTGCCAAACGTGTCAACGTTGCCGCCTGCTCAAGCCTTTGCCTCAGTACAGTGTTGGTGTCGTCGACCGAACCACCAAGCGTTGCACGCGCTAAATCATAGAGGTTCTCAAGCAGTTTGCCTTTCCAGGTGTTCCAGACCTTGGGACTTGTTCCGCGAATATCAGCGACAGTCAGCAAATAGAGCGCTTGTAAGTTTCGTAAGGTTTTCACACGCGTCGCAAAGTCGAGAATCACTTGCGGGTCAGACAAATCTTTTTTCTGAGCGACCTGTGACATCAGTAAGTGACTGTCGACTAAGAACATGACCAACTCGGTGTCTTCGCGATCTAGGGTGTGCGCCTTTGCAAAACGCTTGACTTCGAGCGTACCGAGCGTTGAGTGGTCACCGCCTCGTCCTTTGGCAATATCGTGAAACAACGCCGCCACATATAGTAACCAGTGGCGCTCGAACCCCGCGCTCAATTTACTGGCCAAGGGATATTCTTGCGCATGCTCTGGCATGGTGAAGCGCCGCAGGTTGCGAATGACCGCCAGCGTGTGTTGATCGACCGTGTAGACATGAAACAAATCGTGCTGCATTTGGCCGACGACGCGCCTAAAAACAGGCAAGTAGCGCGGCAAGATGTTGAGCATTGTCATGCGCCGCAAGGCATGCACGATGCCTTGCGGTTGTTGCAAAATCTTTAGAAAAATCTTTTTATTTTCAGGGTCGCGGCGGAAGGGCGCATCGATACGGTCGCGAGCGTGCCAGATCGCGCGCAAGGCCCGGCCAGACAACTCAGTGAGCTCGGGGTGCTGCTGTAACACTAAAAATACATTCAGCAACTGACTTGGATTTTTTTCAAACAGCAAATCATCTTTAATATCCAGGCGATTGTGTCTGAACACATAGTTTTCATCTAGGACTCGGATGTCAGACTCTTGCAGCGTGAATAATTTTTCGTCGATGTTCTGAACCAACAGCGTGTTCAGTTGCGTGACTAGGCGCGCGGCCCAGTAATAACGTTGCATCAAGAGCTCACTCGCGCGGCGCGTCGCCGTCGCGGTGATGCCGTAGGCTTGCGCCAAACCGTGTTGCAAATCAAATAACAGACGGTCTTCGCGTCGGTTGACCAATAAGTGGAGTTCGATACGGACGCGCTTGAATGCTTGCTCGGCACGTTTGAGGTCGCGCGCTTCAGCGCTAGTCAATAAACCCGCGCGCGCGATGGCTTGCCAACTCGAACCAAAGCCAGCGGCTCTGGCCATCCACATGATGACTTGCAGATCTCGCAGGCCGCCCGGCGACTCTTTGCAGTTTGGCTCGAGCGAGTAGGGCGTCTCTTGGTGGCGAGCATGACGCTGCTGCATTTCGGCACGCTTCGCTCGAAAAAACTGTTGCGCGTTGAGCCGCTCACTCATTGTTTTTTCAAACAGTTTTGCCAACGTTTTACTGCCGGCGATCCAGCGGCTTTCAAGTAAAGACGTCTCGACTGTGATGTCAGCGCCGGCCTCTTTGACGCATTGTTCAATGGTTCTGACGCTGTAGCCTGGCTCAAGACCGACGTCCCACATTGCCGCCACTAACCCGCTGAGGGTCGCTTCGGCCTGCGCGTCAAGCTCGTCTTTCAAGATAATCAGTAGGTCGACATCCGAAAACGGATAGAGCTCACCGCGGCCATAGCCCCCAACCGCAGCCAGCGCGGCCCCTTTTGGCAGGGGGAACTGTTCAAGCAGTGCTCGCAAGGTTTGATCAGCACAATGACAGAGCGCCGCTAGCAAAGTGTCGGGGCGCAGAGCCTGACGGTATTGAGCAATGGCGGCCTGACGGCTGCTCTGCAACTGTGTGCGGATGGCTGCGATCGCGGCAATGTCGGTCATGACAGTCGTGCTTAGGCTGCAATCAGGGCTGGCGGTGCAGGCATACCTTCAGAGATTGTCAGCACCTCGTAGCCAGTATCCGTCACTAAAATCGTGTGTTCCCATTGCGCCGACAAACTGTGATCGCGCGTCACGACGGTCCAACCATCTGCCAACTGTCTAATTTCACGGCGGCCGGCGTTAATCATTGGTTCAATCGTAAAAATTAAGCCTGGTTCGAGTTTGTCGCCGGTACCGGGGCGCCCATAATGCAAAATCTGAGGCTCTTGGTGAAAGCGTTTGCCAATACCGTGACCGCAAAACTCGCGTACTACCGAAAACCCTTGTTTTTCGGCGTGTTTTTGAATGGCATTGCCAATATCACCGAGCGTATTACCGGGTTTGACTTGGTCAATCCCCAGCCACATGCACTCGTAAGTGACATCGGCCAGTCGCTTGGCCAAAATTGACGGCTCACCGACAAAATACATGCGACTGGTGTCGCCAAACCAGCCATCTTTGATGATTGTGACGTCGATATTTAGGACATCGCCATTTTTGAGTACCCGATCGCCGGGGACGCCATGGCACACCTGATGGTTGACCGAGGTGCAAATTGCACCGGGAAACGGGGGGTAACCCGGGGGGGCGTAACCGACGGTGGCCGAGATGACCTTGAGTTCTTGGGTCAAAAATTGAAGGCAAAGTTGATCAAGCTGGCCAGTCGTTACCCCTGCTTTGACATGTGGGGTAATGAAGTCGAGCACTTTTGCCGCATCGCGACAAGCTGCACGCATCAGGTCTAAATCGGCTGGATTGGTGACTAATCCCATGGCTACTTGAATGTAAGTGGTGAAAGATAGTAGAATTATAGGCTGACTCAAAACCACTGGTCTATGTCTTTTGCGGCTTTGCACAACTTGGTTGGGCATATTTTCGTACAGGATCAGACCAAATCGCGTGTTACGCCACCAGGGTGCTGAATTTCTTTTAGGAAACCAGTGCAGGCGTAATACAAGACTTAACCCTCGGAGCCTTAAATCATGTCGTTAATGCGTGAAATGTTAGAAGCGGGTGTGCACTTCGGTCACCAAACCCGTTACTGGAACCCCAAGATGGCACCTTTCATCTTCGGCCATCGCAATAAAATCCATATTATTAACCTCGAAAAAACGGTCGCTAATTACACCGACGCAACGAAATTTGTGAAATCAGTTGCTGCAAAAGGCGGTAACGTTCTGTTCGTAGGGACAAAGCGCGCTGCACGTGACCTCGTGGCGCAAGAGGCAACCCGGGCAGGGATGCCTTTCGTTGACAGTCGTTGGTTGGGCGGTATGCTCACAAACTTCAAAACTGTCAAAAGCTCAATCAAGCGTTTAAAAGACATGGAAGTCATGATCGCCGACGGCGGTACTGAGCGCATGAGCAAGAAAGAGGGTTTGATGTTTCAACGCGAACTCGACAAGCTGAACAAGTCAATCGGCGGTATTAAAGACATGAACGGCCTGCCCAGCGCCATTTTCATGATCGACGTCGGTTACCACAAGATTGCTGTCCTTGAGGCGAAAGCCCTCGGAATCCCAGTGGTTGCCGTGGTGGACACCAACCATTCGCCCGATGGCATTGACTACATCATTCCTGGCAATGATGACTCTGCTAAAGCAATTGCTCTGTACGCAAAAGGGATGGCAGATGCTGTACTCGAAGGCCGTGCGCAAAGTCTGAACGGCATCGTTGAAGAGCTTGCGTCTGGTGAAGAGTTCGTCGAAATCGCTGAAGAAAAAGCGTAAATTTTTCTGATGCCTGCGCCCTTGTGCCAGGCATTGCAATAGCGCGCCTCTGACCCCGCGTCGAGGCGCCTCTCACTAATCTTGGAGCAAACATGGCTGAAATTACTGCCGCAATGGTTAAAGAGTTGCGCGAAAAAACCGACGCACCCATGATGGAGTGCAAGCGCGCTCTCACTGAAGCAAGTGGTGACATGGCTCGCGCCGAAGAGATCTTACGTGTCAAACTTGGTAGTAAAGCGAGCAAAGCTGCTGGTCGCGTCACGGCCGAAGGCCTGATCGGTCTGTACATTTCGCCCGATGCTAAACAGGGTGCGGTGCTTGAAGTGAACTGCGAGACAGATTTCGTTGCAAAAAATGATGATTTTGTGGCGTTTGTTGAGGCACTGGCTAAGCAAGTGTCGGCCAATACCTACGCTGATGTTGCCGCCTTGTCAGCCTCAAACTTGGGTGCTGGCACCGTTGAGTCTGTGCGTTCTGCCTTGGTAGGAAAAATCGGTGAAAACATCTCAATTCGTCGTTTTCAGCGCTACACAACAGCCAATAAACTCGCGAGTTACGTGCACAGCGGTCGTATCGGGGTTTTAGTTGAATTTTCTGGCGCCGACGAAGTGGGTAAAGACTTGGCCATGCACATTGCTGCGACAAAGCCGCGTGCGCTAGACGAGTCAGGCGTTCCTGAGGCTGACAAAGAAACAGAACGCTCTGTGGCGCGTCAAAAGGCTGCCGAGTCTGGCAAGCCAGCAGAAATCGTCGAAAAGATGGTTGAAGGCTCAGTGCAAAAGTTTTTGAAAGAAGTTGCTCTGTTATCGCAGCCGTTCGTTAAAAATGACAAGCAGTCAGTGGCTCAAATGCTCAAAGAGAAAAATGCGGCGATTGCTGGTTTTTCGCTTTTTGTAGTGGGCGAAGGCATTGAAAAGAAGACGATGGATTTTGCGGCTGAAGTTGCCGCAGCAGCTGCCGGAAACGCTTAATTTTGGTAAAAAACCAAGCGAATGCCTGATGCATTTGCTTGGTTTGACGTACACTTTTGTACGTGTTTAACCCTCCGGAATCCTTAATTATGGCCACCCGAATGCACAAAAGAGTTCTTCTCAAACTTTCTGGTGAAGCGTTGATGGGTGATGATGCTTTTGGCATCAACCGAGCCACCATCATGCGCATGACCGAAGAAGTCTCAGAGGTCGTGGCAATGGGAGTGCAATTAGCGATTGTGATTGGCGGCGGCAATATTTTTCGCGGTGTTGCCCCGGGTGCCCAAGGCATGGATCGGGCAACCGCTGATTACATGGGGATGATGGCAACAGTCATGAATGCCCTGGCATTGCAAGATGCTTTAAAGCACCGCGGTGTAGATGCTCGAGTTCAATCTGCTTTAAATATCGAACAGGTTGTCGAGCCTTACATTCGCCCCAAAGCCTTGAGATACCTCGAAGAAGGCAAAGTCGTCGTGTTTGCCGCAGGTACTGGCAATCCATTTTTTACCACCGACACGGCAGCCTCCCTTCGTGGGGCCGAAATTGGTGCTGAAATCGTGCTGAAGGCCACCAAGGTTGATGGCATTTACAGTGCCGATCCGAATAAAGATGCTTCAGCGACGCGTTACAACCGCATCAGTTTTGACGAAGTGATTAATCGCCGTCTTGAAGTGATGGATGCAACAGCATTCGCCTTATGCCGCGATCAAAAATTACCAATCAGAGTGTTTTCGATCAACAAACCTGGCGCGCTCAAGCGGGCAGTCAGCGGAGAAGACGAAGGCACGTTGGTTCACGTTTAAAGGAAACGCAATGAGTATTGCAGATATTCAAGCCTCTGCTCAAGCCCGTATGGCGAAATCGCTTGAGCAGCTAAAAACGAATTTGGCAAAAATCCGTACCGGTCGGGCGCATCCAGGTATTCTTGATCATGTGCAAGTTGAGTACTACGGCTCACCGGTACCCATCTCTCAGGTCGCCAACGTGAACCTGATGGATGCCCGCACGTTGAGTGTGCAGGTTTGGGAAAAAAACATGGCTGGTCCTGTTGAGAAGGCGATACGCGATTCTGATCTTGGTTTAAACCCGATCGGCATGGGCGATAGCATTCGAGTACCAATGCCAGCGCTAACTGAAGAGCGCCGTCGGGATTTGAATAAGGTCGTCAAATCTGAAGGAGAAGACGCCAAAATTGCCGTGCGCAATTTGCGCCGTGATTCAAATGACTCGTTTAAAAAACTAGTGAAAGACAAAGAGATTTCAGAAGATGACGAGCGACGCGCTCAAGATGTCGTGCAAAAGTTGACTGATCGTTGTGTGATTGAGATCGACAAGATGGTGGCACAAAAAGAAGCTGAGATCTTGACGGTTTAGGCCGCCACTGACATGGCCATCAGCTCAACCCGCGAAATTCCTGTTACGGGTGCGATCCCGACTCATGTGGCGATTGTCATGGATGGCAATGGCCGTTGGGCACACGCTCGGTTGCTCCCTCGTACTGCGGGTCACGCAAAAGGGGTTCAGTCGGTACGCCGCGCTGTTGAAACCTGCGGGGCGGCTGGGGTGAAATACTTAACTTTGTTTGCCTTCAGCTCTGAAAATTGGCGTCGCCCCGCCGAAGAGGTTTCGCTGCTCATGCGTCTGTTCGTGCAAGCGCTTGAGCGAGAAGTGGCACGTTTGCAAGAGCAGGGTGTTCGGCTTCACGTTGTCGGTGACTTATCGGCGTTCGAGCCTAAGCTTCAAGAGCTGATTGCTCAAGCGCAAGAAAAAACGGCTCACAACGACAAATTGCATCTGACCATTGCGGCCAACTATGGCGGGCGATGGGATATTCTGCAAGCGACACGGGCTTTGTTACGCGCCCGTCCTGAGCTGGCGACGGATCCGACTGGCCTTGACGAAACTAGCCTAGCACCTTATCTGTCAATGGCGTGGGCTCCTGAGCCCGACCTGTTTATCCGTACGGGTGGAGAACAGCGAATTTCAAATTTCTTAATTTGGCAGATGGCCTACACAGAGCTCTATTTCACAGAGTGTTATTGGCCAGACTTTGGTGAAGAAGAACTGCACAAGTCGTTCGAGTGGTATCGAACCCGCGAGCGCAGATTTGGCAGAACGAGTGCCCAAGTGCATGCCGTTGCGACAAGCTGACGGGCATGCTCAAGCAACGATTGATCACTGCAGTTGTCTTGCTAGGCGTGTTGGCCCTAGTGGTTGCGGCGACATCACCTTGGCCGTTCTTGTTATTTTTGGCACTAGCCTGTGCCTGCGCGGGTTTTGAGTGGCTTAGGCTGACGCTTGGTATGCGCAGTATTTGGGCACCAATCGGTGCCCTGGCTTTATTTGCGGTCTGCGCCTGGCAAGCCAAGCAATGGATTGGTGGAGACCTCACACCCGTTCTTGCCTTGCAAAGTATCGTTTGCCTCGCAGTTTTTCTTTGGCTCGCGCTGTTACTGCCCGCTTTGTGGCGCGCTCAGGTGTCGATGCCAACTTATCGTCTTGCAAATAGTTTGGCAGCTGTCGTGACTTTACTGGCAACTTGGGGAGCCCTGGCTTACTGGTATCTGCAGCACGGTGCGCTGTTTGTCGTATCTTTGCTGATCGTTGTGTGGGTCGCTGATATTGCAGCGTACTTTGCAGGGCGAGCCTTTGGGCGTCATAAGTTGGCCCCTAGCATCAGCCCTGGCAAAACCCTTGAAGGAGCTTTCGCCGGGGTAGTCGGAGTCGTCGCGTGGTTGCTGATGTCAGCTCACTGGCCCCAAACCTTTGCGGCGAGTCTGCAGGCTCAAAGCTCTTGGATCGTACTGGTGCTCATGGGCGGGTTATTGGCGGTGTTTTCGATCGCTGGCGATTTGTACGAATCATTGCTCAAACGCAGGGCGGGGGTGAAGGATTCGAGTCACTTGCTGCCCGGTCATGGTGGCGTCTATGACCGTATTGATGCTGTTGTGGCTGTGGTGCCCCTTGGATTTTTACTGATTGAGTGGCGGGCATGGTAACCCCAACGAGCGTCACCATTCTGGGCTCAACGGGCTCAATTGGTCAAAACACCCTTGATGTGATCGCTCGACATCCAAGTCGCTTTGTCGTGCATACGCTCACGGCGCATAGCCGTATGGATCTGTTGGCAAAACAAGCGTTCGACTCAAAGGCTGCGGCCGTCGCTGTGCCTACAGAAGCTGAGGCCGAGCGTTTTAAAACAGCCTGGGGAAGTACCCTAAAGCGGCCTGTTATCCGATTCGGTGCTCAAGCGTTAGTTGAGGTAGCGAGTGACCCAGCCAGTCAAGCGGTCATGGCAGCGATTGTTGGCTCGGCCGGTCTGCCAGCCGCCTTGGCTGCCGCACAGGCCGGCAAACGCGTATTGCTTGCCAACAAAGAGGCCTTGGTCGCTGCAGGTTCAATCTTTATGGCTGCTGTGCGGGACTCAGGAGCCGAGCTCTTGCCGATTGACAGTGAACACAACGCCATTTTTCAATGCTTGCCTCACCACGACCGAGCCAGCGCGCCAACGGGGCCGGCAGCGGGGGTACGTCGCCTGATCCTCACTGCCTCGGGCGGGCCGTTTCGCAATCAACGCTGGGCTGACTTGGCGCAGGTTTCACCCGAACAGGCCTGTGCGCACCCGAACTGGAGTATGGGCAGAAAAATCTCAGTGGATTCGGCCACGATGCTGAATAAAGGGCTCGAGGTCATTGAGGCTCATCATTTATTCGCCATGCCGCCCGAGCGCATTAGCGTGGTGATTCACCCACAAAGTGTGGTTCACTCGATGGTTGAGTATGCCGATGGCTCGGTCTTGGCACAGCTCGGACAACCTGATATGCGCACGCCGATTGCCTATGGCTTAGGGTTTCCTGAGCGAATCGAGTCAGGGGTCGGGATGCTTGACCTTGCATTGGCCGGTCGCCTTGATTTCGCGCAGCCAGATCTTGAGCAACTGCCTTGTTTGGCTTTATCGTTTCAGGCTCTCAAGGCTGGGCAGGGCGCTTGCATTGCCTTGAATGCCGCAAACGAGATCGCCGTTGCCGCGTTTCTTGACCGTCGTCTTGCCTATACCGCCATTGCAGATGTCATCCATGCAACTTTAGACTGGCAATCGGGTCAACCTCACACTAGCCTGTCTTCTTTAGACGATATTATTAGGCTAGACGAACGATCCCGCAGTGCCGCGCGTCGAGCGGCAACGGGCTAACCTCAACCGCGTTATTTTTGTAAAGACAAATATGCTTTTTACTGTGTTGGCGTTTTTGGTTGCCCTCGGTATTCTGATTACCTTTCACGAGCTCGGGCATTACTGGGTCGCGCGCTGGTGTGGCGTCAAGATCTTACGGTTTTCATTGGGATTTGGACGAGTCCTGCTCAAACGTGTCGACCGCCACGGTACAGAATGGGTCTTGTCAGCCTTGCCCCTTGGAGGCTACGTCAAGATGCTTGACGAAGAGCAACAACCCGTCACTCACACAGCCGCGCCCGTTCGCCAGAATCCGCAAAGTTTTCAGGCACAACCGGTTGGTAAGCGTATTGCGATTGTGGCTGCCGGACCGCTCTTCAACCTCATCTTGGCAGTGGTGTTTTACGCGAGTATCAACTTAGTCGGTACACAAGAACCTGCTGCAATTTTGTCTAAGCCGCCCGCGGCCTCTGCCGCCGCAATGGCCGGCTTGCAAGGGGGTGATCGGATCACCGCGGTCAACCAACAAACTGTCATGTCTTGGCCACAGGTGCGTTGGGCATTGCTGCAACTTGCTGCGGATGGCGGGCAGGTTGAAATCGCCCTCGAACGCGGTGGTAGCCCACTGACCCGTGTGCTAGAGGTTCCAGTGGCTGCTGATCCCGCCAGTGAAGATCCAATGCGCAGGCTGGGGTTGGCAGTGGGTGGTTCAACGCCGCAAATTCGGTCGGTGGTTGAGGCCAGTGTGGGGCAAGCCGCTGGGCTGTCGGTCAACGACTTAATCGTTGCCATCGGTGGCGAACGGCAGCCCGATGTGGCTCAAGTCATTCGCATCATTCAGGCACATGCCAATCAACCGCTTGCGCTTGAAGTTCAGCGCGAGGGCCAGATTCGGCAAATCACCTTAACGCCTGCGGCGGTCACGCTTGAAAACGGCAAAACTGTGGGTCGTGCAGGGTTTCAATTAGGTGGCAACTTACCCATGGTGGATGTGAGCTACGGCTTACTCGACAGTGTTTGGCTTGGCGTGACTAAAACCTACGATACCGCATGGTTTTCGCTCAAAATGATGGGAAAAATGCTGATTGGCGAGGTTTCGATCAAAAATATTAGCGGTCCGGTCACAATTGCGGATTATGCGGGGCAGACTGCGCGAATTGGGTGGGCTGCCTATATTTCGTTTCTGGCTTTGGTCAGCGTCAGCCTTGGGGTACTGAATTTACTGCCAATTCCCATGCTCGACGGGGGGCATCTGCTGTACTATCTAGTTGAAATCATACGTGGCAGTCCACCCTCGGCGCGCTCGGTCGACTGGGGTCAACGGGCTGGCATGGCAGTCCTGGCAGGCCTGATGGTGATTGCCCTGTTCAATGACCTGGTTCGCGTTTTTAATTAGGTCTTTTCTGTCTTAAAATCGTGTGTTTATTTAATCAATGACCGTTAGCTTGTTTCAAGGATTGTTTAGAATGCCCGTCAGCCTGGATTACTTTAGCGCCCGTTGCCGGCCACTGTTGTCGACTCTTTTTGTGCGGGCACTGGTACTGTTGTGTTTCGCAGGCCCACTCACGGCAAACGCTTTCGCGCCGTTTGTTGTGAGTGATATTCGCATTGAAGGCATTCAACGCACTGAAGCGGGTACTATTTTTGCGCAATTGCCAGTCAAGGTCGGCCAGCAGTTCACCGACGAACTTGCAACAGAAGCTGTACGCCGTCTGTATGCAACGGGGCTGTTCTCTGACGTTCGTATCGAAACTTCAAACCGGTTGGTGGTGGTTGTTGTGCAAGAGCGTGCCACCATTGCGTCGCTGTCTTTTTCAGGCATGCGCGAGTTCGAACCCAAAAATATTACTGACACCTTGCGTCAGATTGGTTTTGGTGAAGGGCGAATCTTTGATCAATCGATGCTCGAACAGGCAGAGTTTGAATTACGCCAGCAGTATCTGACCAAAGGTAAGTACGCAGCTGAAATCACCTCAACGGTTACTCCACTACCGCGTAATCGTGTTGGGATAAATTTTGATGTCTTTGAGGGCTCGGTTGCCCGTATTCGTGAAATTAAAATCGTTGGAAACGAAGCCTTTACTGAAAGTAATTTGCTCGGTCTCTTAAAAATGACGACGCCTGGTTGGTTGTCGTGGTACACGGACAGCGATAAGTATTCGCGCGAGAAACTTGAGCGCGATCTCGAGTCCCTCAGATCTTTCTACCTTGATCGTGGTTATCTTGAGTACAAAGCCGAACCACCTCAAGTGACGATCTCGGGTGATCGCAAAGATATATTCATTACCCTGACCATCAGTGAAGGTAAGCCTTACAAAGTCAGCAGCGTGAGCCTGGCAGGAAACCTGTTGGGGCTTGATCAAGAAGTCAACGCCCTAGTGCAAGTGAAAGCAGGCGAGACTTTTTCGGGTGAAAAAACCAACGCAACTGCGAAAAGTATCACTGATTACCTCGGCGGTTTAGGCTACGCTTTTGCGAACGTTAATCCAAATCCAATCTTAAACCGCGAAGCGCAGACCGCAGAACTGACGTTCTATATTGATCCAAGCCGTCGTGTGTATGTCAGAAAGATCCAAATTTCGGGCAACCATCGTACGCGCGACGAGGTGGTGCGCCGAGAGATGCGTCAGCCGGAGGCTGCCTGGTACGACTCGGGTAAGCTCAAACTCTCTCGTGACAGACTTGATCGTCTTGGCTATTTCAAAGACGTGAAGGTTGTGACTGATCCTGTGCCAAACTCACCCGATCAAGTTGATGTCAGTGTGACCGTCGCAGAAAAGCCTACCGGTATGATTAGTTTGGGTGTAGGTTACGGTCAGGTAGACGGTGTGATTTTGACGGCTGGTATCACTGAAGATAACGTGTTTGGTAGCGGCACAAACCTCACGCTGAACTTGAATACCAGTTTGTATAACCGTGCTGCCGTTTTGGCGCACACCGATCCTTACTTTACCAACGACGGGATTAGTCGAACCACCTCGCTTTACTACCGCACAATGACGCCATACTCGAACAATCCGGGTATGTATCAGGTTACAACTCTTGGCGGAGGCTTAAGTTTTGGTGTGCCAATTTCTGAGTTTGACCGGATCTATGGCGGTGCGAACGTTGAGCGCAATACGATTGGTTTATACGATAACTCTCCGTTAGCGTATCGCGAGTACGTGTACAACTACGGTGAGAGCACCACAGCCGTGATTTTAAATACTGGTTGGGCAAAAGACACGCGAGATAGTGCCCTAACACCCACCCGTGGCAGTTTCACACGCTTAAAGGCTGACGTGGGTACAGTCAATCTCAAGTACTACATGTTGGGTGCCCAGCAACAGTTTTTCATTCCAATTGGCCGTGACCACACGCTAGCCTTTAATGCGTTATTTGACTATGGCAAGAGCTACAGTGATCTGCAATATCCGATCTTCAAAAACGTGTACGCAGGGGGTATTGGTACCGTTCGCGGCTTCTCGCAAAACTCTTTAGGGCCTCGCGATTTGCTGACTGGTACGTATTTGGGTGGTTCGAAGCGTGTGGTGGGTAATGTGCAGTTCTACTTCCCAATGCCCGGAACACAAAATGATCGTACGCTGCGCTGGTTTACCTTTGTCGATGGTGGTCAAGTCTTCGGTACAGACGGCTACGGAAATGACACCTCGATCAATTTGAGTCAATTGCGCTATTCGGCTGGTATCGGTTTGTCATGGATTTCACCGCTTGGTCCATTACAACTGTCGCTTGCTAAGCCTTTGAATGCGAAAGATAGCGATAACTTACAGATTTTCCAGTTCCAAATCGGTACAGGCTTCTAACTTTAATGATTGGCACAATGGCGTGCTGAAATTTGTTTTTTGTGAGACTTAATAATGTCTGCTTTGATGACCACCACGAATCGTTCAGTTGTTAATCGGTTTGCTTATCGCCTGCTTGGCGTTGTTGCTGTAACGGGCGCTGCGCTTACGCTTTCGCTTGCAGCACCTGTTCAAGCGCAAGGACAAGGTACCAAAATTGGCTTTGTCAATACTGAGCGTATTCTGCGTGATTCTGCGCCTGCAAAAGCTGCGCAATCCAAAATTGAAAATGAATTCAAGAAGCGCGCCGAAGATCTTGAAAAGCAAGTCAATAACTTACGTAGCATGGCGCAAAAGCTTGAAAAAGACGCGCCAGTCTTATCAGAGTCAGAGCGTAACAAGCGCCAACGCGAGTTAGCGAACATTGATGCTGACTTACAGCGTAAGCGTCGCGAAATCCAAGAAGACTCAAGTCGTCGTCGTAACGAAGAGTTTGCGACCATCATTGAAAAAGCGAATGCCGCTATCAAGAAAATTGCTGAAACAGAGAGCTATGACATCGTGATTCAAGATGCCGTGACGGTAAACCCACGGGTTGATATCACTGATAAGGTGATTCAGGCTCTCGGCAAATAACTTGATAGAACAATGCCTGTTTTATTAGCCCCCGAGCGCGCACCTTTACTCTCTCAGTTACTGAAGGCAATACCGGGGGGCTTGGTGCAAAAAGTTGTCCCCGGGACTGGGCAATTTTCTGACCCGATTGTGGCCGGTCTAGGGGCGTTGCCTACTGCTGGTCAGCACGAAGCTTCGTTTATCGTGCATCCAAAATATCTAGAGCAGCTGGCCATCACTAAGGCTGCAGCGGTGATTGTGCTGCCTGAAATAGATGAGCTGCTTTCGCAGGCGCCAGTACAACCCGCTTACGCCCGTGTAGTTTGCAAGCATCCGTATTTGTTGTATGCCCGAATCGCCCAATGGTTTGATTGGGCCAGGCAACCGGCTCGTGAAATTAGTGTGCATCCTTCAGCGGTGGTTGACCCAACGGCTATCTTGGCTCCAAGCGTGACAGTGGGGCCACTTGCCGTGATTGGGGCGCGCTGTGTCATCGATGCCATGGTTCAGATTGGTGCGGGTACGGTATTAGGTGCAGATGTCAAAGTTGGGGCCTCTAGTGTCATTCAACCGCGCGTTGCTATTTACGATGGTGTGCAAATTGGCGCTCGTGTGATTGTGCATAGTGGTGCCGTACTCGGTGCCGATGGATTCGGCTTTGCGCCAGACCCAAGCCTAGCAAAAGGCGCTTGGGGTAAGATTCCGCAGCTTGGTGGCTTGGTGATCGGCAATGACGTCGAGATCGGCGCAAACACGACGATTGATCGTGGTGCGCTTGAGAATACCGTGATTGAAGACGGCGTCAAGCTCGACAATCAAATAATGATTGCTCATAATTGCCGTATCGGTACGCATACAGCGATCGCAGCCTGTACTGCCGTGGCAGGTTCGACCACGATTGGCGCACGTTGCACCATTGCAGGTGCTGCGGGGATTGCGGGTCATCTGACAATCTGTGACGATGTCTTCGTTTCTGGTGGTACCGGAATCACGACAGATGTGACCGAACCTGGCCGTTATACAGGTGTG